>NZ_VBUI01000014.1 GCF_005780185.1 Halomonas urmiana | reverse complement strand
AGCAGTGAAACCGATCAGCGCCGATGGTAGTGTGGGGCCTCCCCATGCGAGAGTAGGTCATCGTCAGGCACCTATTCAGAAACCCCGGCCATTGGTCGGGGTTTCGTCGTTTCGGGGGCCTCCCCATGGAGAGTCCCGGAGTGCCGGCCAAGTCATCGTCAGGCACCTATGCCGAGAAAACCCCGAGCTCAGCGAGCTCGGGGTTTTTTCATATGGGGCGCAGGGTTTTGTGACCGGGCAGGGGAGAGCGGCTCGCCCAGCTCCGGTGCGATGCGTCGTTCACCCCTCCTGTCATGCGCTGCCCCAACAGCAACGCCCCCGCCTCGAAGGAGGCGGGGGCGTTTTGGTTCGGGGCGCCGGGAGCGGGGCAGGGGCGGGGTAGCCAGATCATGCGTGAGCGGCTAGGGTGTACGTCGATACACGTGCAATGGATTACGATATCTCAGGAGGAGATGATCATGAAACAGAGCAACATGCTGCGCAAGCTTGGCCTGGCCCTGCTGATCGCCATGCTGGGGGCCGGCCTGGCCGCCTGTGAGGAGGAAGGACCTGCCGAGCAGGCGGGCGAGAACATCGACGAGTCTGTGGAAGAGATGGGAGAAGGCGTCGAAGAGATGGGCGAGAACCTGGAGCAGGCGGCGGAAGACGCGCAAAACTGATTACAGCATCGTGGCAAGGAAAAGGCCGGGCAGGCATTGCCCGGCCTTTCGCGTTTCGGTTCGAGGTGTGGCGAGTGATCAGCTCGGGTTCTGCTCGATGCCCTGGAGGTACCAGGGCGCATCATCGCGCAGCTGACGGATCAGGTGCCAGGTCTCGTTGAACTCGGTTTCCTCGTCGTTCTCGGCGATGATGCCGTGGAAGATCACCGTGGCCTCGGCCTGCTGGCCGACCTCGCGGATATCGCCCAGCTCGGCGAACAGGCGAACGATCTCGGTGCGGTTGTTGGCCGGCTGGCGGTCGCGCTCCTCGCGCAGCAGGTTGTAGAGCTCCGGCGTCACGTACTCCTGGATGCCGGCGAAGTCGTTGTTGTCCCAGGCGCGCTGCAGGGTCATGAAGTGCTCCTTGGCACCGCCCAGGAAGCGCTCGCGGTCGAACCACTCGGGCTCCGAGGCGAGTCCGCCGCCCATCTGCGCACTCGCGGCCTGGAAGGCATGGGGACGCGCCGCAGTCTCTTGGGGGCTCGGTTCGCCCGCCGTGGCGGTCCGCCGACGGCTGGCGAACAGCCGGAAGAGTAGGAAGGCCACGCCGGCGACCAGCAGAATGTCCATCAGGCGAAGTTCATCGAAGGCGCCGCCGAAGAACAGTGCGGCGAGCAGGCCACCGGCCAGCATGCCGCCGAGCATCCCGCCCAGGCGGGACTTCGGACGAGTCTGGTTGGTGCGGTTGCCGGCGGCGTCTCGGCTGGTGGTGGCGGCGGGCTGCTGCACGCTGCGCGACTGGCTGCCGAAGCTCTTGCCGCCACCCAAGCGGCGGGCATCGGCATGGTCCACGGCGAGGCCGAAGCCCAGCACGCCGACCATGAGCATGACGAGGAGGTGACGCATCGGGGGAATCTCCATCGAGGAAGGGGGGGGGGGTGATACGGGAAAAATCGGAAGTTTCCATTCTAGCGGCTATGCTGGTCGGCCACGACCACTAACCGCGCCACCATCACCTACCAAGGAGCCCGACCATGCGCCTGTCACGAGAGAAGAGCCTGCTGCTGATCGTCGACCTGCAGGCCGGCCTGCTGCCAGTGATCGAGCACGGCGAACAGGCGGTCACGGAGGCGGCCTGGCTAGGGGCGCTGGCCGGCTCTCTGGAGGTGCCGGTCTGGGTCACCGAGCAGTATCCCCAGGGGTTGGGGGGAAGCGAGCCCCGCCTGCTGGAGGCGCTGCCGGATCATCGCCTCTGGCAGAAGCTGCATTTCGGTGCCCATGACGAGCCGGCCTTCGCCGAGGCGCTGGCCGAGAGTGGCAAGCGTCAGGTGGTGCTGTGCGGCAGCGAGGCGCATATCTGCGTGATGCAGACGGGGCTCGGCCTGCTCGAGGCGGGCTACGAGGTCTATTGGCTGGTCGAGGCGACCGCCAGCCGTCGTGTCGGTGAGGCGCGTCTGGCGAGAGAGCGGATGACCCAGGCCGGCGCGGTGGCGGTGAGTGCCGACATGGTGGCCTACGAGTGGTTGCAGCGCTGCGACGACGAGCGCTTCAAGCAGGCTCACCGCCGCTTCCTCAAGGGGCGCTCGGCGCGCCCTCTGACGTTCAATTGAGCGTCTGGATGAGCGGCCTCAGGTGGCGCCCTCGGCGCGGGTGAAGACCAGGGTGTCGCCCTCGGAGAGCGCGGCGTTGAAGGCGTAGCCGGCCACGTCGAAGTCCTTCAACCCCTCGGGGTCGTCGAGGCGCTCGCGGATCATCCAGGCGCCCATCAGCCCGCGGGCCTTCTTGGCATAGAAGCTGATGATCTTCAGCTTGCCGTTCTTCTCGTCCTTGAAGACCGGGGTGATCACCCGGGAGGCGAGCCGCTTGGTGTCGATCGCCTTGAAGTACTCGTTGGATGCCAGGTTGACCAGCACCGGGCTGCCGCTGGCGGCCACGGCACGATCGAGCTCGGCGGTCAGCGTCGCCTTCCAGAAGGCATAGAGATCCTTGCCCGCCGGGTTCTCGAGTCGGGTGCCCATCTCCAGGCGGTAGGGTTGGATCAGATCCAGTGGGCGCAGCAGGCCGTAGAGGCCGGAGAGGATGCGCAGGTGCTCCTGGGCGAAGGCGTTGTCGCCGTCATCGAAGGTGTCGGCCTCGAGGCCCACGTAGACGTCGCCCTGGAAGGCCTGGGCGGCGGGTTTGGCATTCTCCGGGGTGAAGGGCGTGTGCCACTCGGCGAAGCGGGCGGCGTTGAGCCCGGCGAGCTTGTCGCTGATGCTCATCAGCTCGCTGAGCCGCTGGGGCGAGTAGTCCCGCAGGATCTCGATCAGCTCCTGGCTCCGTTCGAGATGGTCCGGCTGGGTGTGCCGGTTCGTGGTGGCGGGGGTCTCGAAGTCTAGCGTCTTGGCGGGCGAGATCACGCTCAGCATGGGGAGCTCCTGTCGCGGAAAGGTGGCCGGATGGCGGTAGCGCGCAGTATATCAAGTCGCCTGCACGCCATGGGCTATCGGGGAGATAGCCTCTACCCACCTCGCCTTTCAGGGAGCGGCCGCAGGCCCCCGGCGGCGTAACAAGTGGCTAGGGTTGAGTCACCGACGGGGCGAGCGTATGCTTGCCATCCCAAAGCCCCGGCGGAGCCCGGAAGGCCATCGTTTATTGCCAGGAGGGATGCCGGACACAGGGCGTGGCCGGCTTCCCTCCGCTTCACTGGACGCAGGGTAGTTGCCATGCCAGAGGCATCCTCACTGTTCACCCGGCTCGAATACCGGCTTGCGCAGCAGCTGTTTCATATTCGCTGGCTGCCCCGTTCGCCGCGAACGCAGCGCCTGACCATGCACCTCTTCCAGCGCTGTGCCGATGCCGGGCATCCGGCGGCGCTGGCAGAGTACGGGCACATGCTCTTCCATCGTGGCGTCAGTCCCCAGGACAAGGCCCGCGGAGCGCGCTATGTGCTCGAGGCTGCCCAGGCCGGGGACATCAAGGCGCAGTATCAGGCGGGTCAGATCCACGAGCACGGCTGTGCCCAGTATCCTCGGCGCGACGACCACGCCGTGACCTGGTACGCACGTGCCGGTGAAGCGGGCCATCCCTTGGCGGCGACCCGCCTCGCCCGGGCCTATCGCCATGGCGAGTTGGCCCTGCCGGTGGATGCCGAGAAGGCCGGGCACTGGCAGGCCCTGGCCGATCGCCTGGCCGGCTTCCATGAGTCACAGGATGACGCCACGTCGCGGGCGAGTGCCCTGGGCGCCGCAGCAGTGGACAAGGCCGGAGGCGAGACGCGACACTAGGCCTTTGCCGCGACGGCACCGGCCACTTCGACCAAGGACTCTCCCGCCCGTGACGCTACCCACACTGCTGGATATCGAGGCGTCCGGCTTCGGGCGCGGCAGCTACCCCATCGAGGTCGGCCTCGCCCGCGCCGATGGCAGCACCTGCGCCTTCCTCGTCCAGCCGCTGGACGAGTGGACGCACTGGGACCCCAAGGCCGAGTTGCTGCACGGCATCAGCCGCGGCCGGCTGCAGCGCGAGGGGTATCCGGTGCGTCAGGTGGCGCGCTGGCTTAACGATGAGCTGGGAGAGGTTGGCATCGCCTACAGCGACAGCTGGGGCTATGACAACACCTGGCTGTCGCTGCTCTTCCATCATGCCGGCATGCTGCCGGCCTTCCGCCTGGAGGCGCTACGCATCCTGCTGAGCGAATCGCAGCAGGCGCTGTGGAGCCGCACCAAGGAAGCCCTCATCCTCGAGCGGGACATCCATCGGCATCGCGCCGGGGAAGACGCCCGCCTGCTGCAGCTCACCTACCAGCGCACCCTCGAACTCGACGCCGACGCCTGACGCGACAGGCGCCCCGAAAACTTCAGTCTCTGCTCTCCCGCCATGACCACGCTCGGACTCGATGCACGGCCTCGCCACGGTCATGCGGTGCCGATGGCGAGGCCGAGGCGCCCCGTATGCCCTCGATCAGGCGTCGCGGGCCAGCCGGGTCTCCAGGGCGTTCAGTAGCTCGATGGGGGCGGTGGCATCGATCAGCTCAGCCCGGGTCCGGCCGTTCAGGAAGCCCTGTTCCACCGTGCTGTCGAGAAACGTCAGCAGCGGCGCGTAGAAGCCGGCGCTGTCGAGCACGCCGATGGGCTTGTCGTGCAGACCCAGGTAGTGCCAGGTCCAGGCCTCGAAGAACTCCTCCAGGGTTCCGATGCCGCCGGGCAGCGCGATGAAGGCATCGGCGTGGGCCGCCATGCTGGCCTTGCGCTCATGCATGTTGTGCACCCGTACCAGCTTGGTCAGGCCGTGGTGGGCCTGTTCACGTTCGACCAGGTGGTCGGGCATCACCCCGATCACCTCGCCGCCGGCGGCCAGCACGGCATCGGCCAGCCGGCCCATCAGGCCGATGCGGGCGCCGCCGTAGACCAGGCCGTGGCCGCGCCGAGCGAGCTCCTCGCCGAGCCCCTCGGCGGCCTCGAGGTGTTGCGGGTCGCGGCCCTCCCGGGACCCCAGGTAAACGCAGAATCTCGACATGCTCTCCTCCTTGGCAGGGCCATCATGCTGGCGGTTTCGGTCACGGCACCGGATGTGCCCGGTCCGCAAACGCGAAGGGCGCCTTCAAGGCGCCCTTCGCGGTCATGATGGTCGGCTCAGCGAGCGCCCGAGGCGTCGCGTTTCATGGCCTGGCGCAGCAGCTTGATGCCCACGCCGCTGATGACGATCATGCTGGTGATCAGCGCGAGACTGGCAATCACATGGGTATCCAGGTACATCCGGAGTTCTCCTTATGTTATCGGAATGGGGTCGTCGGGGACTATGTCGCGGGGTGATGCAATCGGCCGGGTGGCGGAGTCACGGTAGGCAGTCGGCTACCCCGTAGTACGCGTCGAGCCACTGGCCGATGACGTTCTCGCCGCACAGGTGGTGGGCATACTGGGTATGCAGGCAGCGGACTTGGTCGCGGTTGGCGATCCCGCCGATGCCGCGCGCGGTGAGCACGCCATCATACCCGAGGCGGAAGACCTCCGCCTGCTGCGCCTCGCTCATGTAGGCCCAGCGCGCGGCCACGTAGGCGTCGTGGCTGCGGTGGTAGGCGGCCAGGAAGTCGGGATCCTCCTGCAGGCGGGTCTCCAGCTGCTTGATCACCCCGGCGGCCTCGATGTGCGAGATCTCGATCTTGAGACGCTCCGAGCAGAGCCAGTAGAGCGTCGGGAAGGGCTTGCCATCGACGATGGGCGCCATGCGCAGCACCAGCGGCGTGCCCTCGCCGTCGGTGGCGGCCAGGGCCTCGATGCCGCGGGGCGCGCGGCCGAGTTGCTCGGCGATGATGGCCAGCTGGCGCTCATCAGGGGCCTGATCGGTTCGGATCACCATCGTCGTTGTCCCGTACAAACTTGTTCGAGTGCCCCACGGCCAGGAAGAAGGCGCGGTTGAGCTGCTCGGGGGTGGGCACGTAGCGCCATTCCCGCTCGCAGTACTCGCCGGCCCTTGCCATCAGCACGTCGTAGAGGCGATTGAACGGCGCATCATAATCGTAAGGGTCGGCGCCGAACAAGCGGATGTGCGGATAGTCGGCGAAGCGGTCGATGAAGTAGCGCGTCAGGTCGGCCTCGACGGCGCGGTGGCGAGGGGTGTCGTCCGGGTCCAGCCAGAGGGTGTAGCGGATGGCCATGGGGGCTCCCGTCGGTGGAGGGCTGTGGGGATATGACAGCGGCGTAGCGGGTTCGGCTCCGGCGGCGCTCGGTTCAGCGCCGCGCCAGCGGAGCCTCGCGGGCGCCGGTCAGGCGTGCCAGATCGCCGGGGGCGAGGCGGATCTCGAGCCCCCGCCGGCCGCCGCTGACGTGTATCGCCTCGAGGGCCCGGGCGCTCTCATCGAGGAAGGTGGGCAGGCGCTTGCGCTGGCCCAGCGGACTGATGCCGCCCACCACGTAGCCGGTGGCGCGCTCGGCCTCGGCGGGGTCGGCGAGGCTCGCCTTGCGCGCCCCGGCGGCTCGGGCCAGTGCCTTGAGATCGAGCTGACAGGGCACCGGCACGATGGCTACCGCCAGGCGGCCGTCGTCGAGGCGGGCGAGCAGGGTCTTGAACACCTCGTCGGCCGGCAGGCCCAACACCCGGGCGGCCTCCTCACCGTAGGCGGGGGTGCGGGGATCGTGCTCGTAACTGTTGAGCTGGAAGGCCACGCCGGCCTTCTCCAGTATCTTCACGGCCGGGGTCATGCGTCTGTCGGCTCCTCCTGGCGATGGGCCTCCAGGGCCTCGCGCAGCTCCCCCTCGATGGGCACGGCCTGCTTGGTCGCGTGATCGAAATGCACCATCACGGCATGGCCGAGGTTGGTCAGCCGGCCATCCTGGCGCGCCTCCTGGCTCACCGTGAAGGAGCTGTTGCCGAGCCGCGAGACGTAGGTGCGGATCTCGATCTCGCGGCCGTACTGCAGCTCGGCCCGGTAGTCGACCTCCATGCGCGCCATGATCAGCCGCCACTTGCGCGGGTCGAGGTCCGGCGTGAAGAGCCGGAAGAGGTCGTTGCGCGCCAGCTCGAACCAGGCCGGCAGGCGGGTGTTGTTGACGTGACCCAGGGCATCGGTGTCGTAGAAGGCGGGTTCCACGGTGCGAACGAACATCGGCGGTTTCCTCGTGAGCGTCTCGGGAGGGACAGCTTTGCCCCGAGCAAGCGCTCGGTCAAGTACCGGCGCTGGGCGCTCGGGTCTGGCGCGCGGTGTACCAGGCGCGCAGGCGGGTCCAGGCCAGCAGCCAGGCGGTGGCGACGACGAAGCCGGCCAGGGTGCCGACCAGCAGCCCGAAGCGTTCGTAGGTATGCGAGACGCACAGCGCGTACCAGAGCAGCGAGCCGAGTCCGGCTGGGTAGTGCTTGATCACCGTGGCCACCGGGGCGGCGCCGTGGGTCAGGTGCAGGATCACCAGGAAGGGGTACATGGTCACCGGAAAGGCGGCCATGACCCCGGCCCAGGCGGCCGGCATCACGTGGGCGAGGCCGGTGATCAGGAAGATGATGCCGGCGGCCAGGGCGGCCCGTAGGCCCAGCGCCGCCCAGCTGAAGCCGCCCCGCGGGCCGGCTGCGGTATCCGGGACCCGTCGATAGAGCCCGATGAAGAGCGCGATCGCGGCCAGGGTGGTGAGGGTACCGGTCAGCCGCGTGAACTCCACCTGGGTCAGCAGCAGGCTCACGGTCAGCCAGGCGATGAAGCCGCCCGCGCTGCCGGCGAGCACGCCGGGCAGGCCATCGCGCCGGGCGCAGAGCAGATAGCCGCCGCCCAGCGCCAGGGTGGCGCTGAAGCCGGCCAGGGTGTGCACGGCGCTCTGGGTGGCGAAGGCCGGCGAGATCTCCAGGCCGATGAAGAACAGGGCGATGGCGGTGCCCAGCGGGTAGCCGGAGAGCAGGCCGGCCATGCGGGTGCTGACACGCTCGGCGATCATCGAGAGGCCGAGTACCACGCCGATGGAGACCACAAGCTTGGCCAGCTGCCAGGTGAGGGGAACGTCCATATCGTCAGTGGGTCCTTATCATCAGGGTAAGACGCGTCGTCGGGGGTGCGGGCTCAGACCAGACGCAGCCCCTTGAGGTCGGTCCAGGCGGCTCGGAGCGCTGCGGCCAGCGGTTCGCGCAGGTGCTCGGGCAGCGCCTGTTCGGCCGCCTCGACGCTCTCGGCATCGCGGTTGCGCAGCCAGCAGTAGGCCCAGGCGCAGGCCTCGTCGTCGCCGGCCGGCACGGGGCGAGCGGGCATCTGCACCAGCAGAAAGGTGGCGGTGCGCGCCGCCCACAGCGGCGGCTCATCGCCGTCGGGGCGGCTCCAGGCGGCGAGCGTCTCGCCGCTCGGGGTCTCCTCCGGCAGGCCGGTCCGCGTCACCCGGGCGGTCTCGGCGAGCAGCAGCGCCAGGCGATCGGCATCGCCCTGGCCCAGGGTCAGCCACTGGGCGACCAGGTCGGGCAGGCCGCGGCGCACCTTGGCATAGAAGCCGTCTTGCGGCATGGTCTTTGTCATCTTGTTGGCCTTCTGGGAGCGGGAACTGCACATGGAATTCGATTTTGCCACGCCCGTCGAGCGTCGCCACCCATCGGTGGGTGACTGGCCCTCACAGAAGTGGCATCGCTACGGCGAGGACGTGCTGCCGCTGTGGGTCGCCGACATGGACTTCGTCTCGCCCCCGGCGGTCATCGAGGCGCTGCAGGCGCGGGTCGCCCACGGCGTCTTCGGCTACGGCCAGGTACCCGACAGCCTCAGGCAGGCGGTCTGCGACTGGAGCGCCGAACACTACGACTGGGCCATCGAACCGGCGTGGCAGCTGTGGCTGCCGGGCGTGGTGCCGGCCCTGCACCTGGCCAGTCTGGCGTTCACTGCGCCGGGGGACGGGGTGCTGACGGTCACGCCCATCTATCCGCCCTTCCTACACGTCGCCGAGCGTACCGGGCGCCTGCCCCAGCAGGCGGCGCTACGGCCGCCGGTCGCCGCTGGCGAACCCTGGCGGCTCGATCTCGAGGCGTTGGAGGCGGCGATCACTCCCGCGACCCGGCTGCTGCTGTGGTGTCAGCCGCATAACCCCACCGGGCGCGTCTGGACGCGGGAGGAGCTGGCGGGGCTCGCCGAACTGGTCGAGCGCCACGAGCTGCTGGTGGTCTCCGACGAGCTGCATTGCGACCTGCTGCTCGACGAGGGGGCCCGCCACACGCCCCTGGCCGCCGCCTTTCCCGCGCTCGCCTCGCGTATCCAGACCCTCTGGGCGCCCTCCAAGACCTTCAACCTGGCGGGGCTCACCACGGCCTGCGCGGTGATTCCCGACGCCGGCCTGCGGCGGCGCTTCGCCGCGGCGGCCAAGGGCCTGCAGCCGGATGGCAACGTGCTCGGACTGGTGGCCGCCGAGGCGGCCTATCGCCACGGCAACGCCTGGCGCCAGGCGCTGATCGAGACGCTGCGCGACCATCGCCGGCGGCTGGTCGAGCGGGTGGCGCACTGGCCGGGGGTCGCCATGAGCGCGCCCGAGTCCACCTACCTGGCCTGGCTGGACCTGCGCGAGGCGCCTGCCCTGCAGGGGGCCGAGTACTCTCCCCAGCGCCTGCTGCTGGAGCGCGCGGGCGTCGCGCTCTCCGACGGTGCCGACTTCGGCTGGCCGGGCTTCGTGCGGCTCAACTTCGGGACCACGGCGGCCCAGCTGGAGGCGGCCCTGAGCCGGCTGGACGGCATGCTGCAGGGCTGAATTACCGCGCACCGGCGCAGGGCTCAGGCGGTGACGGCCGCTCCGTGGGGCGGCCGTTTTCGCGAAGGTTCCGATTCGGGATAGGGCCTTGGCGGGACCTGTCGGATCGAGGGTCAGTAGAGCAAGGCGAAGAGCTTGCGGCGATAGGTGACCGTCAGCGGGTGATCGGCACCTAGGGCGTCGAAGGCCTGCAGCAGGGTGCGACGGGCGGCATCCTCGCCGTAGGCCCGGTCACGCTTCATCAGGCCGAGCAGGGCCTCCAGGCCGGCCTCGTACTGGCCATCGGCCAGCTGGCGCAGGGCGCGCTTGAACTGCGCTTCGCTGTCGTCGCGCTCGCCCAGTGCGGCCAGCTCCTCGGCGGAGGGCGCCTGCTCGCCGAAGGCGATGCTGGCGCGCACGCCGCGCGCCGGGGCGGCATCGCGCTCCTCCGGCGGCAGGTTGTCGAGCAGCTCGCGGGCCTGCTCGGCCTCGCCGTCGGCCACCAGGGTGCGGGCCAGCTCCACCTGGTAGGGCGTGTGCTGGGGATACTGCTGGATCAGCTCTTGATAGATGCTCCGGGCGGTGGCGGCATCGCCGGCGGCCAGGGCCTCGGCGGCCTGGTCCTCGGGTGTCTGCGGCGCCTCCTCCGGGGCCGGGAAGTAGCGGCCCAGCCACTCGCGGATCTGCTTCTCCGGCAGGGCGCCCTGGAAGTGGTCGACCAGGCCCCCCTGGCTGATCAGCTTGACGTCGGGCGCACTCTGCACGCCCAGCTGGGCGGCGATTTCCGGTTCCTGATCGATATCCAGACGGCCCAGCAGGAAGGCGCCCTGGTATTCCCGGGCCAGCTTTTCCAGCACCTGGCTCAACTGCTGGCTCGCCGCTTCGCTTCGGCTGCCACAGTCGAGCAGGACCGGGACCTGCATGGAGGTCTCGAGCAGCTGCTGGATGTTGCTGCGATCGACGTCGAGGACGACATCGGCCTGCTGGCCGTGGGCGGGCCCGGCTTGGCTCTCGCCGGCGGACGTGTCGGTGGTGAGCGGCTCACCGGTGCGGGGGTCGACGATGGGCATGGTGACGGTAGCCTTGATCCAGGGTGAGTTTGTCCACTAGATGCGGGCCGCCGGCGGCGACTTCAAGGGCCGATCGAGGGACCGGCGGGTAAGGAGCGTGCGAGCACAGTGGCGGGCACAACGAAAGAAGGCGTATCGTCCGGGGACGATACGCCTTCTTGAATTTGGTAGCGGGGACCGGATTTGAACCGATGACCTTCGGGTTATGAGCCCGACGAGCTACCAGACTGCTCCACCCCGCATCAACGTGAGACACATTTTACACGTCCTTTGCCTTTAGTCAATGGTCAATGTCCAACGCTCGTCCCAGGGCCGGTTTCTGGTCCATACTCGGAGGGCGTCACAAAAATGACTGTCCAACAACTCATAATGGTCATGCTGGTGGTGGCCCGCCGGGTCACCTCATATTGATGTCATTCATATCAGGGAGATAGCCAATGACAAATCAAGCACCCGTCGCCTGGGTCACCGGTGGTACCGGCGGCATCGGCAGCGCCATCTGCCGCGAACTGGCTTCGCAGGGCTACATGGTGATCGCGGGATATCACAATCCCGAGAAGGCGAAGGCCTGGCTGGAGACCCAGAAGGCCGAAGGCTACGACAATATTGCCCTGTCCGGAATCGACCTCACCAGCTACGACTCTTGCGTAGCCGGAGTGAAGGAGGTCCGCGAAGCGCATGGTCCCGTCAGCGTGCTGGTCAACTGTGCTGGCATCACCCGCGACGGCACCATGAAGAAGATGTCGCCGGAGCAGTGGAACGAGGTGATCGACACCAACCTCAACAGCGTCTTCAACACCTGCCGCAGCGTGATCGAGGACATGCTGGAGCAGGGCTATGGGCGCATCATCAACATCTCTTCCATCAACGGCCGCAAGGGGCAGTTTGGCCAGGTGAACTATGCGGCGGCCAAGGCAGGGATGCATGGCCTGACCATGTCACTGGCTCAGGAGACGGCCACCAAGGGCATCACCGTCAATACGGTGTCGCCCGGCTATATCGCCACCGACATGATCATGAACATTCCCGAGAAGGTGCGCGAGGCCATCCGCGAGACCATACCGGTCAAGCGCTACGGTACCCCCGAGGAGATCGGCCGCCTGGTCGCCTTCCTGTCCTCCAAGGACCAGGGCTTCATCACCGGCGCCAATATCGACATCAACGGTGGCCAGTTCATGGGCTGATCGCCCGACCGCCGCAGCATACCGGCCGCCGGTGACCCCGGCGGCCGATAGCAGAACGCGAGGCCTCGGCCTCGCGTTCTTGTGTCTGGACGGGAGGTGTCGGCTCAGGGTGGCGGCCGCTCGGCAAGGATCTCGAGCATCCGGTCGAGCTCGCCAACCTCGCGCTCCCAGGAGTGCTCGGGCATCGGGCCGTTGGCGAGCAGCTCGCCGAGCAGTTGATGGAGCTCGTCGGCACGGGAAATCGCCTGGCCCATGTTCTCGTTGAGCCGTTCCACCTGGATCGCCAGGCGCAGCGGGTCGTCGCGATGCTGGACGCGACCGCCGGCTAGCAGGGAAAGGTGGGCCCGCAGGCGGGCGAGCTTCTCCTGGGCCTCGGCGGTGGTGCCGGCTTGGCGGGCGGCATTGCGTGCCTCGTGGGCGCGGCGCAGCTCGGGCGGCAGGTCCAGCTCATGGGGCCGGGGGACCTCCTCGGCGGGGCCACCGGCCAGGTGCCGGGCATCCGCCCGCAGGTGTGCCGTGAGCAGCGGGCGGATGGCCTGCCAGCGGTTGGCCTCCTCGGTCAGGGCCAGGCGGTCCAGGCGCTCGCGGCGCGCCCGCACGATGCCGCTCCAGCGGCGACGCATGCCCTCGGTGCGCCGACCGGAAGGCAGTGGCTCCAGCGCCGCGGCCTCGCGGATGGCCTCGTCCAGCACGTCGGTCTCGCGGCTCTGCGTGGGGTGCCAGGCGTCCATCCGGTCGATCAGCGCCTGCATGGCCTCCAGTCGAGCGCGTTGGCGCTGGGCCTGATCATCGCGGGCGGCTTCGCGGCTGGCGAAGATCTCGTCGCATAGTCCGCGAAACTCCCGCCACAGGACCTGCTCTTCCCCCTTCGGTGCTCGCCCCAGGCTTCGCCAGCGACGCTGCAGGGCCTTGGCCTGGTCGGCCCGTTGGCCGGGCGGCAGGTCGCGTGCCAGCAGCTCGCGGATCTCGTCGATCAGTGCCCGCTTGGCTTCGGCGATCTCCCGCGCCCGCCGATCGATCAGCGCCTGCAGCTCATGGAGGATGCGCCCGAAGCGTCGGCCGATCGGTTCGGCCTGCTCGCGTGGCACTGGAGCGAGGCGGCGCCACTGCTCGCGGGCGCGGTCGCGAATCTCGCGCAGCCCGTCGGGGTCGGCCTCATGGGCGGGCTGCTCGAGCAGCGTCTCGAGCTGCTCGCATAGCGCCTGGCGAGCCTCCAGATGGCGCTGTCGCTCGGCCTGCTGGCGCTCTCGCCAGGGGGCCAGGCGTTCCTTGATGCGATCGGAGGCGGTGCGGAAGCGGGCGGACAGCTCGCGGTTGGCGGCGGCGTCGCCCAGCGCCTTCCACTCCTTGACCAGCTGGCGATGGCGACGGTCGAGCTCGGTCTCGCTCACCTCGGTCTGCTCGGCCAGCGCCTCGATGGCCTGGCACAGCTGGTCGCGCTTGGGACCGGCGACGAAGCCGCGCCAGTCGCGAAGCTCGGCCAGCCTCGCCGCCAGGCGCTTGAGCCGCGCCTGGTCCGCAGGCGGGGGGGGCTTGGGCAGCCGTTCGGCCTGCTGGCGCAGGCGCTGGTGGAGTCGGCTGGCGCCCTTGAAAGCGCCGCGCTCCAGCAGGACTTCCAACTGGCCCAGCTCCTCGGTGAAGTGGGCGAGCTGGGCGCCCGGCTCGCCGCCGTCGTCCTGAGTCTCCCGGGCCAGGCGCTCTCGGGCGCGGGCCAGCAGCGGCGTTGGCGCCAGTCGCGCCGGCCAGCCGCAGGCTTCGACCAAGGCGCCCAGGCGATCATCATCGCCTTCCGCCAGCGCCTGCTCGATGGCGTCGGCGCGTTCGTCCAGGCGCACCCGGGCCTGAACGATCCGTTCGTACTCGGCGAGCGCCTCGTCGTAGCGATGGCGCAGCGCCTCATCGGCCAGGTGATAGTCGGAGAGCGCCTGCCAGCGGCTGGCCATCAGGCGCTTCTGGGCGCGCAGGCTGGCGATGTCCTGATCGGTGAGCTGCTCGCCCTGATGCAGGCCCTCGAGGCTCTCTTCCAACGCCTCGACGAGGGATTCTCGGGTCTGGTCGGCATCCTCGCGCCGGCGGTGGTCGGCATGGCGGGCATGCTCCTGGGCCTCGTGATCGCCGATGATCTTGCGACAGCGTTGGCAGGCGTCCTGATAGCGGCGCTCCTGGCGCGCATCCGCCAGGTCGCGAAGCTTCGCCCATTCGCGCATCAGGTGGCGCAGGCGGCCGGCATAGAGTGGCTCCCAGGGGCCATGGGCGTGGCGTTCGAGTTTCTCGAGCAGTGCCTCGCGCTCGGCGCGGGCCGCCGCCAGGGAGGCGGCATCGGCTCTCAGTCGATTGAGGCGTTCGCGGGCCTGGCGGGCCACCTGGCGATCACGCCGGGCCTGGTGGGCCAGCCGGGAGAGGCCCGCCTCGCTTTCGACCCGCGCGGCGGCGGCATGACGCACGGCGGCGATGCCGTTGTCGCAGGCCTGACGGACCAGGTCTTCCTCCGCATCGAGGCGGGCCAGCGCGGCCAGACGCAGCTGCTGGTTGTCGCCCTGCAGGGCCAGCTCGTTGAGCAGCGTCCGATCCTCGAGCCGTTCCACCAGCGCGATGCGTGCCGGCAGGTCGTGATGGCCGAGGCGCCCGGCGAGCAGGGCGACCAGGTGCTGCCTGAGCTCGGGCGAGGCGTCCGACAGTTCGCATAGCGTCAGCAGGCGTTGGGGGTCGTCGAGGGTTTCCAGGGCGGCCAGGCGTACACCGGGATCGGGGTCCAGTGCCAGCCGCTCGAGGGTGCGGCGCTGGTCATCGCTGCACGGGTCGAGGCGCGACACCGCGTGTCGCCGAACCTCGGGGTCCGGGTGCTTCCAGCGCGGGGAGAACAGGCGGCGAAGGAGTCCTGGCATGGGGCATCCTGACGAGGAGAGCGCTCCCGAGCGGGGCGCGAGATGATCGTTGTTATCGGTAAAAACGCGACAGAACATGATGCCATTGTATCTAAGCACGTGACGTGGCGGCAGAAAAGGCTCGACGCTGGCGAGGTGTGGCTGCCTGGAGACACTGACAATGCGCCCCTATGTCCTTATGATCGGTTGCAGGGTTGCAGTCACTCGCTTAGCTTTGAGTGGTACCCCGACCATCACCCGACGTGGAGTTCGGCAATGAGTCTCAATATGGACAGGGACCGTATGGCCTTCACCTTCAAGGGGGGGATGCTGCCGATGACGGTCATGGAACTGACCAGTGCCGACCCCGAGCGCATTCGCGAACAGCTAGCGGGCAAGCTCAGCCAGTCGCCGGCCTTCTTCCAGCATACCCCGGTCGTTCTCAATGTGGAGAAGCTTGAAGAGCCGCACCTGGCGCTTGAGCGCATCTGCGCGGTATGTCGTGCCCACAAGCTGCTGCCGGTGGCGGTGCGCGGCGGGCCGGACCCGGTCAAGCAGTCGGCCTGGGCCCTGGGGCTGGGCTGGTTTCCTCCCCAGGAAGCCTCGCGCCCGCGCCCCCTGGAGAGCGTTGCCGACGCCGTGCCGGCCGAAGAGGTCGAGCTCGACGAGCCGGTGGATGCTTCCCCCGAGGTTGCTCCCGAGGCCCTGCCCGGCGCTGTCGCCAGGGGGCGTATCTACCGCGGCACGGTGCGCTCCGGCCAGCAGGTGACCGCCCCCGAGGGCGACCTGGTGGTGGTCGGCGCGGTCAACGCCGGGGCCGAGGTGCTGGCCGCCGGCAACGTGCATGTCTACGGCGCCCTGCGCGGGCGGGCCCTGGCTGGCATCCACGGTGACGTCAAGGCAGGTATCTTCTGCCGCGAACTGCATGCCGAGCTGCTCTCGGTGGCCGGCAACTACAAGCGCCTCGAGGACATCGACCCGCGCATGCTGGGCACTACCGTCCAGGTTCAGCTGTTCGACGGCCAGCTGAGCATCAAGCCGCTGGACTGATGTCGGCCAAGCGCATGACGCCAGGGCTCATGCCCGCGTTTCTTTTCCTCATGACAAGACAGGATGTGACATTTGGCCAAGATCATCGTTGTGACCTCCGGCAAGGGAGGGGTCGGCAAGACGACTAGCGCAGCCGCCATCGCCACCGGGCTGGCGCTGCGTGGCAAGAAGACCGTGGTCATCGATTTCGACGTGGGGCTGCGTAACCTCGACCTGATCATGGGGTGCGAGCGCCGCGTGGTCTATGACCTGGTCAACGTCATCCAGGGTGAGGCGGGCCTCAATCAGGCCCTGATTCGTGACAAACGGGTCGATAACCTGCATATCCTCCCGGCCTCCCAGACCCGCGACAAGGATGCCCTGACCCAGGAGGGCGTCGAGAAGGTGCTCGACACCCTGGGCAAGGATTTCGATTTCATCATCTGCGACTCCCCGGCGGGTATCGAGCGGGGCGCCCAGCTCGCCATGTACTACGCCGACGAGGCGATCGTGGTCACCAACCCCGAGGTCTCCTCGGTGCGCGACTCCGACCGCATCCTCGGCCTGCTGGCGTCCAAGACCCGGCGCGCCGAGCGTGGCGACGACGCCATCCGGGAACATCTGCTGATCACCCGCTACAACCCCAGCCGAGTCGACCTGGGGGACATGCTGAACCTGGACGACATCCGCGATATCCTGGCCATCGATCTGCTGGGCTTGATCCCCGAGTCCGAGGCGGTGCTGCGGGCCTCCAATCAGGGGGTACCAGTGACCCACGACGACAACAGCGATGCCGGCCAGGCCTATGCCGACACGGTGGCCCGGCTGCTCGGGGAGGAGGTGCCGCTGCGCTTCCACGAGTACCAGAAGAAGAGCCTGTTGAGCCGCATGTTTGGAGGAACCCGCCGGTGAAGTTGCTCGATTTCCTCAAGCGAGAGCGCAAGAAGTCCGCGTCGGTCGCCAAGGAGCGGCTGCAGATCATCGTGGCCCATCAGCGCACTCAGCGTGGGCAGCCCGACTACATGCCGCTGCTGGAGAAGGAGTTGCTGGAGGTGATTCGACGCTACGTGCAGATCGATGACGACGCGGTCAACATCACCCTCGATAGCGAGGACAACTGCTCGGTGCTGGAGCTCAACGTGACCCTTCCCAAGGCCTGAGCGGGTGGCAGCGACGGCCGTCCTACGCGAGTCCCGGCGGCTGAGCCTGCCCGGGCGCTGTGGTAGGCTGGGCCGCTGAATTCATGCCTTCGGAGAGCTCGCCCATGGCGCAGTCGACAGCCGCCCCGCAGACCTTCCTGTGGCACGACTACGAGACCTTCGGTGCCGACCCGCGCCGCGATCGTCCCTCGCAGTTCGCGGCCATCCGCACCGATGCCGAGTTCAACGAGATCGGTGAGCCGCTCGAGCTCTTCTGCAAGCCCGCCGACGACTTCCTGCCCCACCCCCAGGCCTGCCTGATCACCGGCATCACGCCGCAGCAGGCGCGTCGCCGCGGGCTGCCGGAGGCCGAGTTCGCCGGCCGTATCGAGGCGGCCATGAGTGAGCCGGGCACCTGTGCGCTGGGCTACAACAGCCTGCGTTTCGACGACGAGGTGAGTCGTCACCTCTTCTATCGCAACCTGCTTGACCCCTACGCCCGGGAGTGGCAGAACGGCAACTCGCGCTGGGACCTGATCGACGTCGTGCGCGCCTTTCACGCCCTTCGCCCCGAGGGCATCGAGTGGCCGACCCGCGATGACGGCGCGCCGAGCTTCAAGCTCGAGGACCTGACCGCCGCCAACGGCATCGCCCATGCGGGAGCCCACGATGCCCTGGCGGACGTTCGCGCCACCATCGCCCTGGCGAAGCTCCTGCGCGAGCGCAATGCCCGGCTGTTCGACTACCTGCTCGGCCTGCGCGGCAAGCGCGCCGTCTCCCGGCAGTTGGACCTGCCCAGCCGCAAGCCGGTGCTGCACATCTCGCGGCGCTATCCGGCCAGTCGTGGCTGTAGCGCCCTGGTGATGCCGCTGGCCGAGCACCCCACCAACCCCAACGGGGTGATCGTCTTCGATCTCTCGATGGATCCGACCCCGTTGATGGAGCTCTCGCCTGAGCAGATCCGCGAGCGGGTCTTCGTCAGCAACGACGACCTCGCGGAGGGCGCCGAGCGCATTCCGCTCAAGGTCATCCATATCAACAAGTGCCCGGTGCTCTTCCCGGCCAGCGCGCTCAAGGACACCTCGGGGCCTCGCCAGGGCGAGTACGGCCAGATCGTCGAGCGCCTGGGGCTCGACCTGGCTGCGTGCCGTGAGCACTGGAAGCGACTCGCCGCCCGTCCCGAGGTCGCGGCACGGGTTGCCGAGGTGTTCGCCGCGCCCCATCCCGAGCCGCCCCACGATCCCGACCTGATGCTCTACGCCGGCGGCTTCTTTTCGCCGACGGATCGCCAGCAGATGCAGCGGGTGCGCGAGACCGATCCCTGGGACCTGGTCGGGGCGCGCTTCGCCTTCCAGGATCCGCGACTCGAGGAGATGCTGTTTCGCTATCGGGCCCGCAGCTATCCCGACACCCTGGAGAGCGAGGAGCAGGCGCGTTGGGAGGCCTTCCGCTGGGAGCGCATGAACGACCCGGTCGTCTCGAGCCTCACCCTCAAGGCCTTCGCCCGCGAGATCGACCGGCTCAACGGCGAGCCGCTCGCCGACCGCGACCGGCAGATCCTCGAGGAGCTGGTGATGCATGTCGAGGCGATGATGCCGCCCCAGGCCTTCGGCTGACGAAGTCCGCGCCTTCGAGCCACCAACGACAGCGCCCGGCCATCTGGCCGGGCGCTGTCGTCTTCGGGGCGGGACGCGTCAGTCGGCGTCATCGGGCAGCGGTGCCAGGTGCCGGCTCAGGGCCAGCACGTCGCTGGGTTCGTCGCCCGGATCGAAGCTGACCCGCGCCACGGCGCTGTCGCTGAGCGCCGGCCAGGCCTGGCGCAGTTCGTCGGCCGTCACCGTCAGGACGCGCTCGGCGAGGCGCCGGTGGCGGTCGAAGTCGGTGTCGTCGTTGGCCAGCGCATGCCATAGGCGATTGGTGCGCCCGGCGAGGCTGGTATCGCGCTGCATCAGCGCGTCGTGGACCGCCTGCCGATAGGGCGCCAGCGCGTCGTCCTCGAGCGCCTCGAGCCGCTCGGCGAAGTCGTCCAGGAAGGCGTCGATATGGCCCTGGATCGCCTCGCTGTCGGTGTCGGGGGACTGCACCAGCAGGCTGATGCCGGGAGCATCGAGCATGGGGGAGTAGCCGGCATTGACCACGTAGCCCAGCTGCTGCTCGGTGCGCAGGCGCTGGTAGAAAGGCGTCTCCAGCAGCTGGCCCAGCAGCGCCATGCGCGCCTGGCTCGTGAGCGAGCGGTCCGGCCCCTGCAGGTAGCGCAGCACCAGCGACTCTTCCCGGGTGGTGGTCGGGACGAGCTCGGGCAGGTCTTCCGCCTGCAGGGGAGTGAGGTCGGGAATGGCCCCGGTGGGCAGGGTCGGGGCGAGCGCCTCGGCCACCTGGCGCGCCTCGCGGCTGGCGAGCTCGCCCGTCAGGTTGCCCACCGCCATCGCTTCCAGGTGCAGTTCGGCGAGGAAGCGTCGGCGGAAGTCACGCAGGTCGGCGGCCTCGAGGTCGCCGATCGCCTCAAGCAGCGCCTCGCTGGGCCACTGTGGGCGCACCAGCGCCTCGGACAGGGTGCGGTGCGCCTGGCGGTAGAGCGCATCCTGCGGGGCGTTGCGCCACTCGCGCTGGAGACGGTAGCGCACCCGCTCGAAGGTCGCCTCGTCGATGGTCGCCTCCTCGAGCTGGGCGATGACCCGTGCGATCAGGCGGTCCTGGCGATCCCGCCAGCCGGAGAAAGACAGGGTGATGCCTCGGGCGTGGGCATAGGCCTCGAAGCGGTGGCCGGCCAGGCGTGCCGGATAGAGGGTCTCGTTGAGGCTGTCGACGAGCCAGCCGGCAAGCAGCCGTGAGAGCGCCGCCTCGCGGGCCTCGCGGCTGGCGGCGGGGTGCTGGAGACTGAAGCGCCATTCCACCTGGGGGGTGTCGAAGGTGGCGTCCGCCATGTGCCAGAAGTCGAATCCCGCCTCGTCGATGGTCAGACCCGGCACCTCGTCCTGGCCTTCAATCAGCGTGAGATCGGAGGCGATGTAGGGGTTGGGCTCGGGCAGGGCGATACCGGGCAGCGGCTCGCCCGCGTCGTCCATCGCGACCTCGCGCCAGGGGGTGTCGAACCAGGGCGAGACGGCGTCGCCCTCGACCTCCGGGCCGCTGTAGAGGCGCAGCAGCCGGTCGGGGCGCAGGCCGTCGAGCCACTGTGCGATCAGCTCGCGGTCGAAGCCGTCGTGGCGGTAGGGCGCGACGTTGACGTCCTCCAGCGGATAGCGCGAGAGGTTCATGGACAGCCGCATGGCGTCGCCCTGGGGCGCGCCGTGCTGCTGGAAGCGAAACTGCTGGTCGGCCAGGCGCGCCTGCTCCTCGTAGCGCCACGCCTCGAGGCCACTCTCGCGGATGCGCTCGATGGCCGCGAACAGGCTCGCCTGGACGCGGGGCAGCGCCTCGGCGCCTTCCGGGGTCAGGCTGATGTCCACGGCGAACAGCGCGTGGCGGCCATCGCCGCGGGTCACCCCGGCGGAGAGGCCGTCGGCCCAGCCCGCCTCGCGCAGCGCCGCGAGCAGGCTGCCTTCACCCTCGTGGCCGAGCAGGTGGGCCAGGTAGTCGGCCGGCTTGTGGCGATAGGCGGTCTCGGGGTCGGGCACCGGGAACAGGAAGCTGACCCGCTGGCTATCGCGCACCGACTCGAGGCGTGCGGCGCGCGGCAGGTGCTGCGCCTCGATCAGCGGCGCCTCGATGCTTGGCCGGGTGAGGCCACGGTCGGGCACGTCGGCGAAGCGCTCGGTGACCAGGGCCTCGAGTTCGTCGAGGGGCTGGGGCGCGACCACGGCCAGGTGCATGACGTTGGCGTCGTAGTGCGCCTCGTAGAAGTCGATCACGCGCTCGCGCAGGCTCGGTTCTCCCGCCGGCCGGTCGGCCAGGGTCTCACGACTGCCCACCGAGAAGCCGGTAGTGGGGTGGTCGGGGTTGAGCAGCTGGTCGAGCACGTCCTGGGCGCGGCGGCCATCGTCGCGCAGCCGCGCCTGGTACTCGGAGTGCACCACGTTGCGCTCGCTCTCCAGGCGCTCGGCGTTGAACAGCGGCGACACGAAGAAGCGGCTGAAGCGGTCTAGGGCGCCGGCCAGGGCGTCGGGCTCGATATCGAAGAAGTAGTTGGTGTCGTGAGGCGCGGTGAAGGCGTTGTGGCTGCCGCCGTGGCGGCTCAGGTAGCCCTGGTAGGCATCGGCCTCGGGATAGGCGTCGGTGCCGAGGAACAGCATGTGCTCGAGATAGTGGGCCAGGCCGGCGAGATCCTCGGGGTCCTGGGCGCTGCCCACGTCCACGTTCAGCGAGGCGGCGGCCTTGTCGGCCTGCGAGTCGCTGACCAGCAGCACGCTTAGCCCGTTGTCGAGGGCCAGGGCACGGTAGTCGCGATCGTCGTGGGGGCTGACCTTGGGCGAGACGATCGCCTGAATGGCGTCGGCGCGGGCAGACAGGCCCGACAGCAGGGCTGCGGCAATGGCCAGCCAGACAAGCAGGCGGCCCGGTTGACGGCAAGAGGCAGGCAAGGCGTGGATCATCATCGCTCCTGTGAGACGGAATGGCGCAGCATGGGGCCGGTGGGATGGGCGCAGCTCGGCTCCTGGCAGGCGGGGTCGTTGACCTTCCTTGATACCATGAAAGCGCCCAGGAGTTCCGCGGGGGCGGGCTCGAGCAGGGCCTGGGCATCCTGCGGCGAGGTCTGGGGATCGAGCCAGCGCGCGGCCCGGCCGGGCTCGATCACCGCCGGCAGGCGGTCGGTGATCGGTGCCAGCAGGGCGTTGGTCGGCACCGTGATCAGCGCCATGGAGTCGTGGTGCTGGCTGAGGCTGGTGTGAAAGCGGCACCAGATGCCCGCCAGCAGCAGCGGGCCGCGATCGGCGCGGGTGACCAGGAAGGGCTGCTTGAAGCGCGGCTGGGGCTTCCAGGCGTAGACGCCGCTGACCGGCACCAGGCAGCGTCGCGCGGCGAAGGCCTCGCGAAACATGGGGCGCGTCTGCAGGGCCTCGGCCCGGGCACAGTGCGGCGCATGATCGAGCACCTTGAGCCAGGGGGGGGTCAGCCCCCAGAAGGCCGTCGCCAGGCGCGGTCGTCCGGCGTCCAGGCGGATCATCGACAGGGGGCGGCGCGGCGCTAGGTTGGGACCGGTGATCAGGGCGGCCTCGGTGATCAGGTCGGGCAGCAGGCGCTCGAGGTCGAGCGGGGCGATGTGCAATCGGCCGGCCATGGGGACTCCGAGTAGATGGAGCGTCAGGGTAACCAAGTCCTTCGGCGGAGAAAAGCCGCGAACGCGGCGCGATCCGGCCGGCGGTTTGCATCGCGAATGGGCTCGGATATCCTGTCGAAAACAGTGTTCGATGAGAGTATCCTTGTCGTCCGACGCGCGCTGCGCGCCACCACTCCGTGAGGATCCCGATGGCTCGTCCCAGACAGCATGCCCCCGAGGCGCTCCATGCCCACGTCATGGACGCCTGCGATGCCTGGCTCAGGCAACATCCGGTCCACACGTTGTCGCTGCGGGCGCTCGCGCGCGAGGTCGGCTGCGCGCCCAGCACCCTGCTCAAGCTCTATGGCAGCTTCAGCAACCTGCTGCAGCACGTCAACGTCGAGAGCCTGGCGCGGCTGCGCGAGGTGATCGAGCCGCTACTCACCGATGCCGTGCCCGAGCGGCGCCTCAAGGCCCTGGCGCGGGCCTACTGGCAGTTCGCTCGCCAGGACCCCCATCGCTGGCAGCTGCTCTTCGACTACCCCCTGGCCCAGGAGGGCGAGCTGGATCAGCGTCAGAACGAGATGATCGAGGGGCTGTTCCTGCGTGTGGAAGCGACTCTCAAGGAGTATCAGCCGGCGCTGGACGACCTGGAGGCCTGGCGGCTGAGCCGCACGCTCTGGGGCAGCGTGCACGGCCTGGTCCAGCTGGGCCTCAACGAGCGCCTCGGTCACTGGCACGGCGAACCGCTGGAGGTGAGCGACCTGCTCGACCAGCTGCTCGCGACCATCCTGGCCGGCCTCAGGCGCGCGCCAGACGCGTCGTGATGTCCCCATTGCTGTGGGGGGCGACGGGACTGGTGATGGCCGCGGGGGGCTGGCGGTTGGCCAGCGCTCCGCGGCCCTTACTGCGGCGCACCCTCACCCTGCTGCTCCACCTGGCCTATCGGCTGCGCTTTCGCGGTCGCAGGCGCATTCCCGCGAGCGGCCCGGCCATCGTCGTCTGCAACCACGTCAGCTTCATGGACGCCCTGGTGGTGGGCGTAGCCAGCCCACGCCCGCTGCGCTTCCTGATGGACAAACCGATCTATGATTCGCCCTGGCTCAACTGGCTGTTCCGCCGGGTGGGCGCCATTCCCGTGGCCGCCGACCGTCGCGATCCGGGCAGCGTGCGTCAGGCGCTGGCCGAGGTCAGCCGGGCGCTGCGTCGGGGGGAAGTGGTGATGGTGTTTCCCGAGGGGCGACTGACCCCGGACGGGGAGATGCAGCCCTTTCGCCGCGGCCTCGAGCTGATCCTGGCGCGCGATGCGGTGCCGGTGATCCCTGCCGGCCTGGCCGGCCTCTGGGGCTCCTGGACTTCGCACCAGGGCGGCAAGGCGCTGACCCGGGCGCCGCGGCGTTTTCGCGCCCGGGTGGCGCTCTACTTCGGCGAGGCCATGGCGCCCGGCGAGGCGAGCCGACAGCGGATCGCCGAGCGGGTGAGCGCCCTCAAGGCCGAGGCCGACGGCTGGGCCAATCCCGACGCGCGGCGCGACTAGGCGGCTCCTAGGCGACTCGCGCGGCGCGGCGCATCGGCTGCCAGCAGCGGGCCGCCGTGATCAGGTTGTCGCGCACCTCGAGGATCTCCATGCGCACGTTGCCGATCTGCAGGCAGACCGGCCCGTCGGGGAAGGACTCCAGGTGCTCGAGGATCACGCCGTTGAGGGTCTTGGGCCCGTCCGTCGGCAGCTGCCAGCCCAGCGCCTTGTTGATGTCGCGGATGTTGGCGGTGCCGTCGATCAGGTGGCTGCCGTCGTCCTGCGGGTGAATCTCCTGGTCGAGGCCCGCCACATCGGTGGTGAACTCGCCGACGATCTCCTCGAGGATGTCCTCCAGGGTCACCAGGCCCTCCACGTCGCCGTACTCGTCTACCACGATCCCTATACGCCGCTTCTGCTTCTGGAAGTTGAGCAGCTGGGTGTGCAGCGGTGTGGACTCGGGGATGAAGTAGGGCTCACGAGCCTCCTGGACGATGGCCGCCTTGGTCACGTCGCCGCGCGACAGGAAGCGCGCCGCGTTGCGCAGGTGCAGCATGCCGATGATATTGTTGATGTCGCCCTTGTAGATCGGTACCCGGGTGTGCTGGCTGGTGCGTATCTGGGCGAGGATCTCCTCCAGGTCGTCGTCCAGGTCGAGGCCCATCACCTCGTGGCGCGGCACCATGATGTCGTTCACCGTAACGTTCTCGAGGTCGAGGATCGACACCAGCATCGCCTGGTGACGACGGGGAATCAGCGGGCCGGCCTCGTGCACCACGGTGCGCAGCTCGTCCCGGGTCAGGTTGTCGCCGCCGGCTTCCAGGGTCTTGACCCCCAGCAGGCGCAGCAGGCCGTTGGAGATCGCGTTGACCAGCCACACCAGCGGGTAGAGCAGCTTGAGCAGCGGCTCCAGTACCACCGAGGCGGGGTAGGCGATGCGCTCGGGCTTGACCGCCGCGTAGGTCTTGGGGGTGACCTCGGCGAAGATCAGGATGGTGATGGTCAGCAGTGCCGTGGCGACGGCCGGACCGGTGACCTCGCCGAAGAAGTGGATGGCGATGATGGTGGCGATGGAGGCCGCCAGGTTGTTGACGAAGTTGTTGCCGATCAGGATCACGCCGATCAGTCGATCCGGCCGCGCGAGCAGGCGCATGACCCGCTGGGCGCGCGTCTCGCCGCTGTTCGCCTGATGGCTCAGGCGGTAGCGGTTGATCGACATCATCCCGGTCTCGGAACTGGAGAAGAAGGCGGACAGGCAGACGAGCAGGAACAGCAGGCCGAACAGCAGTCCCAGCGGGAAGTCGTCACTCAATGTCGAAGGATCCTCAAAGGCGTATCAGGCTCGAGTTGTATGGGCTCGCTCGACGGGTGTCAAGGCGGGGGCGGTCTCAGCTGCGGTCGAGCACGATCTCCAGCACGAACTTGCTGCCGAAGTAGGCCAGCAGCAGCACCAGGCAGCCGCCCAGCGTCCAGCGCACCGCACGCATGCCGCGCCAGCCCAGCCGATGGTGGCTGAACAGCAGGGTGGCGAAGATCACCCAGGCGGCTAGCGAGAGGATCGACTTGTGGGCCAGGTGCTGGGCGAACATGTCGTCGACGAACAGAAAGCCGCTGACGATCGACAGAGTCAGCAGGATCATGCCGGCCCAGATCAGCTCGAAGAGGATCCGTTCCATGGTGGTCAGCGGGGGCAGCGACTGGACGACCCCGCGTATGTGGTGGTGACGAAGCGCCTGGTTCTGGATGCCCAGCAGTACCGCCTGGACGGCGGCGATCGCCAGCAGCGCAAAGGCCAGGGCGCTGCTCAGGGCGTGCAGGGCGATGCCCGGGGTCATGCCGGTGGCGCGTTCGGGGCTCGGTAGCCCGGCCGCCAGCAGCAGACTCAGGCCGGCCAGCGGCAGCAGCCCGGTGGCAATGTTGAGCACCGGCTTGAAGAGGCTGACCAACAGCAGCAGCAGCACCGCCAGCGCGCCGACCAGTACCGCGCTGGTGGAGAGGCCGGGCAGTAGGGAGTCGCCTCGGGCCAGCAGCGTGGCGGCCAGGGGCAGGTGGCAGAGCAGGCCGAACAGGGCCAGGGCACGCACCAGCATGTCGCGCGGCGGTACTCGTCGGGCCAGGGCGAGGCCCTGCCAGGAGGCGGCCCCCACGTAAAAGAGGAAGGCCATGACGGCAAGTGATAGCGGCTGCATCGATCGCTGTCCGTGCGCCTTCGCCAGCGCCTGAGCTTATGAAATGGTGTTGCTACTATACCGAATCCCCGGGGCGGCGCACAGCACGGCGGCGCCCCTCGGCGCAGCGAATGCCGGTCATGCATGGAGACTGCCGGCCAGGGCGCGTATAATTTCGACCATTGCAGGGAGTCCCGGCCGATGCCGGATCGGTCTCCCCGGCCATCGTGATTGGAGAGGCCCCATGTTCCAGAATCTCAGCGAGCGTCTTTCCCAGACGCTCAAGTCCATCAAGGGTCAGGCCCGCCTGACCGAGGACAACGTCAAGGACACGCTGCGCGAGGTGCGCCGAGCCCTGCTCGAGGCGGACGTCGCGTTGCCGGTGGTCAAGGCCTTCATCGACCGAGTGCGTGAGCGTGCCGTGGGGCAGGAGGTCTCCCAGAGCCTTTCCCCGGGGCAGCAGTTCGTCAAGATCGTCCAGCAGGAGCTCGAGGCGATCATGGGCGAGGCCAACGAAGGCCTGGCCCTCAAGGGCTCGCCGGCGGTGGTGCTGATGGCCGGTCTGCAGGGCGCGGGCAAGACCACCTCGGTGGCCAAGCTGGCGCGCTACCTGCGCGAGCGCGAGAAGAAGAAGGTGCTGGTGGTCTCCGCGGATGTCTATCGGCCGGCGGCCATCGACCAGCTCGAGACCCTGGCCCGCGAGGTCGAGGTCGACTTCTTTCCATCGCGCAGCGATCAGCAGCCGGTGGCTATCGCCGAGGCGGCCATCAAGCACGCCAAGATCCAGTTCCACGACGTGGTGCTGGTCGATACCGCCGGTCGCCTGGCCATCGACGAGGCGATGATGGCCGAGATCCAGGCGCTGCATAAGGCGGTGGTGCCCGACGAGACGCTGTTCGTCGTCGATGCTATGACCGGCCAGGACGCCGCCAACACGGCCAAGGCCTTCCACGAGGCGCTGCCGCTGACCGGGGTGATCCTCACCAAGGCCGACGGCGACGCCCGCGGCGGCGCGGCGCTCTCAGTGCGCCACGTCACCGGCAAGCCAATCAAGTTCATGGGCGTGGGCGAGAAGGTCGATGCCCTGGAGCCCTTCCACCCGGACCGGGTGGCCTCGCGCATCCTCGGCATGGGCGACGTGCTCTCGCTGATCGAGGAGGCCGAGCGCACCGTCGACAAGAAGAAGGCCGACCAGCTCGCCAAGAAGGTCAAGAAGGGCCAGGGGTTCGACCTCGAGGACTTCCGCGACCAGCTTCAGCAGCTCAAGAAGATGGGCGGCATGGGCGGCCTGATGGGCAAGCTACCGGGCATGGGGCAGATGGCCGAGATGGCCCAGGGCCCCGGTCCCGAGAAGGAGATGGGCAAGCTCGAGGCGCTGATCAACTCGATGACCCCCCAGGAGCGTCGTAAGCCCGAGATCATCAACGGCTCGCGCAAGCGTCGTATCGCCGCCGGTGCCGGCCTGCAGGTCCCCGATCTCAATCGCCTGCTCAAGCAGCACAAGCAGATGCAGAAGATGATGAAGAAGGCGGGCCAGAAGGGCGGCATGCAGAAGATGATGCGCGGCATGTCCGGCATGATGGGCGGCGGTGGCCCGGGCGGTCCCGGCGGCATGGGCGGTCCCGGCGGCATGGGCGGTCCCGGCGGCATGGGCGGTCCCGGCGGGATGCCCCGGCGCTGAGCCGGCGCATGGCGCGGCGTCGAGCGCAAAAAGGTTTCCAAGTCGAGCGGTTTTCCGTAGAATATCGCCTCTTCACAGGCAGGACCGCGATCGACGCGGTCATCGTCGTGACCGAATGACCCGAAGCCGGGCCGTCGGCCCGCTTCCCGAAGCAGATTGTCGAGGGTCAGCAGGGTATCGGCGCCTCGGCCGAAACATCCGTAACTTCAACCGAAGGATAATCAACGCATGGTTACCATTCGTCTGGCACGTGGTGGCGCCAAGAAGCGTCCCTTCTACCACCTCACCGTGACCGATTCTCGCAAGTCCCGTGACGGTCGCTTCATCGAGCGACTGGGTTTCTTCAACCCCGTCGCCCGTGGTCAGGAAGAGCGCCTGCGCGTCGACCTGGAGCGCATCACCCACTGGCAGAGCCAGGGTGCACAGCTCTCCGATCGCGTCGCCGAGCTGGTCAAGGAAGCCCGCAAGCAGGCCTGAGCCTGATGCGGCTGCTGCAACGGTCCAGGGGTCGTCGATGAGCGAACATGCGCAAGCGCAGCCAGCCGACGATCACGTGGTGCTGGGCAAGCTGACCAGCCCCTATGGCGTGAAGGGCTGGCTGAAGGTGTATTCGTACACCAGTCCCATGGACGGCATCCTCGACTACGAGGCCTGGGTGCTGCGCCAGGGAAGTCGCCTGACGCGCGCGCGCTTGCTGCAGGGACGTCGTCAGGGCAAGGGCCTGGTGGCGAGGCTCGAGGGGGTCGACAGCCGCGAGGCGGCCGAGGCCCTGGCGGGTGCGGAGATCCTGATGCCCAAGGCCGAGCTTCCCGAGCTCGACGCCGATGACTACTACTGGTATCAGCTCGAGGGGCTCGCCGTGGTGACTCGTGAGGGGCTCTCACTGGGGCGCATCGACCACCTCTTCGAGACCGGCGCCAACGACGTCATGGTCGTGAAGGGCGCGGCCGATGAACGCATCGAGTCTCGCGAGCGACTGCTGCCCTTCCTGCCCGGCGACGTCGTGCTGGAGGTCGATCTCGAGGGTGGCGTGATGACCGTCGACTGGGATCCGGAATTTTGAGTTCCGATTCGATCCCGGCGCCGGCCATGTGGATCGGCGTGGTGTCGCTGTTTCCCGAGATGTTCGAGGCGATCACTCGCCACGGCGTCACGGGCCGCGCGGTGGAGAAGGGGCGCATCGCGCTCGAGTTCTGGAATCCCCGGGACTACGCCACCGACCGGCATCGCACCGTGGACGATCGCCCCTACGGCGGCGGCCCGGGTATGCTGATGAAGGTCGACACCCTGCGGGCGGCCATTCACGCCTCCCGCGAGCGCGCCGAGGCCGCCATCGGCCAGCGAGCGAAGGTGATCTACCTGTCCCCCCAGGGGCGGCGGCTGGATCAGCAGGGCGTACAGGAACTGGCCTCGGGCCCACCCCTGGTGGTGGTGGCCGGGCGCTACGAAGGCATCGATGAGCGGGTGGTAGAAGCCGACATCGATGAGGAATGGTCGATCGGTGATTATGTGCTCAGCGGCGGTGAGCTGCCAGCCATGGTGCTGATCGATGCCGCGGCAAGGCTGGTGCCCGGGGTGCTGGGCCATCAGGATTCCGCGGTCGAGGACTCCTTCAACGACGGGCTGCTGGACTGCCCGCACTACACGCGCCCCGAAGACGTCGACGGGCGGCGAGTGCCGGAGGTCCTGCTCAGCGGCCACCACGGCGCCATCCGGCGCTGGCGGCTGAAGCAGTCATTGGGGCGGACCTGGCTCAGGCGTCCCGACCTGCTGGAAGGCAGGACGTTGAGCGACGAGCAGCGTGTGCTGCTCGAGGAGTTCATCGAGGACTACGCGCTGTCCCCTCGACAGGCCAGTCAATAGGTCGGTCGAGAGAGGTCGGAGCGGAGGTGCAGGACGCGTCCCCAGGATGTCGGACCTGTGTCACCAACAGCATTCCCGCGCTCTCGAGTCGTCTCGGGCGCCGGGATCACGACACGCCGGCGACGAACCGCATCCGGCGCGTCACGAAGTTTATTGAGGAGTTATTGTCATGAGTAGCAAGAACAAGGTGATCCAGGCGCTCGAGACCGAGCAGATGAGCAAGGAAGTCCCGGCCTTCGCCCCCGGCGATACCGTGATCGTCCAGGTCAAGGTCAAGGAAGGCACCCGCGAGCGTCTCCAGGCCTTCGAAGGCGTGGTCATCGGCAAGCGTAACCGCGGCCTGAACTCCGCCTTCACCGTGCGCAAGATCTCCCACGGTGTCGGCGTCGAGCGTACCTTCCAGACCTACAGCCCGCTGGTCGATTCCATCCAGGTCAAGCGTCGCGGTGACGTGCGCCAGGCCAAGCTGTACTACCTCCGCGAGCGCAGCGGCAAGTCCGCCCGCATCAAGGAAAAGCTGGCCTGAGGCGAGAGCCTCTGCCCGCGTGTGGTGTCGGGGCGCTGGTCCCGTCTCCACTTCCGGAACCCCGTCACCGCTGCCGCGGGGCGGGGTTTCGTTCTGATGGGGCGTGTCCGGGAGTCGTATGGGAACCACCACGCAGGCCGCAGCGCTGATCGATGCCTTCCTCGACGGCCTGTGGCTGGAGCAGGGCGTCAGCGACAACACGCTGAGCGCCTATCGCCACGACCTGACCCGCTGGCAGGCCCGCCTGGCAGAGGCCGACGAGCGGCTGCTGTCGCCGGCAAGCGCGGCGCTGCCAGCCTGGCTCGATGAGCGGCGCGAGGCGGGTTACAGCCTACGCAGCAACGCCAGGCTGCTGTCGAGCCTCCGGCGCTTCTACCGCTGGGCCCTGGGCGAGGGGCTGGTCGATCACGACCCGCTGGTCGACGTGCGCCTGCCCCGGGTGCGCCCGTCGCTTCCCGACACCCTGGAGGAGGGCGAGGTGGAGCGCCTGCTTGCGGCGCCGGATCTCGCCACCGATCTTGGCGTGCGCGATCGGGCCATGCTGGAAGTACTCTACGGTGCCGGGCTGCGGGTCACCGAGCTCGTGGGGCTGACCACCGACGCGGTCAACCTGCGCCAGGGCGTGGTCAGGGTGCGCGGCAAGGGCGACAAGGATCGCCTGGTGCCGTTGGGCGAGGAGGCCGTGAGCTGGCTCGAGCGCTACCTGCGCGGGGCCCGTGGCGCGCTGATGGCCGACATCACCCGGCCGGCCCTGTTCCCCGGACGCGACGACCGCTGCCTGACCCGCCAGGCCTTCTGGTACCGCATCAAGGCCCATGCGCGGGTCGCCGAGATCGATCGGCCGCTGTCGCCGCACACCCTGCGTCACGCCTTCGCCACCCATCTGTTGAATCATGGCGCCAATCTGCGTGTCGTACAGCTGCTGCTCGGTCACAGCGATCTCTCGACCACGCAGATCTATACCCATGTGGCGCAGGTGCGACTCGAAGACCTGCATGCCCACCATCATCCTCGAGGCTGAACCATGAGATTATCGACCCTTACCGTCGGCGGGGGCCTGCTGGCGGCGTCCCTGGCCCTGCTGCCCGTTGCCCAGGCCGACCCGGCTCGGCAGCTGGCCGAGACCCTGTCGGTCAACGGCCAGTCCATGCCGGTGGAGCGCGTTCGCGAAACGCCGCTGGAGGGCTTCTATGAGGTGACGCTGGAGAGCGGCGAGACCTTCTACAGCAACGCCGAGGGCAGCCACTTCCTGGTCGGTGACCTCTACGAGAATGCCGAGCACGGCCTGGTCAACCTCACCGAGCAGGGCCGCAATGCCGAGCGCAGCGCGCGTCTCGCCGCGGTGTCGGAGAGCGAGCGGGTGATCTATCGCGGCACCGGCGAGAGTCGCGCCGAGCTGGTGGTCTTCACCGATACCACCTGCCCCTACTGCCGTCAGCTCCACGAGGAGGTGCCGCGGCTCAACGAGATGGGCATCGAGGTGCACTACCTGGCCTTTCCGCGCAGCGGGCTGGGCTCGCCCGGCGGGCGCCAGCTGCAGCAGGTGTGGTGCGCCGACAACCCGACCGAGGCGATGTCGGCGGCGAAGCGTGAAGAAGCGCTGAGCGGCGCCGCGGACTGCGACAATCCGGTCGAGGAGCAGTATCATCTGGGCATGCAACTCGGCGTGCAGGGCACGCCGGCGATTGTGCTGCCCGACGGCCGCCTGGTGCCCGGCTATGTGCCGGCGGAGCGTCTGGCCGCCATGCTCGGCCTGAGCGAATGATGGCCGAGTGATGACCGACGTCGACGAGCGTCGGCACGAGGGGCCCATGCGGGCCCCCTACATGCTGAGACACACGCCAGAACAAGGGGAAAGACATTGAAACCGGTGAGAGTGGGAATCTGTGGCCTGGGGACCGTCGGTGGCGGAACCTTCAACGTGCTGACACGCAACGCCGACGACATCGCCCGGCGGGCGGGGCGTCCGATCGTCATCGAGCAGGTCGCCTTCCGCAGCCTCAATCCCGAATGTGACACCACCGGCATTCGCACCACCTCCGACGTCTTCGAGGTGGCCACCAATCCCGACGTCGACGTGCTGGTCGAGCTGATCGGCGGCTACGACGTGGCGCGCGAACTGGTGTTGACCGCCATCGAGCACGGCAAGCATGTGGTCACCGCCAACAAGGCGCTGATCGCCGTGCACGGCAACGAGATCTTCAAGGCCGCCCACGAGAAGGGCGTGATCGTCGCCTTCGAGGCCGCCGTGGCCGGCGGTATCCCGGTGATCAAGTCGCTGCGCGAGGGCCTCGGGGCCAACCGCATCGAGTGGGTCGCGGGCATCATCAACGGCACCGGCAACTACATCCTTACCCACATGCGCGACGAGGGCCGCGCCTTCGAGGACGTGCTGGCCGAGGCCCAGGCGCTGGGCTATGCCGAGTCCGATCCGACCTTCGACGTCGAGGGCATCGATGCCGCGCACAAGCTGACCATCCTCGCCTCCATCGCCTACGGCGTGCCGCTGCAGTTCGAGAAGGCCTACACCGAGGGTATCTCGCGGATCACCGCCGAGGACGTGGAGCAGGCCGACAACCTGGGCTACATCATCAAGCACCTGGGGATATCCAAGCGCACCGAGTCCGGGCTCGAGCTGCGCGTGCACCCGACCCTGATCCCCAAGGAGCGGCTGCTGGCCAACGTCCATGGCGTCAAGAACGCCATCGCCGTGATGGGCGACGCCGTGGGGCCGACCCTCTACTACGGTGCCGGCGCCGGCGCCGAGCCCACCGCCTCCGCGGTGGTCGCCGACCTGCTGGACGTGGCCCGCGACATCGCCACCGATCACCACTACCGCGTGCCCTACCTGGCCTTCAGCGGCATCGACGAGGACGTCAGCCAGCTGCCGATCATGCCCATGGAGGACATCACCACCGCCTATTACCTGCGGCTGCTGGCGGTGGATCGCCCCGGCGTACTGGCGCGGGTGGCGACCATCCTCGCCGAGCAGGGCATCTCCATCGAGGCGCTGATCCAGAAGGAGGCCACCGAGGGCGAGCTGGTGCCGATCATCCTGCTGACCCACCGCACCCGCGAGAAGCAGATGAACGAGGCCATCCGCCTGATCGAATCGCTGGCCGACGTCGCCGGCCCGCTGATGCGGATCCGCGTCGAGTCGCTGGACGAGCAGGAGTAACCCGGGCTTCGCCCGGAGCTGTAAGCCGTAAGCTTGAAGCTGGAAAAGCAAACCAGCGGATACTGGAGAGCTTGTAGCTGCCTAGGGTGGTTGCCGCTATCTGTAGCGCGGGGCGCCGGGGACAAGCCGAAGAGGAGGTCCTATGCCAAGGATGGCATCGGTAGCGCCCAGGGATGGGTTTACAGCGCCTCCTTGCAGTCTTGTCGCCGGATCAGTCCCGAGCGAGTAAAGGAACCGAACGATGCGCTATATCAGCACCCGCGGGCAGGCGCCCGCGCTCTCCTTCGAGGAGGTCGTGCTCACCGGCATGGCCAGCGACGGCGGGCTCTACGTCCCCGAGACGATCCCCCCCCTCGGCCATGACGAGCTGGCCGCCATGGCCGGGCTCTCCTACGCCGAGATCGCCTTCCGGGTCATGCAGCCCTACGTCAACGGCGAGATCGACGACGACACCTTCCGCGGCATCGTCGAGGAAGCCTACGCCACCTTCAGCCACGATGCCGTGGTTCCGCTCAACCAGCTCGACGCCAACCACTTCCTGCTCGAGCTCTTCCACGGTCCGACGCTGGCCTTCAAGGACGTGGCGCTGCAGCTGCTCGGCCGCATCCTCGATCACTTCCTGAAGAAGCGCGGCGAGCGGGCGGTGATCATGGGAGCGACCTCCGGCGACACCGGCTCCGCCGCCATCGAGGGCTGCCGCCACTGCGACAATCTCGACATCTTCATCCTCCATCCCCACAACCGGGTTTCGGAGGTGCAGCGCCGCCAGATGACCTCGGTGCTGGCCGACAACGTCTTCAACGTCGCCATCGAGGGCAACTTCGACGACGCCCAGGCGATGGTCAAGGCGAGCTTCGCCGATCAGGGCTTCCTCGAGGGCACCCGGCTGGTGGCGGTGAACTCCATCAACTGGGCGCGCATCATGGCCCAGGTGGTCTACTATGTGGCCTCCGCCGTGGCCCTCGGTGCCCCGCACCGCGCGGTCAGCTTCTGCGTGCCCTCGGCGAACTTCGGCAACGTCTTCGCCGGCTACATCGCCAAGCGCATGGGGCTGCCGGTGGAGCAGTTCATCATCGCCACCAACGCCAACGACATCCTGCACCGGACGCTGTGCGACAATGACTTCTCCAAGCAGGAGCTCAAGGCCACCCTGGCACCCTCCATGGACATCGTGGTGTCGTCCAACTTCGAGCGGCTGCTGTTCGAGGCCTACGGCCGCGACGGCGAGGCGGTCCGAGCCCTGCTCGAGCGCTTTCAGCACGAGCCCACGGCGCTGGCCGAGGCGCCCCTGGCCACGCTTCGCGAGAGCTTCGCCAGCCACAGCGTGGACGACGCCACCATCCTCGAGGTGATCCGCGAGGCGCATCATCGCACCCAGGAGATCCTCGACCCGCACACCGCCACCGGTTACCGGGCGGCCGAGCGGGCGCGCGCCGATGCCACGACCCCGATGATCACCCTGGCCACGGCCCATCCGGCCAAGTTCGCCGAGGCGGTGGTCAAGGCGGGCTTCCCGGGCGTGCCGCTGCCGCCGCACATGGATGACCTGCTGGAGCGCGAGGAGCGCTACGCCGTGCTGCCCGCGGAGCTCTCCGCCGTGCAGAAGTTCGTGGCTGAGAACCGTCGCTAGAGCGGTAAGCCATAAGCTTGAAGCTTGAAGAAAAAGCCTGGTCGCTCCTTGTGGCAGATACAGGCTGTCTTCGAGCTTCGAGCTTCGAGCTTCGAGCTTCGAGCTTCGAGCTTCGAGCTTGTGGCCGGATCCGCCCCGAGCGGGCCTCGGCCTCCCGCTGCCCTTCTTCGTGTCTCTTGATTGCAGGAGCCAGGCTTGGACGCCGTGACCGATCCTACCGACCTGAATGAACGCCTCCAGCCGCGCATCGAGCCGCGCCCCCGAGACGAGGCGCTCTATGCTCGTGCCCGTGAAGAGGGCCTGACCGAGCTGCAGGCCCGGGTGCTGGCCGGGCGGCTCGCCGGGTATGACGGCGAGTTGGCGCCGCTGGTCTCGCCGAGCCTGCGCCACCTGGCGCATCCCGAGAAACTCGCCGACGCCCGTCGCGCGGCCGAGCGCATCGCCCAGGCGGTGGTCGACGGCGAGCACATCGGCATCCTCACCGACTACGACGTGGACGGCATCACCTCCCACGTGGTGATCCGGCGCACCCTGGTGGAACTCTTCGGAGTGCCGGAAGCGAAGCTGCACAGCCTGATCGGCCATCGCATCCACGACGGCTACGGCATCAGCCTGCCGCTGGTGGAGCGCACGCTGGCGCTCTCGCCGCGGCCGAGCCTGGTGATCACCGCCGACTGCGGCAGCTCCGATGAGCCGCGCATCGCGCGGCTCAAGGCCGCCGGCGTCGAGGTGGTGGTCAGCGACCATCACGCCCTGCCGCGGGAGGGGCCGCCGGCCTCGGCCTACGCCACCGTGAACCCGACCCGCGAGGACTGCGACTACCCGGACCCGACCATCGCCGGCTGCATGGTGGCGTGGCTCGTGATGTCGCTGGCCCGCCGAGTGCTGGTCGAGTGGGGCGTGCTGGCGCCGGCGACCCCGAAGCTCTCGCCCTGGCTCTCCTACGTGGCGCTGGGCACCGTAGCCGACTGCGTGTCGCTGGGCGGCAGCGCCGCCAACCGCGCCGTGGTCCACCACGGCCTGACCCTGATCAACCGCATGGAGGCGGCCTGCTGGCGCGCCATGGCGGCGCGACTGGGCGCCGACAGCGTGCCCTTCGACGCCGAGACCCTGGCCTTCCAGATGGGGCCGCGCATCAACGCCCGCTCGCGGCTCGACGATCCCTACGCGGCGCTGCACTTCATGCTCGCCGCCGACGAGGCGGTGGCCCATCGCCACCTCGAGACGCTCGATCAGGACAACCAGTCCCGCAAGGCGATCGAGGCGGAGATGGCCCAGCAGGCCAAGACGCTGGCCCTGCCGGCGCTCGCCGCCGATGCGCCCGCCATCGTGATCTACCTGGCAGAGGGGCATCCCGGGGTGCAGGGCATCGTTGCCTCGCGGCTGGTGCAGGCCTTCGGCCGGCCGGCCCTGGTGCTGACCCCGGCGGCGGCGCCGGGCATGCTGACCGGCTCCGGGCGCTCCATCGAGGGGCTGCACCTGCGCGAGGCGCTGCAGCGCACCTTCGAGCTGGCGCCCGAAACGCTGCCGCGCTTCGGCGGCCACCGCGGCGCCGCCGGGGTGGGGGTGCCGGCCGAGCGTCTGGACGACTTCCGTGACGCCTTCCTCACCGCCGTGGGCGAGCAGCTGGGCGACGCCGAGCTGCGTCCGCGCATCCTCACCGATGGCAAACTCGCGCCCCACCAGCTCGGCCTCGCCACCCTGGACGAGCTCGAGCGGCTCGCGCCCTTCGGCCGCGAGTTCGATGCGCCGCTCTTCGAGAGTGAGTTCCTGGTCGAGGCGCTGCGCCCGGTGGGCGCCGACGGCAGCCATCTGATGCTCGAGCTCTCCGCCGGGGCCACGAGCCTCAAGGCGATCTGGTTCCGCGCCCTCACCCCCGGCGAGGTGCCGGCCTTCGGCGTCGGCGCCACGCTGTACTGCGCCTTCAAGCTCAATCGCAACCGCTGGCGGGGGCGCGAGTCTCTGCAGCTGATGATCGAGCACGCCGAGCCACGCTAAGCACGGGAGGACACATGGACCCTCAGGACCTGCCCACCGATCGCCACCGCCTCCATGAGGACGTGATGGCGATGCTGGTCGGCACGCTCTTCGTCGCCCTCGGCGTCAGCTTCTATACCCAGGCGATGCTGCTCACCGGCAGTACCGCGGGCCTGGCCTTCCTGCTGCAGTACGCCACCGGCTGGCGCTTCGGGGTCGGCTTCTTCCTGATCAACCTGCCGTTCTATTGGCTGGCGATCCGGCGCATGGGCTGGAGCTTCACCCTGCGCACCTTCGTGGCCATCGCGCTGGTCTCGATGTTCTCGGAGCTGACCGCCGGCTGGGTGAGCTTCGAGCGATTGCAGCCGCTCTACGCCGCCCTGATGGGCGGCAGCCTGATCGGCATCGGCATGCTGGTGCTGTTTCGTCACCGCACGAGCCTGGGGGGCATCAACATCCTCTCGCTCTTCCTGCAGGATCGCTACGGCTGGCGGGCGGGCTACGTGCAGCTGGGCATCGACGGACTGATCATGTTGATCGCCCTGTCGATGCTGCCCCTGGAACAGGTCGGGCTCTCGGTGCTGGGCGCCGTGGCGCTCAACCTAATCATCGCCCTGAACCACAAGCCGGGACGCTACATGGGCGTCAGCTGACCTGACGAGGGCTCAGTAGGTCGGCCAGACGCCGGGCGTGGCCAGCTCCAACAGGTGACCGTCGGGGTCACGGAAATAGAGACTCTCTCCCCCTCGTGGCCAGTGGGTGCGCCCCTCGATGGCAATGCCGTGCTCCTCGAGCTGGCCCTCCCAGGCCGCGAGCTCGCGGGCGGCGATGGCGAAGGCGAGGTGCACCCGGCCGCTGCCGTCGTGGGGCGGGATGGTGCCCATCTCGTCGGGCAGCACCACGGTTTCCAGCGTCTCGCCGTGCCGGAACAGCAGCAGCACCGTGCTAGCCCCGGCGTCATAGGCAGTGAAGCGGTGATCGGCGTTGAAGGGCGAGAGTCCCATCACGCCTTCGAAGAAGGTCCGCGCCCGGGCCATGTCCGCCACGTAGAGCGCGGTTTCCAGTACGCCGTTGAGCATGGGCATGGCCACCTCCGTTTCCGCTATCCCCTTTCAGTCTAGCAAGGGTCAGCGCCGGCTCCCCCAGAACCACCAGGCGATCAGGGCGATCAGCGCCAGGCCGGCGAGATTGACGATCCAGCTCATGACAGGGCCTCCTTCGTTTCCCGGGGGGGTGACGTTTCCTTGCCGGCATCGGTGTCGCCCCGAGTACGGAACAGGCGCAGCCGGTTGGCATTGCTCACCACGGTGATCGAGGAGAGCGACATGGCAGCGCCGGCGATCATCGGTGAGAGCAGGGTACCGGTGAAGGGATAGAGCACCCCGGCGGCGATGGGGATGCCGAGCACGTTGTAGCCGAAGGCACCCACCAGGTTCTGCTTGATGTTGGTGAGGGTGGCCCGGCTGATCTCGATGGCGGCGGCCACACCGTGCAGCGAGCCGCGCACCAGGGTGATGCCGGCGCTCTCGATGGCCACGTCGGTGCCCTGGCCGATGGCGAAGCCGACGTCGGCCCGGGCCAGCGCCGGGGCGTCGTTGATGCCGTCACCGACCATGCCGACCACCTCGCCCTGGGCCTGGCGGCGGCCGATCTCGTCGAGCTTGTCCTCGGGCAGCAGGCCGGCGCGGAAGTCGTCGATGCCTACCTCCCGGGCGATGGCGGCGGCGGTGTGCGCGTTGTCGCCGGTCAACATCACCACCGTCAGGCCGTCGGCCTGCAGGCGCTTCACGGCGGCGATGGTGTCGTGGCGCAAGGGGTCGCTGATGCCGAAGACCGCGGCAAGCCGGCCGTCCACGGCGAGATACACCACGGTGCGCGCCTTCTCCTCGAGCCCGCCGGCGATCTCGCGGCCGGCGTCCAGCACGACGCCGGCCTCCTCCAGTAACCGGGCATTGCCCAGCAGCAGCGGCCGGCCGTCGGCGGTGCTCGCCGTGATGCCCCCGCCGGTGACGGTGTCGAAACCGGTGATCTCGCCGGGCTCGGCGCCTTGCGCCTCGGCATGGGTCATCAGCGCCTCGGCCAGGGGGTGCTCGGAGCCCCGCTCCAGGGCCGCGACCAGGCCCAGTAGCGTCCGCTCATCGCCGTCTAGGACCTCGGCCTCGGTGAGGCGGGGCTTGCCCTCGGTGAGGGTGCCGGTCTTGTCCACCACCAGGGTGGAGAGCTTGCTGGCGGTCTGCAGGGCGTCGCCATTGCGGACCAGCACGCCGTGCTCTGCGGCCTTGCCGACCCCGATCATGGTGGAGATCGGCGTGGCCAGTCCCAACGCGCAGGGGCAGGCGATGATCAGCACCGTGGTGGCGGTGACCAGCATGTGGGTCACCCGCGGTTCGGCGCCAAAGTTGAACCAGGCGAGCGCGGTGAGCACGGCGATGATCATCACCGAGGGCACGAAGATGCTCGACACCTTGTCGGCCAGCTGACCGATGGGTGGGCGGGAGGCCTGGGCGCTGGCCACCTGCTCGGTGATCTGGCCGAGGCGAGTGTTCGCCCCGACGCGGGTGGCCCGGTAGACCAGGCCGCCCTTGCCGTTGACGGTGCCGGCGCTGACCTCGTCGCCTTCGCCCTTGGCCACGGGCACGGGCTCGCCGGTCAGCATCGACTCGTCGATGTGGCTCTGCCCTTCGCTCACCTCGCCATCCACCGGCAGGCGCTCGCCGGGGCGCACGCGGATCTGGTCGCCCTGGCGCACCTCGTCGATGTCGACCTCGCGCTCCTCGCCATCGCGGATCACCCGGGCGGTACGACTCTGCAGGTCGAGCAGGCGCTTCAAGGCCTCGCTGGTGCGGCCCCGGGCACGCAGCTCCAGGGCGTTGCCCAGCAGCACCAGGCCGATGACCATCGCCGAGGCCTCGAAGTAGATGCCTCGGGCCACCTCCGGCAGCCAGGGTCCGACGGCCACCACCGCCATGGAATAGAGCCAGGCGGTGCCGGTGCCCATGGCAATCAGGGTGTCCATGTTGGCCTGATGGTGGCGGAAGTTCTTCCAGGCGTTGACGAAGAAGTGGCGTCCCGGATAGGCCATCACCGCGAGCGTGAGCAGGCCGATCGCCAGCCAGTAGAGGCGGCCACCGCCCACCGGCTGGGGGTGATAGACGAACATGCTGGCCATCAGCGGCACGGCGAGCGCTAGCGACAGCAGGCTGCCCCTGAGGCGCTGGCGATAGGTCTGCTCGTCCTTGCGTGCCCGGGCCTCTTCGGCCTCGCGCATGTCGACGATGGGCTCGGCGCCGTAACCCACGTCCTCCACGGCGTGGATCAGGGCATCCGGGTCGGCGCTGCCGCGCACCTGGGCGGTATGGGTGCCGAAGTTTACCTCCGCGCTGATCACCCCGGGGGTCTTCTCGATGGCCTGCTGGACGCTCTTCACGCAGCTGGCGCAGGTCATGCCACTGATCGAGAAGCGACGGGTCGCGGGTCGCTTCTCAGCATCCGGTTCGTTACTCGGCGCGTCGTCGGAGGCCTGGGGGTGAGGTGCCTCTGACTCGTTGGCTCCGCGTGCCTCGGCTCCGCGGGAGGCGTCCGAATCGGTGGTAGCCTCGTCTTCACCGTCACCCGGCGGGTAGCCGGCCTCGACCAGGGTGTCGTCCAGTTCGCTCGCCGAGAGCATGGTGGTGATATCGAGGCGCTTCTCGGCCGGGGTGCCGGCCACCTCGGCGTCGGGATCTCGTGCCTGTATGGCCTTGCGCATCCGGCCGACGCAGCCCTGGCAGCTCATGCCGGGAACGTGGCGCTCGTAGTGCTGCTGGCCGGCCGCCGGGTAGCCGGCTTCGATCAGCGCTTCGTCCAGGGCGTCATCGTTCAGTCGGGTGGCGACTTCGAGGCGCTTCTCGGCGGGGGTGCCGGTGATCTCGGCCTCGGCGTCCTGGACCTGAATGGTGTGGCGTATCGTGGCCACGCAGCCCTGGCAGTTCATGCCAGGCACCCGGCGCTCGAGGGTATGTCGGGCGTTCATCGCGTCTCCTCGCCGGCATCCTGGCCGGCATTGAGCGGTTCGGGAAAGCTCTCGATCAGCCGGCACAGGCTGTGGCCGTCCGGCGTGCCGTCGGGCATCTCCTCCCAGGCCGCGAGGGCCTGCTCCATGCGCATGGCCAGCGCCTCCAGCTCGGCGATGCGGGCGCGGATCTGGGGCAGTCGGCTGGCCAGTAGGTCGCGCACCATCGGGCAGGGCGAGTCGCCATGGTCGGCATGCTCGAGGATGTCGCGAATCTCGGCCACGCCGAATCCCAGGGTACGGGCGCGCTGAATGAAGCGCAGTCGCTCCAGGTTCCGCTTATCGAATAGCTGATAGCCGTTTTCGGGATGACGCTCGGGGGTCAGCAGCCCCTCGCGGGTGTAGTGGCGCACGGTCTCGGCGGTGACGCCGGCCTGGCGAGCGATCTCGCTGACCTTCATCGAGGGATCTCCAGTGAATGTCGTGATGGGAGTGTAAAACCTTTGGGTTACCCATGGGTCAAGGATCGGCGGCACCCTTCAGTCATGGCGGGCGACTAACTGATAAGTCAATGAAAGATAAAGAGTTGAAACGATCGTTCTACCAAAGTATTAGCAAGTTTAGCTTTAAAACGGTCGTTTGGGCTTGATCCCCGGAGGGAGATGCGCGAACACTGACGGCATGTGACCGCCTCGCGGCAAAACGACAATAACGATCCATCGGAAAAGGGATGCCTCGCCATATGCCCCATCACGTCAATCGGCTGACCATTGCCATCGCCCTTGCCTCCACGGCGCTGATCGCCGGCCAGGCGGCCGCCTCCGGCTTCCAGGTGCGTGAGCAGAGCGCCAAGACCCTCGCCAATGCCCTCTCCAACGCCGCCGCCGGCGCCGAGGACGTCAGCTTCATGGCCTACAACCCGGCCGCCATCGGCAACATCGACGGCAATCAGGTGGCCGGCGGGGTGGCCCATATCGATGCGGATTTTGAGCTGCAGGATGCCACGGCTTCCCAAGGACCGATCGTCTATGGCGTCAACCAGTCCGGCCAGGGTGGTGAAACGGCCACGGTGCCGAGCTTCGCCGCCAAGATGCAGCTCAACGAGCGGTTCGATCTGGGCCTGGCCATCTACGCTCCCTACGGGCTCTCCACCAAGTACGACGAGGACTGGATCGGCCGCTATCATGCCGTGGAGACCGAGCTCACTACCATCGACTTTCAGCCGACCCTCAACTATCGAGCTTCCGAGCGGCTCAACCTGGCCGTTGGCCTGCGGGCGCAATATGCCGATGCGACGCTTTCTAACGCCATCGACTTTGGCACGGCAGCAGCCCTTAAAGGCGGAACCCCCGGTCGCGATGACGTGATTGGTACGGTTGAGGGTGATGACTGGGGCTATGGCTATACCTTGGGTGCCCTCTTCCAGGTGACTGATAAAACACGGCTTGGCGCCAGCTACCGCTCCGAAATCGACCTGACACTCGATGGGGATGCGACCTTCCGGGGCACCACACCCTACTCCGATGGTGCGGTTGCCACGGAAGCGGATCCTCGCATCATAGATCGTGGCGGCAAGGCCGAGCTGACGACCCCCGCCAACCTGAATCTGGGCGTCTATCACCAGCTGACCGATCGGCTGGCGCTGATGGCCAACGCCGAGTGGACCGAGTGGAGCAGTTTCGACGAGCTGACCGTCGAGTTCGAGGACAGCACCGACGACAGCACCACCACCGAGAACTGGGACGATACCTGGGCCTTCTCGGTGGGTGCCAACTACGCCTTGAATAACCAGTGGCTGCTGCGTGCCGGCCTGGGCCTCGACGAGAGCCCGGTGCCGAGCCCCGAGTTCCGCACCCCGCGGGTGCCGGATGCCGATCGCCAGTGGGCGACCTTCGGCGCCACCTGGATGCCCAGCCCAGAGCTCAGCATCACCGCCGGCTACATGCATGTCTTCGCCGACGACGGCGGCATCGATCAGGACGGCAGCAAGGAAGAGAACGCGACCAAGGGGAGCCTGAACGGCACCTACGAGGTGGAGGCCGACGTCTTCGCCCTCTCGGTGGACTACCGCTTCTGAACGCGGTCTTTTCTGCACGACCTTCTTGGTACGACCCTCACGACCCCGGCCACTGGCCGGGGTCTTGGCGTATGAGAGGGCAGGCGGCCGATTCCTCGAGGAGGCCCGCCTGCATCGGCTCCCGGGGATAGTCCTGGTGCCGAGTGCCGGGGAGGATGGTCGCTGCGGCCGGGTTTCGCTACAATAGCTCCCTTTTCCGCGTCGCTGCGGCGGCCGTCTTTCCACTGCAGATTCAGGCGAGTGAGCCCATGCTGGAAACCAATGCCATCCACAATCTCATCAAGGACCTGTCCGCGCGGACAGACGTCCTGAGGGGGTATCTTTGACTATGCCGAAAAGAAGGATCGGCTAGAGGAAGTCACCCGCGAGCTCGAGGACCCCAACGTCTGGAGCGACCCGGACTACGCTCAGAAACTCGGCAAGGAGCGGGCGACGCTGGAGACCATCGTCGCCACCATCGACGAGCTCGACCAGGGCCTGGGCGATAGCCGGGACCTGCTGGAGCTGGCCGAGATGGAGGAGGACGAGGGCACCGTCGCCGAGGTCCAGAAGGAGCTCGACGGCCTGCAGGCGAGCCTCGCCAAGCTCGAGTTCCGGCGCATGTTCTCCGGCGAGATGGACGAGAACAACGCCTACCTCGACATCCAGGCGGGCTCCGGCGGCACCGAGGCCCAGGACTGGGCCAACATACTGCTGCGCATGTACCTGCGCTGGGCCGAGCACCACGGCTTCAAGGCGGAGATCATCGAGGTCTCGGCCGGCGACGTGGCGGGTATCAAGTCGGCCTCGGTGCATATCCAGGGCGATTATGCCTTCGGCTGGCTGCGCACCGAGACCGGGGTGCACCGCCTGGTGCGCAAGAGTCCCTTCGACTCCGGCGGTCGCCGCCACACTTCGTTCGCCTCGGTGTTTCTCTCCCCGGAGGTGGACGACAGCTTCGAGGTCGAGATCAATCCCTCGGACCTGCGCGTCGACACCTACCGCTCCAGCGGGGCCGGCGGTCAGCACGTCAACACCACCGACTCCGCCGTGCGCATCACCCACGAGCCCAGCGGCATCGTGGTGGCCTGCCAGAACCAGCGCAGCCAGCACGCCAACCGCGACTTCGCCATGAAGCAGCTCAAGGCGAAGCTGTGGGAACACGAGATGCAGAAGCGCAACGCCGCCAAGCAGGAGGCCGAGGACTCCAAGGCCGACATCGGCTGGGGCAGCCAGATCCGTTCCTACGTGCTGGACGACCAGCGCATCAAGGATCTGCGCACCGGCGTGCAGTCGAGCAGCTGCGACAAGGTGCTGGACGGCGATCTGGATCAGTTCATCGAAGCCAGCCTGAAACAGGGGCTCTGAGCCCTTGCCCTGCCGCGCACCGGGCGATGCTCGTGCGGTGCGCGGTGCGACGCCCACTCTTTTTCACAGTAGCGGCCTCTCGTGAGGCCGCGACGCCACAGGTAGCGACATGGCCCACCCGGACTCCCCGCAGAACGACGAGAACCGCCTGATCGCCGAGCGCCGTGCCAAGCTGGCCGCGCGCCGCGCGCGGGCCGCCGACACCGGCGAGAACGCCTTCCCCAACGATTTTCGCCGCGACAGCCTGGCCGCCGAGCTAAGCGAAGAGCTCGGCGACAAGGACAAGGCCGAGCTGGAAACGCTGGGTCGCCAGGCCGCTGTGGCCGGGCGCATCATGCGCAAGCGCGGGCCCTTCCTGGTCATCCAGGACCCCTCCGCCACGATCCAGCTCTACGTCGACAAGAAGGGGCTGCCGGCCGAGGTGCTCGAGGACGTCAAGGGCTGGGACATCGGCGACATCGTGGCCGCGCGCGGTCCGGTGCACAAGTCGGGCAAGGGCGATCTCTACGTGATGATGGTCGAGGCCCGGCTGCTCACCAAGAGCCTGCGCCCGCTACCCGACAAGTTCCATGGCCTGACCGACCTGGAGGCGCGCTATCGCCAGCGCTACGTCGACCTGATCGTGAACCCGGACTCGCGCCGGGTCTTCGAGGCCCGCGCCGGGGTGATCAGCGCCATGCGCCGCTTCTTCGAGGATCGCGGCTTCATGGAGGTCGAGACGCCGATGCTGCAGCCGATCCCCGGCGGCGCCACGGCTCGGCCCTTCGTCACCCACCACAATGCGCTGGACATCGACATGTACCTGCGCATCGCCCCGGAGCTCTACCTCAAGCGCCTGGTGGTGGGTGGCTTCGAGAAGGTCTTCGAGATCAACCGCAACTTCCGCAACGAGGGGCTGTCGACCCGGCACAACCCCGAGTTCACCATGATCGAGTTCTACCAGGCCCACGCCAACCATCATGACCTGATGGACCTCACCGAGGAGATGCTGCGCAGCGTGGCTCAGAAGGTGCTGGGCACCACCACCGTGGTCAACACCGTGCGCAACGCCGAGGGCGAGGTGCTCGAGACCTTCGAGTACGATTTCGGCCAGCCGCTGCGCCGCATCACCGTGTTTGACGCTATCCTGGAGTTCAACCCGGACATCCGTGCCGAGGCCCTGGCCGACGAGGCGGCGGCCCGCCAGATCGCCGAGCGCCTGGATATCGACGTCAAGGATGGCTGGGGGCTGGGCAAGATCCAGATCGAGATCTTCGAGAAGACCGTCGAGCACCGCCTCCAGCAGCCGACCTTCATCACCGAGTACCCCACCGAGGTGAGCCCGCTGGCGCGCCGTAAGGACAGCGATCCCTTCGTCACCGAGCGCTTCGAGTTCTTCGTCGGCGGCCGCGAGATCGCCAACGGCTTCTCGGAGCTTAACGATGCCGAGGACCAGGCCGAGCGCTTCGCCGCCCAGGCCGCGGAGAAGGAGGCCGGCGACCTGGAGGCGATGTACTTCGATGCCGACTACGTGCGCGCCCTGGAGATCGGCCTGCCGCCGACCGCCGGCGAGGGCATCGGCATCGACCGGCTGGTGATGCTGTTCACCGACAGCGCCTCCATCCGCGACGTCCTGCTGTTTCCCGCCATGCGCCCGGAAGTCGATTGACGGGCGAGGCGATGAGTTTAGGAGTGACGGAGGTAGGTCGAAGAGGAGGTCCTACGCCAGGGGTGAGGAGGATTCCTCCGAACGGGCTGGCCATGGATGGCCAGCACCGGTCCTGCAAGCGGAGCAGGATGCGAGAGCGCCGCAGGGCGTCGGTAGCGCCCAGGGAGGGGTTTGCAGCGCCTCCTCGTAGACCTGCCACCGGACCAGCCCAGCTCTCGTGTCCCGATGACCGGAAGTGTTGGTAAGGGGCGCCCTGAGCGCCCATAATGATCGTCGTTTCGACGTCGAGGAGACCGTGATGAAACTGCTCAACCGCTCCGCCCTGAGCGTCAGGCCGACCCGGCACTTCGTGGACTGGATCAATGCTCTCGAACCCACCATGGAAGGGGACGACCTGACCCTGGCCGACGTCGAACGCGAAAGCACCGTCTACCTGATCCCGGAGATGGACACACCCGAAGCCCTGGAGGGCTTCGTGCGCGAACGCTTCCTCGATATCCTCGAGACCGAGCTGCGTGCCTGGGAAGAAGACGAGCGCCAGTGGCCCGAGGCCCTGGACTGGGCACTCTTCCAGCGCTTCCTGCAGGTCGAGCACAGCTACCTGGCCATCGACCTGGACAACGAGGCGGCACTGGAGATCTCCGAGGTGGACGACGCCCTGCTGCTGGAGACCGACCAGGACTGAGGACTGAGGCGCCTGCCCGGCCGTCATTCCGATGACGGCGACTTCGAGAAACCGGCTTCGGCCGGTTTTCGTTTTATGGACCTTCTAGTGACGGAAACAGGATGAGTCGACTCTTCGCGACCCGTCCCGGCGACGATGGCCTGCCGGGCTCGGAGCGGCGCCTGGCGGTGCTAGCACTGATCCTCGGGACCCTGATGGCGGTGGTCGACACCACCATGGTCAACATCGCCTTGCCCACCATCGCCGCCGACCTCGAGGCCTCGCCCTCCCGGGTGGTGTGGGTCACCAACCTCTTCCAGGTGGTCTGCGCCGCCTTCCTGCTGGTCTTCGCCGCGCTCAGCGAGCGGGTCGGGCGCTACCGCCTCTATACGGCCGGGGTGGGGCTCTTCACGCTGGCGGCGCTGGGCAGTGCCCTGTCCCGTGACCTCGAGACCCTGCTGCTGTTTCGGGGCCTGCAGGGGCTCGGCGCGGCGGCGACGCTCTCTATCGGGCCGTCACTCTATCGCTCGATCTTCCCTTCGCGGCTGCTTGGCAGCGCCCTGGGGCTCTCCGCCCTGGTGGTGGCCGGCGGCTATGCGGCGGGGCCGACGATCGGTGGGCTGGTGCTGTCGGTGGCGAACTGGCCATGGCTCTTCGCGCTGCACGTGCCGCTGGGGCTCTGCGCCGCTAGCCTGGCCTGGCGGGCGCTGCCTCGGGAGCCGGGGCGTCGGGAGGACTTCGACTGGCGCGGCGCGCTCTTCGCGGTGGCCATGATGGCCGGGCTCTTCCTGGGCCTCGACGGCGCCGGGCACGGCGTGCCCGGCTGGCAGGTGCTCGCCTGGCTCGGGGGCAGTGCGCTCAGTGCCGGGCTCTTCTTGCGTCGCCAGCGGTGCGCGCGCCATCCGCTGCTACCGCTGTCGCTGTTCGCCGAGCGGCGCTTCTCGCTGGCGGTCTGTGCCTCGGGGCTGGCCTTCGTGGGGCAGGGGCTGGCCTTCGTGGCGCTCTCCTTCCTCTATCAGCAGGAAATGGGCTTCACGCCGCTGCAGACCGCCTGGATGTTCACCCCCTGGCCGCTGGCGATCATGGTGGTGGGGCCGCTGGCGGGCCGCTTCGCCGACCGGGTCAATCCTAGCCTGCTCTCCAGTGCCGGCCTGGTGCTGCTGCTGCTGGGCCTGGCCGCCCTGGCCGGGCTGGACGCCGAGGCGGGCCTGGCCGACAGCCTGTGGCGCACTGCGCTCTGCGGGATGGGCTTCGGCCTCTTCCAGCCCCCCAACAATCGCGAGATGATGGCGAGTGTGCCCCGCGAGCGCAGCGCCCGGGCGTCCGGCGTGATGAGCACCACCCGCACGGTGGGGCAGTCCCTCGGGGTCGCCCTGGTCGGTGCCTTCCTGGCCGCCGGCGCCCCGGTGCAGGCGACGCTCTGGGTCGGAGCCGGGGCCTGCGTGCTGTCGCTCGTGGCGAGCCTCTCGCGGGTCGGCCTGGCCGGGCGGGCCCAGCGCGAGACGCACCGGGCCTGATCGCGGCGGGCGTCGTCTGACCCGCACGGAAGGCGTACAATGGTCCTTTCACTCACCCATCATCGAGACGTCGACATGAGCATCCAGGACACCATCGAAGCCAAGCTCCAGGCCCTCGAGCCCGACTTCTTGGCGGTGGAGAACGAGAGCCACCGGCACAACGTGCCGGCGAATTCGGAGACCCACTTCAAGGTCACCCTGGTCGCTCGCCGCTTCGAGGGACTGATGCCGGTCAAGCGCCACCAGCAGCTCTACGCGCTGCTCGCCGATGAACTGGCCGGCCCGGTGCACGCCCTGGCCCTGCACCTCTTCACGCCCGAAGAGTGGGAGGCCAGCGGCCGGTCGCGCCCCGATTCTCCCGACTGCCGGGGCGGCAGCACCTCGTGATGCCGGAGCCTCAGCGCCTGCAGTACCTGGAGGCCATGGGCCTGACGGCCTGGGTCTCCCGCTACCGCCTGCCCAACGCCCTGCCCACGCCGGGGTGCGAGTGGGCCTCGCCCGAGCCCGAGGTCGCGGCGCCGAAGCCGCCGGGCGAACGTCTGCACGCCCTGCTCGACGAGGCCGCCCAGACCCGGGGCGCCACGCCCCGGGAGGCGCCCGTCGAGCCGGAGCTCCCCCAGCGCCCGCCGGCCGGCCCCCGCAAGGCGCGGGCTCTGCTCGGTGACATGGTGCCCGCCGCCGAGGCGGAGACCGCTCCCGAGCCAGCCGCGGCGCGCCCCGCGCAGCGCACCGGCGAGGCGCTGAGCTTCACCCTGCAGGTGGCCTGCCTCGATGGCCGCTGGCTGATCCTGCTGCCTCAGGAAGCGGCCCCGGCCGCCATCGAGGTACGCCTGTTGCACCATCTCCTGCAAGCCGCCGGCGTGGTGCCCGAGCAGATGCCGGCCTTCGAGGCCTTCCGCTGGCCGCAGGTGGAGGGGCTGCCGGTGGAGGCGCCCCTCGAGGAGGCCCGGGAGGGGCTCCAGGCCTTCCTGGCCGGCCGGCGACGGCGCGGCTGGGTGCCGGAACGGCTGCTGGTGTTCGGCGATGATGCCGTCCTTGATGAGCTGCTCACCCTGGTCGATGCACACTGCCCGCTGCTGGCGCTGCCAGCCTGGCAGGGGCCTGCCTTGGGTGAGCTGGCCGGCAGCGCCGAGGCCAAGCGCGCGCTCTGGCCGCGGATGGCCGACTGGCGGCACGCCTGGGAGGCGGGGCATGCGCCCGACTGAGACCATCTTGCGCCCGCTGGGTATCGACGACTTGGCGGCGCTGGCGGCCCTGGAACAGGCCGGCCAGGGCGATCCCTGGACGCCAAGCCAGCTCGAGGCCACGCTGGCCGATCCCGAGGCACGGGTCATCGGCGTCGAGCGGGGCGCACGGCTGGTGGGGCATGCGATGGTGGTGCGACTGCCCTTCGATGCGGAGCTGCAGGCCATCCTGGTGGCCGACGATCAGCGCCGGCAGGGGCTGGCGGCTCGGCTGCTCGATGAGGTGATCGAAGCGTCGAGGGGCTGGGGCGTCGAACGCCTGCTGCTGGAGGTGCGGGTGAGCAATGCGCCGGCCATCGGTCTCTATCGACGCGCCGGCTTCAACGAGGACGGCCGGCGCCGCGGCTACTATCCACCGCTCGCCGGCCGTGAACGGGAAGACGCGCTGCTGATGTCACTCCCGCTGGCCTGATCCCGCCTCAGCTGGTCGCGGTCGTCTCGACCTCCTCGAACTTGCCCAGCAGGGCGGAGAGGCGACGCTCCCACTCCTCGCGCTCCTGCTTTAGGCGAGCGTTTTCCTCGCGCAGCTCCTCGGCTTCCATCCTCATCAACTCCAGGGCCTCGACGGCGCTGGTGACCTTCTGTTCGAGCTGGTTGAAGAGTTCGATGCTCATCCTGTTCTCCTGACAACATCCTGCTGGTCGGGCTGCGCCCGGTGGGGATTCTCCTGACGGCAGCGTAACCCCGCGGCCGTGGCTCAGCAACCGTCGCCTTCGGGCGACTGACTCTCGGCCGGCCGGCGCCGATAGAGCCGCCCGGTGCTGTCGCCGGCCCGCACTTCGCGATGCAGCTGCCAGGTGCTCGGTACAGCGGGTTCCAGCGAGGACTCGGTCTCGAGATAGATCCAGGCCTCCTCGGCGAGCCAGCCGCCGGCTTCTAGGGCCGCGCAGCAGTCGGCGGCGAGGTCCCGATGGAAGGGCGGGTCGAGAAAGGCCAACGAGAAGGGAGCGGCGGTGCCGGCCAGGAAGGCCTGGGCCTGCGTGGTCAGCAGTATGGCGCGCTCGCTGGCTCCCAGGGTGCCGAGGTTGTCGGCCAGCTGGCGTGCCACCCGGGCGTCGGCCTCGACGAACACCGCCTCCCGGGCGCCTCGTGACAGGGCCTCGAGGCCGAGCGCCCCGGTGCCGGCGAAGAGGTCGAGCACCCGAGCCCCGGGAAGGGCGGCGCTCAGCCAGTTGAAGAGCGTCTCGCGCACCCGGTCGGGGGTGGGGCGCAGCCCGGGGTGGTCGAGCACCGGGAGCTGGCGGCGGCGATAGTCGCCGCCGATCAGGCGCAGCCGTCCGGGGTTCCGGCGTCCCGGGCCCCTGGTCGGGGCGCCGGAGGCCGGGCGGCGGGGCTTGCGGGAGGGAGGACGGCGGCGTGTCATGGGGCGGATTGTAACCGTCGGCTTGTCCACAGTCATGGTGCGCGATGGTAGGATGAGGCGATTCGTTCATCCGTGAGGCGTGATCCCCCCATGTTCGGTTTTCTCAAGCGCAAGAAGAAGCAGGAACAGCAGCAGACGACACCGGAACAGGAGGCCGGGCGCCGGTCGGAAGAGGACGCAATAGCAGACGCAGCACGTTCTGAGGAGGACGAGCCCTCCGCGGCCGCTTCGGCCGCAGACGCGCCCGTGGCAGAGGAGTCCGTCGAGGCGAAGTCCGCCGAGCCCGAGGAGATGCCCGTCGCCGCCGAGGAGGCGACCGCGGCCGAGCCCCGCCCAGCGCCTGAGGAACCCGCGGAAGAGGCGGCACCGCAGGCCGAGCCGGAAGCGGTGACGCCTGAGCCGGCCCCCGAGCCTGTCCTCGAGCCCGAGCCCGAGCCCGAGCCAGCCACCCTGCAGGAGAAGCCGGTCAGCGAGAAGAAGGGCTGGTTCGCGCGCATTCGCGCCGGGCTCGGCAAGACGCGCGCCAACCTCACCGATGGCCTGGCCGACCTCTTCATGGGGCGCAAGCAGATCGATGACGACCTGATGGAGGAGCTCGAGACGCAGCTGCTGATGGCGGACGTGGGCATCGAGGCCACCACCGAGATCATCGACCGACTCGCCGATCGCGTCTCGCGCAAGGAACTCAAGGATCCCCAGGCGCTCTACCGCGCCCTGCAGGAGGAGCTGGCGGCGAGCCTCGAACCGGTCACCGAGCCCCTGGCCCTGCCACCCAAGGGTGAGGGCCCCTTCGTGATCCTGGTGATCGGCGTCAACGGCGTGGGCAAGACCACCACCATCGGCAAGCTGACCCAGCGCTTCCAGCGCGAGGGGCGCAGCGTGATGCTGGCCGCCGGCGATACCTTCCGCGCCGCCGCCGTGGAGCAGCTCAAGGTATGGGGCGAGCGCAACGACGTGCCGGTGATCGCCCAGCACACCGGCGCCGACAGCGCCTCGGTGATCTTCGATGCGCTCTCGGCGGCCAAGGCGCGCGGGGTCGACGTGCTGATCGCCGATACCGCCGGGCGCCTGCACAACAAGGCGCACCTGATGGAGGAGCTGAAGAAGGTCCATCGCGTCATGGGCAAGATCGACGGCAGCGCCCCCCACGAGGTGATGCTGGTGCTCGACGCCGGCACCGGGCAGAACGCACTGGCCCAAGCCTCGACCTTCCACGAGGCGGTGCCGATCACCGGCGTGACCCTGACCAAGCTCGACGGCACGGCCAAGGGGGGCATCATCTTCGCCCTGGCGCGCCAGCTCGGCACGCCGATCCGCTTCATCGGCGTCGGCGAGGGGCTGGATGACCTGCGTCCCTTCGTGGCGCGCGAGTTCGTCGATGCCCTGTTCGACCGGGACCAGGACACGCCCGCGTCATGATCGCCTTCGAGCACGTCGGCAAGCGCTATGGAGGGCGCTATGATGCGCTCGCCAACATCGACTTCCGCGTACGCCGCGGCGAGATGGTCTTCCTGACCGGCCACTCCGGGGCGGGCAAGAGCTCGCTGCTGCGGCTGATCATGCGCCTGGAGCGGCCCAGTCGCGGTCGGGTGCGGGTGGCGGGCCACGACATCGACCGCCTGCACCACAGCCAGATTCCCTTCTATCGCCGCCAGATCGGGGTGGTCTTCCAGGATCATCAGCTGCTCTTCGACCGCTCGATCTACCACAACGTGGCGTTGCCGCTGGAGATCCAGGGCATCGAGCGCCGCGAGGCCGCTCGCCGGGTGCGGGCGGCGCTCGACAAGGTGGGCCTGCTGCATCGCGAGGAGGCTCTGCCCATCGAACTCTCCGGCGGCGAGCAGCAGCGGGTGGGCATCGCCCGGGCGGTGGTCAACAAGCCGGCGCTGCTGCTGGCCGACGAGCCCACCGGCAACCTCGACCCGCAGCTCTCCGCCGATATCATGGGGCTGTTCGAGGACTTCAACCGCATCGGCACCACGGTGATGGTCGCCAGCCATGACCTGGCGCTGATCGCCCGGCTGCGCCACCGCACCCTGCGGCTGAGCGAGGGCCGCCTGGTGGCCGACGAGGAGGTCGCATGAGTCGCCCCGAGCCGTCGCCCCGCGGCGCCCGCACGCATCGGCCGAGAAATGTCCTGCGCTGGCGCGCCTGGGCCCGTCACCACCGCGCCATGGCCGTCGACAGCGCACGCCGGCTGCTGCGCCGGCCCCTGGGCAGCCTGTTGACCATGCTGGCCATCGCCATCGCCCTGGTGCTGCCGGCCGGCCTGTGGCTGACCCTCGACAGCGCCCGCCTGCTCGATGCCCAGCTGGAGCAGAGCGCCACCCTCACCACCTACCTGGACGAGGAGGTCGGCGAGGCCGAGGCCGGGCGCATCGAGCAGGCCCTGGCCGCCCAGGCGGGCGTGGCGTCCACTCGGCTGATCACCGCCGCCGAGGGCATGGCCGAGTTCCAGCAGGCGCTGGGGCTAAAGGACGCCCTGGCGCGGCTCGAGACGAACCCGCTGCCGGCAAGCGTGGTGGTGCGCCCCGCCGATGCCGCCCCCGAGGCGGTGCGCCGGCTCGCCGATGGCCTGGCGGCGGTGCCCGGCGTCGACGAGGTGCGCCTAGATCTCGCCTGGCTGGAGCGCCTGCGCCACCTCGCCGCGCTCGGCCAGCGTGTCACCCTGGCGCTGGGCGTGCTGTTCGCGCTCGGGGTGCTGCTGGTGGTCGGCAACACCATTCGGCTGGCCGTGGAGAGCCGCCGCCAGGAGATCGAAGTGGTTACCCTGATCGGTGCCACCCATGCCTTCGTGCGGCGCCCCTTTCTCTACAGCGGCGCCTGGTTCGGCCTCGGCGGCGGCCTGCTGGCCTGGGGCCTGTTGAGCCTCGGCAGCGACTGGTTGGCGGCCCCGGTCTCCGCCCTGGCGGCCAGCTATGGCGCCAGTTTCGCCCTGCCGCGGCTGGGGGGGGAAGGGTCTACAATATTGTTGGGCTGTAGTACACTGCTTGGCTGGCTGGGTGCCTGGCTGGCCGTGAATCGGCACCTAGCGGAGATCCGACCGCGCTGAGGCAGGCGGCCGGCTGATTCCTCGCAATATGCGAGCATTTTCGGAACTTTCAACGGCTTTTATCGTCGTAGTCAGCGATCACGTACAGCACTATGGGCTTCGAAGGAGACAACCTGCACATGAGCACCAGTCTTCTGCCGGTGGGTCAACTCTCCCCGGGTCATGACCTGAACGGCTACATCCAGGCGGTCAACGGCATTCCCATGCTGACCGTCGAAGAGGAGCGCGATCTCGCCTTCCGGCTTCACGACGAGGGGGACCTGGAGGCGGCTCGCCGCCTGGTGCTGTCGCATCTGCGCTTCGTCGTCTATATCGCCCGCAGTTACTCCGGCTACGGCCTGCCCCAGGCGGACTTGATCCAGGAGGGCAACGTCGGCCTGATGAAGGCCGTCAAGCGCTTCGATCCGAACCAGGGGGTGCGGCTGGTCTCCTTCGCCGTGCACTGGATCAAGGCCGAGATCCACGAGTTCGTGCTGCGCAACTGGCGCATCGTCAAGATCGCCACCACCAAGGCCCAGCGCAAGTTGTTCTTCAACCTGCGCGGCGCCAAGAAGCGCCTGGCCTGGCTGAACAGCGACGAGGTCGAGGCGATCGCCAAGGATCTGGACGTCAAGCCCGAGGTGGTGCGCGAGATGGAGGGTCGCCTGTCGGCCCACGACGCCGGCTTCGATGCCGCGCCCGGCGAGGACGACGAGTCCGCCTACCAGGCGCCGGTACACTTCCTCGACGATGCCAGTGCCGACCCGGCCACCCAGCTCGAGGACAGCGACTGGGAGCAGGACGCCACCCAGCGCTTGCAGACGGCTCTCGCGGCCCTCGATGAGCGTTCGCGAGACATCCTGCAGCGCCGCTGGCTCGGCGACGGCAAGGCTACCCTGCACGAGCTGGCCGACGTCTACGGCGTCTCCGCCGAGCGGATCCGCCAGCTCGAGAAGAACGCCATGAAGAAGATCCGCCAGCAGATCGGGGATGCCCTGGCGGCGTGACAGCGTCAAGCTGAAAGCGCCGAGCTCAGCGACGGGCGGCAGGTGCCAAGGCACACAACGAGAAACCCACCGGATGTCGCATCCGGTGGGTTTCTTCGTTGATACTCTGCATCGCCCAGGCATCATTCTACGGCGCTCGGCGCTCGGCGCTCGGCGCTCGGCGCTCGGCGCTCGGCGCTCGGCGCTCGGCGCTCGGCGCTCTAAGCCGTCTGCGTCGCGGGGCGCAAGAGCTGTGCCGAGAGCAGCGGCCACTGATCGTCCCAGTGTTCGGTGGGGCGGTGGCGGAAGTCGCTGCGCACGTAGCGCGAGATCTGCCCTTCGAGCTGGGCCAGCATCAAGTTGGCGGCGGCGGAGGCCGGCAGGGCGGTGCGGCGTCCCTCGCGCAGTTCGGCCTCGCGCAGCACTTGCTTGAGCTGGGTCTCCAGGCGCTCGAAGAGCTGATGGATGCGAAGGCGCAGTCTGGCCGTCTCGCCGGTCAGGGCGTCGCCGCCGAGCAGGCGCGAGAGGCCCGGGTTCTTCTCGGCGAAGGCCAGCACCAGGGTGAGGATCTGGCCGCAGCGTGGCACCGCCTCGGGGACCTCCTCGAGGATCCGGCCGATGCGCTCGAAGAGGCTCTCTTCGATGAACGCGATCAGGCCCTCGAACATCCGCGCCTTGCTCGGGAAGTGGCGATAGAGCGCCGCCTCCGAGACACCGACCTGGCGGGCCAGTGCGGCCACGGTGATGCGCTTGCCGCTGTCTTCCTCCAGCATCAGCGCCAGGCCCTGCAGGATCTTCTCGCGGCGGCTGGGGGTGTGGGTTTCCTGCGTCATGTGGTTATGTTCTTGTCGGTCGGGTGGATCGGGCCGGCCCCGTGGGGCACGGCTCTTAGGGCCAGCTTCTGTGGCTGGCTCAAGCAAGCCAGGTCACCGGCGTTCAGCTGTCGCTCGGGTCCTGCGGTTCGTCGGTGATCAGGGTGCCGACCCCGGCGTTGGTGAAGATCTCCAGCAGGGTGGCGTGAGGCACGCGGCCGTCGATGATGTGGGCGCTCTTGGCGCCGCCCTTCACGGCCTCCAGGGCGCAACGGATCTTCGGCAGCATGCCGCCGTGGATGGTGCCGTCGGCGATCAGGCCATCCACCTGGTCGGTGGTCAGGCCGGTGAGCACCTCGCCCTCGGCGTTCATCAGGCCGGCCACGTTGGTCAGCAGCATCAGCTTCTCGGCGTCCAGGGCCTCGGCGAGCTTGCCGGCCACCAGGTCGGCGTTGATGTTGTAGCTGCGGCCCTTCTCGTCCACCCCGATGGGAGCGATGACCGGGATGAAGTCGCGGGCGGCGAGCATCTCGATCAGGTCGGTGGAGATATGCTCCACCTCGCCGACGTGGCCGATATCGATGATCTCCGGCGCGGTCATCTCCGGGCTCTGGTGCTCCACCTTGAGCTGGCGGGCGCGGATCTGAGCGCCGTCCTTGCCGGTCAGGCCGATGGCCTTGCCGCCGGACTGATTGATCAGGTTGACGATCCCCTTGTTGACCAGCCCACCTAACACCATCTCGACCACGTCCATGGTCTCGGCGTCGGTGACCCGCATGCCGTTGACGAAGCGCGACTCGATGTTGAGCTTGGCGAGCAGGTCGCCGATCTGCGGGCCCCCGCCATGCACCACCACCGGATTGATGCCGACCTCCTTCATCAGCACCATGTCACGGGCAAAGGAGTCGATCAGGGTGTCCTCGGTCATGGCGTTGCCGCCGTACTTCACCACCACGGTCTTGCCGGAGAAGCGCTGGATGTAGGGCAGCGCCTCGGAGAGCACCTCCACCACCTGGCGCGGGTCGCGGGTCTGTTCGGTCATGTCGGATTCCCTGTCCTGGGTTCGTGTGGCGAGAGTTCGTGTGGCGAACCGCCCCTCATCGGGGTAGTGCGAGCTCGGGCGATACCTGAGCGAGGGCGTCGGCGAAGCGGGCGCGGATACGGGTGAGCGCCGCCTCATCCTTGCCCTCGAAGCGCAGCACCAGCACCGGCGTGGTGTTGGAGGCGCGGCACAGCCCCCAGCCGTCCGGATAGTCGACGCGGATGCCGTCCAGGGTGGTCTTGATGCCGTCGTCGCCGAAGTCGCCCTCCCGCGCGAGCCGGTCCACCAGGGCGAACTTGGTCTCGTCGGTCACGGCGATGTTGATCTCCGGGGTGCCCAGATCCTGGGGGTAGCGGGCGAAGAAGGCATCGGCATCCTGAGCCTCGGGCTGCTTGGCCAGGATCTCGAGCAGCCGGGCCGCGGCGTAGAGGCCGTCGTCGAAGCCGTACCAGCGTTCCTGGAAGAAGATGTGCCCGCTCATCTCGCCGGCAAGCGCCGCGTCGGTCTCCTTCATGCGCGCCTTGATCAGCGAGTGACCGGTGCGCCACATCTCGGGCGTGCCGCCCGCTTCCTCGATCACCCGGGTCAGGTTGCCGGTGCACTTGACGTCGAAGATCACGCGGGCGCCCGGATTGCGCGACAGCATGTCCTCGGCGAAGGCCATCAGCAGGTGATCGGGATAGATCAGCTTGCCGCTCGGGGTGATCACGCCGAGGCGGTCGCCGTCGCCGTCGAAGGCCAGGCCGATGTCGGCGCCGGTCTCCCGGACGGTACGGATCAGGTCCTTGAGGTTCTCGGGCTTGCCCGGGTCCGGGTGGTGGTTGGGGAAGGTGCCATCGATCTCGGCGAACAGCGGAATCGTCTCGGCGCCGAGGCGCTCGACCAGCGTCGGGCCGAGTTCGCCGGCCACGCCGTTGCCGCAGTCGACCACGGCCTTGAGCGGCCGGGAAAGCGTCACGTCGCCGAGGATGCGCGCGAGGTAGGCCTCGCGCACGTCTTCCTGGCGCGTCTGGCCCCGGCCCTCGGCGAGGTCGCCCGTCGCGAGGCGGGTGTGCAGTGCGGTGATCGCCTCGCCGGAGAGCGTCTCGCCGCCGAGCACGATCTTGAAGCCGTTGTAATCCGGCGGGTTGTGGCTGCCGGTGACCATCACGCCCGAGGCGGTGCCCTCGAGCACGTGGGTAGCGAAGTAGAGCACCGGGGTGGGCACCATGCCGACGTCGATGACGTCGCACCCGGTCGATGTCAGGCCGCGGGTCAGGGCCGCGAGCAGCCGTGGCCCGGAGAGGCGGCCGTCGCGGGCGACGACCACGGTGGATTCGCCGCGGGCGCGGGCCTCGCTGCCGATGGCGCGGCCGATCTGCTCGACGCCGGTCTCGGTCAGGGTGTCATCGACGATGCCGCGGATGTCGTAGGCGCGGAAGATCGAGGCGGGTACGGTCTCTATGGTCATGGGGTCCATCCGTTGTGAAGGGAGCGAGAGGCTCAGCGCCGGCCTGAGCTGCCGAAGCCGCCGTCGCCGCGACGGCTTTCGTCGAAGTCGTCGACGATCTCGAGCTCGGCCTGCACCACCGGCACGAGCACGTACTGGGCCAGTCGCTCGAAGGGCTCGATGGTGAAGGGCGCCTGGCCGCGATTCCAGGTGGAGATCATCAGCTCGCCCTGGTAGTCGGAGTCGATCAGGCCGACCAGGTTGCCCAGCACGATGCCGTGCTTATGGCCCAGGCCCGAGCGGGGCAGGATCATGCCGGCGAGGCCCGGGTCGGCGATGTGGATGGCGAGCCCGGTGCGGATCAGCTCGCACTGGCCGGGCGCGAGCGTCAGCGGGGCATCGAGCAGGGCGTGCAGGTCCATGCCGGCGGAGCCGTCGGTGGCATAGCGGGGCATCACGTCGCGCAGGCGCTCATCGAGCAGCTTGACGGCGAGACGCGGGCGTTCTGGGGCGAGAGACATCGGGGCTCCTCGGGGTGTGGTGTCAGGGGGTGTGGCGGGCCGTCAGGCAGGCCAGGGCGCGGCGCATCACCGCCAGGGCGAGGCGGGCCTTAGGCTGGGGCGAGAGTGCCTCGCGGCCCTCGGCCTCGCCGTCGCGCCACATCAGCAGGGCGGCGTTGTGATCGGTGCCGAAGCCGATCTCGGGATCGGAGACGTCGTTGGCGACGATCATGTCCAGCCCCTTGCGGGTCAGCTTGTCCCGGGCATAGGCCTCGAGGTCACGGGTCTCGGCGGCGAAGCCCACCACGAAGGGGCGATCGGCCAGGGCCGCCACCGCGGCGATGATGTCGGGGTTCTTGATCAGGTGCAGGGTGAGATCGTCCTCGCCGTCGACCTTCTTGATCTTGTGCTCAGCGGCCGTCTCGGCGCGGTAGTCGGCCACGGCGGCGCAGCCGATGAAGAGATCGCTGTCGGGCGCCAGCCGCTGGGCGGCCTCGTGCATCTCCCGGGCGCTCTCCACATCGATGCGCTCCACGCCCTCGGGGGTGGGCAGGGTCACCGGGCCGCTGATCAGCCTCACCCTGGCTCCGAGCGAGGCCGCGGCGGCGGCCAGGGCGTAGCCCATCTTGCCGGAGCTGTGGTTGGAGAGGTAGCGCACCGGGTCTAGCGCCTCGCGGGTGGGGCCGGCGGTAATAGTGACGATCAGGCCCTCGGCCTCGGGCGCCTCGGCGGCGTCCCACATCGACGCGACGATCGCCTCGGGCTCCAGCATCCGCCCCGGGCCCACGTCGCCGCAGGCCTGGTCGCCGCTGTCCGGTCCCAGCAGCCGCCAGCCGTCCTGGGCGAGCCGGTCGGCGTTACGCTGTGTGGCGGGGTGGCGCCACATGGCCTGGTTCATGGCCGGGGCCATCACCGTCTCGGCGTCGCTCGCCAGACACAGGGTGGTCAGCAGGTCGTTCGCCAGGCCCTGGGCGAGGCGCGCCATCAGGTCGGCGGTCGCCGGGGCGATCAGGATGGTGTCGGCCCAGCGGGCCAGCTCGATGTGGCCCATGCCGGCCTCGGCCTCGGGGTCGAGCAGCGAGGTGCGCACCGGCTCGCCGGTCAGCGCCTGCAGCGTCAGTGGCGTGATGAAGGCCTGGGCGCCCTCGGTCATGACCACGCGCACCTCGCAGCCGGCCTGCTTGAGCAGGCGGGCGAGCTGGGCGCTCTTGTAGGCGGCGATGCCGGCACTGATGCCGAGCAGGATGCGGCGGCCCGCGTACGGGTGGCTCGCATTCGGGCGGCCGCTGCGCCGTGGGCCGGGCAGTGAAGACATGGTGATATCCGAGCGGGAATCGGGCCTCATACCTTACCATCGGCGCCCGACCTTGCGTAGCCGCCGTCACGACTACACTGATAGTCACCAACGGCGGGCAGGGAGGCCGAGATGTCGATTCGCGACTGGCCGGAAGGGGAGCGTCCCAGGGAGAAACTGCTGGCACTCGGCGTGGAGGCGCTCTCCGACGCGGAGTTGTTGGCGATCTTCCTGCGTGTGGGGGTGGCGGGCCGTTCGGCGGTGGACCTGGCGCGCGACCTGCTGTCGGCCTTCGGCGGCCTGCGGCCGCTGCTCGAGGCCGACCAGGCGCGTTTCTGCGGCGAGCGCGGCATCGGCACCGCCACCTTCGTGCAGCTCCAGGCCACCCTGGAGCTGTCGCGGCGCCACCTCGCGAGCCAGCTCGAGCGCGGTCACGCCTTGACGTCGCCCACGCTGGTGCGCGCCTATCTCGCCGCGAAGCTTCGCCACCTCGGCCATGAGGAGTTCGCCGCGCTCTTCCTCGACAGCCAGCACCGGGTGATCCGCTACGAGTCGCTGTTTCGCGGCACCCTGGACAGCGCCTCGGTCTATCCCCGCGAGGTGGCCAGGCGTGCCCTGGCGCTGAGTGCCGGGGCGGTGATCTTCGCGCACAACCATCCCTCGGGGGTGGCCGAGCCGTCGGATGCCGACCGGCGCATCACCGAGCGGCTGCGCGAGGCGCTCGCGCTGTTCGAGGTTCGCGTGCTGGATCATTTCGTGGTGGGGGATGGGGAGGTGGTCTCCTTCGCCGAGCGCGGCTGGCTCTGAGGGGCCATCGAGATCGGATCATGATAGGAAAAAGGCTCGCGGGTCGCTATAATGCCGCACCGGTTGCGCTGGGCCCTTTGGTACGGGTCCCCGCCTGTCATCGCCGTATGCCGCGCCACCCTCGGGTGTCGCCAGGCCATGCCACGCCCCCATCGGATCATCGCCGCGTCGCTTGCCGATCGTGGCGGTCTCTGGTATAAAGTGCAGCCTTTGAATTCCCTTGGGTCAAATGACAACGGGGTCGTCCCGGTTTGCCCGACAGGTTTTGAACACTCAGGTCTATACACCTGGCCAAGCGGTTGGAGGCTCTCATGTCCAAAGTATGTCAGGTTACCGGCAAACGCCCGGTGACTGGTAACAACGTTTCACACTCCCAGCGCAAGACGCGTCGTCGTTTCGTGCCGAATCTGCATTCCCACCGTTTCTGGGTGGAGTCCGAGAAGCGCTTCGTCAAGCTGCGCGTCTCCTCCAAGGGCATGCGTATCATCGACAAGAAGGGCATCGAGGCGGTGCTCGGCGACATTCGCAAGCGCGGCGAAGCCGTCTAAGCGTTCCACAGGGAGATATCCGTCATGCGCGACAAGATCCGAATGATTTCCAGTGCCGGTACCGGTCACTTCTACACCACCGACAAGAACAAGCGGAACACCCCGGACAAGCTCGAGAAGAAGATGTTTGATCCGACGATCCGCAAGCACGTGATGTACAAGGAAGGCAAGATCAAGTAAGACTGGGTCGCTTCCACCGCAGGTACGAGCCTGTCAGCCTGAACCCGGCCCGATGGTCGGGTTCTTGCGTATCCTCGCTTCTCCGGACGAGACCATGCCCGAGTTGCCCGAAGTCGAGACCACCCGCCGCGGCATCGCGCCCCACGTGGAGGGTCGCGAGATTACCGAGGTGATCGTCCGCCAGGCCCGCCTGCGCGTGCCGGTACCGGCGGACCTGGTCGAGCGCCTGGTCGGGGCGCGGATCGGCACCCTCGCGCGCCGCGCCAAGTACCTGCTGGTGCCGCTGTCGACCCCGGACGCTGTCGGCTCGACCGGCACCCTGCTGTGGCACCTGGGCATGTCCGGCAGCCTGCGGCTCGCCCGCCTCGGCGATCTGCCGAAGAAGCACGACCACGTCGACCTGGTGCTCGACGATGGCGGCATCCTGCGCTACCACGACCCGCGCCGCTTCGGCTTCGTCGACTGGCTGGCCGAGGGCCCGGCGCCGGATGCGCGCCTCGCCCGGCTGGGGCCGGAACCGCTGTCCGACGCCTTCGACGGCGCCCGGCTCTTCGAGATGTCCCGCCGCCGGCGCCTCGCGGTGAAGCCCTTCCTGATGGACCACGCCGTGGTGGTGGGCGTGGGCAACATCTACGCCGCCGAGGCGCTGTTCCTGGCCGGCATCGACCCGCGCCGGGCCGCCGGGCGCATCGCCCGAGAGCGCTACGACCGCCTCGCGGCGGCGGTACGCGAGGTGCTGGCGGCCGCCATCTCCCAGGGCGGCACCACCCTGCGCGACTTCGTCGGCGGCACCGGCGAGCCCGGCTATTTCAAGCAGCGCCTCAATGTCTACGGCCGCGACGGCGAGCCCTGCCGGCGCTGCGGCGCCGAGCTTCGCCTGGTGACCCTGGGCCAGCGGGCCAGCGTGTTCTGCGGCCAGTGCCAGACCTGAACGATCCCTCTTTCCCCTGCGAGACCCCCATGACCCAGCACACCCTGCGCCTGAAGAAGCATGCCGACCGTCGCCTCAAGGCCGGCCATCTGTGGCTCTATTCCAACGAGATCGACATCCAGGCCACGCCGCTCAAGGAGATCGAGGCCGGGGCGCAGGTGGTGGTCGAGGCCGCCAACGGCAAGGGCATGGGAGTGGCCTACGTCAATCCGCACTCGTTGATCTGCGCGCGAATGGTCTCCCGCGACCCCCAGCAAGGGCTCGACCGCTCGCTGCTGGTGCACCGCCTGAACCAGGCGCTGGCCCTGCGTCAGCGGCTCTTCGCCAAGCCCTTTTACCGCCTGGTGCACGGCGAGGGCGACCTGCTGCCGGGGCTCATCATCGACCGCTTCGGCGATGTCGTCGTGGTCCAGCTCAACACCGCCGGCATGCAGGCCGTGGCCGATGAGTTGCTCGATGCCCTGGACAAGGTGCTCTCGCCGGCGGCCGTGGTCTTCCGCAACGACACCAGCGGGCGTCGCCAGGAGGGCCTCGAGGCCAGCGTCGAGGTGGTGAAGGGCACGCTGCCCGACCAGGTGCTGCTGGAGGAGAACGGCGTGCGCTTCGTCGCGCCGGTGCTCGACGGCCAGAAGACCGGCTGGTTCTATGATCACCGGGTCAATCGCACCTGGCTCAACGGCCTGGTGGCCGGCAAGCGGGTGCTGGACCTGTTCAGTTACGTCGGCGGCTGGGGCGTGCAGGCCGCGGCCAGCGGCGCCAGCGAGGTGCTCTGCGTGGATGCCTCCGGCGCGGCCCTCGAGCGGGTCGCAGAGAACGCCACCCTCAACGGCCTGCAGGAGCAGGTGGCGGTGGGCGAGGGCGATGCCTTCGAGGTGCTCGCCGCCCTCAAGGCCGAGGGGGAGGAGTTCGACGTGGTGATCCTCGACCCGCCGGCCTTTATCCGCAAGCGCAAGGACATCCCCAACGGCGAGCGGGCCTACGGCAAGCTCAACCGCGAGGCGATGCGCCTGCTCGGCCGCGATGGCCTGCTGCTCTCGGCCTCCTGCTCCATGCACCTGGCCCCGGAGCGCCTGGTCGACGTGGTGCGCGGCGCGGTGCGCCACCAGGACCGCCAGGGCCAGATCCTCTTCCAGGGCCATCAGGGGCCGGATCATCCGGTGCATCCGGCGATTCCCGAGACCGCCTACCTGAAGGCCCTGGGCGTGCGCGTCTTCCGGGACTAGCTCGCCATGGTGCCCGGGTACGTTCGCGCCTTCGCCCATTCCAATGCGCTGCTGGTCAGCCACGTGCATAACGTGCTGACCGCGGCCGGCATCCCGGTGGAGCTGCGTAACCTGACCCTGGGCGGCGGCGCCGGCGAGCTGCCGCTGGGCGAGTGCGAGCCGGAGGTCTGGGTGGCGCCCCACAACCGCGAGCGGGCCGAGGCGCTGATTCGCCAGGCCCTCCACGGGGGGAGCGAGCGCCCGGCCTGGATCTGTCCCGGCTGCGGCGAGCGCCTCGAGGGCGCCTTCGACACCTGCTGGCACTGCGGCGCCACCCGAGAGGGAGCGGACTAGCCCGGTGAGCGGGCAGGGGAGGTGCCTGTCTCCCGTGCGTGGGAGGCATGGCCGCTCGTTCCTGGCCACAGGGTTTTCTGTAGACGCCTTTTCTCATAGAAGATTTTCTGGTGAAAAAGCCGGCGTTTACTCATCCTTTTTGTTCTTCTGCGTGGACTCTTCGTGTATCGACTGCCTGTGCTGTAATGGAGGAACACCGATTCCGTCACCCCTAGCAGGAGAGTGCCATGCAGATCGCCGTGCCCAAGGAAATCAAGAACCACGAGTACCGCGTCGCCCTGACCCCCTCGGGGGCTCGGGAACTGGTCGGCCGTGGCCACACGGTCACCGTGCAGGCCGGGGCCGGCGAGGGTGCCGGCTTCCATGACGCCGCCTATGAGGCCGCCGGGGCTCGCCTCGAGGCCGACGTGGCCAAGGTCTGGGGTGAGGCCGAGCTGATCCTCAAGGTCAAGGAGCCCCAGGCCGAGGAGGTCGCTCGCCTCACCAAGGGCCAGACGCTCTTCACCTACCTGCACCTGGCCGCCGAGGAGACCCTGACACGCGGGCTGATGACCAGCGGCGCCACCTGCATCGCCTACGAGACCGTCACCGATCGTCAGGGCGGGCTGCCGCTGCTGGCGCCGATGAGCACCGTGGCCGGCCGCATGGCCGTGCAGGCCGGCGCACACAGCCTGGAGAAGGCCCAGGGCGGGGCCGGCGTACTGCTGCCCGGCGTGCCCGGCGTGGCCCCGGCCAAGGTGGCCGTCATCGGCGGCGGCGTGGTGGGCGAGAATGCCGCCCGCATGGCGCTGGGCCTGGGGGCCGAGGTCACGGTGCTCGACACCTCCATTCCGCGCCTCGAGACCCTCGATGACCGCTATCAGGGGCGCATGAAGACCGTCTTCTCCACCGCTGACGCCATCGACGAGGCGGTGCGCGAGTGTGACCTGATCGTCGGCGCCGTGCTGATCCCCGGGGCGGCGGCGCCTAAGCTGATCACCCGTGAGATGCTCGCCGAGATGAAGCCGGGCAGCGTGCTGGTGGACGTGGCCATCGATCAGGGCGGCTGCTTCGAGACCAGCCGGGCCACGACCCATACCGACCCGACTTACCTCGTCGACGGGGTCGTGCACTACTGCGTGGCCAACATGCCTGGCGCCGTGGCGCGCACCTCCACCCAGGCACTGACCAACGCCACCCTGCCGTTCGTGCGGGCGCTGGCCGACAAGGGCTGGAAGCAGGCCCTGGCCGACGACTCGCACTTCGCCGCCGGCCTCAACGTCCACGACGGCCAGGTCACCTATCAAGCGGTGGCGGACGCCTTCGGGCTGGAGCATGTCGCGCCAGAAAAGCTGTTGGACTGAAACCCAGGCGCGCACTATCGAGGCGAGCGGCGCCGGGGGCAGGTCGTAGGGGAGGTCCGAGGACCAGGGATGGTCGAGGTAGCGTACAGGGACGTATTCACAGCGCCTCCCTGGAGACCTGTCGCCGGCAAGCCGCGGATCAGGGCCCGGTTGCCGGTTCAGCCAGCCCGGTCGCCTTGATCGGGGCCTCGCGTTACCATAGCGGCCATTCGAGAGTCAGCAGAGTCCCGCCTTCATGACCGCACCGTCCGACAAGACCCGTGTCCTCACCGGTATCACCACCACCGGCACGCCCCACCTCGGCAACTACGTGGGGGCGATCAAGCCCGCCATCGCCGCGAGCCAGGACCCGACCGTCCAGTCCTACTACTTCCTCGCCGACCTGCATGCGCTGATCAAGTGCCAGGATCCGCGGCGGATACAGGAGTCGCGCCTGGAGATCGCGGCGACCTGGCTGGCGCTGGGGCTGGATACCGACAACGCCATCTTCTACCGCCAGTCGGACGTGCCGGAGATCCCGGAGCTGACCTGGATGCTCTCCTGCGTCTGCGCCAAGGGTCTGATGAATCGCGCTCACGCCTACAAGGCGGCGGTGGCCGAGAACGAGGCCGCCGGCAACCAGGACCCGGACAAGGGCATCACCATGGGACTGTTCGGTTACCCGGTGCTCATGGCGGCGGACATCCTGATGTTCAACGCCCACAAGGTGCCGGTGGGGCGCGACCAGATCCAGCACATCGAGATGGCGCGCGACATCGCCGGGCGCTTCAACCACCTCTACAAGGGGCAGTACTTCACCCAGCCCGATGCGGTGGTGGATGAGCGAGTGGAGGTGCTGGGCGGCCTCGATGGACGCAAGATGTCCAAGAGCTACAACAACACCATCCCGCTGTTCGTCTCGGAGAAGAAGCTGCTGAAGCTGGTCCGCAAGATCAAGACCAACTCCCTGGAGCCCGGCGAGCCCAAGGACCCTTCGAGCTGCACGCTGTTCCAGATCTTCGCGGCCTTCGCGACGGCCGACGAGACCGAGGCCATGCGCGGCGAATACGCCAACGGCATCGGCTGGGGCGAGGCCAAGAATCGCGTCTTCGAGCTGCTCAACGAGCAGCTGCGCGAGCCCCGCGAGCGCTACCAGGCGCTGATGGAGGACCCCGGTCATATCGAGCGGGTGCTGCGCCAGGGCGCCGAGCGGGCCCGGGCCGAGGCGGCGCCCTTCATGGATCGCCTGCGCCAGGCGGCGGGTCTCGGTCGCTTCGTCTAGGCGTCGTCCGGGCGACGCCCATGGTCACGGGCCGGCCCCCTTGGGGTCGGCCCTTTTATTGCCGGATCGAATGAAAACCATACAGGCAATGATTTCACGTTCTTGCCGGGATTCGTTAGGCTGCGTTTCTTTCCCGGGCTCGGCCCGGACGATTCTGGAGGAGTCGCCATGAGTGCTTTCGCCCTGACGAGACGTTCCCGCCTGGCCCTGCCGGCCATCGCCGCCGCGGCTCTGCTGCTGGGCTCGCTGGCGGTGGGATCCGCCTTCGGCGCGCGCCTCGGGGCGCTGATGGTGGTGGGTGGCCTGCTCGGCATGGTGCTCTACCACGCCGCCTTCGGCTTCACCGCCGCCTGGCGGGTCTTCATCACCGAGCGTCGCGGCCGCGGCCTGCGCGCCCAGATGGTGATGCTGGCCATCGCCGTGGTGCTGTTCTTCCCGGCGCTCTCATCCGGCAGCCTGTTCGGCCAGTCCGTCTATGGCTTCGTGGCTCCCATCGGCGTGTCGGTCGTCGTCGGCGCCTTCCTCTTCGGCCTCGGCATGCAGCTGGGCGGCGGCTGTGCCTCGGGTACCCTCTTCACGGCCGGCGGCGGCAATGCCCGCATGCTGGTCACCCTGCTGTTCTTCGTGGTCGGCTCGGTGATCGGCACCGCCCACTTCGCCTGGTGGCAGAGCCTGCCGGCCTTCCAGCCGGTCTCGCTGGTCAAGACCGCCGGCGCCGGGGGCGGCATCGCGATCAGCCTGGCGCTGTTCGCCGCCATCGCGGCCCTGACCGTGGTGATGGAGCGGCGCCGCCACGGCCAGTTGGAGCAGGCGCCCCGGGTCGATGCCGGCAACTGGCGCTGGCTCACCGGTCCCTGGCCGCTGCTGTTCGGTGCCGTGGCGCTGGCGCTGCTCAATTTCGCGACCCTGTCGCTCGCCGGTCGCCCCTGGGGTGTGACCTCGGCCTTCGCGCTCTGGGGCGCCAAGGGCTTCGAGCTGCTGGGCGGCGACGTCGGCCAGTGGGGCTACTGGCAGGCTTCCTGGAACGCCAAGGCGCTGGAGGCCAGCGTGTGGGGCGACATCACCACGGTGATGAATATCGGCATCATGGCCGGCGCCCTGGTGGCGGCCGCCCTGGCCGGCAAGTTCGCGCCCAACTTCCGCATCCCGGCGAGGTCCCTGCTGGCCGCGGTGATCGGCGGCATCCTGCTGGGCTACGGGGCCCGCCTGGCGTTCGGCTGCAACATCGGTGCCTACTTCGGCGGCATCGCCTCTGGCAGCCTGCATGGCTGGGTGTGGCTGGTGGCGGCCTTCGCCGGCAACATGCTCGGGGTGAAACTGCGGCCCTTCTTCTTCGAGGGGCAGGTCGCCCGGGTGCCGGCAGCGAAAGGTTGCTGAGCTCCCCTGTCATCGACATCTCTGGCGCCCCGGCCACCGGTCGGGGCGTCGTCGTTTTCGGCGTGGTAGAGTGTCGCCAATGGCGCCGGGAGAGCGCCAACGGCCCGTTCCAGTCACCCTATCGAGGCGAGAGATGACCATCGAACACAAGCGCCCCCTCTACATTCCCTATGCCGGCCCACCGCTGCTCGAGATGCCGCTGCTCAACAAGGGTAGCGCCTTCACGCGTGAGGAGCGCCTGGAGTTCAACCTGATCGGGCTGCTGCCGCAGAATGTGGAGACCATCGAGGAGCAGGCGGAACGGGCCTATCGGCAGTACAGCCAGTGCCAGAATGACCTCGACAAGCATATCTATCTGCGAGCGATCCAGGACGACAACGAGACCCTCTACTACCGGCTGGTCTCCGAGCACCTCGAGGAGATGCTGCCGATCATCTACACCCCCACGGTCGGCAAGGCGTGCGAGGAGTTCTCCAACATCTACCGCAACCACCGCGGTCTCTTCATCGCCTACCCCGACCGCGATCGCATGGATGACATCCTGCGCAGCGCCACCAAGGACAACGTCAAGGTGATCGTGGTCACCGACGGCGAGCGCATCCTGGGGCTCGGCGACCAGGGCATCGGCGGCATGGGCATCCCCATCGGCAAACTGGCGCTCTACACCGCCTGTGGCGGCATCAGCCCGGCCTATACCTTACCGATCATGCTCGACGTGGGCACCAACAACCAGGCGCTGCTCGACGATCCCATGTACATGGGCTGGCGCCACCGGCGGGTCTCCCAGGAGGAGTACGACGCCTTCATGGCGGAGTTCATCGCCGCGGTGAAGCGCCGCTGGCCCGGCGTGCTGCTGCAGTTCGAGGACTTCGCCCAGGCCAACGCCCTGCCGCTGCTGGATCGCTACCGCGACGAGCTGTGCTGCTTCAATGACGACGTCCAGGGCACGGCCTCGGTGGTGGTGGGCACCCTGATGGCGGCCTGCCAGGCGCGTGACGAGGGCATCGGCCGGCAGCGGGTGGTGTTCGTGGGCGCGGGCTCCGCCGGCTGCGGTATCGCCGAGCAGGTGGTGGTGGCCATGCAGGCGGAGGGGCTGACCGAGAAGGAGGCGCGCTCGCGCATCTACATGGTCGATCGCGAGGGCCTGGTCACCAACGAACAGGCCTGGCTGCGCGACTTCCAGGAGCGCCTCGCCCACGATCCGGCCCTGGTGGCCGAGTGGGATGGCCAGTCGCTGCTCGAGGTGGTCCGCCGCATCGAGCCCACGGTGCTGATCGGGGTCTGCGGCATGCCGGGCATCTTCACCGAGGAGGTGGTGCGCGCCATGCACGCCAACTGCGAGATGCCGCTGATCATGCCGCTCTCCAACCCGACCTCGCGGGCCGAGGCGGTGCCGGAGGACGTGATCCGCTGGACCGACGGCCAGGCCCTGGTGGCCACCGGCAGCCCCTTCCCGCCGGTGGAGTACGAGGGGCGTAGCATCCCCATCGCCCAGTGCAACAACGCCTACATCTTTCCGGGCATCGGCCTCGGTGTGGTGGCGGCCGGAGCGAAGCGGGTCACCGATGCCATGCTGATGGCCTCGTCCCGGGCGCTGGCCCGCGAGGCGCCACTGGTCAAGGAAGGGAAGGGCGCGCTGCTGCCGCCCCTCTCCAAGATCCGGGAGCTCTCCACGGCCATCGCCTTCGACGTGGCCGCCCAGGCCCAAGGCGAGGGCGTGGCGCTGAAGACCAATGGCATCAAGCTGCGCCAGGCCATCGAGCGCAACAGTTGGATGCCGGAGTATCGGCGCTATCGTCGCCGCTCCTTCTGACGCTTCGCCTGGAACGACAAAGGCCCTGCCGGATAACCCGGCAGGGCCTTTTGCTGCTAGAAGGACTGTGCCCGGGTCAGGCCGCCCCGATCATCTTGCGCAGCACGTAGTGGAGGATGCCGCCATGGCGGTAGTACTCCAGCTCGTTGGCGGTATCGATGCGGCACAGCGCCTCGACCTTCTTCTCGCCCTGGTCGGAGGCGATGGTCACCTTGACCTTGCCCCCCGGGGTGAGCTCGCTGAGCCCCTCGATGGAGACTCTCTCCTCGCCGGTCAGGCCCAGCGTCTTGCGGCTCTCGCCTTCTGGGAACTGCAGCGGGACCACGCCCATGCCGATCAGGTTGGAGCGGTGGATGCGCTCGTAGGACTCGGCCAGCACCGCGCGCACCCCGAGCAGGCGCGTACCCTTGGCGGCCCAGTCGCGGGAGGAGCCGGTGCCGTACTCCTTGCCGGCGATCACCACCAGCGGGGTCCCCTCCTGCTGGTAGCGCATGGCGGCATCGTAGATGGGCATCTGCTCGCCGGAGGGCACATGGCGGGTCTCGCCACCAACCACGCCATCGAGCATCTCGTTCTTGATGCGCACGTTGGCGAAGGTGCCGCGCATCATCACCTCGTGGTTGCCGCGCCGTGAGCCGTAGGAGTTGAAGTCCACCGGCTTCACACCCCGCTCCTGAAGGTAGCGCCCGGCAGGGCTGTCGGGCTTGATGGCGCCGGCCGGGGAGATATGGTCGGTGGTCACGGAGTCCCCCAGCAGGGCGAGTACCCGGGCGTCCCTGACGTCCTCGATGGCGTCCGGCGTGCGGCCCATGCCCTCGAAGAAGGGCGGATGCTGGATGTAGGTGGAGTCGGTTGACCACTGGTACACCTTGCTCTGGGGCACCTCGATGGCCTTCCAGACCTCGTCGCCGTCGAAGACCTCGGCGTACTCCTTGCGGAACATCTCGGTGTTGACCTGCTCCACGGCCTCGGCGATCTCGGCCTGGCTGGGCCAGATGTCCTTGAGGAAGACCGGCTTGCCGTGATGGTCGGTGCCCAGGGGCTCCCGGATCAGGTCGAGCTGGACGTTGCCGGCCAGCGCATAGGCCACCACCAGGGGCGGCGAGGCAAGCCAGTTGGTCTTGACCAGCGGATGTACCCGGCCCTCGAAGTTGCGGTTACCGGAGAGCACCGAGGCCACGGTCAGGTCGCCCTCCTCGATGGCCTCCTCGATGGGGCCTGCCAGGGGACCGGAGTTGCCGATGCAGGTGGTGCAGCCATAGCCGACCAGGTTGAAGCCCAGGGCGTTCAGGTCCTCCTGTACGCCTCCGGCGACCAGGTAGTCGGTGACCACCTTGGAGCCCGGCGCCAGGGAGGTCTTCACCCAGGGCTTGGTGTGCAGCCCCTTCTCGCGGGCCTTCCGGGCCAGCAGGCCGGCGGCCATCATCACGCTGGGGTTGGAGGTATTGGTGCAGGAGGTGATGGCGGCGATCACCACGGCCCCCGGGTTCAGCCGGAAGGCCTCGCCGTCGAGGGCCACGTCCTGGCTGTCGTGGTGCTCGTAGCTCTCCTCGACGCCCACGGCGGTCTGGCCGCCTTCGGAGAATAGCCGGCCCTTGTCCTCGGAGGGCGTGGCGGACTTGCCGTCGTCCTCCATCACCTTGGCGAAGGCCGACTTCATGTCCTTGAGTGCCACTCGATCCTGGGGCCGCTTGGGGCCGGCCAGGCTGGCCTCGACCTCGGTCATGTCCAGCGCCAGGGTGTCGCTGAAGATGGGCTCGTCGCCGGGCTCGCGCCACAGCCCCTGGGCTTTGCTGTAGGCCTCGACCAGCGCCAGCTGGGCGTCGTCGCGGCCGGTCAGGCGCATATAGGTGAGGGTCTCGTCGTCCACCGGGAAGAAACCACAGGTGGCGCCGTACTCCGGGGCCATGTTGGCGATGGTGGCGCGGTCGGCCAGCGGCAGGTCCTTGAGGCCGTCGCCGTAGAACTCGACGAACTTGCCCACCACGCCCTTCTTGCGCAGCATCTCGGTGACCGTCAGCACCAGGTCGGTGGCGGTGATGCCCTCGCGCAGCTTGCCGGTGAGCTTGAAGCCCACCACCTTGGGGATCAGCATCGAGACCGGCTGTCCGAGCATGGCCGCCTCGGCCTCGATGCCGCCGACGCCCCAGCCGAGCACGCCCAGGCCGTTGATCATGGTGGTGTGGGAGTCGGTGCCGACCAGGGTGTCGGGGTAGGCCAGGGTCTTGCCGTCCTGCTCCTTGGTCCATACGGTCTGGCCCAGGTACTCGAGGTTGACCTGGTGGCAGATGCCGGTGCCGGGGGGCACGACGCGGAAGTTGTCGAAGGCCTGCTGGCCCCAGCGCAGGAACTCGTAGCGCTCGTGGTTGCGCTCCATCTCGATGGCGACGTTGTCCTTGAACGCCGTGGGGTTGCCGAACTTGTCGACCATTACCGAGTGGTCGATGATCAGGTCCACCGGCGACAGCGGGTTGATGCGCGCGGGATCCTCACCGAGCGCCTCCACCGCGGCGCGCATGGAGGCCAGGTCGACGACGCCGGGCACGCCGGTGAAGTCCTGCATCAGCACCCGGGCCGGGCGATAGCCGATCTCGCGATCGGAGTGGCCCTGCTGCTGCCAGTCGACCAGTGCCTGCAGGTCCTCGCGCTCGACGCTCTCGTCATCGGCGAAGCGCAGCTGGTTCTCCAGCAGGGTCTTCAGCGTCTTGGGCAGTCGATCGATGTCGCCGAGCGTCTCGGCGGCCTTGGGCAGGCTATGGAAGTGGTAGGTATGACCGCCGGCGTCCAGCGTCTCAAGGGTATCCGGTAGGGCGTCGTTGCTCATGCTGTCTGTCCTCCTTTCGCATCGCGGGGAGTAGGGGCCACCTTCCTGGCGCCTCTCTGCTACATGGTCATGATAGAGGGCGTTTTCAAGCAGTGCCCGGGGACGTCGGCGCTCGGGCACCCTTGAAATGGCGGACGTGGCCCTCCATATTGCTGCAACATCACATGAGGGCGGTGAACGCCGAATGAACGAGGAACAGCTCGAGTCGCGGGAGGTGCACTGCCCCTACTGCGACACGCCGTTCGACCTGCTGGTCGACCTCTCCCAGGGCAGCCACGCCACCTGGGAGGACTGCCCGCGGTGCTGCGCCCCGATCCAGCTGCGCATCGAGGTCTCGCCGATCAGCGGTGAGCTCGACTCGCTGGCGCTGGGTCGCGACGACGACGTGCTCTAGCCGGCGCTGCTCGCCGGGGCCCTAGGAACGCCGCGGCGTAGAACGCACGGCACTGATGTCACCTAGAGTGAGCGGCCTGCGCCATGCCGGCATCCGTCGGCATCGCCCAGCCCACTGTGCCATTCCCGACTCCACGAGGTCATTCCATGAGCGACGCGCGTCACGAACGCCTGATCATCCTCGGCTCCGGCCCCGCCGGCTACACGGCGGCCGTCTATGCGGCCCGTGCCAACCTCAAGCCGCTGCTGATCACCGGCATCCAGGCCGGCGGCCAGCTGACCACCACCACCGACGTCGACAACTGGCCGGGCGATGACGCCGGCGTCCAGGGCCCCGATCTGATGGAGCGCATGAAGCGCCACGCCGAGCGCTTCGACACCGAGGTGCTGTTCGATCACATCAACGAGGTCGAGCTGCGCGAGAAGCCCTATACCCTGAAGGGCGATGGCGGCACCTACACCTGTGACGCGCTGATCATCGCCACCGGCGCCAGTGCCCGCTATCTGGGACTGCCCTCCGAGCAGGCGTTCATGGGCCAGGGCGTCTCGGCCTGCGCCACCTGCGACGGCTTCTTCTATCGCAACCAGGAGGTCGTGGTAGTCGGCGGCGGCAACACCGCCGTGGAGGAGGCGCTCTATCTCTCCAACATCGCCTCGAAGGTGACCCTGGTGCATCGCCGCGACAGCCTGCGCGCCGAGAAGATCCTCCAGGACAAGCTCTTCGAGAAGGCCGAGAGCGGCAACGTGGTGCTCGAGTGGAACCAGACTCTCGACGAGGTGCTGGGCGACAACAGCGGCGTGACCGGTGTGCGGTTGCGCTCCACCGAGACCGGCGAGACCAGGGAGCTGGCGGCGCCGGGCGTGTTCATCGCCATCGGCCACAGCCCCAACACCGGCATCTTCGAGGGGCAGCTGGAGATGGCCGGCGGCTACATCCGAGTGCAGTCCGGCCTCGCGGGCAACGCCACCGCCACCAGCGTGCCGGGTGTGTTCGCCGCCGGCGACGTCATGGACCATGTCTATCGCCAGGCCGTGACCTCCGCCGGCACCGGCTGCATGGCGGCGCTGGACGCCGAGCGCTACCTGGACGAGCTCTGATAGCGCCCTCCGGGCAGCGGCAAGTCGCAAGCGCCGAGCGCCAAGCTGATAAGTGCCGGCAGGGTTGTTGGTGCTGAAACAACACTGACCCCGTTGGTTGTGAAAGCCAACGGGGTTAATTATTGACGCAAGCCAGGCGTCAGCGATGATTCTGCGGCGCTCGGCGCTCGGCGCTCGGCGCTCGGCGCTCGGCGCTCGGCGCTCGGCGCTCGGCGCTCGGCGCTCGGCGCTTGTGGCTAGTAGTGCGGCGGCCGCTCGTCCTCGGGGCGTGAGGCGGCCGCGTCGCCCCCCTGCAGCGCCCGCTGCTGGCCGCGCAGTCGCTCCTGCATCAGCGCGTTGATCCGCTCGAGCTGGGTCAGGCGCCGCTCCTGGCCGGCCACCGCCTCGTCCAGGGTGTCGAGCCAGTGCTCCTGATAGGCGATCCGGCTCTCCAGGGCCTCCAGGCGGCGGGCCAGCTCATCAGGCGTCGTTGCATCGCTCATGATAGAATCCTTGTGCTGCGTGTCACCGTTCATCGTGGCACCTTCATGCATGAGGGTCCCTTTCTTCCTTTCACCACTACCAGAGAGTTTTACAGGTCCATGAATCGAAAGGTCGTGTTTCGTTGCAGTCTCATCAGCCTGCTGCTGGCCGCCCCGGCGCCGTTGCTGATCGCCCTGCTCGTCCATCTCACCGGCGGCGTGCTGTCCCGTGAGTTGTTTGCCAGCCTCGAGGTCGGCGGTGTAGCCGCGGTCTATTTCGCCGCCGCGGTCGCGGTCTTCCTGCTGCTGATGATCGCCACCCTGGCGCTCAACGCCCTGACGCCCCAGCTGGTCAACCTGGCCGAGGTCGAGGACGACGATCGCGAGATCGGTGAGGTCAAATGGTTCAACGTCAACAAGGGCTACGGTTTCATCACTCGCGATGACGGCGAGGATGTCTTCGTGCACTTCCGGGCCATCCGTGGGCGCGGGCATCGCACCCTGGCCGAGGGCCAGAAGGTGCGCTACCACGTCATCCAGAACGAGCGCGGGCTTCAAGCCGACGACGTCACGGTGATTACCTGAATCGAAGCGCCTGGCCATCGCTCGGCAGCTTCTGGCTTGGAAACACCGCTGGATGCCAGCCTTTAGACACATCGCCCCGCTTCGGCGGGGCGCTGTCGTGTCGGGTCTACTGGCCGGAGTCGGGCCAGTCGATCGGCTGTTCGGTGCCGTCGGGCAGCACCTGCAGGAAGCGGTCCGGGTCGTCGCCGGGCTGCCAGCCGCCCAGCGAGCAGCGCACCTCGCACTCGAGCCATCGGGCGGCGTCTCGGGCGCACTCCGCGTCCGTCGCCCAAGGCGTCTCGGGGCTGTCGAACCACAGGCTGGCGAAGCCGTCGGCGGCCTTCTCCACCAGCAGCACCGGTACCGACGCCGGATCCTTCCCGCCGCGGGTGCGCCACTGGCGCTTGCCGGTGGGGGTCAGCGCCGCGGCCCCGATGGCCTCGGCGAGCCAGGCGTCGAGGCGCGCGATGTCACCGCGGGCCAGGTAGATCTCGATATCGGGATAGGATTCCATGGATGCCTCAGGGCCGCGCCGTGCCGTTGACGAAGAGCCTGGCGAGGATCGCCTCGTAGACCCGGCTCAGGTCGTCGAGATCGGTGGCCCGCACCCGCTCGTTGACCTGGTGGATGGTGGCGTTGCAGGGGCCGAGCTCGACCACCTGGCTGCCCAGGGTGGCGATGAAGCGCCCGTCGGAGGTGCCCCCGGAGGTGGAGAGCGTCGGGCGGATGCCCACGGCTTCCTCCACGCCGGCCACCGCGGCCTCCACCAGATCGCCCTCGGCGGTCAGGAAGGGCTCGCCGTTGAGCGTCCAATCTAGCCGGTAGTCGAGGCCGTGGGCATCGAGCAGCGCCTCGGTGCGGGCACTAAGCTGCTCATGGGTCACCTCGGTGGAGAAGCGGAAGTTGAACACCACCTCCACGTCGCCGGGGATGACGTTGGTGGCGCCGGTGCCCGAGCGGAGGTTGGAGATCTGGAAGCTGGTCGCCGGGAAGAAGGCGTTGCCTTCGTCCCAGTGCTCGTGGGTCAGGGCGTCAAGGGCGGGCATCGCCTGGTGAATGGGGTTGCGCGCCAGGTGCGGGTAGGCCACGTGACCCTGGATGCCCTTGACGTGCAGTACGCCGCCCAGCGAGCCGCGCCGGCCGTTCTTGATCACGTCGCCGAGGCGGTCGGTGGAGGAGGGCTCGCCGACGATGCAGTAGTCGAGCCGGTCGTGGGTCTCGCGCAGGTGCTCGACCACGGCGCGGGTGCCGTCCACCGCCGGGCCCTCCTCGTCGGAGGTGATCAGGAAACCGATCCGCCCGTGGTGGTCCGGTTGGGCCGCGATGAAGCGCTCCACCGCGGTGACCATCGCCGCCAGGCTGCCCTTCATGTCGGCGGCCCCACGGCCCCGGAGCATGCCGTCCTCGTCGATGCTGGGCTCGAAGGGCGGAGTATCCCAGTGCGTGTGGGGGCCGCTGGGCACCACGTCGGTGTGCCCGGCGAAGGCCAGCAGCGGGCCGTGATGGCCGCGGGTCGCCCAGAAGTTCTCCACGTCGCCGAAGGGCAGGCGCTCGACCCGGAAGCCGAGCGCCTCGAGGCGCTCGATCATCAGCGCCTGGCAGCCCAGGTCATCCGGCGTCACCGAGGGGCGCCGAATCAGATCGAAGGCGAGTGCCAGGGTCGGCGAGAGTTCGGCGGCCTCAGTTGTTGGCATGCAGCGCCTCGTTCAGCGCGATGGCGCTCTTGTTGGTGAGGCACTCGATGCGACCGTTCTGGGAGTTGCGGCGCAGCAGCAGGTCGTCCTGGCCGGCGAGGTCGCGGGCGGCCACGGTGTCGGCGACCAGGCCCTGGTCGTCGAGCACGGTGACCTTGGCGCCGGCGGTCAGATAGAGGCCGGCCTCCACGGTGCAGCGATCGCCCAGCGGGATGCCGATGCCGGCATTGGCACCGATCAGGCAGCCCTCGCCGACCTTGATGACGATGTTGCCGCCACCGGAGAGGGTGCCCATGGTGGAGCAGCCGCCGCCCAGGTCCGAGCCCTTGCCGACCATCACGCCGGCGGAGATGCGCCCCTCGATCATGCCCGGCCCCTCGGTGCCGGCGTTGAAGTTGACGAAGCCCTCGTGCATCACCGTGGTGCCCTCGCCGAGGTAGGCGCCCAGGCGCACTCGGGCGGTGTCACCGATGCGCACGCCGGTCGGCACCACGTAGTCGGTCATCTTGGGGAACTTGTCGACGCAGTCCACGGAGAGCGGGCGGCCTTCCAGGCGAGCCTTGAGGCGGCGTGCCGGCAGCTCCTCGATGTCGATCGCGCCTTCGCTCGTCCAGGCGATGTTGCGCAGCAGGCCGAACATGCCGGTGAGGTCCAGGCCATGGGGCTTGACCAGGCGATGGGAGAGCAGGTGCAGCTTGAGGTAGACCTCCGGGGCGCTCTGGGGCGGGGCGTCGACGTCGAGGAACATCGCCACCAGCGGGCGCTGGCTCGCCGCCAGGGTCTCGGCCAGCTCGGCCTGTTCCGGGTGGCCGGCGTCACGCAGCGCGCCGGCCAGTGCGCCGCACTGCTCGGGCAGGAAGCTGACCGCGGCGTTGCCGTCGGGGGCATCGAGCACCTCGGCGGCGGCGGCCACCAGGCTCGCGTCCGGCCCGAGCAGCGGGGCCGGGTAGTAGATCTCCAGCCAGTCGCCCTGGGTGTTCTGGGTGCCGATTCCGAGTGCAAAGCTCAGCATGGGAGGTGTCCTCTGAAAGCGTGGGGAGGGGCGATGGCGCCCCTAGAGTGAGTCGTAGTCGCCGTCGCGGTAGCCGACGAGGATCTCGTCGCCGTTTTCCAGCAGCGGGCGCTTGAGCAGGGTGGGGTGCGCCAGAAGCAGCTCGCGGGCCGAGTTGGCGTCGAGGTTCTCCTTCTCCTCGTCGTCGAGTTGGCGCCAGGTGGTGCTGCGCTTGTTGAGCACCTCCATGAGCGGCACCCGATGCAGGATGTGCTCGAGCAGCGGGGCCGAGAGGCCGTCCTCGCGCAGGTCGTGGACCTGGAAGGGAATGCCCTTGTCCTCCAGGGCCTTGCGGGCGCGGCGGCAGGCATCGCAGTTCTTGATCACGTAGAGCGTCAGCATCGGGGGCTCCTCTCGATGAAGCGGCGCAGGCGGCGCGCGGCCTCGGCGGTGGCCTCGACCTCGGCTACCAGGGCCAGGCGCAGGCGCCCGGCGCCGGGATTCGTGCCGTCGTGTCCCGGACGGCCCATGTAACTGCCGGGCAGCACGCCCACGTGCTCCTCAGCGTACAGGGCCCGGGCGAAGACCGCGTCGTCGCCGCCCGGTACCGCGGGCCACAGGTAGAAGCCCGCCTCGGGAGTGGGGAAGTCCATCACCGGGGCGAGGACCTCGGTCACCGCGGCGAACTTCTCGCGGTAGGCGTCGCGATTGGCGCGCACGTGGGCCTCGTCGTTCCAGGCGGTGATCGAGGCGTGCTGCAGTGGCAGCGACATGGCGCAGCCGTGATAGGTGCGATAGCGCCGGAAGGGCGCGATCAGGTCGGCATCACCGGCCACGAAGCCCGAGCGCAGCCCCGGCAGGTTGGAGCGCTTGGAGAGCGAGTGGAACACCAGGCAGCGCCGGTAGTCGTGGCGGCCCAGGCGCGCGCAGGCCTCGAGCAGCCCCGGGGGCGGCGCCGCCTCGTCCAGGTAGAGCTCCGAATAGCACTCGTCCGAGGCGATGATGAAGTCATGCTCGTCGGCGAGCTCGAGCAGCCGTTCGAACTCCGCGAAGGGTGTCACCGCTCCGGTGGGATTGCCCGGCGAACAAACGAATACCAGCTGGACCTCGCGCCAGGTCTCGGCCGGCACCGCATCAATATCCGGCCGGAAGCCCGTCTCGGCGCGGCAGTCCAGGTAGAGCGGCTGGCCGCCGGCGAGCAGGGTCGCCCCCTCGTAGATCTGGTAGAAGGGGTTGGGCATGGCCACCCGGGCGGGGCGGGTGCGATCCAGCGCCGCCTGCACGAAGGCGAAGAGCGCCTCCCGGGTGCCGTTGACCGGGAGTACCTGGTGCTCGGCGTCGAGGCCCTCGAGCCCGAAGCGCCGGGTCGCCCAGGCGGCGATGGCGCCGCGCAGCTCGGGAATGCCGGCGGTGGCCGGGTAGCGGGCGAAGGCCTGGCGGTGATCGTCAAGCGCCTGGAGCGCGGCGGCGTAGGGCGCGTGCTGGGGCTCGCCGATCGTCAGCGAGATCGGCGCAATCCCCTCGGGCGGCATCACGTCGGCCCGGAGGGCGGCGAGCTTCTCGAAGGGGTAGGGCTTGAGGGCGTCGAGGTCGGGGTTCATGGGTGTCCAGGTGCGCCTTGGGCGTGCAAGTGCCAGCGTCGTTATCGGTGATGCCCCGGCCGGGCCGGGCCGGGCCGAGGCGCGCGGGCGGGGCGTCGATTATAGGGAAGCCCCGAGGCGGCCTCAAACGCCGGCCGCCCCGCGCGCTCATCCGGCGACCGACAGTACCTCGATGAGCCGCTCACGAAGCTGCTGCTGGCGGTCGGGGTCGGTGAGCGGCGCGCCGGTCTTGTCGGTGATGAAGAAGACGTCCTCGACCCGCTCGCCGAGAGTGGCGATCTTGGCCGCCGACAGGGCGATGTCCTGCTCCATGAAGATGCGCCCCACCCGGGCCAGCAGGCCGGGGCGGTCGGGGGCGACCACTTCGAGCAGGGTGCGCTCGTTGGCCGGGTCTTGCTCGATACTGACCTCGGTGGGCACGCGGAAGTGCTTGAGCTGGCGTGGGGTGTGGCGGGTGACGATCTGCGGATAGTCGTCCGGGTCGTCGAGCTCCTCCACCAGGTGGCGGCGGATCGTCTCGATGCGCTCGCGGTCGCGGATCGCCTGGTCGTGATCGTCGAGCACGATGAAGGTGTTCAGCGTCCGGTCGTTGCTCGAGGTGGCGATGCGAGCGTCATGGATCGATAGCCCCAACTGGTCCATGGCGGCGGCGGTGGCGGCGAACAGGTCGTCCACCGAGCGGGTGTGGATGAACACCTTGGTGCCGCCCTCGGCCATGTCGTCGGTGGGGGCATTGATCAGGATCAGCGGCAGCTGGCTGTCGCCGTGGTCGAGGATGCCCTGGGTCTGCCAGACGATCTCGCTGGGCGCGTACTGCAGGAAGTAGTCCTCGCCCAGTGACTCCCAGAGTCGGTCGACCCGCGCCATGTCGGCGCCCACCGTGGCCAGCAGCGAGTGGGCCTCGCTGCGGGTCTCCTGCACCCAGTCGTCGCGTTCCAATGGGTTCTCCAGGCCGCGGCGCAGGGCGCGCTTGGTTTCGCCGTGCAGCTGGCGCAGCAGCGAGGCGCGCCAGCCGTTCCACAGGGTTGGGTTGGTGGCGTTGATGTCGGCCACCGTCAGCACGTAGAGGTAGTCGAGTCGGGTCTCGTCGCCCACCAGGCGGGCGAACTCGGCGATCACGTCCGGGTCGGTGATGTCGCGCTTCTGGGCCACCATTGACATCATCAGATGGTGCTCCACCAGCCAGCTGACCAGGCGGGTGTCGCGGCCCGAGAGCCCATGGCGCTCGCAGAAACGCTCGGCATCTCGGGCGCCGAGGATCGAGTGGTCGCCGCCACGACCCTTGCCGATATCGTGATAGAGCCCGGCGATCCACAGCAGCTCCAGCTTGGGCAGTTGGTGGATCAGGGTGGCGGCCACCGGGAACTCCTCGCGGGCCTCGGGCTTGCGGAAGCCGTGGATGCACTTGAGCAGGCGCAGAGTGTGGGCGTCTACGGTATAGATATGGAACAGGTCGTGCTGCATCAGCCCCACGGCCTGGCCGAACTCCGGCAGGTACTTGCCGAGCAGACCGTAGCGGTTCATGCGCCGTAGCTGGCGGGCGACATTGCCGCCGGAGCGCAGCAGGGCCATGAACAGGCTCTGGTGGCGCAGGTCGTCGCGGTAGAGGTCGTCGATCTGGTGGCGGTGGTCGCGGAGCAGGCGGATGGTCGCGGCGCGTACCCCCTCGATCTCCGGGTGCTCGGCCATTAGCAGGAAGAGCTCGAGCAGCGCCGAGGGGCGCTTGCGGAAGACGTGGCGCGAGCGGGCCTGGATGTAGCTGCCCTTGATCTCGAAGCGTTCGTTGAGCGGCACCGTGGGCAGCGCCTGGCCGGCGTGCAGGATCGCCTCGTCGAAATGCTGCAGCAACATGTCGTTGAGCCCGGCCAGCGCCGTGACGTGGCGGTAGTAGCGCTTCATGAACTGCTCGACGGCCAGGCGTTCCGGAGTGTCGCGGAAGCCGAACAGCTCGGCGATGGTGCGCTGGTGGTCGAATAGCAGCCGATCCTCGGCCCGGTCGGTGAGCATGTGCAGGGCGTAGCGGACCTGCCAGAGGAAGGCCTGGCCCTGGCTCAGGATGCGCAGCTCGGCGTCGTTCATGAAGCTGCCGGCGACCAGGTCCTCGTAGCGCTGGGTATCGAAGTGGCGCTTGGCCACCCAGCCGATCATCTGGATGTCGCGCAGTCCGCCGGGCGAGCTCTTGATGTTGGGCTCGAGGTGATACTCGGAGTTGTTGTAGCGGTAGTGGCGGCTGATCTGTTCCTGCCACTTGGCCTCGAAGAAGCGATCCGCCGGCCACAGCCGGTCGGTGGAAAGCCGCGCCTGCATCGCCTCGCGCAGCCGTTCGGGGCCGGCCAGGGTGCGGGTCTCGAGCAGGTTGGTGATCACCGTCACGTCCGCCTCGGCCTCCCGCTCGCAGTCGGCGAGCGAGCGCACGCTGTGGCCGATCTCCAGGCCGATGTCCCACAGGAAGGTGATGAAGGCGGTCAGCGACTCCCTGAAGGGCGTGTCGTCGTCCTCCTCGAGCAGCAGCAGCAGGTCGACGTCGGAGTGGGGGTGCAGCTCGCCGCGGCCGTAGCCGCCCACGGCGAGCAGCGCCACGCCATCGCCGGGCCAGTCATGCTGCTCCCAGGCGATGGCCAGCAGGCGGTCCAGGCACCAGGCCCGGCCGTGCACCAGATCGCGGATGTCGGCCCCGGCGCGGAAGCGCTCGTCGAGGCGGGCCTGGATGCCCCGCAGCGCCGCCTTGAAAGGGGCGATGGGCGAGCGCTCGCCGGCGAGCTCGGCGCGGAAGGCCTCGACGTCGAAGAGGCTGGCGTCGGGCGCGAAGCGATAATGATGCAGCAGCATGGCGTCGACTCAGTGGTCGAGGAAGGAGAGGTCTTCGTCGCCACGGGCGGTCAGCACCTCGACCCCCGTCGCGGTGACCAGCAGCGTGTGCTCCCACTGGGCGGTGAGGCTCTTGTCCTTGGTCACGGCCGTCCAGCCGTCGCGCAGCACCTTGGTCTGGTGGCCGCCGACGTTGATCATCGGCTCGATGGTGAAGCACATGCCCGCCTCGAGGGCGATGTCGGCCTCGGGGGCGTAGCCGTCGTAGTGCAGGATCTGCGGGTCCTCGTGGAAGCCGGCGCCGATGCCGTGGCCGCAGAAGTCGCGCACCACCGAGTAGCCGTTCTCCTCGGCGTGGGACTGGATGGCCCGCGCCAGTTCGGACAGGCGCGCGCCCGGACGGACCAGGGCGATGCTGCGGTATAGGCACTCCTGAGTGACGCGGCACAGGCGCTCGCCCTGGATGCTCTCGCCGACGATGAACATCATGCTCGAGTCGCCGTGATAGCCGTCCGCGGTCTTCACGGTGATGTCGATGTTCATGATGTCACCTTTCTTCAGCTTCTTGGCGTCATCGGGGATGCCGTGGCAGACCACGTGGTTGATCGAGGTGCAGATCGACTTGGGGAAGCCATGATAGTTCAGCGGCGCCGGGGTCGAGCCGAGCTCGTCGACGATGAAGTCGTGGCAGAGCCGATCGAGCTCGCCGGTGCTCACGCCGGCCTTCACGTGCGGAATGATCATCTCGAACACGCTGGCGGCCTGGCGACCGGCCTCACGCATCTTCTCGATCTCGTCGGGCGTCTTGATGGGTACGTTCATGGAATCTCGAATCAGGGGTGGGGCCGCCCGGAAAACGGCAGGGACGGACAACGGGCGACTTCATCTCGGAGGTCATCCATGGTATAAAGCTGCGCGCTTTCCTGCAATCGCGAAGCCTTGTCGATCCTTCGGCACCTCGGCGAGGCATGGGAGGCGCGTCAATCAATGCAATGCCTTGAAAACACACATGCACCGGCACATGGTCCCGGGTGCTGTCGTGGCCATCCTCGATGACGCGACGGTCGGATCCATGGGGTGCGTGGAGGCCTAACCCGATTTTTCAGGAGTCATCCATGGCACACGTCAACATGCGTGACCTGCTCAAAGCAGGTGCTCACTTCGGTCACCAGACCAAGTACTGGAACCCGAAGATGAGTAAGTTCATCTTCGGCGCCCGCAACAAGATTCACATCATCAACCTCGAGCACACCCTGCCGGCCCTCAACGAGGCCATCGATGTGGTCGAGAAGATGGCAGCGGCCAACAACAAGATCATGTTCGTCGGCACCAAGCGCAGCGCGAGCAAGATCATCAAGGAAGAGGCTAACCGCGTCGGTCAGCCGTTCGTCAACCACCGCTGGCTCGGCGGCATGCTGACGAACTACAAGACCATCCGCGTCTCCATCAAGCGCCTGCGCGAACTCGAGGCCATGCACGAGGACGGCACCTTCGAGAAGCTGACCAAGAAGGAAGTGCTGATGGCGACCCGCGAGCAGGACAAGCTCGAGCGGTCCGTGGGCGGTATCAAGGAAATGGGCGGCCTGCCCGATGCCCTGTTCGTGATCGACGTCGATCACGAGCGCATCGCCATCAACGAGGCGAACAAGCTGGGCATCCCGGTCATCGGCGTGGTGGACACCAACTCCAACCCCGATGGCGTCGACTACGTGATCCCGGGCAACGATGACTCCATCCGTGCCATCCAGATCTACGTCAAGGCCGTCGCCGACGCCTGCGCCCGTGCGAAGGAAGGTCGTCCCGACGAGTTCGTCGAGGTGACCGAAGCCGAAGAGAGCCAGAGCGACGCCGCCGCCGAGTGAGCGTCGGCCCGCCTGGGCCGGCCCGTCTGCCGTCGCCTCGGTGACGGCTCGCCGGACAGGCGAAAGGGGGCCCAGGCCCCCTTTTCTCTCTTCTTCCCCGCTATTATTCCAGGTCGAACCATTCAGAGGACACTACCATGGCAGCTATCAGCGCCTCCCAGGTCAAGGAACTGCGCGAGCGTACCGGGCTCGGCATGATGGAGTGCAAGAAGGCACTCACCGAGACCGATGGTGACATCGAGCAGGCGATCGAGAACCTGCGCAAGAATTCCGGCCTCAAGGCCGCCAAGAAGGCCGGCCGTACCGCCGCCGAAGGCGCCGTCGTCACCCGTGTGGCCGAGGACGGCAGCTACGGCGTGATGGTCGAGATCAACTCCGAGACCGACTTCGTCGCCCGTGACGAGAACTTCACGGCCTTCGCCAAGAAGATCGCCGACGCCTTCTTCGCCGCCAAGAGCGAGGACGTGGCCGCGGTGATGGACGGTGAGCTCGAGACCGCTCGCGAGCAGCTGGTGCAGAAGATCGGTGAGAACATCGGCGTGCGTCGCTGCGTCGTGGTCGAGGCCGGCGACGGCAACCTGGTGGGCGAGTACGTCCACGGTGGCCGCATCGGCGTGCTGACCGTGCTCAAGGGCGGCAACGCCGAGACGGCCCGTGACGTCGCCATGCACGTCGCCGCCATCAACCCGACCGTGGCGCATCCCGAGGACATGCCTCAGGAGCAGCTGGACGCCGAGAAGGCGATCATCCTGGCCCAGCCGGACATGGCCGGCAAGCCCGAGCAGATCGCCGAGAAGATGGTCCAGGGCCGCCTGAAGAAGTATCTGGCCGAGAACAGCCTGACCCAGCAGGCCTTCGTCAAGAATCCCGACCAGACCGTGGCCGAGTTCGCCAAGGCCGCCGGTGGCGAAGTGATCGGCTTCACCCGCTTCGAAGTGGGCGAGGGCATCGAGAAGGAAGAGGTCGACTTCGCCACAGAAGTCATGGAACAGGCCAAGCGCAGCTAAGGTCGCAGGTTCCAGAGTGACGATGGCGTGCGCGCGAGCGCACGCCATCGCGTATCCGGCCGGTACATCCGGCCACCCCACCAGGTCCCATGCGTCGAGAAACCCGGAGACATCCCATGACCAGCGCCGATCAACCCGCCCCCAGCAAACCAGAGAAATCCCGTTCCGAGGTGTCCAAGTACAAGCGTATCCTGCTCAAGCTGTCCGGTGAGGCGCTCACCGGAGATGCCGAGTTCGGCATCGACCCCAAGGTGCTGGATCGCCTGGCGCTGGAGATCGGCCAGCTGGTGGGCATCGGCGTCCAGGTCGGCATCGTGGTCGGCGGTGGCAACCTGTTCCGCGGCGCGGCGCTGCACGAGGCGGGCATGGATCGCGTCACCGGCGACCACATGGGCATGCTGGCCACGGTGATGAACGCCCTGGCCATGCGCGACGCCCTGGAGCGCTCCAACATCCGTTCGCGGGTGATGTCGGCGATTCCCATGAGCGGCGTGGTGGAGCATTACGACCGCCGCACCGCCATCCGCTACCTGACTTCCGGCGATGTAGTTATGTTCTCGGCCGGCACCGGCAACCCCTTCTTCACCACCGATTCCGCGGCCTGCCTGCGCGGCATCGAGATCGACGCCGACGTGGTGGTCAAGGCCACCAAGGTGGATGGTGTCTACGACAAGGATCCCGTCAAGTACGCCGATGCGGTCAAGTACGAGCAGCTGTCCTATGATGATGCGCTCGACCAGAAACTCGGCGTGATGGATTTGACCGCTATCTGCCTGGTGCGGGACCATGACATGCCGGTGCGGGTCTTCAACATGAACAAGCCTGGCGCCCTGCTGAACCTGGTGGTGGGTGGCAAGGAAGGCACGCTGATTGACAGAGGGTGAGACAGTGATCGACGACATCAAGAAGGATGCGGAAAGCCGCATGAAGAAGAGCCTCGAGGCCCTTCACTCCAACTTCAACAAGATCCGTACCGGTCGGGCGCATCCCAGTATCCTGGATGCGGTGACCGTCGAGTACTACGGCAGCCAGATGCCGCTCAACCAGGTGGCCTCGGTCAACGTCGAGGACGCCCGCACCCTGAGTGTGGTGCCCTGGGAGCAGAGCATGGTGCCGAAGATCGAGAAGGCCATCATGACCTCCGACCTGGGCCTCAACCCGGCGAGTGCCGGCAACGTAATTCGCGTGCCGATGCCGATGCTGACCGAGGAAACCCGCAAGGGCTACATCAAGCAGGCACGTCAGGAGGCCGAGCACGCCCGGGTGGCGGTGCGCAATGTGCGCCGCGATGCCAACGGCGACCTCAAGTCGCTGCTCAAGGGCAAGGACATTACCGAGGACGAGCAGCATCAGGCCGAGGATGCGATCCAGAAGCTGACCGACGGCATCGTCGCCGAGATCGACAAGGCGCTGGAGTCCAAGGAACACGACCTGATGCAGGTCTGAGGACGGCGATCGGCGCAGGCGAGCGCCGTCGGCGATGGATCGCCCTTCGGCGAGCCGCGGGCCCTCGGTCCGCGGCTCGCCGGCCTTCATGCTCTTACCCGCCATGCGAGACATCATGACGTCACCGCACTCCCCCCGCGGCCCCGCCGCCTCTGAGGCCCCGCTGCCGCGCCATGTCGCTATCATCATGGATGGCAACAACCGCTGGGCAAAGGCTCGCGGCCTGTCCGGCATCCGCGGCCACCATGCCGGCGTCGAGTCGGTGCGTGCCGTCATCCGCCGCGCCGCCGAGCGCGGCATCGAGACCCTCACCCTGTTTGCCTTCTCCAGCGAGAACTGGAAGCGCCCCCCCAGCGAGGTCAACGCCCTGATGGAGCTCTTCCTGATGGCGCTCCAGCGCGAAGTGAAGAAGCTTCACCGCCACGGCATACGCCTCTCGGTGATCGGTGAACGCAACGGCTTCTCCGCCTCGATCCAGAGGCACATCGCGAGCGCCGAGGCGCTGACCCGCGACAACACCGGCCTGCACCTGGTGATCGCGGCCAACTACGGCGGGCGCTGGGACATCGCCTGTGCCGCGCGTCTCCTGGCCGAGCGTGTCGCCGCCGGCGAGCTCGAGCCCGAGGCGATCGACGAACAGGCCCTCGACGATGAAGTGAGCCTGTCCGGCGACGCCCCGGTGGACCTGTGTATCCGCACCAGCGGCGAGCAACGCATCTCCAACTTCCTGCTCTGGCAGATGGCCTACGCCGAGCTTCATTTCACGCCCGTGCTGTGGCCGGACTTCGACGGTGAGGCCTTCGATCGTGCCCTGGCCGATTACCAGGGTCGCCAGCGGCGCTTCGGCATGACCGATGAACAGCTCGAGGCGCAGCAGGGGGAGTAACCACGTGCTCAGACAACGCATCATCACCGCGGCCTGGCTGGCTCCCCTGGCCCTGTTCGGCCTGTTCGGCCTCGAGGGCGCGGGCTTCGGCCTCTTCACCGCGGCCATCGTGCTGCTCGGTGCCTGGGAGTGGACCAACCTCGCCGGCGTCGACGCGCCGGCGCGTCGCCTGTGGCCGGTGGCCGGCCTCGCCGTGCTGATCGCGTTGTGCTGGTTCAGCGGCGCGGCCGGGGCCACCTGGCTGCTGTGGCTCGGCGCGCTGGGCTGGCTCGTCAATCTCTACTGGGTGACCGGCTATCCCGATCGCCTCGCGCAGTGGCAGTCGACCGGCATGCGCCTGGCCATGGGGCTCTGGGTGTTGCTGCCTAGCTGGGTCGGCTTCAACGTGTTGCGCGAGAGTGGCGCCGTCTGGCTGCTCTTCGTGCTGCTGTTGGTGTGGGGCGCCGATATCGGCGCCTACTTCGTCGGCAAGGCGTTCGGGAAGCGCAAGCTGGCACCCGCCGTCAGCCCCGGCAAGACCCGTGAGGGCGTGGCCGGCGGGCTCGTAATCACCGCCTTGTTGGCGATCGTCTTCGCCGTCTGGCAGGGCCTCGGCCTCGCTGCCGGCCTGGCGCTGCTGGCGGCGACCCTGGTGGTGACCCTGGCTTCGGTGCTGGGCGATCTGCTCGAGAGCATGCTCAAGCGGCATTGCGGCATCAAGGACTCCAGCCGGCTGCTGCCGGGCCATGGTGGGGTGCTCGATCGCATCGACAGCCTGACCGCCGCGGTGCCGCTGTTCGCCCTGCTGCAGGGAGGCGTGCTGTGATGCCGCGCCGGGTGACCGTGCTGGGCGCGACCGGCTCCATCGGCACCAGCACCCTTGAGGTGCTGGCCCTTCACCCGGACCGCTACCGGGTGCATGCGCTGACCGCCCATCGCTCTCGAGAGGCGCTGCTGGCCCAGTGCCGGGTCCACCGGCCGGCACTGGCGGTGCTCGACACCGAGGCCGACGCCGCCTGGCTGCGCGCCCGGCTGGACGAGGCGGGGCTCGCCACCGAGGTGCGCGCCGGGGCCGAGGCCCTGGTCGAGGTGGCCGAGGCCGCCGAGGTGGATACCGTGATGGCGGCCATCGTCGGGGCCGCCGGCCTGCTGCCGACGCTTGCCGCCGTGCGCGCCGGCAAGCGGGTGCTGCTGGCCAACAAGGAGGCCCTGGTGATGTCCGGGGCACTATTCATGGACGCGGTGGCGCGCCACGACGCCACCCTGCTGCCCATCGATTCCGAACATAATGCCATCTACCAGTGTCTACCCGTCGAGCATCGCGGCGGCCTGGCGCGTCACGGGGTGACCCAGCTGCTGCTGACCGCCTCCGGCGGACCCTTTCGTGGCTGGACGGCGGCCGATCTCGCCGCCGTGACCCCCGAGCAGGCTTGTGCGCATCCCAACTGGTCGATGGGACGCAAGATCTCGGTGGACAGCGCCAGCCTAATGAACAAGGGGCTCGAACTGATCGAGGCGTGCTGGCTCTTCGATGCCCGCCCCGATCAGGTGCAGGTGGTGGTGCATCCGCAGAGCGTGATCCACTCGATGGCGGCCTACAGCGACGGCTCGGTGATCGCCCAACTGGGTAACCCGGACATGCGCACGCCGATCGCCTACGGGCTCGCCTGGCCGGAGCGCATTGAGGCCGGCGTCGAGGCGCTGGATCTCTTCCGGGTCGCGCGGCTCGACTTCGAGCCCGCCGACGAATCCGCCTTCCCCTGCCTGCGCCTGGCCCGCGAGGCCATGGCGGCCGGAGGGACGGCGCCGGCGGTGCTCAATGCCGCCAACGAGGTGGCGGTGGAGGCCTTCCTCGATGGCCGCCTCGGCTTCACCGGCATCGGCGAGCTGGTGGCGCGGGTGCGTGATGCGCGTCCGGTCGAGGCCGTGCGTGATCTCGAGACCGTCCTCGCGGCCGATGCCCTCGCCCGGCAGGCGGCACATGACTGGCTGGCGCGGCAATGAGGCGCGCGCCATGACGCTGTTGACTGCAAGGAGACTGCCGTGGGCCTGATCCAGAACGTGTTGGCCGTCATCGTGGTACTCGGCCTGTTGATTACCTTTCACGAGTTCGGCCACTTCTGGGTCGCGCGGCGCTGCGGCGTCAAGGTGCTGCGCTTCTCGGTGGGCTTCGGTACGCCGCTCTGGTCGCGCCGGGATCGCCACGGCACCGAGTTCGCGGTGGCCGCCATCCCGCTGGGCGGCTACGTGAAGATGCTCGACGAGCGCGAAGGCCCCGTCGACCCCGCCGAGCGACACCTCGCCTTCAACAACAAGACGGTCTGGCAGCGCATCGCCGTGGTCTCCGCGGGTCCCCTGGCCAACTTCCTGCTGGCCATCGTCGCCTACTGGGCGCTGTTCGTGGCAGGCACCACCACGGTGGCGCCGGTGGTCGGCAGCGTGGCGCCCGACTCCCCGGCGAGCCAGGGCGGACTCACCCCGGGTCAGGAGATCACCGCGGTGCAGGGCGCGGCGGTGCGCTCCTGGGAGGAGATCAACCTCAAGCTGGTGTCGGCCATCGGCGAGAGCGGCGCGCTCGAGGTGGCGGCGCGCGACGACACCACCGCTACGTCCCGGACCTATCGACTGCCGGTCGAGGACTGGCTGGTGCGTCAGGATCCGCCGCAGCCGTTGGCGACCCTGGGCGTGACGCCCTGGCGGCCGGAGATCCCGGCGGTGCTCGGCCAGGTGGTCGAGGGCGAGGCCGCCGCCGAGGCCGGCCTACGGGCCGGAGACGAGGTGGTGGCGGTGAGCGGCGAGCCGGTGGCCGACTGGATGGCCTTCGTCGATCGCGTGCGCGAAAGCCCCGGCGAGACCCTCGAAGTCGCGGTGCGCCGCGACGGCGAGCGGCGTACGCTCTCCCTCACGCCCCGGCGTCGCCCGCAGGAGACGGGGGAGGCCATCGGCTATATCGGCGCCGGCGCCGAGCCCGTCGCCTGGCCCGAGGAGTATCGCCGCGAGATCCGCTACGGGCCGTTGGCCGCCGTAGGCGAGTCGCTGTCGCGCACCGGCGAGATGACGGTGCTGACCCTGGGCGCCATTCGCAAGATGGTGGTGGGCCTGATCTCGCCGTCGAACCTCTCCGGTCCGATCACCATCGCCCGCATCGCCGGTGATTCGGCGCGCAGCGGCTTCGAGAGCTTCGTCAGCTTCCTGGCCTACCTCTCGATCAGCCTGGGCGTGCTGAACCTGCTGCCGATCCCGGTGCTCGATGGCGGCCACCTGCTCTATTACTTCGTCGAGGTGGTGCGCGGCCGTCCGGTCTCCGAGCAGGCCCAGGCGGTGGGGTTGCGCATCGGCCTGGCCCTGGTCGGCACCCTGATGCTGATGGCGCTCTATTTCGACCTGATGCGGCTCTGGTAGCCGGGCGCCGGCTTGTCAGTGGCCATGACAAATGTATAAGGTGCCTGTCTGGACCGGACGGCAGACCAACGCGAGCGAATCGATTGCATGAAAATCAAGACCATCGGACTGGCGGCGCTGCTGCTTGCCGGTGCCCAGACGGCACTGGCGCAACCTTTCGACGTTGCCGACATCAGGGTTGAAGGACTGCAGCGGGTCTCTCCTGCCTCCGTGTTCAACGCCTTCCCCGTCACGGCCCGCGACCGGGTCGACGAGCTCGAACTGGCCGAGGCGGCCCGCGAGCTCTTCGCCACCGGCCTGTTCGAGGACGTGAGCCTCGCCCGCGAGGGCGACGTGCTGATCATTCAGGTGGTCGAGCGGCCGACGCTGGCGCGCCTCGAGATCGAGGGCAACAGCCAGATTCCCGACGAGGACCTGCGCAACGGCCTCAAGCAGGCCGGCCTCAACGAGGGTCAGGTCCTGCAGCTCTCCACCCTCGAGGAGATCCAGCGTGAGCTGGAGGGCGTCTACCAGTCCCAGGGTCGCTACAGCGCCCGCATCAAGACCTCCGTCGAGGAGGTGGGGGAGGGGCAGGTCCAGGTCAACATCGACATCGACGAGGGCGCGGTCGCCAAGATCCGCCAGATCAACATCGTCGGTAATCGCGACTTCGAGGATGAGCGCCTGCGCGAACTCTTCGAGCTCGAGGACTCCCCGGGCTGGTTCTTCGGCTGGTTCTCCAGCGACGAGTACTCCCGCGAGGCCCTGGCCGGCGATCTGGAGCGGCTGCGTTCCTTCTACCTGGATCGTGGCTACGTGAACTTCGCCATCGAGTCCTCCCAGGTCTCGATCAGCCCCGACAAGTCGAAGATCTTCGTCACCGTGAACATCGACGAGGGCCGCCAGTACCGCCTCGGCGACATCCGCTTCTCCGGCGAACTGCGCATCGCCGAGCGCGAGGCCCGGGAGCTGCTCGAGGTCGAGAGCGGCGAGATATTCTCGCGCAGCGACGTCACCGCTTCCACGGAGGCCCTGCGCTCGCGGCTCGGCGCCGAGGGCTTCGCCTTCGCCAATGTCGACGGGATTCCCGAGGTCGCCGCCGTCGGCGATACCGTGGACCTGGTCTTCCGGGTCGAGCCCGGCCAGCGCGCCTACGTGCGGCGCATCGAGTTCACCGGCAACACCACCACCCAGGACGAGGTGCTGCGTCGCGAGATGATCCAGATGGAGGGCGCGCCCGCCTCCACCGAGTCGATCAGCCGCTCGAAACAGCGCCTGGAACGCCTGGGCTTCTTCAAGCAGGTCGACGTCGAGACGCGGCCCGTGGCCGGCCAGCCCGACAAGCTCGACGTCACCTACACGGTGGAGGAGCAGCCCTCGGGTTCGATCTCGGCGAGCATCGGCTTCTCCCAGAGTGCCGGCGTGATCTACGGCGCGTCGCTCTCCCAGAACAACTTCCTGGGCACCGGCAACCGTGTCAACATCGGCGCCCAGCGCAGCGACACCTACACCAGCCTCAACTTCGGCTTCACCGACCCCTACTGGACCCTCGACGGCATCTCCCGCGGCTACAACCTCTTCTACCGCGAGACCGACTACGAGGACTCGGACATCTCGACCTACTCCACCGATTCCTACGGCGGGGGGATCAACTTCGGTTACCCGATCAACGAGCTGACTCGCCTGAACTTCGGCGCCAGCGTTGAGGATCTGTCGATCAAGACCTATCGCGATACCTCCTCGGAGGTTCAGCGCTACGTCGACGACCAGGGTAGCGATGCCCAGAGCCTGAAGCTCTCGGCCAGCTGGACCCGTAACAACCTCAACCGCGGCATCATGCCGACCGCAGGCAACTACCAGCGGCTGTCGCTGGAGACCGCAGTACCGGGCAGCGACGCCGAGTACTACAAGCTGCGCGCCCGGGCCCGCCAGATCTTCCCGTTCAACGAGGAGCAGACCTGGGGGCTGAAGTTCAGCGGCGAGCTGGGCTATGCCGACACCGTCGGCAACGATCCCTACCCGTTCTACGAGAACTTCTTCTCCGGTGGCCTGGGCTCGGTTCGCGGCTTCACCGGCAACACCCTGGGCACGCCCACCACGCCACCGGAAGGCTCCGGCAGCGAGGACCGCACCCTGGGCGGCAACGTCCTGGTGGAGGGCAGCGCCGAGGTGCTCTTTCCGGTGCCCTTCGTCGAGGATCAGCGCTCGCTGCAGGCCTCGCTGTTCCTGGATGCCGGCAACACCTTCCTCACCGACTGCTACCCGGTGCGCGATGAAGAGGCCGGCCGCCAGCGCTGTGAGTCCGGCGTGGACCTGGGCGAGCTGCGCTACAGCGCCGGTCTCGGCCTCTCCTGGCTGACGCCGGTGGGGCCGCTGACCTTCAGCGTCGCCGAGCCGCTCAACGACAAGGACGGGGACGATACCCAGTTCTTCCAGTTCTCGCTGGGTCAGACCTTCTGATCCGGCCCTGTCCGAGGAAGCCCGCATGCGCAAGCTCACTGCCGCCCTCTGCCTCGGCCTGCTGGTCGCCACCACCGCGCCGGCCCAGGCCGCCGAGGTGGCCGTGCTCGACTGGCGTGCCGCGCTGATGGAGACCGATGCCGCCGAGCGCACCATGAACGACCTGCGCGCGCGCCTCGCCGGCCGGCAGCAGGAGGCGAAGGCCCTGAGCGAGGAACTCCAGGGCATGCAGCAGCATCTGAAGGGCGGCGGCGAGAGCATGACCGAGACCGAGCGGCGCACCACCCTGCAGACGTTCCAGGAGAAGGGGCGGCGCTTCGAGCGGCTGCGCCGGGAGATCGGTCAGGCGCGCCAGCAGGCCGAGCAGGGCTTCCTCCAGGAGGCCGAGCCCAAGCTGGATCAGGCGGTTCGTCAGGTCATCGATCGCCATGGCATCGCGGTGCTGGTGGAACCCAACGGCGTGCTGCATGCCGAGCAGGATCTGCAGGACCTGACCGGCGAGGTCACCGAGCGCCTCAACGCCCTCTACTGAGCCGGCCGTCCCACCACGATAGTGAGTCCCCATGAACCAAGACGCCCGAACCCTCACACTGGCCGACATCGCCGAGCGCCTGGGAGCCCGCCTCACGGGCGACGGCGAGCGGCGGGTGAGCGGCCTGGCCACGCTGCGCGATGCCACGCCGAATCAGGTGGCCTTCCTCGCCAACCGCGCCTACCTCAAGGACCTGCCCGACACCCGTGCCGCCGCGGTGCTGCTGGCGCCCGCCCACGGCGAGGCCTGCCCGGTGGCCTGCCTGGAGCTGGACAACCCGTACCTCGGCTATGCCGAGCTGTCGCGTCTCTTCGACCCCCTGGTCGGGCGCACGCCGTCCGGCACCCATCCCACGGCGGTGGTCGCCGATGACGTCCGCCTGGGCGACAATGTGGCCATCGGCCCCCAGGCGGTGATCGAGGCCGGGGTCACGCTTGACGACGACGTCGTCATCGGCGCCGGCTGCGTGGTGGGGGCGGACTCGTGCATCGGCTCCGGCTCGCGCCTACATGCCAATGTCACCGTCTGCCATGGCGTGGTGATCGGGGCCCGGGCCATCCTGCACAGCGGCTGCGTGATCGGCGGCGACGGCTTCGGCTTCGCCCACGACGGCGGGCGCTGGCACAAGATCGCCCAGCTGGGCGGCGTGGTGCTGGGCGACGACGTCGAGATCGGCAGCTGCTCGAGCATCGATCGCGGGGCGCTCGGCGACACCGTGATCGGCGATGACGTCAAGATCGACAGCCAGGTGCAGATCGCCCACAACGTGCAGATCGGCGACCACAGCGCCCTGGCCGGGTGCGTGGGCATCGCCGGTTCCACCCGGGTGGGCAAGCACTGCATGCTGGGCGGCGGCGTGGGGCTCTCCGGCCACCTGACCATCGCCGATGGCGTGCAGGTCACCGGCATGAGCCTGGTGACCAATTCACTCCTCGAGCCCGGCATCTACTCCTCGGGCACCGGCGCCATGGACAACGCCCAGTGGCGTCGCAACGCGGTGCGTTTCAAGCAGCTCGACGACATTGCCCGTCGCCTGTCGCGGCTCGAGAAGGTCGGTCGCGGCGGTTGAGGCCCGATCATAGGGCGGTATAATCCTCCGCCTGTCTTTGCCGGCGCCCAAGCGCTGGCCTTGCCCCTCCCCGGGAAGGGCATCCTGTCATTTCAGAGGTCGCTACGATGGTAATGGACATCAACGAGATTCGTGAGTATCTGCCCCACCGCTATCCTTTCCTGCTGGTGGATCGGGTCACGGAGCTCACGCTGGGCGAATCCATCGTTGCCTACAAGAATGTCAGCATCAATGAGCCGTTCTTCAACGGCCACTTTCCGCATCACCCGATCATGCCCGGCGTGCTGGTGGTCGAGGCCCTGGCCCAGGCCTGCGGCATCCTCGGCTTCAAGACCGTCAACAAGCTGCCCGCCGACGGCTACGTCTACTACCTCGTCGCCAGCGACAACGTGCGCTTCAAACGCCCCGTGATGCCCGGCGACCAGCTGGTGCTCGAGGCTCGGGTCGAGCGCACCAAGCGCGGCATCTGGAAGTTCATCTGCCGTGCCACGGTGGGCGGCGAGCTGGCCTGCGAGGCCGACATCACCTGTGCCGAGAGGAAGGTCGCTTGATACACCCCACCGCCCTCATCGATCCCGCGGCGCGCCTGGCCGATGATGTCGAGGTCGGCCCTTTCGCCGTGATCGGGGCCGATGTCGAGATCGGGGCCGGTAGCCGCATCGGCCCCCATGTCGTGATCAAGGGCCCCACTGTGCTGGGCGCGCGCACCCGCATCTTCCAGTTCGCCTCGGTGGGTGAGGATTGCCAGGACAAGAAGTACGCCGGCGAGCCGACCCGCCTGGTAGTGGGCGACGACAACGTCATCCGTGAGGGCGTCACCCTGCATCGCGGCACCGTCCAGGATCGCGGCGAGACCGTCATCGGCTCGCGCAACCTCTTCATGGCCTACGTCCATGTCGGTCACGACTGCGTGATCGGCAACGATGGCATCTTCGCCAACCAAGTGACCCTGGCCGGTCATGTGAAACTGGGCGACTTCGTCATCCTCGGCGGGCTCTCGGCGGTCCATCAGTTCTGCCATTTCGGCGACCATGCCATGGCCGGCGGCGGCTCGATCATCACCAAGGACACCCCGGCCTACGTGATGATCAACGGCAATCCGGCCCAGGTTCATGGCCTCAATCTCGTGGGGCTGCGCCGTCGCGGCTTCTCCAAGGAGGCCATTCGCGGCCTGAGCGAGGCCTACAAGCTGGTCTATCGTCAGGGGCTGACCACGGAGCAGGCACTCGAGCAGATTCGTGCCAGCTTTGCTCTGCCCGAGACCGAGGCCTTCGTCGCCTCCATCGAGGCCTCGACCCGCGGCATCGTTCGCTGAGGTGGGCGCGAACATGACGGTGCGTCGCGTCTATCTCGTCGCCGGCGAGCTCTCCGGTGATATCCTCGGCGCCGGCCTGATGCGAGCGCTCAAGGCCCGCCATCCGGGCATCGAGTTTCGCGGCATCGGCGGCCCGCGGATGATCGAAGAGGGCATCGAAACCCGCTATCCCCTGGAAATGCTCTCGGTGATGGGACTCGTGGAGGTGCTCAAGCACCTGCCGGGTCTGGTGCGGGTGCGTCGCGCGCTGAAGCGCGATGCGTTGGCCTGGCGGCCCGACATCATGGTCGGCATCGACGCTCCGGACTTCAACCTGGGGCTCGAGCGTCAGCTGCGCGAGGCCGGCCTCACCACCGCCCACTACGTCAGTCCCTCCGTGTGGGCCTGGCGCCAGGGGCGCGTCAAGGGCATCGCCCGGTCCGTGGATGCCATGCTCACCTTCCTGCCCTTCGAGGCGGCCTTCTACGTGCGTCACCGGGTGCCCGTGGCCTTCGTCGGCCATCCGCTGGCCGACGAACTGCCGCTCGAGAACGACCGCGAAGCGGCCCGCCAGGCGCTGGGCCTGGTGGCGGGGGGAGACGAGTCGCATGACGAGGCGGGGCGAGGTGAGGTGGCAAAGAGGCCGTTGCTCGCGGTGCTGCCCGGCTCCCGCGCCACCGAGATCCGTTTTCTCGGCGCGACCTTCCTCGAGGCCGTCGAGCGCCTGTGCCGGGAGCGTCCGGCGCTCTCGGTGGTGATGCCGGCCGCCACGCCGGCCCGGCGAGGTGAGCTCGAGGCGCTGCTGGCGACGCGTCCGGCCCTCGCGGGGCGCGTGACCCTGATCGACGGTCGGTCGCGGGAGGCCATGGTGGCGAGCGACGCAGTACTGCTCGCCTCCGGCACCGCGGCACTCGAGGCGATGCTCTGCCATCGTGCGATGCTGGTCGCCTACCGCATGGCGCCGGCGACCCACTGGCTGGCCAAGCGGCTGGTCCACACCGACTGGATCTCGCTGCCCAACCTGATCGCCCGCGAGACCCTGGTGCCGGAGCTGATCCAGGACGCGGCAAGCCCCGAGGCGATCGCCGACCGGCTCGGGGTGATACTCGACGACGAGGCGGGACGCAAGGCCCTGGAGGTGCGCTTCGCGGAGATGCACGTGGCCCTGCAGCGCGATGCCAGTCGGCGCGCGAGTGAGGCCATCGAGGCGCTGGTGGCGGGGCGCGCTCTGCCGCAGAGCGTGGCCCCCGAGGCGGGCGAGGTCGCGATCGCCGGGGGCGAACGATGAAGGGCTGGTCATGAAGGAACCGGTCGTGAAGGGCAAGACGCTGCCGCCGCTCTCGATCGACTACGTCGGCGACCGGCTGGCCGGGGTCGACGAGGTGGGCCGCGGCCCGCTGGTCGGTCCGGTGGTCGCCGCGGCGGTAATCCTCGATCCCGCGCGACCCATCGAGGGGCTGAACGACTCCAAGGCGCTTACGGCGCGTCGGCGCGAGGCGCTGGCCACCGACATCCGCGAGCGCGCGCTGGCCTTCGCCGTGGCCGAGGCCAGCGCCGCCGAGGTCGATGCGCTGAACGTCTTCCATGCGACCCATCTCGCCATGCGGCGTGCCATCGACGCCCTGGCGCCGGTGGCCGAGTACCTGCTGGTGGACGGCAATCGCCTGCCCGGGCATCATGTCCCCGGCCAGGCGGTGGTCAAGGGCGATGCCCGCCATCCGGCCATCGCCGCCGCCTCGATCCTGGCCAAGGTCGAGCGCGACGCCGGCATGGTGGTCCTCGATGCGCAATACCCCGAGTACGGCTTCGCCCGCCACAAGGGCTACCCGACCCGCGAGCATCTGGCCGTCCTGGAACGTCTGGGACCGCTGCCCGAGCATCGCCGCTCCTTCGGCCCGGTGAAACGCCAGCTGGCCCTGTTCTAGGTCTCGCAAGCGGCACCACGAGAGGCGCCGGGAGCAGGTCGCAGAGGAGGTCCTATGCCAGGGGTGAGGAGGATTCCTCCGAACGGGCTGGCCATGGATGGCCAGCACCGGCCCTGCAAGCGGAGCAGGACGCGAGAGCGCCGCAGGGCATCGGTAGCGCCCAGGGAGGGGTTCACAGCGCCTCCTCGGATGCCTGCTCCCGGGATAGCCTCGAGCTTCCTGTACTGATTATTTACCGCCAAGCCCCGAGCCCTTTATGACAACGCCCTTCGTTCATCTTCGCGTTCACAGCGAATTCTCCCTGGTCGACGGCCTGGTGCGTCTCAAGCCGCTGATCAAGGCCGCCGTGGCCCAGGGCCTGCCCGCCGTGACGCTGACCGACGAAGCGAACCTCTTCGCCCTGGTCAAGTTCTACACGGGCGCCCAGGACGCTGGACTCAAGCCGATCATCGGCAGTGACCTGTGGCTGGCCAATCCCCACGACGAAGCGCACCCCTATCGCCTGACCCTGCTGGCCATGGACGACACCGGCTATCGCAATCTCACCGAGCTGATTTCCCGGGGGTGGATGCACGGCCAGCGCCAGGGCCAGGCGCTGCTCGACAAGGCCTGGGTGCTGGAGCAGAGCGCGGGGCTGATCGCGCTCTCCGGCGGCCGGGAAGGGGAGGTGGGTCGTCACCTGCTGAGCGACCACCATGACGAGGCCAGCGAGCTGCTCGAGGAGTGGAACGCCGCCTTCCCGGGGCGCTTCTACCTGGAGCTGACCCGCACCGGGCGCTCCCTGGAGGAGGAGTGCGTGCACCTCTCGGTGGATCTGGCCCTCGAGACCGGCACCCCGGTGGTGGCCACCAACGACGTGCGCTTCCTCGAGCGCGAGGACTTCTGGGCCCACGAGACTCGGGTGGCCATCGGCGAGGGCAAGGCGCTGGACGACAAGCGTCGCGAGCGGCGCTACACCGAGGAGCAGTACCTCAAGAGCCCCGAGGAGATGGCCGAGCTGTTCGCCGACATCCCCGAGGCGATCGAGAACAGCGTGATGATCGCGGCGCGCTGCAACGTGGAGGTGCGCCTGGGCGAGATCTTCCTGCCCGAATTCGAGATCCCCGAGGGGCTGACCCAGGACGAATTCTTCCGCAAGATCTCCCACGACGGCCTCACCGAGCGCCTGGACTTCCTCTTTCCGGCCGAGCGCTACCCCCGGGACGGCCAAGAGTACGCCGAGATCGACGCCCGCTACCGCGAGCGCCTCGACTTCGAGCTCAACATCATCATCCAGATGGGCTTCCCCGGCTACTTCCTGATCGTGATGGACTTCATCCAATGGGCCAAGGACAACGACGTTCCGGTAGGGCCGGGGCGTGGCTCCGGTGCCGGCTCGCTGGTGGCCTACGCGCAGAAGATCACCGACCTCGACCCCATCGGCTACGATCTGCTGTTCGAGCGCTTCCTCAACCCCGAGCGGGTCTCGATGCCCGACTTCGACGTCGACTTCTGCATGGAGAAGCGCGACCGCGTCATCGACTACGTGGCCGACCGCTATGGCCGCGACGCGGTCTCGCAGATCGTCACCTTCGGCACCATGGCCGCCAAGGCGGTGGTGCGCGACGTGGCCCGCGCCCAGGGCAAGCCCTATTCGCTGGGCGACAAGCTCTCCAAGCTGATCCCCTTCGAGGTCGGCATGACCCTGGCCAAGGCCATCGAGGCCGAACCCCAGCTCAAGGAGTACCTCGAGGCCGATGACGAGGCCGCCGAGATCTGGGAGATGGCCCTGAAGCTCGAGGGCATCACCCGCGGTACCGGCAAGCACGCCGGTGGCGTGGTGATCGCGCCGACCAAGCTCACCGACTTCTCGCCGCTGCTGTGCGACGAGGAGGGCAACGGCCTGGTGGTGCAGTTCGACAAGAACGACATCGAGGAGGCGGGCCTGGTCAAGTTCGACTTCCTGGGCCTGCGCACCCTGACCATCATCGACTGGGCGCTGGAGATGGTCGACAAGGTGCGCGCGGTCGAGGGCCAGGGGCCGCTTAACATCGACACCATCCCGCTCGACGACGCCCCGACCTTCGAGATGCTCAAGAAGGCCGAGACCACGGCGGTCTTCCAGCTCGAATCCCGCGGCATGAAGGAGCTGATCAAGCGCCTGTTGCCCGATTCGCTGGAGGACATGATCGCCCTGGTGGCGCTGTTCCGCCCCGGCCCGTTGCAGTCGGGCATGGTCGACGACTTCATCAACCGCAAGCACGGCCGGGCGGAGATCTCCTATCCGCACCCGGACTACCAGCACGAGCTCCTGAAGCCGGTGCTCGGGCCCACCTACGGGATCATCCTCTACCAGGAACAGGTGATGCAGATCGCCCAGGTGATGGCCGGCTACAGCCTGGGCCAGGCCGATATGCTACGGCGTGCCATGGGCAAGAAGAAGCCGGAGGAGATGGCCAAGCAGCGCGCCGGCTTCATGGAGGGCTGCGCGGCCAATGGCATCGACAAGGACCTCGCCGGCAACATCTTCGACCTGGTGGAGAAGTTCGCCGGTTACGGCTTCAACAAGTCGCACTCGGCGGCCTACGCGCTGGTCTCCTACCAGACCGCCTGGCTCAAGGCGCACTACCCCGGGCCCTTCATGGCCGCGGTGATGTCCACCGAGATGGACAACCTCGACAAGGTGGTGCCGCTGATCGAGGAGTGCCGCCACCTGGGGCTCACGGTGACCCCGCCGGACGTCAACGTCGGCGGCTACAAGTTCACCGTCGATGAGCAGGCGCGGGTGGTCTATGGCCTGGGCGCGATCCGCGGCGTCGGCGAGGGCCCGATCGGCGCCATCGTCGAGGCCCGCGAGGCGGGCGGCCCTTTCGCGGATCTCTTCGACTTCTGCCGTCGGGTCGACCCCAAGCGCATGAACAAGCGCACCCTGGAGGCGCTGATCCGCTCCGGGGCGCTGGACACCCTGGGGCCGAGCCGGGCGGTGCTCACCGCGGCGCTGGAAGACGCCCTCAAGGCCGCGGCCCAGAACCAGACCAACCAGAACCTCGGCATGATGGACATGTTCGGCGAGGCCTTCGCCGAGCCGGACGAGGGCGAGCAGGACGCCTACGGAGACTATCACCATGCCCGGGAGTGGACCGACAAGGAGCGCCTGGCCGGCGAGAAGGATACCCTGGGGCTCTACCTCACCGGGCACCCCATCGACGAGTACGAGCAGGAGCTCGCCCGCTTCGTCTCCACCCGCATCGGCGACCTCAAGCCGTCGCGCGAGCCCCAGCGGGTGGCCGGCCTGGTAGTCGGCGTACGCACCATGAAGTCCAAGCGCGGCGACACCATGGCCTTCATCACCCTGGACGATCGCACCGGGCGCATCGAGGCGTCGCTGTTCGGCGAGCTCTTCGACCAGCTGCGCGGCCGCCTCGAAGCCGACCAGGTGATGATCGTCGAGGGCGAAGTCTCCAGTGACGACTACTCCGGCGGGTTGCGCCTGCGCGGCAAGGAGGTCACCCCCATGGTCGAGGCGCGCAGCCGCTTCGGGCAGGCGGTGGAGCTCTCCCTGGACGGCGAACGCCTCAACGGCCGCCTGGTCGACAGCCTGCGCGCGAGCCTCGCGCCCTACTGTGATGAGGCGGGCCTGCCGGTGCGCCTCAAGTACCGCAACGCCGAGGCCACGGGCTGGCTGGAGCTCGCCGAGGCGTGGCGGGTCACGCCCTCCGACGAGCTGCTTACGGGGCTGCGCGAGGTGCAGGGGCAGAACGGCGTGCGGTTGAAGTACCGCTAGGCTGGCACGAGGGCGACGGCGGCGTGCTGTCTCCGCGTGATAGCGGCGAGAGGCGCCGGGGACAGGGCGCAGTGGAGGTCCGAGGCCCATGGATGGCCGAGGTAGCGCCCAAGGAGGGGGTCACAGCGCCTCCACGTAGGCCTGTCGCCGGGTTAGCCCCGAGCCGCGGCGCCATACGCTGCTGCCTTGCGCCTTGCGTTGAGGGTGCGATAATGCTCGCCACGCGCAATTTTTTGGCATCGCCCTCCCGGGTCGGAGGGGCGATGAAACTCGACAAGGCGTCTGGCCAATGAACCCCAACTATCTCGATTTCGAACAGCCCATCGCCGAGCTCCAGGCCAAGATCGAGGAGCTGCGGCTGGTCGGCAACGACAGCCAGGTCAACCTCAGCGACGAGATCGGTCGCCTCGAGGAGAAGAGCCGCAAGCTCACCGAGTCCATCTTCAAGGACCTTTCTCCTTGGCAGGTCTCCCAGCTCTCGCGTCACCCTCAGCGGCCCTACACCCTGGACTATCTCGAGCATGTCTTCACCGACTTCGACGAGCTCCACGGCGATCGCCACTTCGCGGATGATGCCGCCATCGTTGGCGGAATCGCCCGGCTGGACGACAAGCCGGTGATGGTCATCGGCCACCAGAAGGGCCGCGACGTGAAGGAAAAGGTGCGCCGCAACTTCGGCATGCCGCGTCCCGAGGGGTATCGCAAGGCGTGCCGGCTGATGGAGATGGCCGAGCGCTTCAAGATGCCGGTGCTGACCTTCATCGACACCCCCGGCGCCTATCCCGGCATCGACGCCGAGGAGCGTGGCCAGTCCGAGGCCATCGCCTACAACCTCGCCGTGATGTCGCGCCTCAAGACGCCGATCCTGGCCACCGTGGTCGGCGAGGGCGGCTCCGGCGGGGCGCTCGCCATCGGCGTCTGCGACGAGCTCGCCATGCTGCAGTACTCCACCTACTCGGTGATCTCCCCCGAGGGCTGCGCCTCGATCCTCTGGAAGAGCGCCGAGAAGGCCCCCGACGCGGCCCAGGCCATGGGCATCACCGCCGAGCGCCTCAAGGAGCTGGGCCTGGTCGACACCCTGATCGCGGAGCCGCTGGGCGGCGCCCACCGCCACCCGGTGACCACCGCCGAGCGCATCAAGTCCTCGCTGCTGGCGAGCCTCGATCGCCTCGAGGCGATGGACACGGAGACGATGCTCGAGCGCCGCTACGAGCGCCTGATGAGCTACGGCGCCCCGGTGTAAGTCCGCGTGCGCGACGCAAGCGCACTGCAGTCCTCGATCGACGACGCCCTGGCCCAGACCCCGCCGGGGCGTTGCGTCTGGATCGCCCTGTCGGGCGGCCTGGATTCCTCCCTGCTGCTGACCCTGGCGGCCCACGCCTGCCTTCGCCATCCTCGCCCGCTGCGCGCTCTGCACGTCCATCATGGCCTGCAGGCCGCCGGCGACGACTTCGAACGCCACTGCCACCGACTCGCCTCGCGGCTCGGCGTGCCGCTCTGGGTCGAGCGCGTCGAGGTCGACCTGACCGCTGGGCAGGGAGTGGAGGGCGCCGCCCGGGAGGCGCGCTACGCCGCCTTCGCCCGGCGCCTGATGCCGGGCGAGACCCTGTGGCTGGCCCAGCACGCGGATGATCAGGCCGAGACCCTGCTGCTGGCCGCCCTGCGGGGCAGCGGGGTGCGCGGCCTGGCCGCCATGCCATCCGGCCGCGACGGGCGAGGGTGGCGCCTGGCGCGTCCGCTGCTCGGTGCGTCGCGGGTCGCGCTCGAAGCCGAGGCGAGGCGTCACGGGCTCGCCTGGGTGGAGGATCCCTCCAACCGCGACGAGCGCCTGGATCGCAACTTCCTGCGCCATCGCGTGCTGCCGCTGCTCGAGACCCGCTGGCCCGCGGCGACTCACTGCCTCGCGCGCAGCGCGGCGCTGGCCGGCGAGGCCGACGGCCTGCTCGACGAGCTCGCCGCGCTGGACATCGAGCGCCTCGGCGGCGATCCCGCCCGACTGCCGGCGGCGGGGCTGCAGGGGCTCTCCGCACCGCGCCGCCGGCTGCTGATTCGCCACGCCTGCCAGCGCCTGGGGCACTCGACTCCGCCCGCCCGGCGCCTCGCGTCGCTGCTCGATCAGCTCGATGCCCGCGCGGACGGCGAGGTACGGGTGGCCTGGCCCGGCGCCGAGGCGCGGGTCTGGCGGGGCCATCTGTACCTGCTGAGTCCTGCCGAGGCCGTGCCGTCGGACGATGAGCGGGGCGAATGGCCGGTGGCGTGGTATGGGCAGACGCCACTCGTCACGCCCCTGGGCGAGTGGAACGTCACGCTGCGTCGAAATGACGGCGCCTCGGCCCCCTTGAGGGTGGCGCCGCGCCGGGGCGGTGAGTGCCTGCGGCTGGCCGGGCGCGGCCGGCGCGACCTCAAGCGGCTGCTGCAGGAGCTCGATGTGCCGCCCTGGGAGCGCGGGCGGCTGTTGGTGGTCCATCGGGGCGAGGAGGCGGTGGCGGTGCTGGCGCCGTCGGGGCGCTGGCGGCTGGTGGCCGAGGGGTGGTCAGTCGCGTGACAGCGTCAGGGTGAAGCCGGCGGCCGCCTGATAGTCGACCTCCTGCTCCAGGTCGTTGAGCAACAGGGCCGGATCCTCCTCCGTGGCGAGGGTCAAGTGTAGCGCCTCGCCGTCGGCCGCGAGGCGCGGCACGCCGGGCGGCTGCTCGGGGCGGGAGTGGTTGATCAGCACGGCCAGGCGCAGCAGGCGGGCCAGCCGGGCGTGGGAGTGCCGCTCGCTGGCGGGAAGCGCCTGCCACTCCTTGAGTGGGAACTTGCGCCGGTGGGCGCGCACCAGGAAGGCCAGCAGCCGCTGCTCCGGGCGTGAGAAGCCGGCCAGGTCGGAGTGCTCCAGCAGGTAGGCGCCGTGCCGGTGAAACTGGCTATGGGAGATGGCCTGGCCGATCTCGTGGAGCCGGCTTCCCCAGTCGAGGAAGCGGACCTCGTCGTCGTCCAGCGCCCAGGCCTCGCGCACCTGCGCGCAGAGCGCCAGGGACGTGGTGGCCACGTGCTCCGCCTGACGTGAGTCCACCCGGTAGTTGCGAGCCAGGCCGGCCAGGGTCTTGAGCCGCGAATCCTCTGGGCTGTGGCGGCCCACCATGTCGTAGAGCACGCCCTCGCGCAGGGCGCCGTCGGCGTAGCGCATCTGCTCCAGGTCGAAGGCCTCGAAGATGGCGCCGAGGATCGCGATGCCGGCGGGGAAGACGCTGGCACGGTCTTCCTTGAGGCCGTCCATGGCCACCTTGTCCAGGCGCTTGCACTTGAGCAGCCGCTTGCGCAGGTCTGCGAGGCCCTTGCGGGTGATCACCCCCTCGGGCCCCTTGCCGGCCGCCGCGATCACCGCGGCGGCGGCTTTGATGGTGCCGCTTGAGCCCACCGGGTCGCTCCAGCCCAGGCGCTGGTAGGGGCGCCGGATGTTGGCCAGCTCGGAGAGGGCGGCGAGCTCGGCGCGGCGCATGCGCTTCTCGCTGAGCTCGCCGCCGCCGAAGAAGCGCCGGGTGAAGGTTACGCAGCCCATCCTCAGGCTCTCCAGGGCCAGCGGTTCGAAGTGCTCGCCGATGATGAACTCCGTGGAGCCACCGCCGATGTCGACGATCAGCCGGCGGCCATCCTCGGCCACCGCATGGGCCGCGCCCAGGTAGATCAGGCGCGCCTCCTCGCGGCCGGCGATGATCTCGATGCGGGTGCCCAGCAGGGCCTCGGCGCGCTCGATCAGCTCTTGGCTGTTGCGCGCATCGCGCAGGGCGTTGGTGCCGACCACGCGCAGGTCGCGGCGGGCGATGCCCTCGAGGAAGGGGGCGAAGCGGGCCAGGCAGTCCAACGCCCGGGTCATGGCATCCTCGCGCAGTACGCCCTCCTCGTCGAGCCCGGCCGCCAGCTGCACCTTCTCGCCGAGGCGGGCGACCACCTGCAGTCGGTCGTCCTGGTAGTTGGCGACCAGCAGGTGGAAGCTGTTGGAGCCGAGGTCGATGGCGGCGAGGCGGCGGGGCTCGGCGGCGATCGCGGGTTCGCTCGCGGTGGCGGAGAACCGGTCCGTTGGCACTATCATGGCGAGTCCTGATGGGCTATGGGAAAGGAGGTTGCGGGTGGCATCCGGCGTTGTCAATTGCCCCGCGACGGCCGCAGCGGCAGGGCTTGCGTTTGCTCGCGCCCTTGACTAATATCGAGGCGTTCGCCTGTTCCGAATGCTTCACGACCGTCCCACGGCGTTCCCGTCGCGGTCAGTATCCAAGTCGTCAGACAGCCCACTGCTTCAGCCTGCGATCCCGGCCGCGTGCCCGACATCGCTGATCAGGCGAAAACGAACCTGCTTCCTCGCTTCCGATATCGGCCCGGCAACCCCTCTCGATGGCGGCTGCCCGCCCAGGCCATTCGATGCTTCACGACGAGAGGTAGCCTGTCCGGGCTCTGAACGCATCCACAGGGCGTCATCGTCTCGCCTCCTGTCTTTCCTCACGGCGCACTGCCGCCCGGCTTCCACGAGCAAACTCTGATCACACCGATGAATCTTACCGAACTCAAGCAAAAGCCAGTGCCGGAGCTTCTGGAGATCGCCCGCGAGATGGGCATCGACAACCTGGCGCGCTCCCGCAAGCAGGACATCATCTTCGCCATCCTCAAGAAGCATGCCAAGAGCGGTGAGCCGATCTTCGGTGATGGCGTGCTGGAGATCCTGCAGGACGGATTCGGCTTCCTGCGCAGCGCCGACAGCTCCTACCTGGCCGGCCCCGATGACATCTATGTCTCGCCGTCGCAGATTCGCCGTTTCAACCTGCGCAAGGGCGACTCCATTTCCGGCAAGATTCGTCCGCCGAAGGAGGGGGAGCGCTACTTCGCGCTGTTGAAGGTCAGCGAGATCAACTTCGACAAGCCGGAGAACGCCAAGCACAAGATCCTCTTCGAGAACCTCACGCCGCTGTTCCCCCAGGAACGGCTGCGCATGGAGATCGGCAACGGCTCCACCGAGGACCTCACCGCCCGGATCATCGACCTCACCGCGCCCATCGGCAAGGGCCAGCGCGGCCTGCTGGTCTCCCCGCCCAAGGCGGGCAAGACCCTGATGCTGCAGAACATCGCCACCTCCATCACCCGCAACAATCCCGAGTGCCACCTGATCGTGCTGCTGATCGATGAGCGCCCCGAGGAGGTGACGGAGATGTCGCGCACGGTGCGCGGCGAGGTGGTGGCCTCGACCTTCGACGAGCCACCGGCCCGTCACGTGCAGGTGGCCGAGATGGTCATCGAGAAGGCCAAGCGCCTGGTCGAGCACAAGAAGGACGTGGTGATCTTGCTCGACTCCATCACCCGCCTGGCGCGCGCCTACAACACCGTGGTGCCGAGCTCCGGCAAGGTGTTGACCGGCGGTGTCGACGCCCATGCCCTGGAGAAGCCCAAGCGCTTCTTCGGCGCGGCGCGCAACATCGAGGAGGGCGGTAGCCTGACCATCATCGCCACGGCGCTGGTCGACACTGGCTCCAAGATGGACGAGGTGATCTTCGAGGAATTCAAGGGCACCGGTAACATGGAGGCCCACCTCGACCGCAAGCTGGCCGAGCGTCGCGTCTACCCGGCGATGAACATCCGCCGCAGCGGCACCCGTCGCGAGGACCTGATCGCCTCCGAGGACGAGATGCAGCGCATGTGGATCCTGCGCAAGCTGCTCAATCCCATGGAGGATACGGCCGCCACCGAGTTCCTGATCGACCGCCTGAAGGATACCAAGACCAATCTGGAGTTCTTCGAGGCCATGAAGCGCCGCTAGTCGGTATCGGGCAGTGAGCAAAGGGGCAGCATGCTATGCTGCCCCTTTCGTCATTCTGGAATCGGGAAATCCGAATGAAGTACAAGGACCTGCGCGAGTTCATCGCGGTGCTCGAGGAACAGGGCGAGCTCACGCGCGTCACCGCCGAGGTGGACCCCTACCTCGAGATCACCGAGGTCTGCGATCGCACCCTGCGGGCCGGCGGGCCGGCCCTGCTGTTCGAGAACGTCAAGGGCCACGACATGCCGCTGCTCGGCAACCTCTTCGGCACGCCGAAGCGGGTGGCCATGGGCATGGGGCAGGATTCGGTGGCCGCGCTGCGTGAGGTGGGCGAGCTACTGGCCTTCCTCAAGGAGCCGGAGCCCCCCAAGGGCTTCCGCGATGCCTGGAGCAAGCTGCCGATCTTCAAGCAGGTGATGAGCATGGGGCCCAAGACGGTGCGCCGGGCCCCGGTCCAGGCGCTCGTCTATGAGGGTGACGAGGTCGACCTCGATCGCCTGCCGATCCAGCACTGCTGGCCGGGCGATGCCGCGCCGCTGGTCACCTGGCCGCTGGTGATCACCCGCGGGCCCCAGAAGACTCGCCAGAACCTCGGCATTTACCGCCAGCAGAAGCTTGGCAAGAACCGGCTGATCATGCGCTGGCTCTCCCATCGCGGCGGGGCGCTCGACTTCCAGGAGTTCCAGAAGGCGCATCCCGGCGAGCCCTTCCCGGTGGCGGTGGCGCTGGGCGCCGATCCGGCCACCATCCTCGGCGCCGTGACACCGGTGCCGGACAGCCTCTCGGAATACGCCTTCGCGGGGCTGCTGCGCGGCTCGCGCACGGAGCTCGTCGAGTGTGGTCATGCCGAGCTTCAGGTGCCGGCCTCCGCCGAGATCATCCTCGAGGGCTTCATCTACCCGGACGACAGGGCGCCCGAGGGACCCTACGGCGACCATACCGGCTACTACAACGAGGTCGAGCAGTTTCCGGTGTTCACGGTGACGCGCATGACCATGCGCGAGAACGCCATCTACCACTCCACCTACACCGGCCGGCCGCCCGATGAGCCGGCGATCCTGGGGCTGGCGCTGAACGAGGTGTTCGTGCCCATCCTGCGTCGCCAGTTTCCCGAGATCGTCGACTTCTACCTGCCCCCCGAGGGCTGCTCCTACCGCATGGCGGTGGTGACCATGAAGAAGCAGTATCCGGGGCACGCCAAGCGGGTGATGATGGGCGTGTGGAGCTTCCTGCGCCAGTTCATGTACACCAAGTTCGTGGTGGTGCTCGACGACGACGTCGACGCCCGCGACTGGAAGGACGTGATCTGGGCCATCACCACCCGCATGGACCCCGCCCGGGACACCGTGATGGTGGAGAACACCCCCATCGACTACCTGGACTTCGCCTCCCCCGTGGCCGGCCTGGGCTCCAAGATGGGCCTGGACGCCACCAGCAAGTGGCCCGGCGAGACCGACCGCGAGTGGGGCACGCCCATCGTCATGGACGAGGCCGTCAAGGCCCGCGTCAGCGACCGCTGGAACGACCTGGGCATCACGCTTCCCCCTGACAACGACACGAGGCATTCATGACGCCAAGGACCCTGACCTGCCTGGTCACCGAGGTCGAGGACCTCACTCCGGACGTCTTCCGCGTTCGACTCGAGGGCCGCGCCGAGGCCGTGGCCCACGACCCCGGCCAGTACCTGGAACTGAAGCTCGCCGAGGACACCTGGGTGCCGTTCTCCATCGCCAACGCCCACGCCGGCGATGGCACGATCGAGCTACACATCCAGCATTGGCCGGAGCGCGACAATTCGGCGCGGCTGCGTGAGCTGATGCAGGTCGCCGAGCGGCTGACCGTGCGCCTGCCCGGCGGCGACTGCGTGCTGGACCCGTACAGCACGCGCCCGCTGCTGCTGGTCGCCGCCGGCACCGGCTTCTCGCAGATGAAGGCGATCGCCGAGGCGGCCCTGCACGAGGATCCCGACCGCGAGATCGATCTCTGGTGGGCGGCCCGCGAGCGCCGCGACCTCTACCTGGAACGCCTGCCCAGCGAGTGGGCGGAAGGGCATGCCAAGGTGCGCTTCCATGCCGTGACCGAGGTCGCGCCGGAACAGGCCATCGACGGGCCGCGCGTTCAGGCTCATCATGGCCGCATCGACCGCGCGCTAGCGACGAGCCTCGAGGACGTCTCCGGCCACGATGTCTACGTCTCCGGCTCGCCGGGCATGGTCTATGCCTGCGTCGACGTGCTGGCGTCGCTGGGGCTCTCGGCCTCGCGGGTCTTCTCGGACGTCTTCGCCTACGCCCCCCGCGATCCCATCGTGCCCACCGCGGGGAGCCTGGTGAGGGAGAGCGGTTCATGAGCGCCTCGCCGATCCTGATCACCGGCGGGGCCCAGCGTTTAGGGCGCCACTGCGCCGAGCGTCTGCGCGACGACGGCCATCCGGTGATCATCAGCTATCGGCGCGAACGCGAGGAGCTCGAGGCACTGCGCGGCCGGGGCATCGTCACCCTGCCGGCGGACTTCTCGAGTGAGGCGGGCATCCTCGACTTCCTCGAACGGCTCCGCGCCGAGACCTCCTCGCTGCGTGCCATCGTGCACAACGCCAGTGATTGGGCCCCTGACAGCCGCGGTGACGATGCCGGCGCCAACTTCGAGCGGCTGTTTCGCGTGCACATGCTCGCGCCCTACCTGATCAACCTGCACGGCCGCGAGCTACTCGAGGCGTGCAGCGAGCCCCAGCGCGATATCGTTCACCTGACCGACTACGTGGTACAGAAGGGCTCCCGCAAGCACGCCGCCTACGCCGCCACCAAGGCGGGGCTGGATAACCTGACGCTGTCGTTTGCCGCCATGTTCGCGCCCTCGATCCAGGTCAACGCCATCGCCCCGGCGATGATCATGCTCAACCAGGGCGACGACGAGGCCTACGCCGAGAAGGCTCGTGCCAAGTCGGCCATGGAGATGATTCCCGGGCCTGGCGTGATCTATCAGAGCCTGCGTTACCTGCTCGACAATCGCTTCGTGACGGGCATCACCCTGCCAGTCGATGGCGGGCGGCATCTTCGCTAGAATGTCGGGCACCCCTGATGATAACCCCGAAGAGGATCACGAGATGGCGGGACATGACGAGAACTTCAAGGATGACAGCGGCCTGCTGGCCGTCTTCCTGGGCCTGGCGGTGCTGCTGGGCATGAGCGCGCTGCCGGCCACCATTGGCTGGATCCAGCTCGCGACCGGCTGATCGCCGCCGCGCCGCCCCTTGCCGAGGTCGCCTCGATGCGGCAGGATGGCAGCATCGCTCAGGAGATGACCATGACCCCCGCTTCGCCCTCGATCCTTCGTTCCCATGTCGACGCCCCGCGCCGAGATGTCGTGTGCCTGGGCGCCTGGATCGGCGAGGCGGAGCTGCAGGGCTTCCAGGGCTGGTATGGCTATTGGTTTAGCACCGGTGTGCCGGTGGCCATGTCCTGAGCCGCATCAAGGACAGCGCCACGAGGCACGCCCACCGGGTTGCCTCCTCCCAGAACCCCCGGACGGCAACCCCGCCCGGGGGTTCTGCGTTTCACGGCATACGAGCTTCACGACGACAGACAAGGAGAGAGACCATGACCGCATCCATCGCCATTCGCCAGACCCGGGGCTTCGTGGGCTATTACGGCTATTACGGCTATTGGCGATTTAGCGAGCTGCGGTCGGCTCTCTCCGCCACGCCCGGCCGTAGCGAGATCGGTGGCTCCCGACAGACACGATGTACGATCGCTACCCGGAGTTGATGCCCATGAATGCCCCCGTTTCGCTGACCCCCGCGCCGCGCCAGGCTGTCTCGACGCCCGCCGCCTCCCTGCCCACCCCCGGCGAGCTGCGCCGAGCGCTACCGCTCGCCCCGCCCCTCACCGAACAGGTAGCGGCCCAGCGCCGGGCGATCCGCGCCATCCTCGACGGCCACGACGACCGCCTGCTGGTGGTGGTCGGCCCCTGCTCCGTCGACGATCCCGAGGCCGCCCTGGACTATGCGCGTCGCCTGGCCAGGCTGGCACCGGCGGTCGCCGATCACCTGCTGATCGTGATGCGCGTCTATGTCGAGAAGCCGCGCACCACCGTGGGCTGGAAGGGACTCGCCTACGATCCCGACCTGGACGGCAGCGGCGACATGGCCCGTGGTCTGCATGCCTCCCGCGCGCTGATGCGCGAGATCGCCGCGCTCGGCCTGCCGGTGGCCACCGAGCTGCTGCAGCCGATGCTCGCGCCCTACCTGGACGACCTGCTCGCGTGGGTGGCGATCGGCGCCCGCACCACCGAGTCGCAGCTGCACCGCGAGGTGGCCAGCGGCCTGGAGGCCGTGGTCGGCTTCAAGAACGCCACCGGCGGCGAGCTGCAGGTCGCGCTGGATGCCATGCAGTCCGCCGCTCACCCCCATCGCCACTTCGCGATGGCCGAGGATGGCCGGCCCATGGTCAACGAGACCGCCGGCAATCCATACACCCACCTGGTGTTGCGTGGCGGCCACGGCGAGCCCAACTACTCGGCCGCCCATGTCCTCGCGGCGCGCCGTACCCTCCAGGCCGCCGGCCTCGCGCCGCGGATCATGGTCGACTGCAGCCACGCCAACGCCCGCAAGGATCACCGCCGCCAGAGCGAGGTGCTGCTCGACGTGCTGGGCCAGCGGCTGGCCGGCGACGCCTCCCTGGTGGGGCTGATGATCGAGAGCCACCTCCACGAGGGCAAGCAGCCCCTCGTGCCGGGGCAGCGGCGCTACGGCGTCTCGGTCACCGACGCCTGCATCGGCTGGGAGACCACCGAGCACCTGCTGACGACCGCGGCGGAACGCCTGCGGAACATAGAGGGTCGAGCGGCCCTGGGCGAGTAAAGCGTAAAGGAAGCCGAGCGGCCCTGGGCGAGTAAAGGAAGTCGAGCAGCCCCGGGCGAGTAAAGAAAGCCGAGCGTCAGCGGGCGAGCATAAGAAGGGCGGCGCAGCGCCTGCGGGCCTCGCGCTGAGGCGCTCGGCAGCGCGCCCGCGCCTGTACCCGGGGAGGCGATGTGCGGATAATCGCCGCATCGTTTCCCATCGCACAGGTCTTCCATGACGTTTCGCTTCGAACACCACGACCCCGCCACCTACCGCCGCCTCTCGCGCCTGACGGGCCTGGCCATGGCCGGCCAGCTGATCGTCTGCGGGCTGCTGTTCTCGCAGCTGCTGGTCGCGGCCTTCGGCGGCAGTCTCTGGATCAATGCCTTGGGCGTGCTGCTGGGCCTGGCCGCCACCAGCCTGGTCTTCGCCGTGCTGCGCCAGCGACCCTGGATGGCCGGCATCCGCTACGTCTGGCGCCTCAAGCATCACCTGGCGCGGGTCAGCGCCTACCTGCCGGCCCTGCGCCGCGGCATGGGCGAGGGCGCCGAGGCGGCGCTGGCGGTGCTGGCCTTCTACCACCAGGGCATGGCGCAGCTCTCCGAGCTCGAGGGGCGCACCCTCGACGACGATGCCGAGCTGCTCGCCGAGCGCGAGGTGGTGCGTCACGCCCGCCGCGAGCGGGGGCTTCCCGAGCGCGTCGACGGCCTCGACCTCGAGGACCTGAGCGGCTTTCGCAAGGGGTAGGGCGCGGCCGATTCATCGCCCTGTCACCTGCTTGCTCTAGGCTCGACTCGTCGACCCGAAGGCGCCCGCGGCGCCTCGCCCCCCAGACGAGGAGAGCAGCATGAGCAAGGAAATCGAAGATCATCGCGTCCACAACGCCAGCGGCAACGAGCCTTTCACCTCCGTTCTCGCCCGTCACGTCTCTCGGCGCAGCGTGATGCGCGGCGGTGCTGGGCTGGCGGCTCTGGCGGTGCTGGGGCTTGGGGCCGGGTGTCAGATGCCCGGCCTGCGCGACGCGACGCGCCGGACGCCACTGACGCTGGGCTTCACCTCGATTGCCGGGTCGCGCAGCGATGCCGTGATCGTGCCCGAAGGCTATACCGCCCAGGTGCTGGTGCCCTGGGGCACGCCGCTCAATGGCCAGGCGTTCGAGTGGCACGCGGGGCTCGCGATGACTCCCGAGCGCCAGGCGCAAAGCGTCGGCATGCACCACGACGGCATGGTCCACTTTCCCCTCGACCGCGCCGGCGGCTCCCGGGAGTTCCTGCTCGCGCTCAACAACGAGTACATCGATCAGGCGGCGCTCTGGGCGCCCCAAGGCGGACCGACCCACGCCGACCAGGGGCGCCGCCCCGCCGACGAGGTGCGCACCGAGATCCACGCCCACGGCGTCACCCTCGTGCATCTCAAGAAGCAGGCCGACGGCCGCTGGAGCCACGTCCCCGACTCCGCCTATAACCGCCGCTACACCAGCGCCTCGGTGATGGCGCTCGGCGGGCCGGTGGCCGGCAGCGACTACGTGCGCACGCGCTTCTCGCCGGAGGGCCGGCTGACCCGCGGCACCAACAACAACTGCGCCAGCGGCCACACCCCCTGGGGCACCTACCTCACCTGCGAGGAGAACTGGCCGAACTACTTCATTCGCCGCGAGGCCCGGGAGCGGGACGACGAACGCCTGGGCATCGGCCGCGAGCGCGGCCGCTACGGCTGGGAGAGCGCGGCCGGCGACGCCTCCGAGCAGGACGGCGAGTTCGCGCGATTCGACACTACCCCCACCGGCGCCGACGCCCGCGAGGATTACCGCAACGAGGCGCGCACCTTCGGCTACGTGGTGGAGATCGACCCCTACACCGGCGAGCGCGCCGTGAAGCGCACCGCCCTGGGACGCTTCCGCCACGAGGGCTGCTGGCCGGGCAAGCTCGACCGGGGCCGCCCCGTGGTCTTCTACTCCGGCCACGACGCCCGCAACGAGTACATCTACAAGTTTGTCTCCCGGGCCGCCTGGGATCCCGCCGATGCCAATCGCCCGGGCGAGCCCATGGACCGGTTGGCGATCGGCGCGAAGTACCTGGACGAGGGCACTCTCTACGTGGCGCGCTTCGAGGCCGGCGGCCGCGGCGAGTGGCTCGCGCTGACCCCGGACGCCGTGACCCGTGACGGTCGCCGCCTGCACGAGGCCCTGGGGCTTGCCGCCGACGACCAGGCGGGCATCCTCATCCACACCTGCGACGCCGCCGACCTGATGGGGGCGACGCCGATGGACCGGCCCGAGTGGGGCGCCGTGGACCCGAGCTCCGGCGACGTCTACATGACCCTGACCAACAACAGCCAGCGCACCGCCGAGGGCAGCGCCGCGACCTTTACCGGTGACGGCCAGGCGATCGACGAGCCCGGCGTGGGCTTCGCCACGGCCCCGGTCAACGCGCCCAACCCGCGCCCCGACAACGCCGCCGGCCAGATCATCCGCTGGCGAGAGGCCGACGATGCCAGCCGCTTCGACTGGGAGGTGTTCGTCTTCGGCGCGGCGGCCGACGATGCCGACAACCCCTCTGGCCTGACCGAGGCCAACCAGTTCGCCAGCCCCGACGGACTGTGGTTCGATGATCGTGGCGAGGGCGACGGCATCCTGTGGATCCAGACCGACAACGGCTTTGATGGCGTCGCCGAGCACACCAACGACCAGGTGCTGGCGGTGGTGCCCGGTGCCCTGGGCGCGACCGAGGACGCCTCCTCGGTGGTGAACGCGAGCAATCAGCAGGCGCTCAGGCGCTTCGCCGTGGGGCCCAACGGTAGTGAGGTGACCGGCATCTTCGCCACCCCGGACCGCACGGCGCTGTTCATCAATATCCAGCACCCAGGCAACTGGCCGGCGAGCGAGGATGCCACCCTCGCCACCGATGGCCAGGTGCGGCCCCGAGCGGCCACCGTGGTGATCCAGAAGCGCGACGGTGGCCAGATCGCCGTGTAAAGAAAGTCGAAAGCTGGAAGAGCCGGGCTGCGCCCGGAAGCTTGAAGAAGAACACCCCCGCAGCTCAGCTACGGGGGTGTTGCTTTCTGCTTCCCGAGATCCTGCTGTCTTCCAGCTTCCAGCTTCCAGCTTCGCTCAGGCCCGGTCGGCGTAAGCGTAGAGTAGGGTCTCCTGGGCGCTGATCGGCGCGGCACCGCCGGCCTGCTGCTTGACATAGAGGCCGTCGCTGCCGAGCAGCCAGCTCTGGCAGTTGTCGACCAGGTAGGTCTCGAGGTCCTTGCGGACTCGGGCGGCGAGCTTCCTGTCGAGAAGCGGGAAGCAGGTCTCCACCCGGTGGAACATGTTGCGTGCCATGAAGTCGGCACTGGAGCCCCAGGTCTCAGACTTGCCGTCGTTGTGGAAATGGAACACCCGGGTGTGCTCCAGGAAGCGGCCGATGATCGAGCGCACCCGGATGTTCTCGGATATGCCCGGCAGCCCAGGGCGCAGGCAGCACATGCCGCGGATGATCAGTTCGCACTCGACGCCGGCTCGAGAGGCGCGGTAGAGCGCCTGGATCAGCTTCGGCTCGGTGAGCGAGTTGCACTTGATGATCAGGTGGGCACGCTTGCCCTTGCGGGCATGTTCGGCCTCGCGGTCGATCTTGGCCACGATCTGCTCGTGCAGGGTGAAGGGAGCATGCAGCAATTGCTCGATATGCCGCGCCCGGCCCATGCCCGAGAGCTGCTGGAAGACCTTGTGCACGTCGGCGCAGAGTACGGGGTCGGCGGTAAGCAGGCTGTAGTCGGTATAGAGTTTGGCCGTTCGCGAATGGTAGTTGCCGGTGCCCAGGTGGGCATAGTGACGCAGCTTGCCTCTTTCACGGCGCACGATGTGCATCATCTTGGCATGGGTCTTGTAGGCCATCACGCCGTAGATGACGATCGCCCCGGCCTCCTGCAGGCGCGAGGCCAGGGCCAGGTTGTCGGCCTCGTCGAAGCGGGCCCGCAGTTCGATCACCACCGTGACTTCCTTGCCGTTGCCGGCGGCCTCGACCAGGGCGTTGACAATGGGCGAGTCGGCACCGGTGCGGTAGAGGGTCTGCTTGATGGCCAGCACATCCGGGTCTCGGGCGGCTTCGCCGAGCATCTCCTCCACCGGCGAGAAGGACTGGAAGGGATGGTGAAGCAGGATATCGCCATCGGTGATCGCGGCCAGCACGCTGTCGGCCTTGCGCAGCACCTTGGGCAGGCCCGGCGTGAAGGGGCGATAGAGCAGCTCGGGACGCTCCACATCGCCCAGTACGGACATCATGCGGGTCAGGTTCACCGGGCCGTTGACTCGGAAGAGATCCGTCTGCTCGAGCTGGAACTGCCTGAGCAGGAACTCGGTCAGTTTGTCGGGACAGTTGTCGGCCACCTCCAGGCGGACCCCGCTGCCGTAGCGCCGCGACAGCAGCTCACCGCGCAGCGCCGAGGCCAGATCCGAGACCTCCTCGGGATCCACGGAGAGGTCGGCGTTGCGGGTCAGGCGGAACTGGTAGCAGCCGAGCACCGCCATGCCCGGGAAGACCTCCTCGGCATGGGCATGGATCATCGACGACAGGAAGACATATTCGCTGAATCTCTCCTCGCAGAGCTCCTCGGGCAGGGCGATGACGCGGGGCAGTGAGCGTGGGGCCGGCAGGATGGCCAGGCCCCCCTCGCGGCCGAAGGCGTCCTTGCCCTCCAACTGGACGATGAAGTTGAGGCTCTTGTTGACCAGGCGCGGGAAGGGGTGAGAAGGATCCAGGCCGATGGGACTGATCACCGGCATGATCTCGGCCTCGAAGTAGTCGCGCACCCAGGCTCGCTGCTCCTCGGACCAGTCCCCGCGGCGGCGGAAACGGAGTCGTTGGGCCTCCAGGGCGGGGATCAGGACCTCGTTGAGGATCTGGTACTGACGCGCCACCTGCTCATGGGCGATCTGGGAAATCTCGGCGAGGACCGAGCGCGGCGAGCGACCATCGGCACCCGTGGAATCATCGTCGAGCAGGATCTGGTTCTTTAGGCCCGCCACGCGGATCTCAAAGAACTCGTCCATGTTGGACGAGAAGATCAGCAGGAACATCAGCCGGTTGAGCAGCGGATGAGCCTTGTCTAGGGCCTGTTCCAGCACCCGGACGTTGAACTGGAGGTGGGAGAGCTCGCGATTGAAGTAGAGACCGGGGTCGGCAAGATCTGCCTCGGGGTCCGGCAGTGCCTTGGGCTTGATGCCGGTGCGGGTCTGATTCAGCCGCGGGGCAGGGGGCCCGGGGGGCTCACCGCCCTGCGCAGGCGTAGTCTCATCGGACTGCCGGTCGGGACCGCGTGTCTCTTCCATGGGGTTTCCCTGCCGTCGTTTATGGTGTGGCGAGCAGCCGGGCCGCCCGCTTGGCGAAATAGGTCAGCACACCGTCGGCCCCGGCGCGCTTGAAGCAGAGCAGCGACTCGAGGATGACCGTGTCGGCCTCCAGCCAGCCGTTCTCGAAGGCGGCCATGTGCATGGCGTACTCGCCGCTCACCTGGTAGGCGAAGGTGGGCACCTTGAGCTCGTCCTTCACCCGACGCACCACGTCCAGGTAGGGCATGCCGGGCTTGATCATCACCATGTCGGCGCCCTCGGCCAGGTCCAGGGCCACCTCGTGCAGCGCCTCGTCGCCGTTGCCCGGATCCATCTGATAGGTGGTCTTGTCCGCCTTGCCCAGGTTGCCGGCGGAACCCACGGCATCGCGGAAAGGACCGTAGTAGCGCGAGGCATATTTGGCGCTATAGGCCATGATCCGCGTGTTGACCAGCGTCTCCTGTTCCAACACCCGGCGGATCTCGCCGATGCGTCCGTCCATCATGTCCGAGGGGGCCACCACGTCGGCGCCGGCCTCGGCATGGGAGAGCGCCTGTTTGATCAGTGTGGCCACGGTGCGATCGTTGTGCACGTAGCCGGCCTCATCGAGGATCCCGTCCTGGCCATGGTTGGTGTAGGGATCCAGCGCCACGTCGGTGATGACGCCGAGCTCGGGCAGCGCCGCTTTGAGGGCCCGCACGCTGCGCTGGACAAGTCCCGAAGCGTTGTATGACTCCTCGGCCAGCTCGCTCTTGAGTTCGGGGCTGACCACCGGGAAGAGCGCGATGGCCGGGATGCCGAGCTCCTGGGCTTCACGAGCCTCTTCGATCAGCAGGTCAATGGACAGGCGCTCCACGCCGGGCATCGAGGGCACCGCCTCGCGTTGGCCCTCGCCCTCCAGCACGAAGACCGGCCAGATTAGGTCGGCGGCGGTCAGGGTGTGCTCGCGCATCAGCCGGCGCGAGAAATCGTCGCGGCGCATGCGGCGCGGGCGGGCGGTCGGGAACTGGCGCGGGGTCGTGAAGCTCAAGGCGTCTCTCCGAAAGTGAGGATCTAGGCCGCCACGGTTCGATGGTGGCGGCATAAGATGACGAAACGATGACATGGGGTCGACTGCCCTCGAGTATATCAGTGTCGACAGGCGTCGAAAGTCGCGCCTTGTCGCACCCCCGCCGACTCTCTAAAGTGGATACCTTGTGATTTCAGGGCCTGGCTTCGACAGGCGCCAACCTTCAAGGAGAAAGGCATGAGCAAACAGGTGGCGGTGGTTCTCTCGGGGTGCGGGGTGCAGGACGGGTCCGAGATCTACGAAACCACCCTGACGCTGCTGCGCCTCGATCAGCTGGGCCTGGGCTATCGCTGCTTCGCCCCCGATATCGAGCAGCACCAGGTCATCGATCATCGTCAGGGCGTGCCGGTCGAGGGCGAGACCCGCAACGTGCTGACCGAGTCGGCGCGCCTGGCGCGCGGCGAGATCTCCTCCCTGGACGAGCTCGAGGCCGAGGCGTTCGATGCGGTGATCCTGCCCGGCGGCTTCGGCGTCGCCAAGAACCTCTCGGACTTCGCCTTGGCGGGCGATGGCCTGCAGGTGATCGAGGCGCTGACCGAGGCGTTGGCCGGCTTCCACGAGGCGCGCAAGCCGATCGGCCTGATGTGCATCAGCCCGGTGCTGGTGCCGCGCCTGCTCGGCCCGGGCATCGCCGTGACCGTGGGCAGTGATCCCGGCGTCGCCGGGGCGATCAGCGCCATGGGCGGCCTGCATCGCAGCTGTGGGGTGGAGGACATCGTGCTGGACTTCGAGAACCGGGTGGTGACCACGCCGGCCTACATGCTGGCGACCCGCATCAGCGAGGCGGCGACCGGCATCTTCAAGCTGGTCGATCGCATCGACGAGCTGATGGACCTGTAAGCTTCAAGCGCCGAGCGCCGAGCGCCGAGCTAAAAGCAAACCCCCGAAGGCCGAGACCTTCGGGGGTTTGCTTTTGCTGGCTCGGGCCTTGATCCTGCTGGCCGCTTGGCCGCTTGGCCGCTTGGCCGCTTGGCCGCTTGGCCGCTTGGCCGCTTGGCCGCTTGGCCGCTTGGCC
>NZ_VBUI01000013.1 GCF_005780185.1 Halomonas urmiana | reverse complement strand
GCGGACCGGACGGGACTCGAACCCGCGACCTCCGGCGTGACAGGCCGGCATTCTAACCAACTGAACTACCGGTCCGCTGCTATCTTCTACTACGTAATCGGGCCATTGCCGTGGCAATGGTGGGTGGTACAGGGTTCGAACCTGTGACCCCCAGCTTGTAAGGCTGGTGCTCTCCCAGCTGAGCTAACCACCCCCGGTCACGTGGCGCTGCATTCTACAGGGGACCCGATCAATGTCAACGCTTTTTGCGCCGCCATCGTGAACCCTGTGGTGAAGAAGAATCGCCGCCCTTTCATCCACTTGGCCACATCGCCCGCGCCGCGCGGCTTTCAGGAATGTTCGCTCATGAACGCGGCGATCGTATCGCAGGCCTCGGTGATCAGCGCCGCCTGATCGCGGCCCGAGGCGCGCCTGGGTTTCCAGTCGTGGTCGCCATCCTCGAGCCAGTGCAGATGGGCTACCTCGGGCAGCGCATAGCCGGCGACCTGCTCGCGGGTGCCGAAGGGGTCGCGACTGCCCTGCACCACCAGGGTCGGAGAGGCGAGCGACGGCCAGTGGGCGAGGCGCAGTCGCTCCGGCTTGCCGGGGGGATGGAAGGGGTAGCCGCATAGCACCAGTCCCGCGGGGGATGTCCGGTGAGGGGCCTGCGCCGCCAGCATGCTGGCCACGCGACCGCCCATGGACTTGCCCCCCAGCCAGGGTGGCGGAAGGTCGCGGTGCGACACGCTGTCGCACCACAGGGACAGTTCATCGACCAGGCGCTCGACGCTCGACGGGGGGCGACGGCGCCCTTCGCGGCGCATCGTCTGCAGGTAATCGAACTCGAAGGCCAGGGTCTGGACCCCCACAGTGGCGAGGGAGACGCGCAACCGTTGCATAAAGGTTGAATCCTGGCCCGCTCCGGCTCCGTGAGCGATCAGCAATCGCCCGACGCGACCTTCGCCGCGCACTTCCAGCGGGCCGAGCCCGGCGATATTCCAGCGTCCCTGCTCGTCATCGAGCAGTCGTCGGGACAGGGTCGAGCGGTCGATCGACGGCAAATCCCGACAAAAACAGTCCGACAATTTAGGCCTCCTTGAGTTCATAAATCAATACATTGGCGTGTTCAGCTTGCCGGACGCCTGCGCTAGAATCACCCTTGGTTAAAGACCTGCATCATCCTGCGGAGGTCACCCCGAGGCAGAATGCCGCGGGACACCCCCAAACCGCGTTCGATGGGAACCTGACATGAGCACAGCATTTGAACACCCGACCTACAACTACAAGGTAGTTCGGCAGTTCGCGATCATGACGGTGGTGTGGGGCATCGTGGGCATGGCCCTCGGTGTCATCATCGCCTCGCAGCTGGTATGGCCGGAACTGAACCTGGGACTGCCGTGGACGAGCTTCGGCCGACTGCGCCCCCTGCACACCAACGCCGTGATCTTCGCCTTCGGCGGCTCGGCGCTGTTTGCCACCTCCTACTACGTCGTGCAGCGAACCTGCCAGGTACGACTGTTCTCCGACAAGCTGGCCGCCTTCACCTTCTGGGGCTGGCAGGCGGTGATCCTCTCCGCGGTGGTCACCCTGCCGCTGGGCCTCACCAGCACCAAGGAGTACGCCGAGCTCGAGTGGCCGATCGACATCCTGCTGGCCGTGGTCTGGATCAGCTATGCCATCGTCTTCCTGGGGACCATCAAGCTGCGCAAGACCTCCCACATCTACGTGGCGAACTGGTTCTTCGCGGCCTTCATCATCACCGTAGCCGTGCTGCACATCGTCAACAGCGCCTCGATCCCGGTGACCTCGACCTTCTCGGTGTCCATCTACTCGGGCGCCATCGATGCGATGACCCAGTGGTGGTACGGCCACAACGCGGTGGGCTTCTTCCTGACCGCGGGCTTCCTGGGGATGATGTACTACTTCGTGCCCAAGCAAGCCGAGCGTCCGGTCTACTCCTATCGCCTCTCCATCGTCCACTTCTGGGCGCTGATCATGGTCTACATGTGGGCCGGCCCGCACCACCTGCACTACACCTCGCTGCCCAACTGGACCCAGTCGCTCGGCATGGTGCTCTCGATCATCCTGCTGGCCCCCTCCTGGGGCGGCATGATCAACGGCATGATGACCCTCTCCGGCGCCTGGCATAAGCTGCGCACCGACCCGACCCTGCGCTTTTTGGTGGTGGCCCTCTCCTTCTACGGCATGTCCACCTTCGAGGGTCCGATGATGGCGGTGAAGACCGTCAATGCCCTCTCCCACTACACCGACTGGACCATCGGTCACGTCCACGCCGGCGCCCTGGGCTGGGTGGCGATGATCACCATCGGCTCCATGTACCACCTGATCCCGCGCCTGTTCGGCCGCACCGAGATGCACTCGGTTAACCTGATCGCGGTGCACTTCTGGCTCGCGACCATCGGCACCGTGCTCTACATCGCCGCCATGTGGGTCAACGGCATCCTGCAGGGCCTGATGTGGCGCGCTGTGAATCCCGACGGCACCCTGATGTACACCTTCGTCGAGTCGGTGGAAGCCAGCGGACCGGGCTACATCGTGCGACTGATCGGTGGCCTATGCTGGGTGGCCGGCATGCTGATCATGGCCTTCAACGTGTACATGACCGTGCGGCGCGGTGAAGGCGCCCGTCAGCCGATTCCGCAGACCGCCTGAGCCAACCAGGGAACGAGACACCAATGAGACACGAGATAGTCGAAAAGAACGTCGGTCTGCTCGCCGTGCTGATCCTGGTAGTGATCAGCTTCGGGGGCCTGGCCGAGATCGTGCCGCTGTTCTTCCAGAAGCAGACCACCGAGCCGGTCGAGGGCCTCGAGCCTCTCTCCGCCCTGGAGCTCGCGGGCCGCGGCGTCTATCGCCGCGAGGGCTGCGTCGGCTGCCACTCGCAGATGGTGCGCCCCTTCCGCGCCGAGACCGAGCGCTACGGCCCCTACAGCGTCGCCGGCGAACAGGTCTACGAGCACAACTTCCTGTGGGGCTCCAAGCGCACCGGGCCGGACCTGGCCCGCGTCGGCGGCCGCTACAGCGACGACTGGCACCGTGCCCATCTCTACAACCCGCGTGACGTGGTACCGGAATCGATCATGCCGGCCTACCCGTGGCTCTTCGAGAACACGCTGAGCGGCGAGCGCATCGATGACGAGATGCGCGTCATGCAGACCCTGGGCGTCCCCTACACCGACGAGCAGATTGCCAACGCCAGCGAGGAGGTGCGCGGACAGCGGGAGATCACCGCTCTGGTCGCCTACCTGCAGCAGCTCGGCACCGTGCTCAAGGATTCGCGCTGATCATGGATAACGGGATCGTCAACGGGGTGATCATCATCCTGCTGATCATCGCCTTCGCGGGGCTCACGATGTGGGCCTACTCGAAGCGACGCAAGCCGGATTTCGACGAGGCGGCCAACCTGCCCTTCGCCGATGAGGATGAACCGCCGCACCGTGACCAGAATGCCTCCCGAGAGGCCGGTTCCCGACACGACAAGGGAGAGAGGAACACATGAACAATTTTTGGGGTGACTCCCTTTCCAGCTTCTGGAGCGCCTGGATCATCGTCATCACGCTGGGCACCATCGGCATCAGTGCCTGGCTGCTCTTCGCCAACCGCAAGACCGACAAGACCCCGGATGCCGAGGGCAACGTCGACACCACGGGCCATGCCGCCGACGGGATCGAGGAGTACGACAACCCGCTGCCGCGCTGGTGGTTCCAGCTCTACGTCGGCACCGTGATCTTCTCGCTGGGCTACCTGGTGCTCTACCCGGGCCTCGGCAACTTCTCCGGCCTGCTGGGCTGGAGCCAGGAGAGCCAGTGGGAGGAGGAGGTCGCTCGCGCCGAGGAGCGCTTCGCGCCGATCTTCGCCCAGTACCAGGAGGTGCCGATCCCGGAGCTGTCCCAGGACGGCGAGGCGATGCAGGTCGCCGAGCGCATCTTCCTCAACAACTGCGCGATCTGCCACGGCTCCAACGCCAAGGGCGGCTACGGCTTCCCCAACCTGACCGACGACGCTTGGCTGTATGGCGGTGCGCCGGAGAACATCGTCCAGACCCTCAACAACGGGCGTAACGGCCTGATGCCCTCCTGGCAGCAGCTGGGCAGCGAGAACATCGAGAACGTGACCCAGCACGTGCTCTCGCTCTCCGGCAATGCCGAGGACGCCGAGCGTGCCGAGCAGGGTGCCAGCGTGTTCGCCTCGGTGTGCGCCGCCTGTCACATGCCCGACGGCACCGGCAACCAGGCGCTGGGCGCGCCCAACCTGACCGACGATGCCTGGCTCTATCGGGCGCCCGGTCAGTCGCTGGCCGACTCGGTGCGCCAGACCCTGCGTAACGGCCGCAACGGCCATATGCCGGCACAGGCCGCCTACATCGGCGAGGACAAGGTGCACCTCGTCGCCGCCTACGTCTACGGCCTGAGCCGCCAGGACTGAGCCGGCGATCGATGACGGCATGCCAAGGGTGCGGCCTCCGGTCGCACCCTTTCTCGTTGTGCGACCGCCCCGATACAATATCGACCATCCGTAGCGGGTTACCCCCGACGGCCCTCCCCTCCTTGCCAGCCACGAGCCTGCCATGAGCGAGAAGATCCCGACCCACGATGTCACCCCGGATCCGGTGCAGCAGCACGCGCCGAACGAGGCGGTCACCCAGCACATGTACGAGAGCCGGCGGCATATCTACGTCCGCGAGATCAAGGGCTTCTTCCAGCGCCTGCGCCGCGCGTCCAACTGGGCGCTGATGCTGGGCTTCTTCCTGCTGCCCTGGGTACCCTGGGGCGACCGGCCGGCCATCTGGTTCGACCTTCCCGGTCGGGAGTTCCACATCTTCTCGGCGACCTTCTATCCCCAGGAGTTCATGCTGCTCTCCTGGCTCTTGATCATCTGCGCCTTCGGTCTGTTCTTCATCACGGTCTTCGCCGGGCGCGTCTGGTGCGGCTACACTTGCCCCCAGAGCGTCTGGACCTTCCTGTTCATCTGGGTCGAGCATCGCCTGGAGGGCTCGCGCAACCGCCGCATCAAGCTCGACAAGCAGTCGATGACCACTGATAAGTTGTGGCGCAAGGGCGCCAAGCACGCCATCTGGCTTACGATCGCGCTGGCCACCGGCCTCACCTTCGTCGGCTACTTCACCCCGATCCGCGACCTGGTAGTGGAGCTGCCGACCCTCGAGGCCCACGGCTGGTCCTACTTCTGGGTCGGCTTCTTCCTGGTCTTCACCTACCTCAATGCCGGCTGGCTGCGCGAGCAGGTGTGCATCTACATGTGCCCCTACGCCCGCTTCCAGTCGGTGATGTTCGACCGCGACACCCTGATCGTCTCCTACGACGCCGCCCGCGGCGAGCCCCGCGGCCCGCGCAAGAAGACGCTAAGTCACGAGCAGGCGCAAGCCGCCGGCCACGGCGACTGCATCGACTGCGACCTCTGCGTGCAGGTCTGCCCCACCGGCATCGACATCCGCGACGGCCTGCAGTACGAGTGCATCACCTGCGCGGCCTGCATCGATGCCTGCGACAGCGTGATGGACAAGATGGGCTATCCCCGCGGCCTGATCCGCTACACCACGGAGAACGCCCTGGAGGGCAAGCCGACGCATATCCTGCGCCCGCGCCTGATGGGCTATCTCGCCGCCCTGCTGGTGATGATCGGCGTCTTCGCCTGGGCGGTGGCCGATCGCACGCCGCTGGACTTCGACGTCGAGCGCGAGCGCAACCAGCTGTTCCAGACGACTCAGGACGGCCGCATCAGCAACGTCTACACCCTGATCGTACGTAACCTCGACGATCGGCCGCACAGCTACCGCCTGGAGGCCTCCGGCCTGCCCGGCCTGACCCTGGATACCCACGAGATCAGCGTGCCGGCCAGCGAATCGCGTCAGCTGGTGATCCAGGCCAGCGTACCGCCCGAGTCCATCGACCGGCCCAGCGCCGAGATCATCCTGCGCCTGGAGGCCACGGACGCCGACATCGCCATCGAACGTGACAGCCGTTTCCTAGGAGAGACCCGCTGATGAGTGCGGAACCCGAGAGCATCCCCCCCTGGTACAAGCAGTTCTGGCCGTGGTTCTTGATCGGCCTGCTGGCCTCGTCGGTAACCTTCAGCATCACCTACCTGGTGCTGTCGATTCACTTCTACGACGGCACGGTGGAGCAGGACTACTACAAGCAGGGGCTGGCCATCAACGAACAGCTGGCCAAGCAGGAGCACGCCCGCCAGCTGGGCCTCGAGGCGGTCATGCGCGCCGACCCGCGCACCGGCGACATCGTCATCGACCTGGCGGGCGAGCGCCAGCCGGAGCGGCTCTACCTCGAGCTGATCTTCCCCACCGAGAGCAGCCGCGATCGCTCGATGGTGCTGGAGCACGTGCGCGACGGGCGCTACGTGACGTCGATCGATCAGACGCTTGAATATCGCTGGTACCTGCACCTGCAGCCGGCCGAGGGCCGGGACGCCGAGTGGCGCCTGACCGGCGAGGCGCACTTCCCGACGGAAGGCGAGATCTCGCTCTCTCCCGGCATCTAGATGACCGCGACCGCGACATCCTCCCCGACGACCGAGGCCCCCGGCTGTTACCACTGTGGCAACCGGGTGCCCGCGGGCGCACCCTGGTCGATCACCCTGGACGACGAACGCCGGCCGTTGTGCTGTCCCGGCTGCGAGGCCGTGGCCCACGCCATCGTCGACGGCGGCCTGGCGAGCTACTACCGCTTTCGCACCGAGCTGCCCGAGCGGCCGGACGATCGCCAGGCGGTCAAGGCCGAGACCTGGGCGGTGTTCGACGATCCCGGCCTGCAGGCACGCTTCGTGCACCCCGACGGCGAGGGCGGCAGGGTGCACGCCACCCTGGCCGTGGACGGCATCACCTGCGCGGCCTGCGCCTGGCTGATCGAGCACCGCCTCAACGCCCTTCCCGGCATCGAGGCCAGCGCCGTCAACCTCTCCCACCATCGCCTGCGCGTCAGCTGGGATCCCGAGCGGGTAGCGCTGTCGCGGATCCTCGCCGAGATGGCCGCCATCGGCTATCCGGCACAGCCCTACGAGCCCGATGCGGCCCAGAGCCGGCTGCAGCACGAGGAGCGCATGAACGTGCGCCGACTGATCGTCGCCGCGGTGGCGATGATGCAGGTGCTGATGTTCTCGATCCCGATCTACGTGGCGGGCCCCGGTGAGCTCGGCGCCGACTTCGATGCCCTCTTCCACTGGCTCTCCTTCGCGCTGGCCACCCCGGTGGTGCTCTTCTCGGCCCAGCCCTTCTTCGCCAATGCCCTGCGCGACCTGAAGACCCGCACCCTGGGCATGGACGTGCCGGTATCACTGGCCATCGGCGGCGCCTATCTGGCCAGCGGCTATGCGGTGATCGTCGGGCACGGCGACGTCTATTTCGATTCGGTGGCCATGTTCACCTTCTTCCTGCTGTTCGGCCGCTATATCGAAGTGCGCGCCCGGCGCCGCAGTGGCCATAGCGGCAACGCCCTCGCAGGCGCCCTGCCGCTCTCGGCGATCCGCCTCACCGAGGCGGGCGAGGAGCGCATCCTACCCTCCAGCGAGCTCGCCGCCGGCGACCGGGTGCTGGTCAAGCCCGGCCACGGCGTGCCGGCCGACGGCGTGATCGAGAGCGGCGAATCGAGCCTCGACGAGTCGATGCTCACCGGCGAATACCTGCCGGTGACCCGACGCAGCGGCGATCGCGTCACCGGCGGTAGCCAGAACATCGAGAGCCCGCTGACGGTGCGCGTCACCCATGCCGGCCGCGAGGCCCGGGTTGCCGGCATCGTCGATCTCACCGACCGCGCCTTCGCCAGCCGGCCGCACATCGCCCAGCTGGCGGCGCGCATGGCGCATCATTTCGTGCTGCAGGTGCTGCTGATCTCCGTCGGCGTGGCCGTCGCCTGGTGGTTCATCGACCCCGACCGCATGCTGTGGGTCACCCTGTCGGTACTGGTGGTGACCTGTCCCTGCGCCCTGGCGCTGGCCACGCCCACGGCCCTGACCGCGGGGCACGGTCGGCTGCACCGTCGCGGGGTGCTGATCACCCGCGCCGACGCCCTGGAGGCACTGTCGCAGCTGGATCGGGTGATCTTCGACAAGACCGGCACCCTGACCAGCGGCGAGATGAGCCTGGTGGAGACCCGTCCGATCGACGACGCCCTGGACGCGGCGCAGGCGCGTGCCCTGGCGGCCGCCCTCGAGGCGCAGTCCGAGCACCCCATCGCCCGCGCCTTTCGAACCTTCCGCGAAGCCGCCGTCACCGCCGACGAGGTGCTCAGCCGCCCCGGCCAGGGCCTGGAGGGCCGCATCGACGGGCGCCGTTGGCGCCTCGGCACCCCCGCCTTCGCCGCGCCCGAGGCGACGCCCGAGGCCCCCGGCGAGGGCCAGTGGCTGCTGCTGGCCGAGGACGGCGCGCCGAGGGCCTGGTTCGCCCTCCACGACCGCCTGCGCGACGATGCCCGGGAGACCGTCGAGGCCCTCCAGGCGCGCGGCCTGGCCGTGGAGCTGCTCTCCGGCGACACCGAATCGGCGGTGGCGGCCATGGCCGCGCGCCTTAACATCGCGACCTGGCAGGCGGCGGCCTCCCCGGAGGACAAGCTGGCGCGCATCCGGTCGCTGCAGGCCGCCGGTGAGCGGGTGGCCATGGTGGGCGACGGCATCAACGACGTGCCGGTGCTGGCCGGGGCCGACGTGGCCATCGCCATGAACGGCGCCACCGACCTCGCCCGCACCCGCGCCGACGCCGTCTTGCTCGGCCCGCGGCTGGGGCGTATCGTCGAGGCCATCGCGACCGGCCGCACCACCCGGCGCATCATCCGCCAGAACCTGGCCTGGTCGCTAGTCTACAACCTCTCGGCGCTGCCCCTGGCGGCAATGGGCTTCGTGCCCCCCTGGCTCGCCGCCATCGGCATGTCGGCGAGCTCGCTGGTCGTCGTCGGCAACGCCCTGCGCCTGACCCGCGCCGGCCCCGGCCGCCCCGCCGGCGCCGACTCTCCCAGGCTGGTGAACGCATGAACATCCTCTATCTGCTGATCCCCCTCTCGCTGATCCTGCTGGGACTGGCGGTCTGGGCCTTCTTCTGGGCCGTCAAGCACGACCAGTTCGAGGACCTCGAGGGTCCCGCCTACCGCATCCTCTTCGACGAGGACGAAAACGACCGCCCGCGCCAGCCGCGCGGCTCGTCCGAGGCCAAGCCCGGCGCCGATCCCGATGCTGGCGCGCCTCGCGACGAGGACCGCCGCGACTGATGGATCCCACCGGCCTCGATCTTCCCCCGCTGGCGGCGGCCTTCGTCTTCGGCCTGCTCGGCGGCGCCCACTGCATCGGCATGTGCGGCGGCATCATGAGCGCCCTGACCTTCGCCGTGCCGCCCAGCATGAGAAGCCCGGCCCGCCTCTCGGGGCTGCTGCTCGGCTACAACCTGGGGCGCATCACGAGCTACATGATGGCCGGGGCCCTGGCGGCGGGGCTCGGTACGCTGATCGCCCTGAGTCCCCAGGCACGCCTGGTGCTGCAGGGCCTGGCCGCGGTAATGCTGATCCTGATGGCGCTCTACATCGCCGACTGGTGGAAGGGGCTACTCAAGGTCGAAGCGGTCGGCAAGCGCCTGTGGCGCCACCTCGAGCCCGTGGGGCGGCGGCTGATGCCGGTGGTCCGGGTGCCCCAGGCGTTCGCCCTGGGCGCCGTCTGGGGCTGGCTGCCGTGCGGCCTGGTCTACTCGATGCTCGCCTGGAGCCTGGCCATCGCCGACCCCTGGCGGGGCGCGACCCTGATGGGCGCCTTCGGCCTCGGCACCCTGCCGGCCCTGCTGGCCACCGGCCTCGCCGCGCGCCAGCTCGGCGCCCTGATTCGCCATCCGGCCACCCGCACGCTGTCCGCGCTGTCGATCATCGCCTTCGCCCTCTGGCAGCTGTGGACGCTGCTGCCCGGCGCGTCGATGCACTGACGGCCACGCCGATCACAGCTTCGCTTGACGCAGCTCAACGCGGCGCGACGGGGGCGTCGCTAGCATGAAGGCATGTTTCCCTCCGGAGAGCTGACCATGCCCGCTCGTGCGTTTACCGCATCCGGTAGCGACGTTCCCTTCGCGGTGGCCTCGCCGGCCCCCGCCTATGCCTTCTACCCTACGCCCCAGGCGATGGGGGAGTGCATCGGCGCCGAGGAGTACCGCCGGGCACTCGAGCACAGTAACGCCGCGGCGCGCCCGCTGTCGCTCTACGTGCACCTGCCCTTCTGCCAGCAGGCCTGCTTTCACTGCACCCGCCGACCGGTCACCACCTCGGATACCCGCCTGACCGAGGCGTATCTCACGCGCCTCGACCGCGAGATGGTGCTGACCAGTCGCCACCTGGATGCTCGGCGGGAGGTCCGCTCCCTGCAGTGGGGCGGCGGCACGCCGACCTTCCTGACCCTGGACCAGATGAGCGACCTGATCGACCGGCTGGACGCCCGTTTCCGGCTGGCCGGCGATCGCGACCGGGAGTACCTCATCGAGATCGACCCCCGCGAGGCCGATGTCTTCACCCTGCGTCATCTCGAGGCGCTGGGCTTCAACCGACTGAGCCTGGAGGTGCTCGACCTGGATGACGAGGTCCAGCAGGCGATCAATCGCCAGCAGGGCCGCGGCCTGACCGAGCAGCTGCTCGACGAGGCGGACCGGCTGGGCTTCAACTCCGTCAACCTGAACCTGATCCTCGGCCTGCCCCGCCAGACCCGCGACGGCTTCGCCGCCACCCTCGAGCAGGTCATCGCCATGGCGCCGTCGCGGCTGTCGCTGTTTCACTACCATCACCATCCCGAGCGCTTCCCCCGGCAGCGCCAGATCCGCCCTGCGGATCTGCCCACCCCGCAGGAGGTCCAGGGGATGCTGCAGGCGGCCATCGAGATGCTCGCCGCCGCGGGCTACGTGCATCTCGGCCACGACCGCTTCGCGCGGGGCGATGACCGCCTCGCCAGGGCCCTCGGGGTAGGAGGCGAGCGCCACGACCTGGTGGGGCTGGGTGTCATGGCGGTCTCCCGCCTGGAAGATCTGCACGTACGCAACCCCCTGAGGCTCGAGGCGTATGAGGACGCCCTGGATCGTGGGGAGCTGCCGACCGCCGTCGGCCATCGACTGAGCCTGGAGGACCGGCTGCGCAGCGCCGCCATCGAGCGACTGATGCGCGATCTCCCTCTCGACCTGGCGGCGCTAGGCGAGGCCTTCGGCCTAGACGCCGAGGCCCATCTCGCCGAGCCGCTGGCGCGCCTGGCCCTGGCCGAGCCACAGGGACTGATCGTGCGCCAGGGCCCACAGTGGCGCGCGACGCCCACCGGGCGCCTGATGATTCGTCAGCTGGCGGCGGCCTTCGACGCCTACCCCGCCGCGCCCTGACCGACGCACCCTGAATGCCAAGGTCAGCGGCGACGCCTCAAGCGGTGCTTTGCCGGTGGGCGACTATCCTCCATAATGAGCACTGAGCCACCATCCATGGAGGAGAGCATGCCCGATCCCGCAACCGGCAGGCGCCGTGCCCTGCTGAACGAGACTCGCTGCCAGACCTGCAGCCTGAGCTCGCTCTGCCTGCCGCTGGCGCTCGAAGTGCAGGACATGGACCAGTTCGATGCCATCATCCGCCGCCGACCGCCGTTGAAGAAGGGCGAGGCACTGTTCCGCCAGGGCACCCCGTTCACCAGCGTCTTCGCGGTGCGCTCGGGCAGCCTGAAGCAAGTGACCACCGAGGGCAGCGGCGAGGACCAGCTGACCAACTTCTACCTGCCCAGCGAGCTGGTGGGCCTCGACGGCATCGACGAGGAGCGCTATCCGGGCACGGTGGTGGCCCTGGAGACCACCACGGTCTGCGAGATCCCCTTCGATCGCCTTGACGCCCTCTCCGAGTCCCTTCCGGAGCTGCGCGGCCAGCTCTATCGCAGCATGAGCAAGGAGATGCGCGACGACCGTCGCATGATGCGCCTGCTGTCGCGCAAGACCGCCGACCAGCGCCTGGCGACCTTCTTCACCGGCCTCTCCGACCGCTTCCGCCGGCGCGGCTACTCCCCCTACAGTTTCCGGCTCTCCATGTCGCGGGCCGACATCGGCAACTACCTGGGACTCGCGGTGGAGACCGTCAGCCGCATCCTGAGTCGCTTCCAGTCCCAGGAGCTGGTAGCCGTGTCCGGGCGCGAGGTGAACATCCTCGATCTGGAGGCGCTGCTCGAGGTGGCCGAACAGGAGGGCTGCCGGTAGTCCCCGCTTCGCGGGAGCTATAAGCTATAAGCTATAAGCTATAAGCTATAAGCTATAAGCTATAAGCTATAAGCTATTGATCAGCTTGAGAATACTCCCAAGACAAGACAACCCCACGCGTCTGGCGGCGGTGGGGTTGTCTTATGGCTTACCGCTTAAGGCTTACGGCTATTCGTTGTGAAGATCGATGCGATCGGCATTGAGGCGCGCCTGCTTCTCCTCGAGGCCGGCGAAGTCGAAGAGTTCGCGGTCGGCCAGCTGGGAGGGCGCCACATTGGTGACCGCCTTGAACATGCTTTCGAGCCGCCCCGGATGCTTGACCTCCCACTCGGCCAGCATCTCCTTGACCACCTGGCGCTGCAGGTTCGGCTGGGAGCCGCAGAGGTTGCAGGGAATGATCGGGAACGCCATCCAGCGGGCGAACTCGGCGATATCGGCCTCCCGGCAGTAGGCCAGCGGACGGATCACCATGTTGCGGCCGTCGTCGGAGAGCAGCTTGGGCGGCATGGCCTTGAGGCTGCCGCCGAAGAACATGTTGAGGAACAGCGTCTCGAGGATGTCTTCGCGATGATGCCCCAGCGCCACCTTGGTGGCCCCGATCTCCTCGGCGAAACCGTACAGTGAGCCGCGCCGCAGTCGCGAGCAGAGCGCGCAGGTGGTCTTGCCCTCGGGCGTCTTCTCCTTGACCACCGAGTAGGTGTCGCGCTCCAGGATGTGATACTCGACATCGAGCTTGTCCAGGTACTCGGGCAGCACGTGCTCGGGAAAGCCGGGCTGTTTCTGGTCCAGGTTGACCGCCACCAGGGAGAAGTTCACGGGCGCGTTGCGCTGCAGGCTGCGCAGGATCTCCAGCAGGGTGTAGCTGTCCTTGCCCCCGGAGAGGCAGACCATTACCCGGTCCCCCTCGTGGATCATCCCGTAGTCGATGATGGCGTTGCCCACCTGGCGACGCAGCCGCTTCTGCAGCTTGTTGAACGCGCGCTTGTCCGACGCATCGAGCTCGTCGGGAGGCGTCGCGGGGTCGGCGACGGGGCGCGGGGCGGTCTCGCGGGGATCGAACATCAGGGCGTCTGGCATGGTATCGGCGCTGCCTGGGCGGCTGGAAAATGGCGGGCGCTATCCTACCATTCTCCCCGCCGACAGGCGACGCAGGCCCGCCTGTGCCGCGAGGATCAACAGAAACGCTCGACCCCGGAAGGGCTGCGCGTCAGGCGCAGGTGAATCAGTGCCGTGGTCACGGCGTCGCCGAGTGCCGTGTGCCGCCCCATCACCGGTACCCCCAGGCGCGCGGCCACCTGCTCGAAGCACGGCCGGGTGGCGAGTTCGGGGTGGCAGCGGTGCAGCCGACGATAGTAGGCCTGGGCCACGTCGATGCAGGCGTTGGGCAGATCGAAGCCGAAGCGCGGCCGCAGGTAGCGGTTGAGCAGCGTCAGGTCGTCGTCCAGGCGCCAGCCGATCAGCGGGCGATTGCCGACGAAGTCCAGGAACTGCGCCAGCGCCTCGTCGATGCCGGCTCCCTCGGCCAGGTCGATGCCGCGCAGGCCGTGCAGGCGGATCGAATCGCCACAGAGGCTGGCGGGACGCGCCAGCCGCAGGTCGAGGGAGTCGCTGGTCAGCACCCGGTCACCGCGCAGGCGTACCGCGGCCAGCGACACCAGCTCGGCCCGACGCGGGTCGGGACCGGTGGTCACGCAGTCGATGGCGACCAGCTCCTCGCCGGTATAGGGCGCAAAGAGCCAACCGTGATCGCCATCCACCTGACGGCGTCGATCGGCGGCGCGGCGCAGGGCCCTGAGCATCGGTCAAACCTCCTGGTGTCGTGGTGCGTCGGTGACGCATTCAGTGGCGCGCGCAGTGGCGAGCGCGCCGCGGGTCAGGAATATTCCAGGTGGAAACGGTGCGACAATCGCTGCTTGAACTCCTTGACGATGTGCAGGGCCTCGCGGAGCAGGTCCCGCTCCAGGGAAGAGAGCTCCTGCACCACCACCCGGTCGGGCTCCTCTCCCTTGCCCTGTGGGTCGTCGAGACGCTCGAGCTGCTGGCGAAGCCTCAGCTCGGTGAACAGCGACAGGGCCTCGCCCAGGTCCTCGGCGAAGCGCTCCTCCAGGCGGCCATCGGCGACCAGCGCCTCGAGCCGCGCAAGCGTCGAGGTCGCCGTGATGCGCCGCTCGAGCGCCAGGGTGCGCACCCCGTGGACGATGGGGAAGATACCGCCTTTCTTGATGTCCACGCCGTGCTGGGGCTTCTTCAGCGATCCGAACAGCGTCAGGGGCGTGGAGAAGCGCAGCGCCGTGCGGGCGAAATAAGAGAGCAGGATCTCGTCGCGGCTGCAGCGCTCGAAGAGCTCCTCGCGCAGCCGCGCGAGCAGTGAGGCGTTGCCGGCCACCGCATGGGCGTCGAGCAGGATCGCCAGCCGCATGAGGCTCTCGCCGTCCCGCTTCGCCGCCCACTGCGCGATGCGCCCGCGCCACTGGCTCTCGGTGCCCACCCACTCGGGGTTGGAGACCATGATGTCGCCGGGACACGGCGGGTAGCCCAGTTCGATCAGCGTCTCGGTGAGGCGCTGCATCTGCGCCTGGCAGTCGGGCCAGTCGAGATCGTCGGCCAGTATCAGGCCGTTGTCCTGGTCGGTCTTCAGGATCTGCTCGCCGCGCCCCTCGCTGCCCATCACCATCAGGCAGCTCTCCGAGTGGTACCGCTCGTCGATCAGAAACCCCCAGGCCTTGTTCATGATGCGCCCGTTGAGGGCGGCCAGCAGCCCCATGGCGAAGCGCAGCTTGACGCCCTGGGCCATCAGCGCCTTGACCAGCTCCGGCGTTCGACGGCTGGCCGCGGCCAGCGACTCCAGGCTGTTCGCCTGCTCCACCTGCAGGCTCACCACGTAGCTGCGGCTGGAGAAGTAGCTGAGCACGTCGGTCAGCTCGACCACGCCGCAGGGCCGGTCGCCTTCCATGACCACGACGCGCTCCACCTTGCAGCGGGTCATCTGGACCAGCACCTCGAACAGGTACTGCTCGGGCGTCGCCGTGATCAGCGCGAAGTGCGCCACGTCCTGCACCGGGCTCTGCTGGGTCAGGCCCTCGAGCACCAGGGCGTTGAGCAGGTCGGTCTTGGTGACCATGCCCGGCCCCTGCTCGCCCTCGACCAGCAGGCTGTCGGCATGGCTGTCGTTCAGGGTATGTACCGCCTCGGCCAGGCTGGTGCTGGCCGCCACCAGCAGGGGGGAACGCATGCACTCACTAACGCGAGCCAGCATGAAGCCCGCCATGGTGACGCCGCCCTCGGCGCGGCGCTCGGTGAGCAGGCGTGTCTTCTGGGCCAGGCGCTGGCGGAAGAACTCGGCGAAGGCCGGATAGGCCGTACAGAGCTGCTTGAAAACCCCCTTGGGCAGCAGGTAGCAGAGGCTCTCCTGTTCGGCCCGGAAGCGATAGCGGCTCTTGCCGTTGAGGATGCTGATGGCGCCGAACAGGTCGCCGGCCGTGTAGTGACCGATATGCGACTGAGCGCCGGGCAGGGTCGGGTCCAGCTCGGCGACCTCGCCCTTGTGAATCAGAAAGAGATATTCCCCGGCCTGGCCGGCATCGAGGATGATCTCCTCGCGGTCGAAATAGGCCAGGTCGATACTGCGGCGAACGCGCTCGCGGCCTTCCTCGTCGAGGAAGGTGAAGGGGGGATGAGAGAGTTCTACATCGACCATGGGGCTGTCCTCGTTGCGCGGCGTTGACCACCCCGCTGACCTCGGCGCACTCGGCGTCCAGCAAGCCTTAACGATAGCAAAATCGGCATGGGATAAAGACCTAGACAATCGTCCTAACTTGGCCGCCTTAGACCATGGTCAAACACTGCGTTACGACGCCCCTCAACCCGGCGACATTTCCAGGCTATACCATCGTCCTATGCGCACCTTAAAGATAACAAAAACGCTTGCTAAACAATGTCGCAAGCAATTGATTAAAATGGATTTTAAAAAGAAACCCTGTACCAGCCTGTCGTCATGATACGAAAGTCTGGGATTTATTTTAGGCGTTTGCTGCCCAGACTTGGGCATGAGCCATACAGGGCATTCCCGCGTCGACACTTCACCACGACCGGCCGCGGGCCACCCGATGACAGGCCAGCTCAGACTCCGCCATCGAGGCTGTTCCGTCGGCACGACTGTCCTGATGAGTGATGCAAACGCTCCGGGCAACTTTCCAATCTCAACAACAAGTGGAGAGCAACACTATGGCAGACGACAAGTCTAATGCCGCTGCTTACTGGAAGGCGAACGTACGCCTGATCACGGGGTGCCTGATCGTCTGGGCCTTCGTGTCGTACGGCTGCGCCATCCTGTTTCGCCCGCTACTGGCTGGCATTCCAGTAGGAGGAACGGACCTGGGCTTCTGGTTCGCCCAGCAGGGATCGATCCTGACCTTCATCGCGATCATCTTCTTCTACGCCTGGAAGATGAACCGTCTCGACAAACAGTTCGGACTCGGGGAGTAAGCCAGCATGAGTCAGTTTGCCATCAACCTGCTGTTCGTAGGGGCCTCGTTCGCCCTCTACATCGGCATCGCGATCTGGGCCCGCGCCGGGTCGACCAAGGACTTCTACGTCGCCGGCGGCGGCGTTCACCCGATCACCAACGGCATGGCCACCGCCGCCGACTGGATGTCCGCGGCGTCCTTCATCTCCATGGCCGGCCTGCTGGCCTCCGGCGGCTATGCCAACTCCACCTTCCTGATGGGCTGGACCGGCGGCTACGTCATCCTCGCCATGCTGCTGGCACCCTACCTGCGCAAGTTCGGCAAGTTCACGGTGCCGGACTTCATCGGGGACCGCTTCTACAGCAACACCGCCCGCCTGGTCGCGGTCATCTGCCTGATCGTGGCCTCGATCACCTACGTCATCGGCCAGATGACCGGTGCCGGCGTGGCCTTCTCGCGCTTCCTCGAGGTCAGCAACACCTGGGGCATCTGGATCGCCGCCTTCATCGTCTTCCTATATGCCGTATTCGGTGGCATGAAGGGCATCACCTACACCCAGGTAGCGCAGTACGTGGTGCTGATCATCGCCTACACCATCCCGGCGGTGTTCATCGCCCTGGAGCTGACCGGCAACCCGATTCCGGGGCTGGGCATGTTCAGCACCCACACCGAATCCGGCGTGCCGCTGCTCGAGAAGCTGGATGACGTGGTCAACGCGCTCGGCTTCCGCGACTACACGGCCGACGTCGACAACAAGCTGAACATGGTGCTGTTCACCCTGTCGCTGATGGTCGGTACCGCGGGCCTGCCCCACGTCATCATCCGCTTCTTCACCGTGCCAAAGGTGGCCGACGCGCGCTGGTCCGCCGGCTGGGCCCTGGTCTTCATCGCCCTGCTCTACCTGACCGCTCCCGCCGTGGGTTCCATGGCACGCTTGAACCTGATGACCACCGTCTATCCGGACATGGCCGGCCAGGTCGAAAACTACGAGGACGCCACCACCAACCCGATCCGCTACGAGGAACGTCCCGAGTGGGTGCGGACCTGGGAAGAGACCGGCCTGATCCAGTACGAGGACAAGAACAACGACGGTCGCATCCAGGTCTACAACGACGGCAACGAGGCCTTCGCCGAGACCGCCGAACAGCGCGGCTGGAACGGCAGCGAGCTCAACGTCAATAACGACATCCTGGTGCTCGCCAACCCCGAGATCGCCAACCTGCCCAGCTGGGTCATCGGCCTGATCGCGGCGGGCGGCATCGCCGCGGCGCTGTCCACAGCCGCCGGCCTGCTGCTGGCCATCTCCTCGGCGATCAGTCACGACCTGATCAAGACCATGATCAACCCGAAGATCACCGAGAAGGGCGAGATGCTGGCGGCACGCATCTCCATGGCCGGCGCCATCCTGCTGGCGACCTACCTGGGCCTGAACCCGCCCGGCTTCGCGGCGCAGACGGTCGCACTGGCCTTCGGGATCGCCGGTGCCTCGCTGTTCCCGGTGCTGATGATGGGCATCTTCTCCAAGCGGGTGAACAACAAGGGCGCCGTCGCGGGCATGCTGACCGGTCTCGGTGCGACCCTGCTCTATATCTTCACCTACCTGGGCTGGTTCTTCATTCCGGGCACCAACATGCTGCCCAACACGCCGGATAATTGGATCCTGGGCATCTCCCCGCTCTCCTTCGGTGCGGTGGGCGCGATCTTCAACTTCGCGGTCGCCTTCATCGTCTCCAACGCCACCGAGGAGCCTCCGCAGGAGATCCAGGACCTGGTGGAGAGCGTTCGCTATCCGAAGGGCGCTGGTGTCGCCACCGGGCACTGACGTCTCAGGACCTTCTGGGCCATAATGGCCCCCCTGGCCCGGCCAGTCCGGGCCGCGGAACCTCACCCGATCGGGCTTCCTCAGGGAAGCCCGATTGCTTTAAGGACAGATGATTTATGATATGGCACCTGATTGCGGCGGTATTCGCCGGCCTCGGCGCCGCGGGGGTCGGGTTGATCCTGCGCCTGGCCAGCGGCAAGCGCCTGCCGCGCTGGATCGTCCCGGTCTGCGCCGGGCTCGGCATGCTGGCCTACCAGATCCACCACGAGTACTCCTGGTTCGAGCACAAGCGCCAGCAGCTGCCCGACACGGCCGAGGTGATCGACGTGGAGGAGAGCCAGGTCTTCTGGCGTCCCTGGACCTTCCTCTTCCCGATGACCACGGCCTTCACCATCGTCGAGCAGGACCAGCTGGCGGTCAGCCGGGCGAACGGCGAACGGCTGGTCGAGTTCCTGCTCTACCGCTTCGAGAAGGAGTACGTGGATCAGGTGAGCCACCAGGCCTGGCTGATGAACTGCGCGACTCGGGAGATGCTGCCCCTCGAGGGCGAGGCGCGTACGCCCGCCACCGAGGCGATGCGCCGCCTCGAGGCGTCCGCCCCGCTCTATGGGGTGCTCTGCCCACAGGCCTGAGCCGCGAGGCGGCTGCCCCGCGCAGCGGCCTTGCCCTAGAATGGGCGCCTTCGGAAGGGAGTTGAGTGCATGTTCGCCGGCTGGCTGCTGATCGTCGTTTCACTGCTGTACATCACCGTGCTGTTCACCATCGCCTGGCGCGGCGACCGCCACGCTCGCCAGCACGGGGCGAGCCGACGCCGCCCGGTGATCTACAGCCTGGCGCTGGCCATCTACTGCACCTCCTGGACCTTCCATGGCGCCGTGGGCCAGGCGGCCACGTCCGGCTGGTCGTTCGCCAGCATCTTCGTCGGCCCGATCCTCACCCTGCTGCTGTTCTGGCCGGTGCTGGCCAAGATGATCCGCGTCGCCAAGCACCAGAACGTCACCTCCATCGCCGACTTCATCGCCTCGCGCTACGGCAAGACCCAGTCGCTGGCGGCCTTCGCGAGCCTCGTGGCACTGATCGGCACCCTGCCCTACATCGCCCTGCAGCTGAAGGCGGTCGCGACCTCCTTCAGCGTGATCACCGCCGCCTCGGACATCACCCGGGCCCCGCTGTTCGGCGACACCGCCTTCTACGTGGCACTGGTGATGGCCGCCTTCGCCATCCTCTTCGGCACCCGCCACACCGATGCCACCGAGCACCACGAGGGGCTGATCCACGCCGTGGCCTTCGAGTCGCTGGTCAAGCTGGTGGCCTTCCTGGCGCTCGGCACCTACGTCACCTGGGGCATGTTCGACGGCCTGGGCGACCTTCTGGGCCGCGCCGAGGAGCAGCTGGCGCTGCAGCGCCAGCTCGCCGATCAGGACTTCGGCCAGAGCTTCTGGGCCCAGACCCTGCTGGCCATGCTGGCGATCCTCTGTCTGCCCCGCCAGTTCCATGTCGCGGTGGTCGAAAACATCCACCGCGACGACGCCACCAAGGCGCGCTGGCTCTTTCCCCTCTACCTGCTGGCCTTCGCCTTCTTCGTCATCCCGATCGCCGCGGCCGGCCTGACCGTGTTCTCCGAGAGCCGCATCGAGCCCGACACCTATGTGCTGGCCCTGCCGATGGCGGCCGACAACGCCTGGCTGACGCTGTTGACCTTCATCGGCGGCTTCTCGGCGGCCACCGGCATGGTGATCGTCGCCGCCGTGGCGGTCTCGATCATGATCTCCAACGAGATCGTCATCCCGGCGCTGTTCCGCCTGCGCTGGTTCGATACCAAGCCGCGGGACTACGGCCGCCTGGTGCTGCGCGCCCGGCGCATCACCATCGTGGTGATCCTGGCGATGGCCTACGGCGTCTATCACCTGATCGGCGAGTTCAGCTCGCTGGCCAACATCGGCATGCTGTCCTTCGCCGCCGCGGCGCAGTTCGCCCCGGCGCTGATCGGCGGCCTCTACTGGAAGCGCGGCAACCGGCTCGGGGTGATCGTCGGCATGAACGCCGGCTTCGCCATCTGGGCCTACAGCCTGCTGATGCCGACCATGATCACCACCGGCGTGCTGCCGGTCGACTGGGCCCACGGCGGCCCCCTGGACATCGCCTGGCTGGCCCCCACCTCGCTGTTCGGCCTCAACGTCGGCGACAGCTTCACCCACGGCGTGATGCTCTCGCTGGGCGTGAATCTCTTCTGCTACATCTTCGTCTCCCAGATGACCCCCCAGCGGGTGGTCGAGCGCATCCAGGCCTCGCTGTTCGTCGACAGCGTTGAGACCCGCCAGACCTCGGTGAATCGCCCCTGGACCGGCGCCACCACCGTGGGCGACCTGAAGGTGCTGTGCGAGCGCTTCCTGGGCGCCGGCCAGGTGAGCCGCGCCTTCGACGACTATGCCCGGCGCACCGGCAAGCCGCTGGAGGACAATACCCGGGCCTCCATCGACGTCATCCAGTTCACCGAGCGCTTCCTGGCCTCGGTGCTCGGCGCCTCCTCGGCGCGTATCGTCGTCAACTCCGCCCTGCAGGGCCGCGGCATCGGCATCTCCGACGTGATCTCGATCGTCGACGAGGCCTCCCAGGTGCTGGAGTTCAACCGCGCCCTGCTGCAGGCCACCATCGAGAACATCAACCAGGGCATCAGCGTGGTCGACCAGAACCTGCGCCTGGTGGTGTGGAACCAGCGCTATCTGGAACTGTTCCGCTTCCCCGATCACCTGATCCGCGTCGGCGCCCCGATGGACAAGATCTTCCGCTACAACGCCCACAACGGCGAGTACGGCCCCGGCGACCCCGAGGAGCACGTGCGGCTGCTGATCGATAACATCCGCGAGGGCCAGCCTCACCGCTACGTGCGCTATCGCCAGGACGGCAGCGTGCTGGAGGTCCAGGGCAACCCCATGCCGGGCGGCGGCTTCGTCTACACCTATCAGGACATCACCCAGCAGAAGCGCATCGAGGAGGCGCTGATCCGCTCGGAGAACAACATCCGCATCTACACGGATAACGTCCCGGCGCTGATCGCCTACTTCGACAAGGAGTGTCGCTACCTCTTCACCAACCGCGCCTACGAGCAGGCCTTCGGTATCGACCGCAACGCGGTGATCGGCAAGCGCGTCGATGAGGTCATCGCCCCCGACATGGCCCGCGAGCGGGCGCCCTGGATCGAGCGCGCGCTGGCCGGCGAGCGGGTCAACTTCGAGGTCTCGCTACCCATCGGCGAGGCGCGGCGCTACATGCTGGTCACCTACACGCCCCACTTCGGCGACAGCGGGGCGATACTCGGCTTCTTCGCCCTCTATCAGGACATCACCGAGCGGCGCCGGGCCGAGATCGCGCTGAAGGAGACCAACGAGACCCTCGAAGAGCGCGTCCGCGAGCGCACCCAGGCGCTCTCCGAGGCCAACGCCGCCCTGCGCCAGGAGAACCGGGTCCGCGCCGAGGCCGAGTTGGCCCTGCGCCAGGCCAAGCAGCTCGCCGAAGACGCCAACGCCTCCAAGACGCGTTTCCTGGCCGCCGCCAGCCACGATCTGCTGCAGCCGCTCAACGCCGCGCGGCTCTTCACCTCGGCGCTGGCTCAGGAGATGGACGCCGAGGACATGAAGCGCACCATCGGCCATATCGACAACTCCCTGCAGGCCGCCGAGGAGTTGCTCGGCACCCTGCTCGACATCTCCAAGCTCGATGCCGGCGCCCTGACCCCGCGGCGCAGCCACTTCGCGCTGGCCGACATCATCCGGCCGCTGCGCGCCGAGTTCGCGGTGATGGCCGAGGAGCGTGGGCTGGACCTGGTGGTGGTGCCGACCGGTCAGTGGGTCGACAGCGACCCCCAGATGCTGCGCAGGATCGTCCAGAACTTCCTGTCGAACGCCATCCGCTATACCCAGGCGGGCCGCGTCCTACTGGGCTGCCGCCGCCACGGCGAACGGCTCACCATCGAGGTGTGGGACTCTGGCCCGGGGATTCCCGAGGCCAAGCAGGCCGAGATCTTCCAGGAGTTCCGGCGCCTCGATCAGACCACTCGGCACAAGGAGAGCGAGAAGGGGCTGGGGCTCGGACTCTCCATCGCCGACCGCATGGCGCGGGTGCTCGACCATCCCATCCGGGTGTGCTCCCGGGAGGGCATCGGCACCATGTTCTCGGTCAGCGTGCCGACGGTGGCACCGCGCACCGCGACCCAGCAGGCCGAGGACGCCGCCCCCAAGCGAGCCGGCAACAAGCTCGACGGCACGCGCATCCTCTGTATCGACAACGAGTCGCTGATCCTCGAGGGCATGAAGGCGATGCTCTCGGGCTGGGGCTGCGAGGTCTTCACGGCCACCACCATCGGCGGCGCCAAGTCGGTGCTGCGCCACCTCGACGGCAGCCCGGACGCGATACTCGCCGACTATCACCTGGACAACGAGGTCACCGGACTGATGGCCCTGGAGGCCCTGGGCGACCGGCTGGAGGAGGCCGTGCCGGGCATCGTGATCACCGCCGATCGCACCGAGGAGGTCGCCGAGGAGATCAAGCGGGCGGGCTATCAGCTACTGCTCAAGCCGGTGCGCCCGGCCGCACTGCGCGCCCTGCTCACTCGCACCCTGCAGGCCAGCCGCGCACCTCGCGCCTAGCTGGAAGCTGGAAGCTGGAAGCTGGAAGCTGGAAGCTGGAAGCTGGAAGCTGGAAGCTGGAAGCTGGAAGCTGGAAGGCAGCATAAGTCCAGTACCTACGGGGTCAAGGTCTTTCTTCCAGCTTCAAGCTTAAGCCCGCGAAGCGGGCGTTCTTCCAGCTCCGGGCGCAGCCCGGCCCTTCAAGCTTCCAGGCGCGAAGCGCCGGTCTTACGGCTCCTGGCCGAAGGTCAGGACTCGACCCTGGGCGGTTCGACCTCGAGCTTCTGCGCGGCGATCACCGCCTGAGTGCGGGAGTGCACGCCAAGCTTTCTGAGAATGGCGGTGACGTGGGCCTTGATGGTCGCCTCGGAGACGCTGAGCTCATAGGCGATCTGCTTGTTGAGCAGCCCCTCGGTGAGCATGTTGAGCACCCGGAACTGCTGGGGGGTCAACGAGGCGATCGCCTCGGCGAAGCGGGTCTCGTCCTCGTTGGCCTCGCCCAGGGCGTCGGCAATCTCGGCCGGCAGCCACACCTCGCCGTCGAGGATCTCGCCCACCGCCTCGGCGATCAGCGCCAGGGACGAGGACTTGGGAATGAATCCCGAGGCGCCGTAGTCGATGGCCCGGCGCACCACGTGGACCTCGTCGCTGCCCGACACCACCGCCACCGGGATGTCCGGCGTCTGGCCGCGCAGCTGGATCAGGCCGGAGAAACCGTGGGCCCCCGGCATGTGCAGGTCCAGGAGGATCAGGTCGGCATCGGGATGCCGGGTGACCACGTCAGTGGTGGCCGCCATGGTATCGGATTCGACGATCTCGGCCTGGGGCGCCAGCTGACGCAGGGCCTGGGTCAGGGCCGCACGGAACAGCGGATGGTCATCGGCAACGATGAATTTCTGGGCAAAGGCCATGGATCTTCCTCCGGTTCCTCGGGCGGCGGACCGACGACCGCCACGCTGGGCTCTCTATTGTTGTCGCATGTTACCCCATGGCCCCGGCGATTCCCAAGAGGCGAGAAACAATGAGGTCCCGATCGGGTCGCGGGCCCTCCTCTGTCATCGCCCGACATGAAGAAGCCGACCCCGTGGGGCCGGCTCGGTCTCCGCTGTCGCACTGGGGGCATTGCCCTCAGCGATTGGCGCGATGCTCGATCAGCTCATCGACCACCGAGGGATCCGCCAGGGTGCTGGTGTCGCCCAGGCCGTCGCACTCGTTGGCGGCGATCTTGCGCAGGATGCGGCGCATGATCTTGCCCGAGCGGGTCTTGGGCAGCCCCGGTGCCCACTGGATGACGTCCGGCGAGGCGATCGGACCGATGTCCTTGCGCACCCACTGGGTCAGCTCCTTCTTGAGCTCATCGCTCTCTTCAAAGCCGTCGCCCAGGGTCACGTAGATGTAGATGCCCTGCCCCTTGATGTCGTGGGGGAAGCCGACCACGGCCGCCTCGGCCACCGCCTCGTGAGCCACCAGCGAGGACTCGATCTCGGCGGTGCCCATGCGGTGACCGGAGACGTTGAGCACGTCGTCGACGCGACCGGTGATCCAGTAGTAGCCGTCTTCGTCCCGACGGCAACCGTCGCCGGTGAAGTACATCCCCTTGTACATGGAGAAGTAGGTCTGGATGAACCGATCATGGTCACCCCAGATGGAGCGCGCCTGCCCCGGCCAGGAGTCGAGGATCACCAGGTTGCCGTCGGTGGCACCCTCGAGAATGTTGCCCTCGTTGTCCACCAGAGCCGGCATCACGCCAAAGAACGGCAGGGTCGCCGAGCCCGGCTTGAGGTCGACGGCGCCGGGCAGTGGCGCGATCATGATGCCGCCGGTCTCGGTCTGCCACCAGGTGTCGACGATGGGGCACTTCGAGTTGCCGATCACGCGGTAGAACCACTCCCACGCCTCGGGGTTGATCGGCTCCCCCACCGAGCCGAGTAGGCGCAGGCTGTCACGCTGGCTCGATGCCATGACGTCGTCGCCGTGGGCCATCAGCGCGCGCACGGCGGTGGGCGCGGTGTAGAGGATGGCGACGTTGTGCTTGTCGACGATCTCGCCCATGCGGCCGTGGGTGGGATAGCTCGGCACCCCTTCGAACATCAGCGTGGTGCCACCGTTGGCCAGGGGACCGTAGACGATGTAGCTGTGGCCGGTGACCCAACCGACATCGGCGGTGCACCAGTAGACTTCGCCGTCCTTGTAGTCGAACACGTACTGGTGGGTCAGGGCGGCATGCAGCAGGTAGCCACCGGTGGTGTGCTTGAGCCCCTTGGGCGCGCCGGTGGAGCCGGAGGTATAGAGGATGAACAGCGGGTCCTCGGCGTTCATCTCCTCGGCCGGGCAGTCGCTGGACTGCTTGGCGACGATATCCTCGTACCAGACGTCGCGACCTTCCTTCCACTCGATCTCGCCGCCGGTGCGCTTGACCACCATCACCTTCTCGCAGACGTCGGTGCCGGCGCGGGTCAGGGCGGCATCGACGTTGTCCTTGAGCGGCACCTGCTTGCCGCCGCGCACGGACTCGTCGGCGGTGATGATCAGCTTGGACTTCGCGCCGATCACGCGCTGGGCCACGGCATCCGGCGAGAAGCCGCCGAACACCACCGAGTGCACCGCGCCGATGCGGGCACAAGCGAGCATCGCCATGGCGGCCTCGGGAATCATCGGCATGTAGAGCGTGACCACGTCACCCTTGCCCACGCCGAGCTCCTTGAAGCCGTTGGCCAGGCGACAGGTGCCCTCGTAGAGCTCGCGATAGGTGATGTGTTTGGAATCGGCGGGGTCGTCGCCTTCCCAGATGATCGCGGTCTGGTCGCCACGCGTCTCGAGGTGACGATCCAGGCAGTTGACGCTGGCATTGAGGACACCGTCCTCGAACCAGCGAATGTCGACGTTGTGGGTGTCGAACTGGGTGTGCTTGATCTTGGTCGGCGCCTTGAACCAGTCGAGGCGCTTGGCCTGCTCCGCCCAGAACCCTTCGGGGTCGTTCACGGACTGCTGGTACAGAGCCTGATACTTCTCCTTGTCGGCCCAGGCGTTGGCGGCAAAATCGTCACGTACCGGATGGACTTTCTGATGCTCGGTCATTGATTGGCCTCTTCCAAGAGATGCACCCTCATCAGTGTATGTCACCGACCCTGTTGTTGTTGGCGGGTCGGCACCACGACGTGCCCTCAGCATATACCTGTGCAGGCGGCCTTCCCCTTAGACATTGGTATGATCAAATTTCTTTTTTATAACAATAACTTAAACGGACTTTTCAAACGCCGACCGATCGCAATAGACCAAGGTCTGAGCGCAGTGCCGGCAGCGATAGCGGCTTCCGCGCCGGGCCAGGCCGTGACGGCGTGCGGTGAAGGCGTGCTCGCGACAGGCACAGCGGTAGCGGTAGGGCGCGGGACTCGCCCGCCGGGTATCGAAGCGGTGGGTGGTGGTGGGGGCGAGGCCGAACAGCGAGCGCATCACGGTCTGCCACTCGCGACCGTGGGGACGCGCCCGCCCGCCATCCTCGAGGTGATGCACCAGCCAGTGGGCCATCTCATGAGGCACCACCTCGACCAGGAAGGCCCGGCGGTTCTCGTCGAAGAGCACCGGATTGAAGCGCAGCCCACCGCGCCCGAAATGGGCCTGGCCGGCCGACTTGCCGCGCAGGTCCAGCCACACTGCCGGGCGCGGCAGGGCCGGATGGACCTCGCGGCACAGTCGCCAGGCCGCCTCGACCCGGGCGATCAGGACGCGATGCAGGGCCTCGCGCTCGAGGGCATCGAGTCGGGTGGTGTCAGGGTCGGGAAGCGCGGGAGCCATCATGGGATGCTAGAATGGCTGGTCTGTCTCTACGCGTAAAGCCCGGGCATCGCGCCCGTGGCATCACCCCGTCCACCCTGCACCGCTTCCCTGCGAGAGCCGTCATGTCCGATGCCGAAACGCCCCTTCCCCAGCCGCTGCTCGAGGACCAGGAGCTCGACCTGCTGGATGACTTCCTCGACTCCGAGCGCGTCGATGCCGACGCCCTGGACCTGATCGGCGCCCACGGCTTCCTCGTCGCGCTGGCGGTGGCCCCGCGCGACGTGCCGGCGGCGACCTGGGTCGCCGAGCTCTTCCATGGCGAGCCGACCTTCGAGAACGACGCCGAGCGAGAGGCGATCCTCGGGCTGCTGGAGCGCCTGCGCGCCAACGCCATCGAGGTGCTGGAGGGCGGCGGGCTACCGGAGCTGCCCTTTGAGCTCGAACTGGGCGAAGTGCCGCCCGAAGAGACGCCGATCGGCGACTGGTGCGCCGGTTTCATGGAGGGGGTGTTCCTCGACGAGGCCGCTTGGTTCGACGACGATGAGGAGGCCGCCGCCACCCTGCTGTTGCCCTTCATGCTGCTCTCGGGGCTGTTCGAGGACGAGCCCGACATGGCCGAACTGGCCGGCGACAGTGCGCGGCTGGAGAGCCTGGTCGGCCAGCTGCCGGAGCTGCTGCTCGATCTCTACCTGCACTATCGCGTTCCGCCAGAGACGCCCAAGCCCAAGCCGCGACGCAAAGCGCCCGCCGGTCGCGGCAAGGGCAAGGACAGCCGTAAGTCGTAAGCTGGAAGCTGGAAGCTGGAAGCTGGAAGCTGGAAGCTGGAAGCTGGAAGTCAGTTTGCATCGTCCTCCAGCGGTATCAAGCCCTTTCTTCGAGCTTCCAGGCGCGAAGCGCCGCTCTTCCAGCTTCAAGCTTGAACCGGCGAAGCCGGGTCAGCGCAGTCGGGTCAGCAGGCCGTCCACCAGGCCGAACAGCCACTCCTTGAACCGCTGCCAGCGCGGCCGCCTCGCCCAGGCTTCGGGATCGATCTCCTCGCTGGTCGCGAAGTTGCGCTCGAACAGCTCGGCGACCCGGGCGGCGAAGCGGGCATCGTCCACCTCCTGGTTGGCCTCCAGGTTCCACTGTAGGCTCCAATGATCGAAGTTGCAGGAGCCGAGGCTGACCCAGTCGTCGACCAGCGAGAACTTGGCGTGGATGAAGGTGGGCTGGAACTCGAAGATGCGCACCCCGGCGCGCAGCAGCCGGCCGTAGAAGCGCTGGCCGGCATAGCGCACGCCGGGGTGGTCGTGCACCTTTCCGGGCAGCAGCAACCGCACGTCGACACCGCGACGCGCCGCGCGCGTCAGGCGCGTGCGCAGGGTGAGCGTGGGCACGAAGTAGGGCGTGCAGATCCATAGCCGCCGCGTCGACGCCGCGACCCGGCGATGCAGGGAGTGGCGGATCGCCTGGTAGCGATACCCCTGGCCCCATACCACGCGTCCGCGCATGCCATGGTAGCCCTCGTCGCGGCGCGGCGAAAGCTCGATGCCCCGCACCAGCGAAGGCGCCCCGGGCCCGCGGCTCAACGGCGAGTCCCACACGCTGCAGAACAGCCGCACCCAGTCGACGACCACCGGCCCCTCGATGTGCACGGCGACCTCGTACCAGGCATCCAGGAACTCGTCCACGGCGCCGAAGCCGCCGGTGAAGGCCTCGGCACCATCGACCACGACCAGCTTGCGATGATCCCGGGTGAGGTTGCGCACCGGCGACTCGAACCCCAGGGGATTGAAGAAGCGCAGCGCCACTCCGCCGGCCTCCAGCCGCCGACGGTCGGCCTCGTCGAGGCCCATGGCGCCGTAGCCGTCGAGCAGCAGCATCACCGACACGCCGCGCTCGGCGGCCCGCAGCAGCGACTCGCTGACGGCCGTGGCCAGCCGTCCCGTCTCCATCAGGTAGAGCTCGATCAGTACGAAGTGGCGCGCCCGATCGACGGCCTCGAACATCGCCGGCAGGAAGCGCGCCGCTTCGGGCAGCAGTGCGAAGTGATTGCCGTCTCGCCACATGCCGTGCATGGCTCCGTCCCTGTCGCCCACCTGTCACGGCATTGACGCATGTTTACCGCCCGGGGAAAAGGCCATCCCCTGCTCGAGGGACCGAAGAGCGTTATACTGACGGCTCTTTTCCAGCCGGGGCGACAGGATGGGCCTTGCACGCATGCTCGCCGGCGCGCTGCGCGCGGCCCTCACGCCGCTGATCAGGCGCTGGACCCAGATCCAGCTGATCGAGCCCGCCCCCGAGGCGCTCCCCTTGGCGCCGACGCTGCCGGTCCTCTACGTGTTGTCGCGCCCGGCGCTCTCCGACACCCTGCTGCTGGAGACCCTGGCCCGCGCCCACGGCCTGCCGGGGGCCAGCGGCCAACGCCGCGCGGGCGAGCTGACCCTGCCCGCCTGCCTGGCGCTGCCCGCCCCGGGGCGTCGCCTGTGGCGCCGCGGGCGGCGACCGACGGCGCCCTTCCAGCCGCTGATCGAGCAGTACCGTCGCGACCCCGCCCACGACCTGCAGCTGGTGCCGGTGAGCGTCTTCTGGGGGCGCGCCCCGGGCAAGCGCTTCGGCGTCTGGCACCTGCTGGCCGCCGACAGCTGGCGACTCACTGGGCGGTTGCGCCGCCTGCTCTCGGTGGCGGTCAACGGGCGCGACGTCGAGGTGCAGTTCGGCGCACCGCTGCGCCTCTCCGAGCTCGATGACGACCGCGATCCGGCGCTCACCAATCGCAAGGTGGCCCGGCTGCTGAGAGGGCATTTTCGACGCACCCGCACCCGAGTGCTCGGCCCCGATCTCTCCCATCGGCGCACGCTGATCGACGGCGTGGTGGCCAGCGCCGGGGTACAGCGCGCCATCGGCGAGGTCGCCACGGCCGAGCAGGCACCGCGCCCGCGAATCGCCCGACGTGCCCGCCGCTACGGACGCGAGATCGCCTCCGACATGACCTACCCGGTGATGCGCTTCATGGCCGGCGCCCTGCGGCGCCTCTGGAACCGCCTCTACGATGGCGTCGAGGTGCGCGGCCTGTCGCGGGTCAAGGCCCTGGCCGGCGAGCACACCCTGGTCTACGTGCCCTGCCACCGCAGCCACATCGACTACCTGCTGCTCTCCTATGCACTCTACCGCGAAGGGCTGATGCCGCCGCACATCGCCGCCGGGCGCAATCTCGACATGCCGCTGATCGGCCCGGTGCTGCGCCGCGGCGGCGCCTTCTTCATGCGCCGCAGCTTCCGCGACAATCGCCTCTACGCGGCGGTGTTCAACGAGTACCTGCACCGCCTGCTGTCGCGGGGCCATCCCCTGGAGTACTTCATGGAGGGGGGACGCTCGCGCAGCGGCCGCCTGCTGCCGGCCCGCCCGGGGATGCTCGCCATGACCCTGCGCTCCTTCCTGCGCAGCCGACGGGAGGGCGGCCGGGATGTACTCTTCGTGCCCGTCTATCTCGGCTACGAGCGCATCCTCGAGAACGCCAGCTACCAGCGCGAGATGCGCGGGGCCGACAAGCGCCGGGAGTCGCCGCTGGCGCTGCTCGGCATGACGCGACGGCTGCGCCAGCCCCACGGGCGGGTGGACGTGAACGTCGGCGAGCCGCTGTCGCTCTCCGCCTTCCTCGACGCCCAGGTGCCGGGCTGGTGGCAGGCACCCGACGCGCCGCGCCCCGCCTGGCTCAACCGGGTCGTCCCGGCGCTCGGCGAGACGCTCTCGCGGCGCATCAACGCCGCCGCCGCGCTCAACCCGGCCAACCTGGTCGCCTTGGTGCTGCTGGCCACGCCCCACCGCGCCATCGAGGTCGGGCTGCTGACCCAGCAGCTGACGCTGCTGGTGGCCCTGCAGCGACGCCTGCCGGGCGGTCGCGACGCGAGCCTGCCGACGGGCACGCCCGAGGCGTGGATCGAGCAGGTGGCGACGCTGGGCATGATCGAACGTCACCCCCATCCGCTGGGCGACATCATCGTCGCCGACGAGCGCCAGGCCGGGCTGCTGGGCTGGTACCGCAACAACGTGCTGCACCTCTTCGCCCTCGCCGGCCTCACCGCCTTCGCCTTCCGACACCAGGCCGCCCACCGCCTGGACGACCTCGCGGCCCTGCTCGGCCCCGGCTGGCCGATACTGGCCCGGGAGCTCTCCATCGAGCCCGCCCCCGCGCTACGCGACGACCTGTCCGCGATGCTCGAGGCACTGGGCGAAGAGGGCCTCCTGGAGCGCGAGGGCGAGGGCTGGCGGCGGCCCCGGGAGTCGCTGGCGGCCGGGGAGCAGCTCGACATGCTCGGTGCGCTGATGCAGCCCTCGCTGGAGCGGGGCTACCTGCTGCTCTCGGTGCTCTTGAACGAGCCCTCGGGACACTTCACCGCCGAGGCGCTCACCGAGCGCAGCCGGCTGCTGGCCGAGCGGCTGGCCCTGCTCTCGGGACGTGACGCCCCGGAGTTCTTCGATGCGCGGCTGTTCGCCGGCCTGGTGGAGAGCCTGACGGCCTGCGGATGGCTCGCCCCCGACGACGGCCGCCTGACGTTCGACGAGGCGCTGCGCGAGGCGGCCCGCGAAAGCCGGGCGCTGTTCGACCCGGCGCTGCGCCATCGACTGCAGCTGGTCAGCCGCCGGGGTGAAGGATAAGAGGCGAGGACTGAGCTCAGGCGCCCAGGCGGCGATGCACGTAAAGGTCGTAGCGGCTGGTCTTGTCCGCGATGATGTGGCGCGGCGGCGGGCCCTCCAGGGGCGGCGCCTTGCGCGGTCGTTTGACCACCACCCGATGGGTCGCCACGTCGAGCGCCGCCTCGAGCAGCCGCGGGGCGTCTGGGTCGTCGCCGGCCAGGGTGCGGAAGAGGCGCATCTCCTTCTTGACCAGCGCCGACTTGTCGCGATGGGGAAACATCGGATCGAGGTGGATCACCTCGGGGGCCACCTCGCGGCTCGCCACCAGGGTCACAAGTTCGCGACCGGCATCGCCGTGCACCAAGTGCATGCGCGCGGCGATCTCGCGGGTCTCGGGATCGGCCAGGGCCCGCGCCAGGCCATCCTCGAGCAGCGCGAAGATCGCCGCGACCCGCTCCACCAGCAGCACCTCGGCGCCCAGGCTCGCCAGCACGAAGGCATCGCGGCCAAGCCCCGCGGTGGCGTCCACCACCGAGGGCGTGACGCCCTTGGCCAGGCCGCAGGCGCGGGCGACGAGCTGGCCGCGACCGCCACCGAAGCGCCGCCGGTGAGCGGCGCGCCCGGCGACGAAGTCCACCGCCAACGGATGACCGTAGCGATGCGGATCGCCGGCCAGCACCAGACGATCATCCCGGCGGGCCAGGGTCAGTTCGGGCTCGTCCGTCCCGCCCTCGTCGACCATGGGCAGCCCCAGGCGCCGGGCCAGCGGATAGAGCGCGGGGTCCCGGACCGCGACGCCGCTCATCGGCTCTTCTGCCAGGCGACCTGGTTGCGCAGGTAGACCGGCTGCACCTCGTGAGCCGGGCGGGCCTCACCCCGCGCCAGCGCCTCCATGGCCAGCAATGCCATATCGGCGGCCTCGGCCTCGACATCGGGCAGGCAGAGGCCGAGCCCCGCCTGCACCTCGACGCCCATCTGCTCGCGGAGATTCCAGCCCGACCCGATGCCGACCCAGTCGGCGTCACCCAGGCCCTCGGGCAGGCGCAGCCGCTCCGGAGGCATCACCGCCTCCTCCATGAGCGCCTCCAGGCGACCGTCGCGGCACTGCCAGGCGGCCACGTAGATCTCCCCCATGCGGGCGTCCAGGGCGGTGATCAGCCGACGGTAATGGTGGCGACGGTGTCCCCCCAGGGCCAGCGCCTCGAGCGTCGAGACGCCGATCAGCGGGCGGTCGAGGCCGAAGGCGAGGCCCTGGGCGACGCCGGCGGCGATGCGCAGTCCGGTGAAGGAACCGGGCCCCCGTCCGTAGGCCACGGCGTCGAGCGCCGAGGCCGCCAGGCCCACCTCGGCGAGCACCTCGTCGGCCATCGGCAGCAGGCGCCGGGTATGCTCCCGCGGGGTCAGGGCGAAGCGTGAGATCAATTCGTCGTCGAGGCCCTCGCGGCGGCGCAGTAGGGCGGCGGAGCAGGCGCTCGAGGAGGCATCCAGGGCCAGCAGGATCGGCATGGGCAAGAGGTCACGGCGGAAAATGTCGCAGCATTATACGCCCGCCGCCGCCAACGACGAAGGCCCGCGCATGGCGGGCCTTCGGCGACGTGCGATGCACGGGGGGAGGCATCGCGCGAAGCTCAGCCCTCGAGGGCCTCGATCACCTGACCGGTGATGTCATCAATGCTGCCCACACCCTCGACACGATGGTAGGCCGGAGCCGCCTCGGGCGCTTCCTTGGCCCACTGCTGATAGTAGTCGACCAGCGGTGCGGTCTGCTCATGGTAGACCGCCAGGCGGTTGCGCACCGTGGACTCGCGGTCGTCATCGCGCTGGATCAGCGCCTCACCGGTGACGTCGTCCTTGCCCTCTTCCTTCGGCGGCTGGTACTCGAGGTGGTAGACGCGACCGGAGCCCGGGTGGACGCGGCGGCCGGCCAGGCGCTTGACGATCTCCTCGTCATCGACGGCGATCTCCAGCACGTGATCGATCTTCACCTCGGCATCGCGCATGGCCTGAGCCTGCGGGATGGTGCGCGGGAAGCCATCGAACAGGAAGCCGTTGGCGCAGTCGGGCTGGCTGATGCGCTCCTTGACCAGGGCGATGATGATGTCGTCGGACACCAGGCCGCCGCTGTTCATGATCTCCTTGACCTTGAGCCCTAGCTCACTGCCCTCCTTCACCGCGGCGCGCAGCATGTCGCCGGTGGAGATCTGTGGAATATTGAATCGCTCACAGATGAACTGGGCCTGGGTACCCTTGCCGGCACCCGGGGCGCCCAAAAGGATCAAACGCATCTGACTGCTCCTTATAAGTGTGTTTCTGGTCGACGAAGAAAGGTAAGGAGCGAACGATAACCGCGCCGCCGGGCGCAGACAAGCGAAGGGCCCCGATCCAGGTCGCTAAAGAGGAAAAAAGAGTGCGGCATCAACCCCCTGCGGCCAAGTTGCACTTTGGTCTGCCCCGCTTGAGCCAAGCCCTGATTGAGGAGAGTCCCGCAAACGACAACGGCGCCTTGCGGCGCCGTTGCGTGGGGCGAGTGCTCGGGTCGAGTGCTCGGGTCGACCCAAGCGGACGACGCGCGCCTTACAGCAGCAGGCGGCGGATGTCCGTGAGCACCTGACCCAGGAAGGCGGTGAAGCGCGCGGCATCGGCGCCGTTGACCGCCCGGTGATCGTAGGAGAGGCACAGCGGCATCATCAGCTTCGGCTGGAAGGCCACGCCGTCCCACACCGGTTTCATCTGCGCCTTGGAGATGCCGAGGATGGCGACCTCCGGGGCGTTGACGATCGGCGTGAAGGCGGTGCCGCCGATGGAGCCCAGGCTCGAGATGGTGAAGCAGCCGCCGGTCATCTCGTCGCGCTTGAGCTTCTTCGACTGCGCCTTGCCGGCCAGCTCCACCGACTCCTTGGCCAGCTCGATCAGCGATTTCTGGTCGGCGTTGCGGATCACCGGCACCATCAGGCCGTCCGGGGTGTCCACGGCAATGCCGATGTGCACATACTTCTTGTGCACGATCGTCTCGCCGTCGCTCTTCAGGCTGACGTTGAACTGCGGATACTTCTTCAGCGCGAAGGCACAGGCCTTGATCAAGAAGGGCAGCGGCGTGAGCTTAGCGCCCTGCGCCTCGGCCTCGGCCTTCATCGACTTGCGGAAGGCCTCCAGCTCGCTGATGTCCGCCTCGTCGAACTGCGTGACGTGGGGTAGGTTGACCCAGCTGCGATGCAGGTTGGTAGCGCCCATCTTCATCAGGCGACCCATCGGCTTCTCTTCCACCTCGCCGAACTGGCTGAAGTCCTGGTCCGGAATCGGCGGAATGCCGCTGCCGGCGGCGGCCGGTGCCGCCGCGGCGGGGGTCTTCGCCTTGCCGTCCATGACCTGCTTGACGTAGGCGTGGACATCCTCCTTGAGCACGCGCTCCTTGGGGCCGCTGGGCTTGACCAGCCCCAGGTCGACGCCCAGCTCGCGGGCCAGCATGCGCACCGCCGGACCGGCGTGCACCAACTTGCCGTCGCGCGGCTTGTGGGCGGCCATCTGCGCCTCGGGGCTCGGCGAGCCGGCGGGAGTCCCGGAGGCCTTCGCGGCCGGCGCCTCGGCCTTCTGCTGCGGCTTCTTCTCGGGCGCCTTCGCCGCCGGCTTGGCGGCGGGCTTGCTGCCGGCCACCGGAGTGCCGGCCACCTCGATATAGCCGATCAGGTCACCCTCGGAGACGGTATCGCCCTCCTTGACGGTCAGCTCGAGGAGCTTGCCCTTGTAGGGGCTGGGCACGTCCATGGAGGCCTTGTCGGACTCCAGGGTGATCAGCGGGTCCTCCTCGTCGACCTCGTCGCCGGCGCTGGCGGCGATCTCGATGATCGGCACGTCGGCGGAGCCGGAGAGGTCCGGTACGCGGACTTCCTTGCGCTCCGGCTCGCCGCCGCCGGCACTCTCGTCCTCGGCCGGGGCCTCGGCCGGCGGGGCGCTCTCGGCCGGCGCGGGCGCCGACTCGGCGGGCTCGGCGTCACCGCCGCCCTCGCCGGTACTCGCGTCCTCGACTTCCATGGTGCCGATGACATCACCCTCGGAGACGGTATCGCCCTCCTTGACGGTCAGGCTGACGATCTTGCCGGCCTGGGGGCTCGGCACATCCATGGAGGCCTTGTCGGACTCTAGGGTGATCAGGGTGTCTTCCGCGTCGACCTGGTCGCCCGCGGCCACCGCCACCTCGATGATTTCGACGTCGGCGGAGCCGCCGAGGTCGGGCACCTTGATTTCGACGGTCTGCTTGCCGCCACCACTCTTCTTGGCCGCGGGCTTCTCCGGCGCGGGCGCAGACGCCGCCTCCGGCTCGGCGGCCTTCTCGGGCTCGGGGGCCTTCTCGGCCTCTTCCTTGCCACCGGCGTCGGCGTCGCCGCCACCCTCGGCCTCGATCTCGACGATGTCGTCGCCCTCGGAGACGGTATCGCCCTCCTTGACCAGGACCTTCAGCACCTTGCCGCCCTTGGGCGCCGGCACGTCCATGCTGGCCTTGTCGGACTCCAGCGTGATCAGGGTGTCCTCGGGGGCGATGACGTCGCCCTCGGCCACCGCGATCTCGATGATCTCAACATCGGTATCGCCACCGATGTCCGGAACTTTGATGATTTCGCTACTCAAGGTCGCGCTCCTTCAAACTCTTGACGGGGGCGGGCCCGCGGGCCCGCCATGCCACCGAATCGCTCGGGCGACGCCTCACACCGCAAGCGGGTTGGGCTTGGCCGGATCGATGCCGTACTTCTTGAGCGCCTCGCCGACGACCTTGCGATCCAGCTCGCCGCGGTCGGCCAGCGCCTTGAGCGCGGCCACGGTGACGAAACGACGATCGACCTCGAAGAAGTGACGCAGCTTCTCGCGGGTGTCGGAGCGGCCGTAACCGTCGGTCCCGAGTACATGGTAGTCGGTCGGCACCCAGGCACGGACCTGGTCGGCGAACAGCTTCATGTAGTCGGTGGAGACGATAGCCGGACCCTCACGCCCCTCCAGGCAGGCGGTGACGTGGGGCTTGCCCGCCTCGGCCTCGGGATTGATGAAGGCCTGACGGTCGATCTCCAGGGCCTCGCGACGCAGCTCGTTGAAGCTGGTGACGCTCCAGATGTCGGCGCCCACGCCCCACTCCTCGGCGAGCATCTCGGCGGCCGCCTCGACCTCACGCAGGATGGTGCCACAGCCCATCAGCTGCACGCGGCCCTTCTTGCCCTTTGTCTCGCGCAGCAGGTACATGCCCTTGATGATATCGGCGGCGGGCACGTCCTCCAGCGCCGGCTGCTCGTAGTTCTCGTTCATCACCGTCAGGTAGTAGAAGCAGTTCTCCTTGTCGGTGAACATGCGCTTCAGGCCGTCCTGAACGATCACCGCCACCTCATGGGCATAGGTCGGATCGTAGCTGCGACAGTTCGGGATCATCGACGCCTGCAGGTGGCTGTGGCCGTCCTGGTGCTGCAGCCCCTCGCCGTTGAGGGTAGTGCGACCGGCGGTGCCGCCGACCAGGAAGCCGCGGGCTTGCATGTCGCCGGCGGCCCAGGCCAGGTCGCCGATGCGCTGGAAGCCGAACATCGAGTAGTAGACGTAGAACGGCAGCAGCGTCGTGGCATTGTTCGAGTAGGAGGTCGCGGCGGCGATCCACGCCGACATGGCGCCGGCCTCGGTGATGCCCTCCTCGAGGATCTGACCCTTCTGATCCTCGCGGTAGAACATGATCTGGCCCTTGTCCACCGGCTCGTACTTCTGCCCTTCCGAGGTATAGATGCCGAGCTGGCGGAACATGCCCTCCATGCCGAAGGTGCGCGCCTCGTCGGGGATGATCGGCACCACGCGCTCGCCGATCTTCTTGTCCTTGACCAGGCCGTTGAGGATGCGCACGAAGGCCATGGTGGTGGAGACCTCGCGACCCTTGGAGCCGCCCGTCTGGGAGGCGAAGGTCTTGTCCTCCAGCGCCGGGATCGGCAGCGACTCGAAGTCGTTGCGACGGCTCGGCAGGTAGCCACCCAGGCGCTCACGCTGCAGGTGCATGTACTTCAGCTCCGGGGAGTCGTCCTCGGGCTTGTAGTACGGCACCTCCTTGAGCTGCTCGTCGGTGAGCGGAATGCCGAAGCGGTCACGGAACGTCTTGAGCGCCTCGTACTCCATGGTCTTGACTTGGTGCGCCTCGTTGGCGGCCTCGCCGTCGCCGCCACCCATGCCGTAGCCCTTGACGGTGTGCGCCAGGATCACGGTGGGACGGCCGTTGGCGTTCTGGGTCGCCTCGTGGTACGCCGCGTAGACCTTGAACGGGTCGTGGCCGCCACGGTTGAGCTTCCAGATGTCCTCGTCGGACATGCCCTTGACCATCTCGGCGGTCTCCGGGTACTTCCCGAAGAAGTGCTCCTTGGTGTAGGCGCCGCCGTTGGCCTTGTAGTTCTGGTAGTCGCCGTCGACCGCCTCATCCATGCGCTTTTGCAGGATGCCCTTGGTGTCCTTCTCGAAGAGCGGATCCCACAGGCGGCCCCAGACGACCTTCTGCACGTTCCAGCCGGCGCCGCGGAAGACGCCCTCGAGCTCGTCCATGATCCGCGAGTTGCCGCGGACCGGGCCGTCGAGGCGCTGCAGGTTGCAGTTGATGACGAAGATCAGGTTGTCGAGCTTCTCGCGGCTCGCCAGGTGGATGGCACCGAGGGACTCCGGCTCGTCGCACTCACCGTCGCCCATGAAGCACCAGATCTTGCGATCGTGCATGTTCTTGAGTTCACGCGAATCCAGGTACTTCATCACGTGGGCCTGGTAAATGGCCTGGATGGGGCCGAGGCCCATGGACACCGTGGGGAACTGCCAGAAGTCCGGCATCAGCCAGGGGTGCGGGTAGGACGAGAGACCGTCACCGTCCACTTCCTGGCGATACTTGTCCATCTGGTCTTCGGTGAGGCGGCCCTCGAGGTAGGCGCGAGCATAGACGCCCGGCGCCACGTGACCCTGGATGTAGACCAGGTCGCCCTCGAAGTCGCCGTTCGGCGCGCGAAAGAAGTGGTTGAAGCCCACGTCATAGAGGGTCGCCGCCGACATGAAGCTGGCGATGTGCCCGCCCAGGCCCGGGTTGGCGCGGTTGTTGCGAATCACCTGGGCGATGGCATTGTAGCGGATCAGCGAGCGGATGCGACGCTCCATGAACAGGTCGCCCGGCATCGGCGCCTCGCGGTGCACCGGAATGGTGTTGCGATGCGGGGTCGTCACCGAGAAGGGCACCTGCATGCCATCACGCCGCACCCGGTCGGCCAGGCGAGTCATCAGGTACCGGGCACGATCCTCGCCCTCGCGATCCAGGACCGATTCCAGGGAATCCAACCATTCCGTGGTTTCGACCGGATCGAGATCTTCTCTTGATTCCAGACTCATAGACGTCTCTCCGAATGACGGTGGGGAACTACAGCCCCGCAGAGGGGCGAAATGGCACTCATGATCGGGGTTAGCGCCCCAACGCGTCATGCCTGTAGTTGTTTTACAAGACAATGCACAGGGTGCCCCGCTGTTAGCGCGAAGATACCGTAAACGCTGGTCCCTGCCAATTCAAGATAGAGTGGAAATGTTTTTCAAATACCCATATTGCACCGCAGCGTAGGAGGGTAAGGGGGTATTTACCCGCCAAAACCGGCCGGATTCGAGCCGCTGTAGGAGAACTACCCCGTGCGGCTCATCCGACGCCGGAGCCGCGGAGCCGGCACGTCGAGCTTGGTGCCTAAGTACGTATTTTTCCAAGCTCCTGGCGAAAGTAGGCCCAGTCGAAGGCGGGACCGGGGTCGCTCTTGCGCAGCGGGGCTACCCGGGCGTGGCTGGTGATGCGACGCGACGTGAGCGCCGGATAGCGCGCCAGCATCGCCGCGGTGGCGCTCGCCAAGGCCCGGTACTGGGCGCCGGTGTAGGGCGTTACCTCGTCCCCCTCCAGCTCGATGCCCACGGCGAAGTCGTTCAGCGCCCGCCGCTCGAGGGCACCGTCCTGCCAGCGCGAGCGCCCGGCGTGCCAGGCGCGGGCCTCGAAGGGCACGAACTGCACGCACTCCCCGTCGCGACGGATCAGCAGATGGGCCGAGACGCACAGGCCGGCGATCGCGGCGAAGAAGGGGTGCGCCGCGGGATCGAGCCGGTTGGTGAAGAGCCGCTCGATATGCTCGCCGCCGAACTCCCCCGGCGGCAGGCTGATCGAGTGCAGCACCAGCAGCGAGACCTCCCCCGTCGGGCGGACGTCCTGGTTGGGCGAGGCGAGCCGCCGGGCCGGCACCAGCCAGCCGTCGTCGATGCGCATGGTTTTTCCCTGACGTCGATGCATGGGTTTCCCCTATAATGACCCGCTCAAGCTTCCCCGCACAGAGATGGACCCGCCATGCATTATCAGGACGCCATTGCCGAAGAGATCCGTGACAGTGCCGCTCGGCTGCTGGCCGAGGACGTCGGCCCCGGCGACATCACCGCCCAGCTGATTCCCGAGAAGCAGACGGCCCGTGCGCGGGTGATCACCCGCGAGGCGACGATCCTCTGTGGGGTGGCCTGGGTTGACGAACTCTTTCGTCGGCTCGACCCCCGGGTCAGCCTGCACTGGCAAGCCGCCGACGGCGACCGCCTCGCGGCCGGCCAGGCCTTCCTCGAGCTAGAGGGCCCGGCGCGCAGCCTGCTAACCGGCGAGCGCGCCGCGCTCAACCTGCTGCAGACCCTCTCGGCCACGGCGACCCGTACCCGCCACTATGTGGACCTTCTCGAGGGCACCGGGGTGCGCCTGCTCGACACCCGCAAGACCCTGCCCGGCCTGCGCCTGGCGCAGAAGTACGCGGTGACCTGCGGCGGCGGCCACAACCATCGCATCGGCCTCTATGACGCCTTCCTGATCAAGGAGAACCATATCGCCGCCTGCGGGGGGATCGAGGCGGCGGTGAAGGAGGCCCGCGACATCGCCCGCGACCTGCCAGTGGAGGTGGAGGTGGAGACCTTCGAGGAGCTCGACCTGGCGCTGGCCGCCGGCGCCGATGTCATCATGCTCGACAACTTTAGCCTCGACGACATGCGCAAGGCGGTCGCCCGCAACGCGGCGCGCGCCACCCTGGAGGCCTCGGGCAACGTCGACGAGACCACGCTGCGCGCCATCGCCGAGACCGGGGTGAACTGCATCTCCAGCGGCGCGCTGACCAAGGACCTGAAGGCCATCGACCTGTCGATGCGCTTCATCGACCAGCCGGACTAAGGCAACTGACAAGCCCACTCAGGTCTCGACGGCGACGAGGCGCTTCTCCAGGCGCTGGCGATAGAGCCGCTCGCCGCCACGCTCGACCCATTCGTCGCCGAGCCAATTCCAGCCGCGCCGCACCAGGCCATCCGCCAGCACGGCGCTGGCCTCGACCCGGGCGCGGCTTACCCCCTGCTCCAGCAGCATCCGCTCGGCATGCACCAGCAGCGTCGAGCCGATGCCGCGCCGCCCCAGCGACGGCCAGACATAGAGGGTCTCGATCCGCCCCGCGGCCGGGTCCAGCTCGAGGAACCCCACGCAGCGCCCCTCGCAGTCGGCCACCAGGGTGGTGAAGAGCGCCTGGCGCGCCGACCAGGCACTGGCATCCCGCGGCAGGGCCATCGCCCAAGCCTCGCGCTCAGCCAGCGTGTAGTGGCCCGCCGCGCCCTGCATCACGGCGTGATGAAACACCTCGGCCTGGTCGGCGGCGTCGCGGGCGCGAGCCACCCGGTAGACGATGCGCGGGCCGCGGCGCGCTCCGGGGCGTGCCTCGACGGGTGGCTCGGCGCCGGCGGTAGGATGGTCGGCATGACGCATGTGTGAGCTTCCTGCGATGATGATCAGGCCAGCAGACTACCCAAGCCCTGCCCCGGGGCCAATCCCCGCGACGGAAAAGCGCAAGGATCCGCCATGACCGACCGCCCCGCCCCGCCCGACGCCTTCGACCTGACGCCCGTCGGCCTCATCGAGAGCGATTTCCCGGACAAGTTCGGCATTCCGCGCCAGCCGGGGCTGGCGAGTGCGGCCCGGGCGAGCCTGGTGCTGCTGCCGCCCTTCGATGATCCGCTGACGGTGAGGGGCCTCGACGCCTTCAGCCACCTCTGGCTGACCTTCGTCTTCCACCAGAGTCCCGAGCGCTGGGCGCCGCTGGTGCGCCCGCCGCGTCTGGGCGGCAATGCCAAGGTAGGGGTCTTCGCCAGCCGCAGCACCCACCGCCCCAACCGCCTGGGGCTCTCGCTGGTGGAGCTGGTCGACATCGATACCAAGCGCGGCGTGCGTCTGACCCTGCGCGGCGCCGACCTGGTCAGCGGCACCCCGGTGCTCGACCTCAAGCCCTATCTGCCCTGGGCGGAGTCACGCCCCGAGGCGCGCGCCGGCTTCGCCCCCGAGGCGCCGCCGACCCTGCCAGTCAGTCTCTCCCCGGCGGCCGAGGCGGTGCTCGAGCGCCGCGAGGACGGCGTCAGTCTGCGCGCACTGATTCGCCAGGTGCTCGCCCAGGATCCACGTCCGGCCTATCGTCGGGACGTCGAGGAGCGTGTTTACGGGGTGCGCCTGCGCGACGTGGACGTACGCTTCCAGGCGCATCCCGACGCCACGGGCGGGACGCGCCTGGAGGTCGTCGAGATCGTGGCGGCCTGAGGCCCGCCAACGACGAAGGCCCCGGGAGGGCCCTTCGTCATGATGCGCTTCGTTACAGCGGCCGGACTTAGCCGAAGTCGATGCCGATCCGCCGACCAACCTCCTCGTAGGACTCGATCACGTTGCCGAGCCCCTGGCGGAAGCGATCCTTGTCGAGCTTCTCGCGGGTCGCCGCGTCCCACAGGCGGCAGCCGTCCGGGGAGAACTCGTCGCCCAGCACGATCTTGCCGTGGAAGAGCCCGAACTCGAGCTTGTAGTCGACCAGCAGCATGCCGCCATCGGCGAACAGTGCCTTGAGCACCTCGTTGACGCGGAAGGTCAGCGCCTTCATCTCGGCCAGCTGCTCGGGGGTCGCCCAGCCGAAGGTCTCGGCCAGCGACTCGTTGATCATCGGGTCGTGAAGCTCGTCGTTCTTGAGGAACAGCTGGAAGGTCGGCGGAGTGAGGGTCTGCCCCTCCTCGACGCCGAGGGTCTTGACCAGGCTGCCGGCGGCGATGTTGCGCACCACACACTCCACCGGGATCATCTCGAGGTTCTTGACCACGCACTCGTCAGCGGAGAGCTCGCTCTCGAAGTGGGTGGGGATGCCCGCTTCCTGCAGCTTGCCCATGATGAAGGCGTTGAAGCGATTGTTGACCTGACCCTTGCGCTCGAGCGCCTCCACGCGACGGCCGTCGAAGGCACTGGTGTCGTTGCGGAAGTGCAGGATCAGGCGGTCCGGGTCATCGGTGGCATAGACCGACTTGGCCTTGCCGGCGAAGAGTTCTTGGCGCTTTTCCATGGGAGCCTCCAGGGGCGAGGATACGGGTAAGGATGGTCGGTCAGCCGAGGGTCTGCCACGCCAGGCCATCGTCCTGGGCGGCGATCCTCAGCCGGGAGTCGTCACCGTCGAGCAGGGGCACCAGGGCCTCCAGGGCCAGCTCGGGGCGGTTGTTGTGTTCGGAGAGGTGCGAGCAGACGATGCGTTGCAGGCGGTCGAGCCCCAGCCGCTGCAGCAGCCAGGCCGCCTGGACATTGGCCAGGTGGCCCCAGTCGCCGCCCACGCGACGCTTCAGGCTCGCCGGGTAGGGCCCCTCGGCGAGCATCCGGCGATCGTGGTTGCACTCCAGCACCAGGCCATCACAGCCGGCGAAGGCCTCGACCACATGCGCACTGGGATGCCCCAGGTCGGTGAGCAGGCCGAGCCGACGACTGCTGCCGGCGATGCAAAACTGTACCGGCTCGCGGGCATCGTGTGGCACGGTGATCGGGTCGATCATCAGCCCCTTGACGGCGAACCTGGCCTGGGGGGTGATCCAGTGGCGATGGGGCAGCTCGCCGAGGCGCCCCGACAGCCAGGTGCCCGGCGTCAGGTAGACCGGCACCCGGTGCCGGCGCGCCAGGGGGCCGACGCCGCGGATATGATCGCCATGCTCGTGGGTCACCAGCACGGCGTCGAGCTGGCGGGGGTGCAGCCCCAGCCGGGCCAGGCGGCGCTCGGTTTCCTTCAGGCCGAAGCCGCAATCGACCAGCAGGTGCGTCTCGCCGTCGCTGACCAGGGTGGCGTTGCCCTTGCTGCCGCTGCCCAGGGAGGCGAAGGTCAGGCCGCCCGACGCCGCGTCGCCCATCAGCGCAGCAGGCCCGCCACCCGCTCGAGCAGCTCGCGCTGATCCTCCTCGGACAGCGCGCCGGCCTCGCCGACACCTACCGCGCGCAGCACGGTCTGCTCGGGGCCACGCGCCTCGAGGGTCAGCCGCACCGGCTGTGGCTTGGCGCCGAGCTCGAGCGACGCCAGCGAGCTCAGCAGGCCCTGCTCACGCCCTTCGCGGGTCAGGTAGTCGACCAGGAAGCTGTGCGCACTCGGATCGCGCTCGCGCAGCTCGCGGCGGCCCTCGACGGCGAAGTCGATCTCCAGCTGATGGCTGAACTCGGCCCACAGGCGATCGATGTCGTAGGGCAGGATCACCTGCCAGTCGTCGCCGCGCTGCTCGAACCGGGCGCGGTCCTGCACCTCGGGGCGCTGGGCGGTCAGCGACGCCGCGCTGGCCGAGGCGCTGAGCGACTCGAAGTGGCGCTCCAACGCCCGGAGGCAGCCCACGTCGACGGCGCCGCCGCGCTCGCAGTGCAGCTCGCTGTCGCCGCGGCGCAGCCCCTGGCGGACGCTCAGCCGGGCCTGCTCGGTTTCCAGCACGCCGCGGCTCGGATCCCGAGCGATGACCTGGAGCCCACGCCCCTGCGCGAAGCGCTCGAGCTCCGGCCATACCGAGGCCGGCTCGGCGCCCACCACCAGCCAGGCGTCGCTGCCGATCTCGCGGCGCTCGACGTCGCCGCGCTCTCGGGCACGCCCCGGCGACAGGGCCTGGGGCAGCGGCGCTTCCACCACGCCGTCCGCGGCAGGACGCGCGCCGCTCACCTCGGGTACCGGCATGGCGTCCCGGTAGCGCGCCGGGTTGCGGGCCTCCGGCAGCACCAGGGGCGCCGCCTCCTCGGCCTCGGCGTAGTCGAGGTTGCGATCGTGATAGTAGCCATCACGGGCGCAACCGACCGTGGCCAGCGCGACCGTCGCCACCAGCATCCCTTTCAGCGCAGAGTTCATGCGTCCACCTTGCCTCGTATTGTGCGGAGTGCGATGCCGGGCACCGCTCAATCGTCGATCATCCCCGCCAGCTGCAGGGCCTCGCTGACGGTGGAGTGGTACTTCTCGGAGAGCCAGGTCAGCGGCAGGCGGATGCCCGGCTCGATGTAGCCCATGCGATATAGCGCCCACTTGACCGGAATCGGGTTGGACTCGACGCCCAGGCTGGTGTGCAGCGGCAGCAGGCGGGTGTTGAGCTGGTGGGCCTTGTCGGCATCGCCGGTCACGGCGGCGCTGCACAGCTCGTGCATGGCCCGCGGCGCGACGTTGGCGGTCACCGAGATGTCGCCGTGGCCGCCCATCAACATGAAGTCGCAGGCGGTGGCATCGTCGCCGGAATAGAGCATGAAGTCGCTGCCCTTGAGGCGCGCGATCAGGTCCTCGGCACGCTCCAGGTTGCCGGTGGCATCCTTGAGGCCGATGATCCCGTCGACCTCGGCGAGGCGCATCACGGTCTCGTTGTAGATGTCGGAGCAGGTGCGACCCGGCACATTGTAGAGGATCACCGGCAGGTCGCTGGCTTCGGCGATGGCCTTGAAGTGCTGGAACAGGCCTTCCTGGGTCGGCTTGTTGTAGTAGGGCGCCACCGTCAGGCAGTAGTCGGCACCGACCTCCTTGGCGTAGCGGGTCAGCTCGACCGCCTCGGTGGTGTTGTTGGAGCCGGTACCGGCGATCACCGGAATGCGTCCGTTGACCTCTTCCACCACGGTGCGGATGACGTCGAAGTGCTCGGCGAAGGACATGGTCGTCGGCTCGCCGGTGGTGCCGGCCGCCACGATCGCATCGGTGCCGTTGTCGAGATGAAAGTGCACCAGGCGGCGCAGGGCCTCCCAGTCGATATCGCCGTTGACCTTCATCGGCGTCGCCAGCGCGACGATACTTCCAGTGATCATCCTCTCGATTCCTCTCGATTCACCTGCATATACGGCCTGCCGGCCCCCGGGAAGCGCCGGGACCTGCCCCGGGGCCAGGGGCCAAATGGTACTCAGGCCTCGAGAGCCTGTACAGCCGCGACTTTACAGTTCGCCGCGCCTTGCGTGTAATCGACGCTCATGGGTCCGACCCACCCCGTGCGACCGGCGGTTTGTCTCCGTTCCACGCCACCCTCACAAGGAGCCGTTTCATGAGCGTCAGCCTCGGCGAACCCGTCCCCGATTTCAACGCCACCGCCACCGGCGATACCCCCGCCACCCTCTCCGACCTGCGGGGCCGCCAGGTGGTGATCTACTTCTATCCCAAGGCCAGCACCCCGGGCTGCACCACCGAGGGCGGCGACTTCCGCGATCGCAAGGCGGCGTTCGAGGCCGCCAACACCGTGATCCTGGGCGTCTCCCGGGACGGCATCCGCGCCCAGGAGAACTTCAAGGCCAAGCAGGGGTTCAACTTCGCGCTGATCTCCGACAAGGACGAGGCCGTCTGCCGGCTGTTCGACGTCATCAAGCTGAAGAAGCTCTACGGCAAGGAGCACCTGGGCATCGAGCGCAGCACCTTCCTGATCGATGCCGACGGTCGGCTCGCCCGCGAGTGGCGCGGCGTCAAGGTCAAGGGCCATGCCCAGGAGGTGCTCGAGGCAGCCCAGGCGCTGCATGCTGGGCAGTGACGGCCGCGCCGCCGCCCCGCGGCGGCGGCACTCAGGGCCCGGCGGCCTGCTCTTCCCGGGAGACTTCCTGGCGGCGCTGCTTGAGGCCCCTGGGCCAGGCATAGACCAGCGCCTTGAGCAGGGTCGCCAGGGGAATGGCGAAGAAGATGCCCCAGAAGCCCCAGACCCCGCCGAAGAACAGCACCGCCAGGATGATCGATACCGGGTGCAGGTTGACCGCCTCGGAGAACAGCACCGGCACCAGCACGTTGCCGTCCAGCGCCTGGATCACGCCGTAGGCCACGATCACGTAGAGGAACTGGTCACCCAGGCCGAAGTGGAAGCCGGCCACGGCCGCCACCGGCAGCGTGGCCACGGCGGCACCGATGTAGGGCACCAGCACCGAGAGACCCACCAGCACCGCCAGCAGCGCCGAGTAGGGCAGCCCGAAGAAGGCGAAGGTGAAGAAGGCCACACTGCCAACGATGATGATCTCGGTGAACTTGCCGCGCACGTAGTTGGCGATCTGGTCGTCCATCTCCTGCCAGACCCGCGTCATCAGCCCGCGATTCCTTGGCAACAGCGAGACGATGAACCCCACCAGCCGATCACGATCCTTGAGCATGAAGAAGACCAGGATCGGCACCAGCACCAGGTAGACGATCAGCCCCACCAGGTTGCCCAGAGAGGCCAGCGAGAGGGTCAGGGCCCGCTGGCCGAGCTGGGTCACCTCGCGGCCGGCCATGCCGATCCAGGTCTGGATCTGGTCCGGGGTGACCAGCTGCGGGTAGCGCACCTGGAGGTCGTCGAGCAGCTGCTGGACGCTGGCGAACATGCGCGGCGTTTCCTGGACCAGGTTGATCAGCTGGTTCCAGATCAGCGGCATCAGGATGAGCGCCATTGCCAGCAGCACGCCGATGAAGGCCAGGAAGACCAGCATCACCGCCAGGAAGTGCGGCACGCGCCGCCGGGTCAGTCCGTTCACCGCCCCCTGCAGCAGGAAGGCGATGACCAGCGCGGTGAGGAAGGGCGCCAGCATCTTGCCCAGCCAGATCACCACGGCGAAGCCGAGCACCAGCACCACCAGCAGGATCACCGCCTCCTCGTCGGAGAAGTAGTGCTCGATCCAGCCACGGAATACCGACCTCAGGGTCATGTAGCATGCTCCCCGCCCTTGCGAATCCAGTAATGATAGACATCGCCCCGCTCCTCGCGGGCCGGCATCTCATGGTCGCTCTGGGCGATGAAGGTCTCGAAGTCGTGCCAGGAGCCCGCGTCCGTGGCCTGTATCTCGAGCAGCTGACCGGGCGCGAGGCGTGACAGGGCCTGCTTGGCCTTGAGCAGCGGCAGCGGACAGGGAAGACCGCGGGCATCGAGCAGGTCGTCGGGTTGCAGCGCCATGTTGTCTCCCGGGAGAATGCAGTGAGTCGTGCAGGCCGACGGACCCACACGCAAGTTCCTGCGATTTAAAGGCACTTTGCGTACCGAATCAATGTCAGAGCGGAATGCCCGCCCCTGCTTTCGCCCCGTGACGAGGATGGCCATGTTGCGTCGAACCGGAACCTGCCTCACCGCCAGCGCCCTTTGCCTGTCGCTCGCCCTGCCGACTCAGGTGCAGTCCGCGGGCCGCTTCGAGGCGCCCGACCTGAGCGACCGCGGCGGCACCCCGATCGCGAGCGGCGACTATGGCCTGCCGAGCCTCACCCATGGCGGTAGCCAGGCCATCAGCGGCGAGGAGCTGCGCCTGGGACGCGCCTGGCTGCGCCAGTTCCGCGCCCGCGCCCCCGCGTGGCAGGACGCCATCGCCCAGGACTACGTGGAGTCGCTGGTCGCCCGCCTGCTGCCCCACAGCGGCCTCACCCAGGCGCGTACCGTCGTCACCCTGGTGGAGAGCCGCCTGCTCAACGCCTTCGCGGTGCCGGGCGGAGTGATCGGCGTCAACGCCGGGCTGTTCGCCTTCGCCGAGCGAGAGGCAGAGTTCGCCTCGGTGGTCGCCCATGAGCTCGGCCACCTCGCCCAGCGCCACTACGCCCGCGGCCGGGAACGCGCCGAGCAGACCCAGATCCCGACCATGGCGGCCATGCTGGCCGGCATGCTGATCGCCGCCGGAGGCGGCGGCGATGCCGGCATCGCCGCCGCCATGGGCACCCAGGCAGCCTTCATACAGGACCAGCTGCGCTACTCGCGGCGCTTCGAGCAGGAGGCCGACCGCGTCGGCCTGCAGGCGATGGCCGGTGCCGGCTACGACCCGGCCGCCATGGTCGAGATGTTCCGCGCCCTGCAGCGCATGGTCAGCCTGCAGGGCGGCAACCCACCGGAGTTCCTGCTCTCTCACCCGATGACCGAATCGCGCATCAGCGACACCCAGGCCCGTGCCAACCAGACGCCCGTGGCGACGCCGCGTGGCGAGGCGCTCGAGTACGCGCTGGTCAGGGCCCGCGCCCTGCTGGCGATCCACGAGCGCGATCCCCAGCAGGCCGCCACCCGGCTGGCCCAGGACCAGGCCCCCGCGGCGGCACGCCGCTACCTGGCGGCGCTGCTCGACGCCCGCGCGGGCCGCCCCGACCGGGCCCTGAGCGAGCTCGACGCCCTGGCCCGCGCGCACCCGGACCTCACGATGCTACCGGCCACCGCGGCCCAGGTGGCCTTCTCCGCCGGACGCACCGACGACGCCATCGGCCGCAGCCGGGCTCAGCTGCGACTGATGCCGGACTACGCGCCGACCCACCGACTGCTCGGAGAGGCGCTGCTGCAGCGTGATCCCGACGAGGCCTACCGGGTGCTGCGCGAGCTGGCCGAGCGCCGACCCGAGGACCCGCAGGTATTCACCCTGCTCGCCGAGGCCGCCGGGCGCAGCGGCCGGGAGGCCTGGGGCCACCTGGCCCGCGCCGAGCAGCTGCAGCTCACCGGACGCATCGACCGGGCCATTCGCCAGCTCGAGGTGGCCAAGGACGTCGCCGAGCGCCGGGGCGAGCCCGCCGCGGCGAGCGCGATCGAGCGTCGCCGGGAGGACTTCATCGGCTACCGGGAGACGCTGGAGGAGTTCCGATAGCGCCGAGCGCCGAGCGCCGAGCGCCGAGCGCCGAGCGCCGAGCGCCGAGCGCCGAGCGCCGAGCAGAATGCTGGCTGTTCAAGATCCGATGTCAAGAAGAACCCCCACTGGCTTCGATACCCGTGGGGTTTCCTCGCTTTCAGCCTAGGCAGCTGCCCCCCGTCTCTGAACGGCTCGGCGCTTTCAGCTGGGCGCTTGGAAGTTGAGCATCCGCTCCAGGGGCTTGAGGGCGGCCAGGCGCAGGGCGTCATCGACGAACACCTCCCCCGTTCCCTGGCGCAGCGCGCCGGCCAGGTTGTCCAGGGCGTTCATCGCCATCCACGGACAGTGGGCGCAGCTCTTGCAGGTGGCGCCGTTGCCGGCGGTGGGCGCCTCGAACAGCGTCTTCTCCGGCACCGCCTGCTGCATCTTGAAGAAGATGCCGCGATCGGTGGCGACGATAAGCCGCTCGTTGGGCAGCTCCTTCGCCGCGGTGATCAGCTGGGAGGTAGACCCCGCCACGTCGGCAAGCTCCACCACCGAGGCCGGCGATTCCGGGTGCACCAGCACGGCGGCATCGGGATAGAGCGACTTGAGATCCTCGACGCCCTGGGCCTTGAACTCCTCGTGGACGATGCAGGCACCGTCCCAGAGCAACATGTCGGCGCCGGTCTGCTTCTGGATGTAGCCGCCGAGGTGCTTGTCCGGGGCCCAGAGGATCTTCTCGCCCCGCGCCTGGAGGTGCTCGATCACGTCCACGGCGATGGAGGAGGTCACCACCCAGTCGGCGCGCGCCTTCACCGCCGCGGAGGTGTTGGCATAGACCACCACGGTGCGGTCGGGATGGGCATCGCAGAAGGCGCTGAACTCGTCGGCCGGGCAGCCCAGGTCCAGCGAGCAGGTCGCCTCCAGGGTCGGCATCAGCACCCGCTTTTCCGGGGAGAGGATCTTGGCCGTCTCGCCCATGAAGCGCACGCCGGCCACCACCAGGGTATCGGCCTCGTGGCGGGCGCCGAAGCGCGCCATCTCCAGGGAATCGGCGACGCAGCCGCCGGTCTCTTCGGCCAGCTGCTGGATGGCATCGTCGGTATAGTAGTGCGCCACCAGCACGGCGTTGTTGGCCTCGAGGAGCGCCTTGATCTCGTCGATGCGCGCCTCATCCTCGGCGGGAATGCGGGTGGGGCAATAGGTGCGTGCCAGCTGCTCGCGCAGATCGGCACGGGAAGTCATGATCGTCATCGTGTCTACCACTGTGACCGGCAGGGGCTCCCCCTGCAATGCACCAGGTGTCGCCGCTCGTGCACTCCGCACGGGGGCCACACGCCAGAGGGTCAACCGCTGCGTCTGTCGCGATGGCCGACCCAACGCCATTCTAGACCAGAATGACTGCCTATTGTTCGATTCCGGCGAGAAGAAAGTGTCGCAGCGCGAACGTCCCCGGCCGGACTCGACCCGCGTTGGGCGTCCCCAACGCAGAACGCCCCCGCTTCCAGGGGAAGCGGGGGCGTCGAATCTGGTGGGTCGTGTAGGATTCGAACCTACGACCAATTGGTTAAAAGCCAACTGCTCTACCAACTGAGCTAACGACCCATGACGCATGGCGGCTCAGTCGCCATGCTCTCAGGTTCGGATGGTGGGTCGTGTAGGATTCGAACCTACGACCAATTGGTTAAAAGCCAACTGCTCTACCAACTGAGCTAACGACCCTTCCGAACGGGTGCAGATATTACTGATCCGCCCCCGCGATGGCAAGCGATTTTTGCCTTTGGTCGAAGAGAACGGCGCGGATCAGCGCTGACGCTGGCTCTTCGGCTTGCGCATGGCCTGCACCGGCCGGCGCTTGTGCTTGTCGCGGCTCCAGCGATTCTTCTCGTCCGGGGTCAGCTCCGGCACCTTGCGCGCCGCCAGGCCGGCCGTCATGGCCAAATCATCGATCTCGTCCTGGGAGAGTTCCACCCACTCCCCGGCCTTGGTGCGCTTGTCGAGGAAGATGTTGCCGTAGCGCACCCGCTTGAGGCGGCTGACGGTCAGGCCCTGGGACTCCCACAGCCGGCGCACCTCGCGGTTGCGCCCTTCCATGATCACGACGTGGAACCAGGTGTTGATGCCCTCGCCGCCGAACTCCTGCACGTCGGTGAAGTTCGCCGGGCCATCGTCGAGCATCACCCCCTCGACCATCGCCTTGACCTGCGCCTGGGTGACCTCGCCCATGACGCGCACGGCGTACTCGCGCTCCACCTGGGTGGAGGGGTGCATCAGCTTGTTGGCCAGCTCGCCGTCGGTGGTGAACAGCAGCAGGCCGCTGGTGTTGATGTCCAGGCGGCCGATGGCGATCCAGCGCTCGCCCTTGAGGCGCGGCAGGCGATCGAAGACGGTGCGGCGCCCCTCGGGGTCCTTGCGGGTGCAGAGTTCACCCTCGGGCTTGTTGTACATGATCACCCGACGCGGCACGTCCTCGGCGGCGCGCAGGGTCACCGGGCGGTCGTCGAGGGCCACCCGGTCGCGCGCCTCGATGCGGTCGCCCAGGGTCGCCACCTTGCCGTTGACCTTGACCCGGCCGTCGGCGATGGCCGTTTCCATTTCGCGGCGCGAACCCAGCCCGGCACGGGCCAGGACCTTCTGCAGTTTCTCGGTGGTAGTGCTCATCGGTCATCGTTCTCACTGGATGTGGATTCCGTCCCCGCGGCAGCGTCATCGTCGACGCGGCCCCGGGCACGTTCGGACAGGCGAGCCTCCAGATCGGCGAAGCTCAGCCCTGTCCGCTCGGACGCCGTCCCGGCGTGGTCGTCGTCGGCCCTCCCGGCCGTCGTCTCGGTCATCTCCGAGACCGCCTCGGCGGTCTCGGCATCGACCTCACCGCCCTCCTCGGGCGGCGCTGTCTTGTCGTCTGACCCGTCGTCGGTGTCGTCCGCCGGCGCATCCGCCTGGGCTAGCAGGTCGTGCTGGGGCGGCGGTGCCTCCTCCTCGAGGGTCGGCTCCTCGAACTGCTTGAGCTCGTGCATCGGCGGCAACTCGTCGAGAGTCTTGAGTCCGAAGTCATCGAGGAAACTGCGCGTGGTGGCATAGACCGCCGGGCGACCCGGCACGTCGCGGTGGCCCACCACGCGCACCCAGCCACGGTCGAGCAGGGTGCGCATGATCGAGCCGCTCACCGAAACCCCGCGCACCTCCTCGATGTCGCCGCGGGTCACCGGCTGGCGGTAGGCGACCAGCGCCAGGGTCTCGAGCAGCGCCCGAGAGTAGCGTTGGGGGCGCTCGTCCCACAGCCGCGACACCCAGGGCGAGAGCCGCGGGCGGATGCGCAGCTGATAGCCCGAGGCGGTCTCGAGCAACTCCAGGGCACCCCGCTCGTGGCGCAGGCCCAGCCGCTCGAGGGCCTCGCGCAGCGCGCGACGCGGCGGCTGCTCGTGCTCGTCGAAGAGTCCCTCCAGGCGATCCAGTCCCAATGGCTCGCCGGCCGCCAGCAGCGTGGCCTCGAGGATATCGTCCAGAGCATTGGGGGATTCCATGGCGGTCATGCCGGTTTGCTCCCGTCTTGGTGATCATCGAGGCGCGCGTCGTCGAAGGGGCGCTCGTCACCCGCCTCGTCCTCCAGGGCCTCCTCGAAGGCCGCCTCCTCGTCCAGCCGGGCCCGCACGTGGATCGGTGAGAGCGGGGCATTCTGGACGATCTCGATCATCGCCTCCTTGGCGAGCTCGAGGATCGCCATGAAGGTCACGACCACCCCGGCGCGCCCCTCCTCGAGGGTGAACAGCGCCTCGAAGGGGGTGTAGTGCTCCCGCGTCAGCTTCGCCATGATCGTCAGCATGCGCTCCCGGGTCGAGAGCCCCTCGCGGCTGATCTGGTGGGCCTGGTTGAGCTCGGCGCGGCGCAGGATGCCGGCCAACGCCCCGAGCAACTCGTCGAGCTCCACGTCCGGGTGGATCACCCGCGCCTCGAGGGCCGGCAGCGCGGCCCGCGCCGGGAACCAGTCGCGGCCCAGGCGCGGCAGCTCGGCCAGCGCCTCGGCGGCATGCTTGAGGCGCTCGTACTCCTGCAGGCGGCGGATCAGCTCGGCGCGCGGGTCCTCCTCGTCGTCCTCGTCGCCCTCCTTGGGCGGACGCGGCAGCAGGGTGCGGGACTTGATCTCGGCGAGCATCGCCGCCATCAGCAGGTACTCCCCGGCCAGCTCGATCTCCATGGCCTTCATCAGCTCCACGTACTCGATGTACTGGTGGGTGATGGCGGCGACGTCGATGGCGAGGATATCCAGGTTCTGACGGCGAATCAGGTAGAGCAGCAGGTCCAGCGGCCCCTCGAAGGCCTCCAGGAAGACCCGCAAGGCCTCCGGCGGGATGTAGAGATCCTCGGGCAGCTCGGTGATCGGCTCGTCGAACAGGCGGCCCAGCACGTCGGCGTGGCCGGCCGCGGCATCGGTCTGTTCGGGGCTGGCGGTATCGGGGGTGGCGCTCACGCGGCGTGCCTCTCCGGGGACGCAGGAACAACGGGGCAGTCTAGCAAGATGCCTCTTGCGCAGACAGAGCCCCTCAGCCGATTGTCGCTTCGCCCATGCCATCGCTTTCGCAACAGACGCGATCACGACCGGATGCCTTGGCCGCATAGAGCGTCTTGTCGGCTCGCTCCATGGCGCTATCCGGCGAATCCTGCGCGCGCAACGCAACGGCCCCCAAGCTGATGGTCAAGCTGATGCTGGCATCCCCCGAGGCAACCTTCAGGGCCGCAATGCCGCGGCGGAAACGTTCGGCAACCCCCCGGGCCCCATCGAGTGAGGTATCGGGCAGCAGGATAGCGAACTCTTCGCCCCCCAATCGACCCAGGATATCAGGGGTGCGCAATTGCTCACGTCCTGCGATGACCAGCGCCTTGAGCACCTCGTCGCCGGCGGCATGGCCAAACGTATCGTTGATACGCTTGAAGTGGTCGGCATCGAACATCACCAGGCAGGCGGCGACACCATGCCGCTTGACGCGAGACAGCTCGGTATCGAGAGACTGCATGAAGTGGCGCCGATTTGGGGCACCCGTCAGCATGTCCACCGTCGCCAGCCGACGGAAGCGAGCCTCGCTCTTCTGGAGTTCGAGTTGCAGTCGCTTGCGCTCCGAGACGTCGGCAATGTAGCCGTGCCACAACACGCTGCCATCCGCCAGGCGCTCAGGCGCAGCACTCCCTTCCACCCAGAGCTCCTGCCCCCCGGGATGCAGGACGCGGTATTCGCAGTGCCAAGGGCTCAGCGTCTCGGCCGACATCTCGATCGCAGCCTTGACGTCCGGCTGGTCATCGGGATGAATCTTGCGAAAGGCCGCCTCATCGCTATGCGCCAGCTCCTCGGGGGGCACTCCATAGATCTCCAGGCTGCTGGTACTGGCATAGGGAAAGCAGCCCTTGCCATCCAGGGTGAGATGATATTGATAGATGAAACCTGGCAGCTGCTGGGCCAGCTTTTCCAGCCGCTGGCTGAGGCGAATGGAGTGGCTGATATCGAGAATCGCTCCTACCACCTTGACGGAATGCCCACCCTCATCGCAGATCAACCGCTTCTCGCTCTGCACCTGAAGATAGTGGCCCTCCCGATGGCGCAGGCGGTAATTGAGCTGGATCGGCCCTTCGCCCGCCAGCATGGCCTTCACCTTATCCATGACCAGAGGGGCATCGTCGGGATGGAGCATGGCATGCCAGGCGGGTCGACCCAGGAGCTCGCTGCGTGCGTAACCTGTCAGCCTCTCTACGCTGGAACTGATATAGATCGGGATCAGCTCAGGTGTCGGTTGGCACTCATAAATCACCACCGGGCTCGCCTGGAGCAGCTGATCCAGGGACTCGAAGGCGCCGCGACTCTTCCGCTCGGCCGCCTTGAGCAGCGTGATATCGCGCGCAATACCGGCCAGCTCGATAACGTTGCCGGCCGCATCTTCCACAGGCACCAGCATGATCTGCCAGTCACGTGTGCCGGCCGGCAGAGCGCGACGCTCCTCGTACTGGATGGGCTGCTTCAGCTGCACGCACTCGCTATAGCGCGCCTTGACGGACGCCGCCTGAGGCGCATCAAGCAACGTATCCGGCGTCTGGTCGCGTAGCACCTCGAGGGGGATACCGGTCTGCAACCGGTGAGCAGGATTGTTGTAGCGAAAAACGAAAGTGCCGTCCGGCTCGACCTTGACCAGGAAGATGGGGTCAGGGGCACTCTCCATGAAGCGGCGGTGCAGCATCAAGGTGCTGCTCAATCGCTGCTGCTCGGCCATTTCGTGCGTCACATCCCGCGCGACCCCGAACAGACGCAGCGGCTCAGCGTCTGCTTCTCGCATCAGCCAGGCGCGATCATGAATCCAGACCACTTCGCCATCGGGTCTCAGGATTCGATAGCGACGCTCCACGTGTCCCTGCTCCAGGAGGCGATCATGGGAGGCTGCAACGTCGTGATGATCATCCGGATGGACGATAGCCAACCAGAGCCGCGGGTCCTCCATGAATGCCTGAACCGGGCGTCCGAAAACGGAAGCTGCGGCAGGATTGAGGTATTCCAGCTGCAGATGGGGATAACCGACCGCCCAGATCACGTCATCCACTTTCTCCACCAGGTTTGCGAAAAAGTCGTCTGGCAGCATCTGCTCTACCCTCCGTTGCCGTGCGCCTGCCTGCTCCGTGATGCCACTTTAACAACCTTTACCATGCGGGTCCCCTTGACCATGGCGCAGGCGGTCGATTACCGCTGGCTATTCCACACTGTCCGCCTTGCGATAGCGCCCGGTGTAGTCGAACAGCTTCTCGCGCACCTGCCAGTGGCGCCCCACCTTGCGCCCCACCACGAAGTCCGGCGCGCGCAGCCGGCGCTGCTCGGCGATCACCTCCTCCGGTGTGGTCGGCGACCAGCGAGCACCCGGCGCGCGCAGGTGGTCACGCAGGAAGGTCGCGGCGAAGGCGCCGCGCTGGGCCGGGGTCTCCAGGGCGAACCACTCGCTCAGGGTCACGCCCTCCTCGTCGTGGTAGGTGACCTTGAGGCGCGGTAGCCCGCGGCCGTTGACGGTGGCCTCGAGCTGCATCCCGCCGACCCGGAGCACCCGGGCGTCGCGCAGCTTGAGCGCCTCGCGCAGCTTGTCGTCGGCGTCCACCAGCAGCGCCTGGCAGCCTTGGCAGCGCCGGGCGGCGATATCGTTTTCGGCGCCGCAGTCGGGGCAGGTCTTGAAGCGGAAGCGAAACGAACACTGCTCCATCGCCGGCGCTGCCGACCTTGAGGACGTGCCTTTCGCGCGGGGGCTGGCGCGATTTGCGCTTTTCGCGCGGGGTCGGGCGCGAGTAGAAGGCACCAGCCCCTGGCAGCGCCGCCCGAAGTGCTCGATGACCAGCTCACCGTCGCGCTTGCCCCAGAAGAGGTTGGGGTGGTCGCACTCGGGGCACGGCACCTGCACCGGCTCGCTGTCACCGTCCGGCTTGGGGCTGCCCACCTCCGGGGCATAGAGGTCCCAGGGATTGCCGGCGTAGTCGAGGATCAGGCAGTCGGCCTTGCCCGGCGAGAGGCGCAGGCCGCGCCCGACGATCTGCTGGTAGAGACTCACCGACTCGGTGGGGCGCAGGATGGCGATCAGGTCGACGTGGGGGGCGTCGAAGCCGGTGGTCAGCACCGCCACGTTGACCAGGTACTTGACCTCGCGGGCCTTGAAGGCGGCGATGAGGCGCTCGCGCTCGGCCGAGGGGGTCGCCCCGGTGATCAGCGCCGCCTCGCCGGCCGGCAGATAGCCCAGGATCTCCTCGGCGTGGGCCACGCTGGCCGCGAACAGCATCACGCCCTGGCGCTCACGGGCGCGCTCGATCACCTCGGCGATGATCCCCGGGGTCGCACGGTTCCCGGCGACGACCCGGTTGAGCTCCTCCTCGCGGAAGAGCCCGCTCGAGGCCGGTGCCAGCGCCGAGAAGTCGTAGCGCTCCACCGCGGCATCGATCCGCCGGGGCTCGGCCAGGTAGCCCTGGCGGACCATCAGGCGCAGCGGCTGCTCGAAGACGCAGTCGCGAAAGAAGCACGCCTCGTCGCCGCGCACCATGCCGTGGTGGTGGCGGTGGTAGATGAAGCCCTGGCCCAGCCGATAGGGCGTGGCGGTCAGCCCCAGCACCTTGAGGCGCGGGTTGGCATGCCGCAGGCGGTCGATCACCCGACGGTAGCTGGCCTCCTTCTCACTCGATACCCGGTGACACTCGTCGATCACCAGCAGGGTGAAGGCGCCATCGTCGAAGCGCTCCAGGTGCCTCACCACCGACTGCACCGAGCCAAACACCACCTGGCGGCCGCTCTCCTTGCGCCCCAGCCCGGCGCTGAAGATATCGGCCTCGAGGCCGTAGGCCTGGTACTTGGCGTGATTCTGCTCGACCAGCTCGCGCACGTGAGCCAGCACCAGCACCCGCCCCCGGGCCAGGCGCGCCAGCTCGGCGATCACCAGCGACTTGCCGCTGCCGGTGGGCAGCACCACTACCGCGGGGTCGTCGGCGGCTCGAAAGTACTCGACCACCCGGGTGACGGCCTGGTGCTGGTAGGGGCGCAGCTGGGGCACAGACGTCTCGGGCATGGACACCTCCTGTCGGCGAAGACGCCATCCTACCGGGCGGCGTCGGCCGCGTCAGGCGCGCCAGACGCTCCATAGACCGGCCCGGCCGGCAAGGAAAATATAGTGGAATTATTTTTCATTTTAACGGCGGGGCACGGCCGGCGATGAACGGGCCTTGACCTGACGGCCTTTCGCCATGATATCTAAAGGGACCAAGGGAAGAATCGATTGCCCATAGCCGAAACAGGAGAGGCGCAGATGAAAGTGAAGACCAGCCCGGAATGCCCCAAGTGCGGCCATCGCATGAAGCGATTCCCGCCCGGCCGCAAGGACGAGTACCACGTTCACTGCGCCGAGTGCGACTACGACTTCGGACGCTTCGACTACTTCCAGGCACAGTTCCGCCACGCCATCGAGGAGCTCGAGGAGCAGCTCCAGCGTCGCGACACCGCCGACGACGATCGCGGCTGATCGCCCTCGCCCCGCCGGCCGAGGCGAACGGACGCGCACCGGCGGCAGATCGATAGCGCACAGTGGCGCACTGATGACGCCCCGATAACACGCGCAGCGCCAGACAGGCCATCGCAGAAACGCCGACGCCCGGGCACATGGCCCGGGCGTCGGCGTTTCATCGACGGCGCGAGCGGCGCCGCACCTCGCGAATCAGCCGAGCCAGGTCCGGGCGTTGCGGAACAGGCGCATCCAGGCGCCGTCCTTCGTCCACTCGGCGGGGCGCCAGGAGTTGGTCACCGCCCGCACGACCCGCTCCGGGTGCGGCATCATGATGGTCACGCGTCCGTCCGGCGTGGTCAGGCCGGTGATGCCGGAGGGCGAGCCGTTGGGGTTGGCCGGATAGCGGGTGGTCACCTGGCCGTGGTTATCCAGGAAGCGCAGGGCGACCTGGCCGCTGCCCTGGAGGCTGCGCAGGTGAGCGCTGTCGCGGAACTCGGCCCGGCCCTCACCGTGAGCCACGGCGATCGGCAGGCGCGAGCCCTCCATGCCGGCAAGCAGGATCGACGGGCTCTCCTCCACCTGCACCATGGAGACCCGCGCCTCGAACTGCTCGGACTCGTTGCGCACGAAGCGCGGCCAGGCCTCGGCGCCCGGGATCAGCTCCTTGAGCTGGGCGAGCATCTGGCAGCCGTTGCACACACCCAGCGAGAAGCTGTCGTCGCGCTCGAAGAAGGCCGAGAACTGCTCCCGGGCGCGGGGATTGAAGAGGATCGACTTCGCCCAGCCGCCGCCGGCGCCCAGCACGTCACCGTAGGAGAAGCCGCCGCAGGCCACCAGGCCCTTGAACGCCTCGAGGCTCACCCGGCCCTCGAGGATGTCGCTCATGTGCACGTCGACGGCCTCGAAGCCGGCCTTGTCGAAGGCCCAGGCCATCTCCAACTGGCCGTTGACGCCCTGCTCGCGCAGCACCGCCACGGCCGGGCGGGTCTTGTTGACCCGGGGTGCCTGAAGATAGGGCGCGGCGATGTCCTCGTCGACGTCGAAGGTCGGCTGGGCCGAGAGGCCCGGGTCGCGGCCGTCGAGCAGGCCGTCGAACTCGTTCTTGGCGCACTCGGCGTTGTCGCGCAGCGCCTGCAGGCGGTAGCTGGTCTCGGCCCAGGTGCGCTCGGCCAGCAGCCGGGTGGTCTCCAGCAGCGGCTCCTCGAACAGCGTCACGCGCACCTGGTCGTCGTAGCGCGGCCGGGCGATAACGCCGCAGGTCTCGATGCCCGCCGCGGCGAACTGCGCCAGCACCGCCTCGGTGTCGCGGCGGTTCACCTGGATGACCGCGCCAAGCTCCTCGGCGAACAACGCGTTGAAGGCGTCGACGGGCTCGTCGATCATCCAGTCGAGCTTGATCTCGAGCCCCGTGTGGGCGGCGAAGGCCATCTCCAGCAGGGTCACCAGCAGGCCGCCGTCGCTGCGGTCGTGATAGGCCAGCAGCTTGCCCTCGGCGTTGAGCCCCTGGATCACCGTGAAGAAGGCGCGCAGGTCCTCGGGATCGTCCAGGTCCGGGCACACGTCGCCCACCTGGCCGTAGACCTGGGCCAGCGCCGAGCCGCCCAGGCGGTTCTTGCCGGCGCCCAGATCGATCAGCAGCAGGTCGGATTCATCCTGCTCCAGGTTGACCTGTGGGGTCAGGGTGCGCATGGCGTCGGTGACCGGGGCGAAGCCGGTGATCGACAGCGACAGCGGCGAGGTGATGCTCTTCTCCTCGGCCTCGCCCTGGGCGTTCTCCTCCTGCCAGGCGGTGCGCATGGACATGGAGTCCTTGCCCACTGGGATGGCGATGCCCAGCGCCGGGCAGAGTTCCATGCCCACGGCGTGCACGGCGTCATACAGCGCCTGGTTCTCGCCCGGATGGTCGGCGGCGCTCATCCAGTTGGCCGAGAGCTTGATGTCCTCGAGCTTGGCGATCGGCGCGGCGGCCAGGTTGGTGATCGCCTCGGCGACCGACAGGCGTGCGCTGGCGGCCGGGTCGATCAGCGCCACCGGCGGCCGCTCGCCCATGGCCATCGCCTCGCCGGCATGGGTGTCGAAGCTCGCCGTGGTCACGGCGACATCCGCCACCGGCACCTGCCAGGGGCCGACCATCTGGTCGCGAGCCACCTGCCCGGTGATCGAACGGTCGCCGATGGTGATCAGGAAGCTCTTGGAAGCCACGGCGGGAAGGCGCAGCACCCGGTCCATCGCCTCGCGCAGGTCGAGGTTGTCGAGCATCACGCCGGAGAGGGTGTTGGTCTGGCGGCTGAACTCGCGCTGCATCTTCGGCGGCTTGCCGAACAGCACGCTCATCGGCAGATCCACCGGCTGGCTCTCGAAGTGGCCGTCGGTCACCGCCAGGTGGTGGGCCGCAGTGGCCTCGCCGACCACGGCGTAGGGGCAGCGCTCGCGGGCGCAGAGCGCCTCGAAGGTGTCAAGATCCTGCGGGGCCACGGCGAGCACGTAGCGCTCCTGGGCCTCGTTGCACCAGATCTCCAGCGGGCTCATGCCGGGCTCGGCGTTGGGCACGGCGCGCAAGTCGAACAGCCCGCCGCGTTCGCCGTCCTTGACCAGCTCCGGCAGGGCGTTGGAGAGCCCGCCGGCACCGACGTCGTGGATGAAGCGGACCGGGTTCCCTTCGCCCAGCGCCCAGCAGCGATCGATGACCTCCTGGGCGCGGCGCTCCATCTCGGGGTTACCGCGCTGCACCGAGGCGAAGTCCAAGTCGGCGCTGGAGGCGCCTGAAGCCATGGAGGAGGCCGCACCGCCGCCCAGGCCAATCAGCATCGCCGGCCCGCCCATCACGATCAGCTTGCCGCCGACGGGAATCTCGCCCTTCTGGACGTGGCCGTCGCGGATGTTGCCGTAGCCGCCGGCCAGCATGATCGGCTTGTGGTAGCCGCGCCGCTCGATGCCGTCGCGCCCCAGGGCATCCTGCTCGTAGGTGCGGAAGACGCCGGCGAGGTTCGGGCGGCCGAACTCGTTGTTGAAGGCGGCGCCGCCGATCGGCCCCTCGAGCATGATCTGAAGCGCCGACTGGATGCGCTCGGGCTTGCCGTAGTCGAAGGCCTCCCAAGGCTGCACGAACTCGGGGATGCGCAGGTTGGAGACGGTAAAGCCGGTCAGGCCCGCCTTGGGCTTGCCGCCGATGCCAGTGGCGCCCTCGTCGCGGATCTCGCCGCCGGCGCCGGTGGCCGCGCCCGGATGCGGCGCGATGGCCGTGGGATGGTTGTGGGTCTCCACCTTCATCAGGATCTGGATCGGCTCGTGTGTGGCGCCGTAGACGGCGCGCTCCTCGCCACGGCCGGTCAGCGGCGCGGGATAGAAGCGCGGCGCCTCCGAGCCCCGGATCACCGCCGCGTTGTCGCTGTAGGCGGAGAGGATGTCGCCGGGCGAGCGCTCGTGGGTGTTCTTGATCATCTTGAACAGCGAGCGCTCCTGGGGCTCGCCGTCGATCAGCCAGTCGGCATTGAAGATCTTGTGGCGGCAGTGCTCGGAGTTGGCCTGGGCGAACATCATCAGCTCAACGTCCGAGGGGTTGCGAGAGAGCTCGCGGAACGCCTCGCAGAGGTAGTCGATCTCGTCCTCGGCCAGCGCCAGGCCTAGCACGACGTTGGCGACCTCGAGAGCCTCGCGGCCGCCGTCGAGGATGTCCACGCTGCCCAGCGGCGCCGGCGCGTGGTGGGCGAAGAGCCGGGCGGCGTCGGAGGGATCGGCCAGCACGGTCTCGGTCATGCGGTCGTGCAGGGCGGCCTGGAGGCTCTCGAAGGCGGCCTCGGCGAGCGTCCCGGCCACCTTGACCCGATAGGCGATGCCGCGCTCGATGCGCCGCACCCGGCCAAGCCCGCAGTTGTGGGCGATGTCGGTGGCCTTGGAGGACCAGGGGGACTGGGTGCCGATGCGCGGCACCACGAGGAACAGCTGGCCCTCGCCGTGGGGCGCATCCTGGCGCGCAGGACCATAGTCGAGTAGCTGCTCCAGCAGGCGCCGCTCGCCCTCGTCCAGGTCGCCGTCATGGTCGACGAAGTGAACGTAGTCGGCCTGCAGGGACTCGACCTCGGGAACGGATGCGCGCAGGGCGTCCAACAGCTTGGCATGACGGAAAGCAGATAGGGCGGGCGCGCCTCGCAGTTCGAGCATATCCTGGAGCCTCTGGTACTGGGGGGAATTCGGGGCCGCGGCCGGCGGCAACGAGCGCACATGATACTGGAAAGCACCGGGCGCGAGAAATCGGCGAAGGTGACAGCCATCGATTAGCTGGTTATGGTTGAGGGTCTCATCGCCGCACGCCGCCCCTATGCCCGCATTCGCGACCGCCCCTTCCCGGCGCCACTGGCGCGGGACCGCCCTGCTGTGCAGCGCCCTGCTGCTGGCGTTGCTACCCCACCACGGCGGCTCCCCGGAGGAGTCGCACCTTAGAGAGGTGCTCGCCCGGGACTTTCTCAGCGTGCATACCCGCAATACCCCCACCACCTACTACGAGGGGCGCGAGGGCCCCACCGGGTTCGAGTACGAGCTGGTGCGCCGCTTCGCCGATCACCTGGGGGTCAGCCTGACCCTGGACGCTGACCACCACATTTCCGGCGTGCTCGAGGCGGTGCGCAAGGAGGGCGACCTGGGCGCGGCCGCCCTGCCACTGGACCCGACCCTCGAGGGCGTGCTGTTCAGCCGGCCGATCATGCCGCTGCAGCCGCTGCTGGTCTATCGCCGCGGCCTGCATCCGCCCGAGGGAATCGAGGAACTGGAGGGGCTCGAGATCGGCACCCTGCGCGGCTCCGGCACCGACCGGGTGCTGCGCGAGCTACAGGAGGAGCATCCGTGGCTCAGCTGGAAGGAGTCCGCCGAACTGGAGGTGGCCGAGCTGCTCGGCCAGGTGGCCGGCGGCACCCTGGATGCCGCGGTGATCTTCGAGCACCAGTTCCGCCTCAACCGGCTGTTCTTCCCCGAGGTCGAGGACGGCTTCACGCTCGGCAAGCCGCTCTCCCTGGCCTGGGCCTTCCCCGCCGGCCGCGGGCTGGGGCTGGTCGGCGAAGCCAATCGCTTCCTCGACGCGCTGCGCCGCGATGAGGAGCTCGATGCCCTGGTCGCCCGCTACTTCGGCCACGACGACTACCTCGAGTACGTGGGGGCCCGGACCTTCATCGCCCACGCCCGCGCGCGCCTGCCCCGCTACAGCGAGCTGTTCCGCGAGGCCGCCCGTAACACCGGCTTCGACTGGAAGCTGCTGGCCGCGCTGGGCTATCAGGAGTCCCACTGGGAGCCACGGGCCACCTCCCCCACCGGGGTGCGCGGGCTGATGATGCTGACCAACGCCACCGCCGGGGATCTCGGCGTCGACAATCGCCTCGACCCGGCTCAGAGCATCCACGGCGGCGCCCGCTACCTGCGCCACATCGAGGAGCGCCTGCCGGCATCGATCGAAGGCGATGACCGCCTGTTCATGACCATGGCCTCCTACAACGTCGGCCTCGGCCATCTATACGATGCCCGCAAGATCACCGAGATGCGCGGCGGCGACCCCGACCGGTGGCGCGACGTGCGCGGCTCACTGCCGCTGCTGCAGGAGCGCGAGTGGCACAGCAAGACGCGCTACGGCTACGCCCGGGGCGGCGAGCCGGTGATCTACGTGCGCAACATCCGCCGCTACTACGAGATCCTGGCCTACCTCGATCGCAGCCAGGAGCAGTTCCACGAGCTCAATGCCCGGCGGCCGGACCGGGCCGACGTCGAGCTCTTCGAGCAGGTGCCGCCGGTCCTCTAGCTAGCCGGCCTCGCCGTCGCCGCGCACGTCGCCCCCCCGGCGGGCGGCGAAGAACGCCTTGAGCAGCCTTGAGGCGCGGGCGGCCAGCACGCCCCCTTCCACCGTCACCCGGTGGTGATACCAGGGCTGGGCGAAGAGGTTGGCCTTCGACTCCACCATGCCGCTGCGCGGCTCGGCCGCACCGTAGACCACTCGGGCCAGGCGGGCATGGATGATCGCCCCGGTGCACATCAGGCAGGGCTCGAGGGTCACGTAGAGGGTGCAGCCGTCCAGCCGGTAGTTGCCGAGTCGCTCGCCGGCGGCGCGCAGCGCCTGGATCTCGGCGTGGGCGCTGGGATCGTGGCCGCCCACCGGGGCATTGAAGCCGTCGCCGACGATCTCGCCCGCGGCGTCCACCACCACCGCGCCCACCGGCACTTCGCCGGCGTCCAGGCCCAGCCGGGCCTGGTCCAGCGCCCGGTGCATGTAGAACTCGTCGCTGCGCACTGTACTGAACTCCCGTAGACTGGATGGCTTCAGACGATCGTATGATACCGACGGCCTCCCTGCACGCCGTCGTCCCGGAGGACAACGATGACACCCGACGCCCTCAACACCCTGGTGGACCTGCTCGGCCTCGAGGCCCTGGAGGAGAACCTGTTTCGCGGCCGCAGCCAGGACCTCGGCCTGCCGCAGCTGTTCGGCGGCCAGGTGCTGGGCCAGGCGCTCTCGGCGGCCAGCCAGACCGTCGACCCCAGCCGGCGGGTCCACTCCCAGCACGGCTATTTCCTGCGCCCGGGGGATCCGCATCGTCCGGTTGTCTACCAGGTGGATGCGGTGCGCGACGGCGGCAGCTTCACCACCCGCCGGGTCACCGCCATCCAGAAGGGGCGGCCGATCTTCTTCTGCAGCGCCTCCTTCCACGGCGAGGAGCAAAGCATCGCCCACCAGCCCGCCATGCCCGAGGTCACCCCGCCCGAGGCGCTGGCGGACGGCGATGGCCGCCTCGAGCGTTTCCCCGGCCACCCCATCGAGTTCCTGCACCTCGGCGACGAGGCCGCGGCGGGCCGACCGGCCCGCAAGCGCCTGTGGTTCCGGCTGGTCGGCGAGTTGCCCGACGACCAGGCGCTGCACCGCTACCTACTCGCCTACAGCTCCGACTTCAACCTGCTGACCACCGCCCTGGTGCCCCATGGCCTCGACTTCCGCGACCCCCAACTGCAGATCGCCAGCCTCGATCATGCCCTCTGGTTCCATCACGACGTGCGGGTCGACGACTGGCTGCTCTACGACATGGACAGCCCCTGGGCCGGCGGGGCGCGAGGCTTCGCCCGCGGCAGCCTCTACGACCGCCAGGGCCGACTGGTCGCCTCGAGTGCCCAGGAGGGGCTGACCCGGCTGCGCTCCTGACCCTTGGCAGCGCGCCGGGCCCGGCGCTATCCTGCCTGCTGTCGCCGCAATAGCTCAGCTGGTAGAGCAACGCACTCGTAATGCGTAGGTCGGAGGTTCGAATCCTCTTTGCGGCACCAGCACGACATGAAAAACGGCCGCCGCCCTTCGAGGCGGCGGCCGTTTTGCGTCATGGACGCTCGAGGCACTCGATCGGGCGCATGCAGCGCCGGTGATTACCCGTTGCTGAAGTAATCGACCCGACCATCGCAGGTGCTGACGTAATCGGGCAGGTCGTCTCGGCGGTCGTACCAGTGCAGCGTCTTGCAGCGGGAGCCATACCCCCCGCTGGTATCCACGTCGTCCGGCTGGCCGAGGATGTCGATCACGTCCTTCTCTTCCATGCCGATCAGGATGGTGCCGCGGCTGCGGGCCTTGACCAGCTCATTGCGGCTGATCCCCATGTCCCGGGCGCGCTCGGCCACCGAACGCGGGCCCGACGAGGGGCGAGTGGGCGCAGTGCCTTGAGGGTCGCCACCAGCGCGAGAGCGGTCGGTGTCGGGCAGGGGGGAGAACGCACGCGGCTCGGGCGCCGCGTAGCGGGAGACGCCGCCGCCCTGGAAGGCCTCGCCTCCCGAGCAGCGGTCGCGGTAGGAGCCATCCGGGCATTTCATGATCTGCGCCTGCCCCATCAGCGGCAGGAGCAGCAGCGCCATCGCCATGTATCGCATGCTGTCCTCCTTGGCAGACTCACAGGGTAGCAGCCTGCCAGGGAGGCCATGCGCCGGATGGGCGTTCGCTGACGCCACGCGTCGGCGATCTCGTCGCTTGCAGCATCCTGCCGCCGCCCTGCCCGCGGCATGACGGCGGCGGATCGTGCCTCAGTAGTCGCCCAGCAGCTGTTCCAGGCGGAAGACGGCACCCGAGAGCTCACCGAAGCTCATCGCCGGCTGAGCAGGAGCCTCGGCCGAAGGCCAGGCCTGCAGTACCTCGTCGTAGGCGCTCAGCAGGGCCTGGTAGCCCTCGGCGTCCTCGCCCGCGCCGAACACCTCGCCCTGACCCTCGAGCAGCTGACGCCCCACCTGCATCATGCCGCGCCCGTCCTGATACTCGACGACGTTGGTGAACTCACCCTCCTCGACGGCCTCGGCATACTCGTACAGCGAGGCGGTGACCAGGGCACGATGCACCCGGCTGACGAAGGCGGGATCCTCAAGCAGCGATGCCTCGGTGGTGGCCATGGCCTCTTCGAGCGTGGTCTCGACCTCGGCATAGCGCGATTCGAGCGTCTCCCAGGCCAATCCCTCACGAGCGCCCTGCTCGAGGGTCTCGAGCGAGGAGTGGACGGCCTCGTCGACGCCCCGGGATGCCAGGGCCGACTCCACGGACGGATACTGCTCGTCGAGGGGGTGGGCGAAGTGCACCACGGCGGCATCCTGCTCGCCCTGGCGATAGAGCTCGCGGGCGACCTCGAGGTGGCCCTGCATCATGGCCAGGCGCGTATAGGTGACGCCGGGGTTGTCGGCGGGCGCGGTGGCGTTCTCGCCGCCTTCGCCGCCTTCGCCGCCTTCACCGCCTTCGCCGCCCTGGGTGGCATCCCAGCCGGAGAAGACCGCCAGCGGATCCGGTCCCAGGCCACCGCCTTCTCCGCCTTCGCCGCCTTCTCCGCCTTCGCCGCCTTCTCCGCCTTCGCCGCCTTCTCCGCCTTCGCCACCTTCGCCACCTTCGCCACCTTCGCCACCTTCGCCACCTTCATGGTGCTGGCTCTGCTCGACGCCTTCGCCACCCTCGTTGTGCCGGCTCTGCTCGGCGGCGTTCATCTCGCCCTCGTGGGCCTCGACGCTGTCGGCCCAGCCGGCGCTCGCCGTGCCCAGCAGGACACTCGTTCCGACGCCGATCCAGAGCTTGGTGCGGGTATTGGCCATGATGCGCGCTTCCTCTCGTTGCATGGGTCTCGTTGCATGAATATGGGCGGCAGACACCGCGACGAAACGATAGTACTGCCCGGCCACGGAACGCAAATCCTTTTCATTCAGATATACTGGGGCCGTCCCCACCCGAATGGAGTCGATCGTGATCCTCTGCATCGCCCAGATCATTCCCGAGGAACTGCTTCAGCGGATCCAGTCCACCCTGGCCGACACGCCCTTCCAGGACGGCCGCGAGACCGCCGGCTGGCATGCCCGAACGGTCAAGCACAACCACCAGGCCGAGAGCAGCCATCCCGCCGTGAGCGCGCTGCGCGAGGAGGTGGTCGGCCACCTCCAGCGCCATGCGCTGTTCCAGATGGCGGTGCGCCCGCGGCGCATGAAGCCGCTGATGTTCAGCCGCTACGAGCCGGGCATGAGCTACGGCAACCACGTGGACGATGCGATCATGGGCAGCCCCGGCGGCGCCATGCGCACCGATATCTCCTTCACTCTCTTCCTCGGCGATCCGGACGCCTACGATGGCGGCGAGCTGCTGATCGAGACCACTGGCGGCGAGCAGACCTTCAAGCTGCCGGCCGGCTCGCTGGTGCTCTACCCCTCCTCGACCCTGCACCGGGTCGAGCCGGTCACCCGGGGCGAGCGCCTGGCGGCGGTCGGCTGGGCACAGAGCCTGGTCCGCGATCCCCAGCAACGGGAGGTGCTCTTCGATCTGGACACCACCCGCCGCCGCCTCTTCGAGGAGAACGGCAAGACGCCGACCTTCGACACCCTCTCGAAGAGCCTCGCCAACTTGCTGCGGATGTGGGCCGACACCTGACCTCAGCCGGTGCGAACGCGCATCAGCTCGTTCCAGCGGGTGGTGTAGCGCGGCGTGCGCCGCTCGCAGCGCAGCGCCCAAGCGGTGCCCATGCGCGGCAAGCCGAAGCGCACGGTGTCGCGGCCCATTTCGCGGTTGAGCCGGTCCACCGCCGCCATCAGCCGCTGGCTGCGCCCGCGCGCCGCTTCGCTGCGCGGCGCCAGCAGCGAGAGCTGGTGGCGTTCGGCCTCCACCAGGTCGAGCAGCATCACCCCGCATTTCTGGTAGCGCGGCCCCGCGAGGAAGATCGCCTCGAGCCCCCGGGCGGCGGCCGAGAGCAGCGCTCGGCTGTCGTCGCTGGGGGCCGGCAGCGGCACCACCGCGCTGTTGCGGTACTGGCGCTCGCCGACCTGGTGGGGGTTGGTGCGCAGGAAGACCATCACCGCCCGGGCCTGGCTGCCCTGGCCGCGCAGCTTCTCGGCGCCCCGGGCGGCGTGCTGGCGCACCGCCTCCTGCAGGTCGGCGAAGGCCCCGGTCAGCCGCCCGAAGGAGCGCGAGACCATGATGCGCTGACGCGGCGCCTCGAGGTCGTCGAGCACGATGGCCGGGCGACCGCGCAGTTCCCAGACGATGCGTTCCAGCACCACCGAGAAGTGGCGGCGGATCTGCTTGGGATCGGCCTCACGCAGCTGCCAGGCGGTGTGGATCTCCATCAGTGCCAGCCGCTCGGCGGTGCGTCGCGCCACGCCCCACAGCTCGGTCACCGGCAGTCCCTCGAGCAGCGCGCGGGGCGCGGGGGCGTCGGCCTCGAGCCGGCAGACGCCCTCGAAGGCCGCCTGCTTCTTGGCCGCGTGATTGGCCACCTTGGCCAGCACCCGGGTGGGCGCGAGCCCCACGCAGACCGGGATCCCGGTATCCCGGCGTACCGTCTCGCGCAGCCGCTGGGCATGCGCCTCCAGGCCGTCCGCCGCGAAGCCGGTGAACCCCACGAAACTCTCGTCGATGGAGTAGGCCTCCACGTCCGGCGAGAACTCGTCGAGGATCCGGTTGACCCGCCGGCTCATGTCGCCATAGAGCGCGTAGTTACTGGAGAGCAGCACCGCCTGGCGGCGGATGGCCGGCGGCAGCAGGTGCAGGGGCGCCCCCATGGCCACGCCCAGCGCCTTGAGCTCGTTGGAGCGCGCCACCACGCAGCCGTCGTTGTTGGAGAGCACGCCCACCGGCCGCCCCTCCAGGCGCGGGGCGAAGGCCCGCTCGCAGCTGACGTAGAAGTTGTTGCAGTCGACCAGCGCGATCACGGCTCGCCTCCCGGCAGGGCATGGAGCACGTGGGTGACCACGCCCCACAACCTGGCATTCGCGCCCGGCCAGGGGGATCGGCGCGAAGCGCGGGTTGCTGGCCATCAGGAAGGTCCGCTCGCCGCGGCGCTCCAGGCGCTTCACGGTGGGCTCACCGTCCACTGCGATCACCACCACCCGCCCGGGCAGCGGCTCCAGGCTGCGGTCCACCACCAGCAGGTCGCCGTGGTGGATGCCGTCGCCGAGCATGGAGTCGCCCTCGGCGCGCACGAAGTAGGTGGCGGCCGGGCGGCGCACCACGTGGGCGTGCAGATCGATCTCCACGTCGAGATGGTCATCGGCCGGGCTCGGGAAGCCGGCCCGCACCCGACACCCCATCAGCGGCAGGGTCGCCTCCCCCGGCAGCGCCACCGCGCGGCCGATCGGCCGCACGGCGATAGGCGTCGTCGAGCTCATGGGCACCTCCACAAATACTGTATTCATGTACAGTATTCGCCACTTCCCTCCCGCTGGCAAGTCCTGCCGGCCCGCCGGGGCGCGTGCTACCGTGAAGGCAGATCACGACACACCTCACCAGGACGCCCGCCATGCCCCATCCCCTGCTCTCCCGCCAGCCCTTTGCCGCGAAGGGCAAGGTGGTCTCCGCCCGCGAGGCCGTGAACCTGATCCGCGACGGCGACGCCGTCGCCACCGGCGGCTTCGTCGGCATCGGCTTCGCCGAGGGGCTCGCCGTGGCCCTGGAGGAGCGCTTCCTGGAGAGCGGCGAGCCCCGCGACCTGACCCTGATGTATGCCGCCGGCCAGGGCGATGGCAAGGAGCGCGGGCTCAACCACCTGGGCCACGAGGGGCTGGTGGCGAGGGTGATCGGGGGCCACTGGGGGCTGGTGCCCGCCCTGCAGAAGCTCGCCATCGAGGGGCGCATCCAGGCCTGGAACCTGCCCCAGGGGGTGATCTCGCACCTCTTCCGCGACATCGCCGCCGGCAAGCCCGGCACCCTGACCCGGGTGGGGCTCGGCACCTTCGTCGACCCGCGCCTGGGCGGCGGCCGGATCAACGACGTCACCCTCGAGGAGCGCGTCTCGCTGCTGCCCATCGACGGCCAGGAGTACCTCTTCTACCGGGCCCTGCCGCTGCAGGTGGCGCTGCTGCGCGGCACCACCGCCGACACCCTGGGCAACGTCAGCATGGAGCGCGAGGCGCTGACCCTGGAGGCGCTGGCCATCGCCACGGCGGTGCGCAACTCCGGGGGCGTGGTGATCGTGCAGGTGGAGCGCCTCGCCGAGCACGGCACCCTGCACCCCAAGGACGTCAAGATCCCCGGCATCCTGGTCGACTGCGTGGTGGTCTGCGAGGATCCCGCCCACCACTGGCAGACCTTCCGCACCGCCTACAACCCGGCCTTCTCCGGCGAGATCCGCGCGCCCATGGCGAGCCCCGAGCCGCTGCCGCTCTCGGCGCGCAAGATCATCGCCCGGCGCGCGGCCTTCGAGCTCAGGCCCAACAGCGTGGTCAACCTGGGGATCGGCATGCCCGAGGGCGTGGGCGCGGTGGCGAGCGAGGAGCGCCTGCTCGAGCACCTGACCCTGACCGCCGAGCCCGGGGTGATCGGCGGGCTGCCGGCCGGCGGGCTCGACTTCGGCGCGGCGCTGAACACCCAGGCGATCATCGACCAGCCGGCCCAGTTCGACTTCTACGACGGCGGCGGGCTCGATATCGCCTTCCTGGGCATGGCCCAGGTGGACGGCGCGGGCCACGTCAACGTCTCGCGCTTCGGCCCGCGGCTGGCCGGCGCCGGCGGCTTCATCAACATCAGCCAGAACGCCCGCAAGGTAGTGTTCATGGGCACCTTCGTGGCCACCCGGGAGGCGCTTGCCATCGTCGACGGGCGGCTCGAGGCGCCCCCCGGCGGCCAGGGCAAGTTCGTCGCCGAGGTGGAGCACCGCACCTTCAGCGGGACCCTGGCCGCCGCGGACGGCAAGCCGGTCTGCTACGTCACCGAACGGGCGGTGTTCGAGCTCACCCCGGAGGGGCTCACCCTCACCGAGATCGCCCCGGGAGTCGACCTGAAGCGCGACGTCCTGGCGCTGATGGCCTTCACCCCGCGGATGCCCGAGCCGCCCCGGCTGATGGACGCGCGCATCTTCCAGGAGGCCCCCATGGGGCTCGCCGAGGAACTGCTGGAGCGGCCGCTGGCACAGCGCCTCAGCCTCGACGAGGAGGAAGGCATCCTCTTCATCAACTTCGAGCACCTGCGCGTCGCCTCCCCGGAGGACATCGACGCCATCGAGCAGGAGGTCGAGCGCCGCCTCGCCCCGCTGTGCCACCGCGTCCAGGCCATCGTCAACTACGACCACTGCCGCATCGACGACGCCCTGCTCGCCCCCTACACCGAGATGGTGCGCGGCCTCGAGCAGCGCTTCTACACCCGGGTGACCCGCTACACCACCAGCGGCTTCATGCGCCGCAAGCTCGGTCACGCCCTGGAGGCGCGCGCCGTCTCGCCGCACATCTACGAGAGCGCCGAGGAGGCCCGCCAGCACCTGAGGGAATGACGGCCCCGGAACGAAGGAGGCGGCCCCGTGGGGCCGCCCGTCGCGTCGCGACACGACGTGACGCGGGGCAGGAGTCAGGTGGTCGGGCATGTCGCCGCAAGCGCCTCGACCGACACCGGCCGCCCGAAGAGGTAGCCCTGGAAGGCGTGGCAGCCATGCGCTACCAGCCAGGCCCGCTGGGCCTCGGTCTCGACGCCCTCGGCGATCACCTCCAGCTGCAGGCTGCGAGAGAGCGCAATGGTACTGGCGACGATGGCCGCACTGGCCTCGTCCTCCAGCAGGTCGCGCACGAAGGACTGATCGATCTTGAGCTGGTCCAGCGGCAGGCGGTTGAGGTAGGAGAGCGAGGAGTAGCCGGTGCCGAAGTCGTCCAGGGAGAAGGTCACGCCGTGCGCCTTGAGCGACAGCATGGTCTCGCGGGCCTCGTCGCGGTCGTGGACGAACAGGTTCTCGGTCACCTCGAGCTTGAGACGCGACGGCCGCGCCCCGGTGCGCGACAGGATGGTCAGTGTCCGCTCGGCGAAGCCCGGCTCGCGAAACTGCTCGGGGCTGACGTTGACCGAAATCGTCAGCTCGGCGGTGGCGGGGTCGTCGGCCCAGGCCGCCAGCTGACGACAGGCACGCTCCAGCACCCAGGCACCGATGGGCACGATCAGCCGATTCTCCTCGGCCAGCGGAATGAAGTCGCCGGGCGCGACCATGCCGCGCTCCGGGTGTGCCCAGCGCAGCAGCGCCTCGGCGCCGATCATCCTGCCGTCGTCGCCTATCTGGGGCTGATAATGGAGCAGGAGCTCGCCCCGGGGCAGCGCCTGGCGCAGGTCCGCCTCGAGCCGGGCGCGCTGCTGCAGCTGCGCCTGCATCGCCGGGTCGAAGAAGCGCAGGGTGTCACGGCCCGCCTCCTTGGCCTTGTAGAGCGCCATGTCGGCCTGCTGGAGAATCTGCTCCAGGGTCGTCTCGTGGTCGCGGTAGAGGGTGATGCCCAGGCTCGCAGTCACCGCAAGCTCGTCGCCCGCCAGGCGCATCGGTGCCTGCAGCGCGCCGAGCAGCTTGTAGGCGACCCGCTCGGCCACCACCGCCACCTGCGCCTGATCGCGTCCGAGGTCGTGCAGCAGCACGGCGAACTCGTCGCCCCCCAGCCGCGCCAGGGTATCGGTCTCGCGCAGCACCTCGCCCAGTCGCCGGGCGACCTGCTGCAGCAGGTCGTCGCCGACCAGGTGACCCCGGGTATCGTTGATCCGCTGGAAGTTGTCCAGGTCGAGATAGAACAGGGCACCGAACTGGCCATTGCGATAGCTATCCTTCAGCGCACTGGCGAGGCGGTCCAGCATCAGACGGCGATTGGCCAGCCCGGTCAGGGGATCGAAGAAGGCGAGCTGATGGATCTCCTCCTCGGCCGCCTTGCGCCGGGTGATGTCGTTGAAGGTAGCCACGTAGTGGGTCAGCTCGCCGGCGGCGTCGCGCACCGCGCTGATGGTGAGCCACTCGGGGAAGACCTCGCCGTTCTTGCGGCGGTTCCAGATCTCGCCCTGCCAGCTGCCATGCCGCTGCACGCTCTCCCAGAGCGCCCGATAGAAGGCGTCGTCGTGTCGCCCGGAGCTGAGCATGCTCGGATTGCGCCCCAGCACCTCCGCCTCCGAATAGCCGGTGATGCGGGTGAAGGTCTCGTTGACCCGCAGGATCGCGCCCCGCTCATCGGTGACCAGCATCCCCAGGTGCGTCTCGAAGGCCATGGCGGCGATGCGCAGCTGGGCCTCGGTGGCGCGCGCCTCGGTGACCTCGCGCACCACGGCCAGCACACCGCTGAAGGCGTCCCCCTCGTCCAGCGGGCTGAGGATCGCGTGGAAGTCGCGGGGCACGCCGGCAAGCGTGACGCGATAATCAATCTCCACCGGTTCGCCGCTGGCCCGCAGCTCGTCCAGGGCACGATCGAGCTGACGCACCACGTCCGCCGAGAGGACCTCGCGGTAGTGGCGCTGGAGCAGCGACTCCGCATCGCCGACCAGCTGGTCGCGGTCCACGGCATGCACGTAGACGAAGCGCCCCTCGGCATCGAAGACGAAGATCATGTCCTGGATCGAGCCGACCAGGGCCCGCAGCCGCGCCTCGCGCTCCAGCACCGCGCGCCGTGCCTGCTCGCGCTCCTCGAGACGACAGCGCAGCTCGCTTTCCAGGCGTCGCAGGCCGAGATAGTGGCGCAACAGCCCCCCGCCCAGCACGGCCACCACCAGGAAGACGCCGCCCAGCAGCCAGAGCCGCTGCCACCAGCTCACCAGCAGCACCTCGAGCTTCTCGCCGACTACCACCAGCAGGGGCAGGCCGGTCACGCGTTGCTGGGCATAGAGTCGCTCATGGCCGTCCAGCGGCGAGACGATGCGCTGGACCGTCGAGCCCTCGCCGCTCGCCAGGAAGGCCTGGGTCAGCGGCTCGCGAACGCTCACGCCGAGCCCACCCATCGCGCCGCCGCCGTCGAAGGCCGGCCGGCGGGCGATCAGCTGCATCTCGGTATCGAGGATGGCGATGCTCTCCCCCGGGAGCATGCTCAGCCGCGTCAGCGCGGCGTTGAAGATCGTCGGCTCGAGACGCATCACGACCAGGCCCTGGAAGCGACCGTCCGGCCCGCGCAGGCGGCGCGCGTGAACGAGGTGGTAGGTCTCGCCGAAGGGCGACCAGTAGAGCGGCGTCACCAGGGCGTCGAGTCCGGGGTCTTCGCGGAAGGCACGGTAGAAGTCGCGCCCGCTGAGGTCGTAGCCGGGGGGCCAGTAGGCCGCCGAGGAGGCCACGACGCGCCCCGTGGCGTCGACCAGGCCCAGTTCGTCGATGAAGGCAAAGCGATCCCGCCGCTCGGCCAGCAGGGCCTCGACATCGGCAGCCGCCAGCGCCGGCTCCTCCTTCGCCAGACGCCGTTCGAGCAGCTGCGACAGGTCGCCGAGGGCCTGCTCACCCACCGCGAAGGTGGTGCTCACCCACTCGGCCACCAGGTCGGCCCGCGCCTCGACGCGGGCCTCGGCGCCGTCGATCGTGCGCTGGCGATGATCGATGAGCACCCAGGTCAGGAAGGCGGCCAGCACCAGAAGCGCTAGCAGGTAGGTGCCGATGGCGTGCAGCCGAAGCCAGCCGTGTCGCGTGCCGGCGGTGCGTAGAGAGTCCTTCATGCCGCCCGATATCCTTGTCGTTACGCCGGTAAGGATCTCACAGTGTACTGGATTGTGGGGCTGTTCTGTCTCGATTCGACCGGGCCCGCCCCGATGGACGATCGGCGCGACACTTACATGTAGAGGGGCCCGACGTTGAAGCCCCGGCGCGCAGCGGCCACCCTGAAGGCATCCGTCGATCACCGGATGACACGGGGACGCCCTCGCCATGGACGATGTCGCCAGCGACTTTCTTATCGCCAACGAACCCGCGCTGCGCCTGGGCGTGGCGCTGCTGCTGGGCGCCCTGATCGGCATCGAGCGTGGCTGGGTCGCCCGGGAGCAGCAGTCCGGCGAGCGCATCGCCGGCATCCGCACCCACGCCCTGGTCGGCCTGCTCGGCGGCATCGCCGCCCTGCTCTCCGAGGCCGTCAGCGACTGGGCCTTCCCGATCATTTTCCTGGCGCTTGCCGCCACCAGCCTGGTCGCCTGGCGGGCGAGGCTGGCCCGGCACCCCGACTACAGTATCACCGGGCTGGTGGGGCTGCTGCTGACCTTCTGCTTCGGCGCGGTGGCGGTGGCGGTCGACCTGGCACTGGCCACCGCCGGCGCGGTGATCACCGCCGTGATCCTCGACAACAAGCACGAGATCCACGGCCTGCTGAACAAGCTGCAGGCCCACGAGCTCGACGCCGGCCTCAAGCTGCTGCTGATCAGCGTGGCGATGCTCCCGCTGCTGCCCGACCGCGGCCTCGGGCCAGGCGAGGTGCTCAACCCCTACGAGATCTGGTGGATGGTGGTGCTGATCGCCTCGATCTCCTTCGTCGGCTACTTCGCCATGCGCGTGGGCGGCGCCGAGAAGGGCATCCTCTTCACTGGGCTCTTCGCCGGTCTCTCCTCCTCCACGGCGCTGACCCTGCATTTCGCCCGGTTGTCGCGCCAGAGTCACGAGATCGAGGCGATGCTGGCCGCCGGCATCCTGGTGGCCTGCGGCACCATGTTCCCGCGGATCCTGATCTATGCCGCGGTGATCAGCCCGAGCCTGCTGCCCCGCCTGCTGCTGCCGATCGCGGTGATGGGCCTGCTGCTCTACCTGCCGGCGCTGCACCTCTGGCGCCGCCATCGTCATACCCTCAGGGTCGACAGCCCGACACCGATCCAGAACCCTCTGGAGCTGCGCATGGCGCTGCTGTTCGGCGGCCTGCTCGCGCTGATCATGCTGCTCGGAGAGTGGCTACGCGAAGGGCTGGGCGAGGCCGGCATCTACCTGCTGGCCGCCACGTCGGGCGTGGCCGACGTGGATGCCATCACCCTCTCGCTGACCCGCATGTCGCTGGAACGGATCGCCCCCGCCACCGCGGTGCTGGGGATCATCATCGCCGCCGCGATCAACAACCTCTTCAAGTCGGGACTGGCCAGCGTCTTCGGCACACGACGACTCGGCCTGCGCGTTGCCCTGCCGATGGTCGCCTCCATGTTGGCGGGTCTGGCGCTGGCCTGGCTGACGTGAGCGCCGAGAGAGTCCCCGACGGCCATTCGACGTCGGACTCGCGGTTCACTGCCGATCGATCGCCAGCAACGGCACGTCGAGCCATCGGGCCAGGCTTACCCGGCCGGGACGGCTAGGAGGCCTCGTAGGGCCGTGCCCAGACCTCGTCGGGGCCGTGGCGATTGAGGATCTCTTCCGCCTCCGGCTGCGCCTCCTCGGGGACGATCACCTTGACCTCGCTAGTCTCCTTGTCGAGAAACAGCTTCTCGCGAGGATAGCCCTCCGAGACCAGCTCATCGAAGGCGTTGACGGCCTTGTCGATGCTGCCATAGGCAGCCGTAACGGTCTGTGTCATGACACCCTCCGCAACAGGGATATGGAGTATTTGGCACCGGGCGATGCCGGGACGCGCCGAGAGGGGGATACCCCCTCGCCTGCAGTGTAGTCATCGCGGCTCCCCCGTCACGGGCCAGGCGATCTTCGCGGTGCTTGTCCCGGATCAAGTCGGCCCCATGACGGACGCGCGGGAACGGGGCCGCGGACTACGCTGAGAGGAGTCATGGATCCACGAGGTCGTCGCCCATGGAGATTCTGCGCAAGAGCCACCGCGAGGCCCAGGCCGCGGTGCTGCACGATTACCCGTCGGTCTGCGCCGGCTTCTCCTGGGAGACGGCCCGCGGCTGGCTCGATGGCCTGCCGGGGGGTGGGCTGAACATCGCCCACGAGGCGGTGGATCGCCATGCTGCCGGTGCGGCGGGCGAGCGCATCGCGATCCGCTGGCTCGGCAAGTCCGGCACCCGACGCGAGATCCGCTACCGCGAGCTCGCCGAGCTGAGCAGCCGCTTCGCCAATGTGCTGGAGACCCTGGGCGTGGCCCGCGGCGCCGGCGTCTATTTGCTCGCCGGGCGGATTCCCGAGCTCTACCTGGCGGTGCTCGGGGCACTGAAGCAGGGGGCCGTGGTCACACCGCTGTTCTCGGCCTTCGGCCCCGACCCCATCGCGACCCGTATGACCCTCGGCGAGGGCCGGGTGCTGGTGACCACCACCAGCCTCTATCGCCGCAAGGTGGCCCCGATCCGCGACCGGCTGCCGAGCCTCGAACACGTGCTGGTGATCCGCGACGACGACGTCGAGGTGCTGCCCGAGGGCACCCGGGAGCTCGGCCCGCTGCTCGAGGCGGCCTCGCCCGACTATGTGATCCCGGCCACCGCCCCCGAAACACCGGCCCTGCTCCACTTCACCAGCGGCACCACCGGCACGCCCAAGGGGGCACTGCACGTCCACCAGGCCGTGGTCGCCCACCACTCCACCGCCCGCTTCGCCCTCGACCTACGCGCGGGGGATATCTTCTGGTGCACGGCCGATCCCGGCTGGGTCACCGGCACCTCCTACGGCATCATCGCCCCGCTCTCCCTGGGTGCCACCCTGGTGATCGACGAGGCGGAGTTCGAGGCCGAGCGCTGGTACCGGATCCTCGACGAGGAGGCGGTCAGCGTCTGGTATACCGCTCCCACCGCGGTACGGATGATGATGAAGGGGGGCTCGGAGCGAGCCCGCACACGCGCCTATCCGTCGCTGCGCTTCATCGCCAGCGTCGGCGAGCCACTCAACCCCCAGGCCGTGCACTGGGGTGTGGAGGCCTTCGGGCTGCCGATCCACGACAACTGGTGGCAGACCGAGACGGGCGGGATCATGATCGCCAACTTCGCCAGCATGGACATCCGGCCCGGCGCCATGGGCAAGCCGCTGCCCGGCATCGAGGCCGCCGTGCTGCGTCGCCTGCCGGATGGCGGCGTCGAGCGGGTGGCGCATCACGACGAGGAGGGCGAGCTCGCGCTGCGCGTCGGCTGGCCCTCGATGTTTCGCACCTACCTGCATGAGGAGGAACGCTACCGGCGCTGCTTCGTCGGCGACTGGTACCTGACCGGCGACCTGGCGCGTCGCGACCCCGAGGGCTACTTCTGGTTCGTGGGCCGCGCCGACGACATGATCAAGTCCGCCGGCCACCTGATCGGACCCTTCGAGGTGGAATCGGCGCTGATGGAGCATCCGGCGGTGGCCGAGGTCGGGGTGATCGGCAAGCCGGACCCGGTGATCGGCGAGATCGTCAAGGCCTTCGTGTCCCTCAAGCCGGGCCATGCGCCCGACGAGGCGCTGCGCCGCGAACTGCTCGGCTTCGCCCGCCAGCGCCTCGGCCCGGCGGTGGCGCCCAAGGAGATCGAGATCCAGACCTCGCTGCCCAGGACCCGCAGCGGCAAGATCATGCGTCGCCTGCTCAAGGCCCGGGAACTGGGCCTGCCGGAGGGTGACACCTCGACCCTGGAGACCTCCCGATGAACGCCTCGCCTCCCCGGGAAGGCCCCGAGGCCTCCCCCGCCATCGGCGCGGCCGGCCTGGATGACCCCGCAAGGGCCCGGGCGCTGCTCTGGCAGATGATCCGCATCCGCCGCTTCGAGGAGAAGTGCGCCGAGCTCTACAGCGCCGGCAAGATCCGCGGCTTCCTGCACCTCTACATCGGCGAGGAGGCGATCGCCGCCGGCGCCATGCCGGCCCTGCGCGACACCGACAATGTGCTGGCCACCTATCGCGAGCACGGCCATGCCCTCGCCCGCGGCGTCCCCGCCGGGGCGATCATGGCCGAGATGTATGGCAAGCAGGAGGGCTGCAGCCGTGGCCACGGCGGCTCCATGCACCTGTTCGATGCCAGTCGACGCTTCGTCGGCGGCAGCGCCATCGTGGGCGGCTCCCTGCCCCTGGCGGTGGGCTTCGCCCTGGCCGACCGGCTGGCCGGTCGCGACAACGTGACCGTCTGCTTCTTCGGCGATGGGGCCGTGGCCGAGGGGGAGTTCCACGAGTCCCTCAACCTGGCAACGCTCTGGCAGTTGCCGGTGCTCTTCCTGTGCGAGAACAACCGCTACGCCATGGGCACCGCACTGGAGCGCCACCAGTCCCAGGTCGACCTGGCCGCCAAGGCCGCCGCCTACCGCCTGCCCAGCGAATCGGTGGACGGCATGGACGTGGTGGCGGTGAGCCGGGCCACCGAGGCGGCGATCGACCAGGTGCGCGGCGGCCAGGGGCCGATGTTCCTGGAGTACCGGACCTACCGCTTCCGCGCCCACTCGATGTTCGACCCCGAGCACTACCGCGACAAGGCGGAGGTCGAGCAGTGGAAGCAGCGCTGTCCCGTCGAGACCTTCGCCCGGGACGCCGTGGCGTGCGGGCTGCTCGAGGCTTCGGTGCGCGACGAGATCGAGCGCGAGGTCGCCGAGGAGATCGACGCCGCCGTGGCCTTCGCCGAGGCCGGCACCTGGGAGCCGGTGGAGCACCTGTGCCGCGACGTCTATGCCCGGGAGGCACGCCCATGACCCCCCAGACGATCGCCTACCGCGAGGCCCTGCGCCAGGGACTGCGCGAGGCCCTGATCCGCGACGACCGCGTCTTCCTGATGGGCGAGGACGTGGGCCGCTACGGCGGCACCTATGCGGTCAGCCACGGCCTGCTGGAGGAGTTCGGCGAGTCACGCATCCGCGACACCCCGCTCTCCGAGTCGACCTTCACCGGGGCCGGCATCGGCGCGGCGCTCAACGGCATGCGCCCCATCGTCGAGATCATGACGGTGAACTTCAGCCTGCTGGCCCTCGACCAGATCATCAACAACGCCGCCACCCTGCGGCACATGTCCGGCGGCCAGCTCAGCGTGCCGCTGGTGATCCGCATGACCACCGGCGGCGGCCGCCAGCTCGCCGCCCAGCACTCCCACAGCCTGGAGGGCTGGTATGCCCATATCCCGGGGCTGCGCATCGTCGCCCCGGCGACCCACGAGGATGCCCGCGGCATGCTGCTCGCCGCCCTGGAGGACCCCGACCCGGTGCTGATCTTCGAGCATGCCCTGCTGCTGGGCGCCGAGGGGACAGTCGAGGGCGAGCCCCACCCCATGGAGCTCGACCACGCCGCGATCCGGCGCGAGGGCGGCCAGGTCAGCCTGATCACCTACGGCGGCATGCTGCACAAGAGCCTCGCGGCCGCCGAGCAGCTGGCCGCGGAGGGCATCGATACCGAGGTGCTCGACCTGCGCACCCTGCGCCCGCTGGACGACGCGGCGATCATGGCCAGCGTGGCGAAGACCCATCGGCTGGTGGTGGTCGACGAGGGCTGGCGCAGCGGCAGCCTGTCGGCCGAGATCATCACCCGCATCAACGAGCAGGCCTTCTTCGAGCTCGACGCGCCGCCGGTGCGGGTCTGCAGCCAGGAGGTGCCGGTGCCCTACGCCAAACACCTCGAGGACGCGGCGATCCCCCAGGTCGAGGACATCGTCGCCGCCGTCCATCGGCTGATGGGCGGGTCAGGAAGCGGGGGAGCTTCATGAGCGAGTTCCGCATGCCCTCGCTGGGCGCCGACATGGAGAGCGGCACCCTGGTCGAGTGGAACATACGGCCCGGCGAGCGCGTCGAGCGCGGGCAGATCGTCTGCGTGGTCGAGACCCAGAAGGGCGCCATCGACGTGGAGATCTGGGAGACCGGCACCGTGGAGCGGCTGGTGGCAGAGGAAGGCGACAAGGTCCCGGTGGGCGAGGTGATGGCGGTGATCCTTGCCGAAGGCGAAAAGGCCGAGGGCGAGGCCGCCGGCCAGGAGGCCCCGGTCGAGCCCTCCCCCGCCGAAGCGCCCCAGGCGCCTTCGCCGCGGGCACCCGACGTTTCGCCGCCGGTTCCGCCTCACGCCGCGGCCACCGGCGGGCGACGGCGTATATCCCCCGCGGCGCGCAAGCGGGCCGGCGAGCTGGGGCTCGATCCGGCGAACGTGAGTGGCAGCGGCCCCGGCGGCGCCATCACCCTGGCGGACATCGAGCAGGCCCCCGAGGCGCCTGCCGGGCCTCGGCCGGCCCGCCGCGCCGCCGGTCATGACGCCCATGCCGCCATGCGCCAGGCCATCGCCGCCGCCATGGCCCGCTCCAAGCGCGAGATCCCCCACTACTACCTGGGCCACACCCTCAGCGCGGAACCGACGCTCGAATGGCTGGCGGCCTACAATGCCGAACGCTCGGTGGCCGAGCGGCTGATCTTCCCGGTGCTGCAGTTGCGCGCCGTGGCGATGGCGCTTCAGGAGGTGCCCGCCCTCAACGGTTGGTTCGTCGACGGCGCCTTCCGCCCCGCCGAGGGCGTGCACCTCGGGGTCGCCATCGCCCTGCGCGGCGGGGGCCTGGTGGCCCCGGCGCTGCATGATGCCGACCGGCTCGACCCCGATGCCATGATGGCCGCCCTGCGCGACCTGCTGACCCGCGCCCGAAAGGACCGACTGCGCAGCTCCGAGCTCACCGCCGCCGGCCTCACGGTCACCAACCTCGGCGACCTGGGCGTGGACAGTGTCCAGGGCGTGATCTACCCGCCCCAGGTGGCGCTGGTGGGGTTCGGGCGCATCGCCGAACGGCCCTGGGTCCGCGACGGCCGGGTCGTGGCCGCCCGCTGCCTGCAGGTATCGCTGGCCGCCGACCACCGGGTCACCGATGGTGCCATCGGCGCCCGCTTCCTCACCCGACTCACCGACCTGCTGACGGAGCCCGACCGCCTATGGCCCCCCTGAGCCGCGACACCCTCCGCGACACCGTCATCGACGCCATCCTGGCGGTGGCCCCCGAGGCCGACATCGACGCCCTGCCCGCCGGCCGCCCCTGGCGGGAGGCGCTGGAGATCGACTCCTTCGACTTCCTCAACATCCTGGTCGACCTCGAGAAGCGCCTCGGCGTCGGCGTGCCGGAGAGCGACTACCACGAGCTCGAGACCCTGGAGGGGCTGCTCGACTACCTGGAGCGCCGGCTCGCCGCCTGAGCCAGCGCCACTGACGGCGAGGCCCCTGCTCAGCCGGGACGCTCGGCCAGCTGCCAGTCGTTGTCGGTGAGCGGCTGCCCCCCCTCGGGGGTGACCCGCACGGTGTCGCTCAGGCCGATGCCCCACTGCCCCGGCAGGCGCAGGCAGAGCGGCAGGTGGAAGACCATGTCGGCGGCGAACTCGCGATGCTGGCCGCGGGCGATGTAGCCGGTGCCCTCGACCCAGCTCGGCGGGAACTGGGCGCCCACCGCATAGCCGAACACCCCCGAGAAGAACACGCGCTCGGCATGGGGCGCCAGCACCGCCTCGGCGGCCCGGGCCGCCGCGTCGAAGGAGCGGCCGGGGCGCATGGTGGCGATCAGCGTCTCATACATGTCGCGGCAGACGTCGCGCAGCGCCTGCATCTCGGCGCTGGCCCGGCCGGCCACGGCGGTGCGCATCATCGGCGCGGTGTAGCGGTGGTAGGCGGAGCCGAACTCCAGGAACACCGGCTCGTCCGCGGCGATCACGTGCCGCTTGTGGTTGACGTGGATGACGCTGATGCGCCGGCCGGTGGTGACGATGGGCTGCAGGCTCATGAACTCGCTGCCGGCCGCCAGCAGCGCCCGGCTGCCCTCCGCCGCGACGTCGTTGTCGGTGACCCCGGGCGCGATGACCTCGATGGCCGCCCGCAGGCCGGCGGCGGTGATCCGCGCGCTCTCGCGCAGGCAGTCGAGCTCCGCCGGCGTCTTGACGATGCGCAGGCGGTCGAGCAACTCACCACCGTCGTCGCGGAAGCGCTCGACCCCGAGGCGGGCCTGCAGGGCGCGAATGACGCCATGGCGCAGTCCGGCCCCGAAGAGGTCCAGGCCGATGGCATGGTAGGGGGCGAGGATCTCGGTCAGCGGCGCGATCACCTCCTCGATGCCCTCCCAGCGATAGCCCAGGATCTCGTCCACCGTGGCGGTGACCACCGCCGGGCCGGTCTCGATGGAGGGCACCTGCAGCACCAGCCGGTCCGCCGAGACCACCAGGCAGGTGTACACCGAGACCTCGAAGGTGTGATAGCCCGTCAGGTAGAAGATGTCGGCGGGGTCGGTGAGCAGCAGCGCCTCGAGCCCGGCGACGCGCATGGCCTGTCGCACGCGGTGGCGACGGGTGTCGAACTCCTCGGGGGCAAAGGGCAGCTCGCGCTCGGCGAGGTACTCGGCCAGGGCATGGCGGTAGGCGTGGTGGTCCATCCGGTGAGGCTCCAGGGCGGGCGGGGTCACTGGCAGTGTAGCCATGACGGCCGTCACGACGGAGGCACGATGCGCAAAATATCCCTGTTACCGTCCGCATCGGTTTCGTAGAATCCAGCCACGAATTTCGACGCCATAGGACAATGCAATGGGCAGGGCCTTCCAGAACCGCAAGGAATCCATGGCCAAGACGGCCGACGCCAAGACCAAGGTGTACAGCAAGTACGGTCGCGAGATCTACGTCTGCGCCAAGCAGGGCGGCATCGACCCCGCCGGCAACCTGGCCCTACGCGGTCTGATCGAGCGCGCCAAGAAGGACCAGGTGCCATCCCACGTCATCGACAAGGCCCTGGACAAGGCCAGCGGCGTCGGCGGCGAGGATTTCTCGTCGGCCCGCTACGAGGGCTTCGGGCCGGGCAACTGCATGGTCATCGTCGAATGCCTGACCGACAACCCGAACCGGACCTTCGGCGACGTGCGCGCCTGCTTCACCAAGGCCAAGGGCAAGCTCGGCACCCCGGGCAGCGTCAGCCACATGTTCGATCACTGCGCCATCCTCGCCTTCAAGGGCGATGACGAGGAGGCTACCCTCGAGACGCTGATGGAGGCCGATGTCGACGTCACCGACATCGAGAACGAATCGGGACGCATCACCGTCTTCGCGCCCCACACCGAGTACGCCAAGGCCAAGCAGGCGCTGATCGACGCCTTCGGCGAGCTCGACTTCGAGGTCGACGAGATCCAGTTCGTGCCCCAGACCATGACCCCGGTCGAGGGCGACGACGTGGCGATGTTCGAGAAGCTGATGGACACCCTGAACGACCTGGACGACGTGCAGAACGTCTTCCACAGCGCCGAGGTTGAGGGCCAGGCGTAACGCGGCCTCCCCCTGCCGCACTCCGCAAACGGCCGGCCCTCAGGGCCGGCCGTTGTACTTGAGGTGCATGGAGGTCACGCCATGCCGTGGCGGGTCATGCACGGCGATGTCCGGGGACGCTCAGTCACGCGCCCCGACGGGCACCATCAGGTGCTGGTAATCGGTACCCTTCCACATCACATAGGGGCCGCCGTTGTCCGGGTCGGTCGGGTAGGCTTCGAGCAGCGCCGCCGGGGCGATCAGCATCAGGTGCGGCCCCTCCTCGATCCACTCGTTGTCGTCCGTGGGTCCCTCGGCATAGGGATCGACATTGCTCGCCCCCTCGTCGCCGGCCAGCATATAGGCGATGCCCATCGACTCGGCCTCGAACGGCTCCTTGCTCTGCCAGGCCTGCGCCCACTGCATCCAGGCCTCGTCGAGGCACATCGGCGCGGTCCCGGTCAGGCTCGGTGGCGTCGGCATGCAGGTATAGCCGATCGAGCCCTCCTTCAGCACGTTGCCTTCCCAGTCGACCACCCTGGCGCCTTCCGCCAGGCCCGGCGAGGCCGCCGCCAGAGCATCATCGATCATCGCCTGGTCGGCCAGGGCCACCCCGCTCCCGGCCAGGCACGCCAGCAGCGCGACCAGGCCCGTGCAGACCCTGGGTGTCATACCGCCATACAGGTGCTTCATTGTCGCTACCTCGCCGTCATGTGCCCACTCGAACACTCGGCTTCAGTACAGCGGAGAAGGCCCGCATCGGCCAGCGGGAGGAGGTAAAATCCGTCGCGAGCATCAGGCATGCTCAACGAGAACGTCAGGCGCCCGGGAGGAAGGCCCGTCAGGCGCCTGACGTTCTTGATATGCGCCTGACGGCGGTGGATCACTCCACCGTGATGGTGATGGCCTCGGAGGTCACCGGCGGGTCGAAGCTCATGTGGCTGGCATCCATGAACAGCAGCTGCAGGGTGTGCTCCCCTGACTCGAGCTCGAGATCGACCTCGGTCTGCCCCCCGCCGAAGTGGCGCATGGCCTCGTTGGCCGGCAGCGGCTGGTCGAGGTCCACCTCGTCCAGCGGCGTGTCGACCAGCAGGTGATGATGGCCGGTGCCCTCGCGCTCGGTCCCGGCGGGTGCCACGCCCATGCCCGAGAGGCCCATGCGTACGGTGACGGGGCTCTCGACTGTCGCCCCCGTCTGAGGCGAGATGAAGTAGACCTCGGTGCCCTCCGGGGCCGAGGCGCGTTCCATCTGGGCCAGGGCCGGGGCAGCCAGAATGGCACCGCCCAGAAGCCCCAGCGCCAGGCCACAGATCCGCATGTTCATTGCTCCTCTCCTTGTCGCATGATGAAAGGTCGCGATGACGGCGTGTCACCTCAGCACCTAGCAGGCCCGTCCCGAAGGATTACCCACCTCCCCAGCGTAGCTAAGCCTGGACGAATATGGAGCCCGCCGTGGCATGGGACTCCCAATTAGCCCCCTTGCCCGATGCCTTGGACCGCGGTATCGCGATACTCCATCCGCGACCAGAGACTGCCTTCCAGGAAGTCACAGCCTTGATGGCGCAGATAATCGGCCTGGGCACGGTTCGTCACCCCACTGGCAACGACCGCCATGCCGAGCGCCTGGGCCAGGACGATGACGGAACGGATGATCGCCTGATGCTGGGGATTGTCCAGGCAGCCAGCGATATACCGCTCATGGATCTTGAGGCTATCGAAGGGACAGCCGTTCTTGAACTGCCCGAGAAGCGGCTGGCCGTTGCCGAATGGGTCGAGGGTCAACCTCACCCCCAGTGCATTCAGCTTCTCGAGGATGTCTTCGCTGCGCCGAGGAGTGCGCATCAGCACGCTCTCGGCCAGCTCGAGTTCCAGCACCTTGCTCGGCAGCCCGCTGCGTGACAGGGCCTCCTCGACCTGCTCGACCAGCTCACCCAGCAGTTCGGTGCTCGACACTTGTACCACCACGCGCAACTCGACACCCGCATCGAACCAGGCACGGGCATGACGACAGGCGTTCGAGAGCAGCCAGCGATCGATGGGGGCGATCTCACCGGCCGCCTCGGCGGCCGCCATCCAGCGCGCCTGCCCGATATCGCCGAAGCGACTCGAGTGCCAACGGGGATGTACCGACACGGCCACGACCTGGCCGCCGCGCGCACAGATCAAGGGACGAAAATGCAGCTCGAGCTCCCCGCGGGGCAGGGCCTCGCGCAGGGCGGAAAGCAGCGCAAGGGGGGCCGGATCCATGTCCTCGAGCAGCGCCGGTGAGAAGAGCTGGTAGCGGCGACGCCCGAGCTGCTGGGCACGGCGCCGAGCCAGGTTGGCGTGACGCATCAACGCCTGGACGGTTTCCCCATGGTCGGGAAACAGGCTGAGGCCGATGCAGCAGCTCGTGAAGACCTGCTGGCCATCGAGCTCTACGGGCATGCTGGTCCAGTCAAGTAGGCGCTCGATGATCGGCCACAACGCCTCTGTGCGCGCGAAGCCAGACAGCACCGCCACCATCTCGTCACTGCTGAGCCGGCTGACAACGGCATCGCTGCCGAGGCAGCGCTTGATACGCTGCGCGGACTCATGCAGGAAGTAATCGCCCATTTCCAGCCCCAGCGAATCGTTGATTGCCTTGAGCTGGTCGATGTCGATATGCAGCACCGCGACCTTGCCCAGGGGGCCGGGGGGATCGGTGATCAGGGCCGCCAGTCGCTGCTGGGCATAGTGACGGGTCGTCAGGCCGGTCACTCCATCGTGGAGGGCATGATCGGCCAGGTCCATCAACATGGCGTTGCTTGATGCCTGGGCCGCCTCCAGCGTGGCCTCTGCCTGCAGGCGAGACGCGTGTTCGCGGCGCAGTGCCAGGGCTTGCTGTTGTAGTCGGGAAACCTCGCGCAACTGCTGACTCGGCGCCAGACGGCTGTAGCGTTCGGCGGGCAGCACATGGGAGTGGTGATCGCAGATGGACTCGAAGGCGTCTTGGGCATCGTCAAAATGCCGTAGGGCATAGCTGCACAGCAGGGTCAGCGGCATATGCTGACAGGCCGAGTGCCAGAAGGCTTCGAGACGCACTGCCGCCTCGTGATTACCCTCCGCGCACAGCAGGTTGACCAGTTCGCCGAAGGCACGAGTGGGCAGGGGCGCCCGGGCCGCGATGTCGTCGAGAAGATGTTGTTCGAACAGGGTCTCATCCGGCATGCCATCCCGCATGATGGCCTGCAGCACCGTCTGCGCATCACAGGTGACCAGTTGCCCGCTGGCCAGGGCCGCGTCGGTATCTAGGCCCGACGCCTCCAGCCGCTCCAGCACGGCCGCCAGGTGGGGGGCCGTCAACAACACCAGCAGGTGTTCTCCGGCCTCGGCACCGGCCTTGAGATAATCGGCCACGACCTCGGCGAGAAAGGCGTCGTCCTCGTAGAACTGGACGACATGATCATGAGACTGGCAGTGAGTGGCAACTGACACGGGAGATCCTTACACGACTAGGCCATGTCACTCAATCGATTCGATCCCGCTTGATAAGAACCACAAGAAATGAATCGACCGAATTATTGTTTGATGGTTCGAATAACCGTGAATATCACGTCCTCGCCCGGCAGTCAAAATCGCATCCGAAATGCGCCTTACCGCTCGTCGTGGGCGGCCCGCCAGTCGGCTGCGGCCTCGGCCACGCCGGCGTCCCGGTCGCCGCCGAGCAGGGCCCGCCGCTCTTCCTCCTCCTCGCGCACGTCGTCGATCACGGTCATCAGGTCGTCCACGTCGACCTCCCGGGTGTCGTGCTCGAAGCAGCCGGTCAGCTGGCTCTCCGGGTGCAGATCACCGGCCTCATAGAGCGACCAGATCTCCTTGCCATAGTCGGTCGCCAGCAGCTCCGGGGCGAAGCGGCCGAAGTAGCGGCGCATGTTGTCGACGTCGCGCTCGAACATCCAGGCGGCGCTGTTGTTGCCCGCGGCATCCACCGCCTGGGGCAGGTCGATGATCACCGGGCCATCGGCGGCGAGCAGCACGTTGAACTCGGAAAGATCGCCATGGATCAGGCCGGCGCAGAGCATGCGCACCACATCGCCGATCACCTTGGCGTAGTGGGCCCGGGCCTCATCGGCCGTGAGGGTCACGTCGTCCAGTCGCGGGGCAGTCAGCCCTTCGGCATCGGTGATCATCTCCATCAGCAGCACGCCGTCGATGAAACCGAAGGGCTTGGGCACCCGCACGTCGGCGGCCGCCAGCCGGTAGAGGGCATCGACCTCGGCGTTGAGCCAGGCCTGCTCCTGCTCCTTCTGACCGTAGCGGGTCTTCTTGGCCATGGCCCGGGAGCGGCGGCTGTTGCGCTCGCGGCGCCCCTCCTGGTACTGCACGGCCTGCTTGAAGCTGCGCTGCTTGGCCTCCTTGAAGACCTTGGCGCAGCGCCGTTCGCCGTGGGAGCGCACCACGAACACCTGGGCTTCCTTGCCGCTCATCAGCTGGCCTTCGACCTCGTCGATCAGGCCATCCTCGACCAGCGGCTGTAATCTCTTGGGTATCTTCATGTCACCACGTTGGCATAGAACCCGGCGGCTGGGTATGCCCCGGGCGAATCGCATTGCAGGATCGGTCAGCGGCGGATGCGACGGGCCCGGAAGCTGCGTCCCTTGAGCTTGCCGTTGGCCAGCTGGTCGAGGGCCGCGCCGACGACGTCGCGACGCACGGCCACGTAGGCGCTGTTGGCCAGCACCTTGATCTTGCCCACCTGGTCGCCGGCGATCCCGCCCTCACCGGTCAGGGCGCCGAGGATGTCGCCGGGTCGCACCTTCTGCTTCTTGCCGCCGCCGAGCTCCAGCGTCGCCATGGCCGGCGTGAGGGGCGAGCGCTCCAGCACCGCACGGGAGGGCAGCGGCTCCGTGGCGAGGGTCTCGCCGAGGAAGTCGGCGAGTCGCGCCAGCCGGTACTCCTCCTGCTCGGACACCAGGGTACAGGCCACCCCGGAGCCGCCGGCACGGCCGGTGCGCCCGATGCGGTGGACGTGCACCTCGAGTTCGCGGGCGATGCGATAGTTGAACACCGCGTCCAGCGACGCGATGTCGAGCCCACGGGCGGCCACGTCGGTGGCCACCAGAATCGAGGCGCTGCCGTTGGCGAACAGCACCAGCAGCCGATCGCGGTCGCGCTGCTCCAGGTCGCCATGCAGCGCCAGGGCGCTGAAGCTCGCGTCGTTCAGGGCCTCGGCGACCTCGTCGGTCTCGCGCTTGGTGTTGCAGAACACCACGCTGGAGACGGGCCTCACGTGCAGCAGCAGGCGGCGCAGCGCCTCGAAGCGGGCCGACTCGTCGGCGATCCGGTAGAAGTGCTGGCGGATAGTGGTGTCGTCGTGGGGCTCGTCGACCTCCACCGTGACCGGCTCGCGCATCAGCCGCTCGGCGATGGGCCGGATGGCCTCGGCATAGGTGGCGCTGAACAGCAACAGCTGACGGCGCGCCGGGGTCTCGGCGATGATCGCCTCCATGGCGGCCTGAAAGCCCATGTCGAGCATGCGATCGGCCTCGTCCAGCACCAGGGTCTCGAGCCCGGAGAGGTCGAGCGCGCCCTTGCGCAGGTGTTCCTCCACCCGCCCCGGGGTGCCGACGACGAGGTGCGCGCCGTGCTCCAGCGAGGCGCGCTGCGGCCCCAGGGGCGCGCCGCCGCACAGGGTCAGCACCTTGACGTTGGGCAGGCTGCGCGCCAGGCGGCGCAGCTCACCGGCCACCTGGTCGGCGAGCTCCCGGGTCGGGCAGAGCACCAGCCCCTGTACCCGAGAGGACGCGAGGGACAGCCGCGAGAGCAGCCCCAGGCCGAAGGCCACGGTCTTGCCCGAGCCGGTCTTCGCCCGGGCGATCACGTCGCGTCCCGCCAGCATCGGCGGCAGGCTCTCGGCCTGGATCGGCGTCATGGTGCGATAGCCCAGCGTAGCGAGGTTGGACAGCAGTTCCGACGCCAGCGGCAGCGCGGCGAAATCGGCAGAGGAATCAGACACGTAATAGACCTGCAGGAAAAAGCGGGCGGCGTGACGGGGCGCGATGACGGCGGACGCCGCCTGCCCGGGGTCACAGGAGCGAGGATGAAAGTCGGCCAGCATAGCAGAAAGTGCCGCCCATCGCCCGCAAGTGACCAGGCCGGTAGAAGCACGCCCGGTCTTCTACAGTGACATACAAGAGCACCGGCAGGATCGGAGCGTGGGCGCCTCGCACACGCCCGCCGACCAGGGAGCAAACCACCGACCATGTGCCTGGCCATTCCCATGCAGATCACCCGCCTCGACGGCGACACGGCGCGCGCGGCCTCCCGCGGCATCGAGCGCGACATCGACCTGATGCTGGTCCAGGACCAGCCCCTCGCCGTGGGCGACTTCGTCATCGTGCACGTCGGCTATGCCTTGCAACGCCTGGAGCCCGACGATGCCCTGGCGACCTGGCAGCTGATCGACGAGATGGATGCCGCCGGCGACACGGATAAACAGGGAGCCCAGGGACGTGCATGAGTTGAGCCTCTGTCGGTCGCTGATTCGCCAGGCCAGCCGAGTCGCGGCCGAGCATGGCGCACCGAGCATTCGCCGCGTCTGCCTGCGCATCGGACCGCTCTCCGGCGTCGAGGTCGAGCTGATGCGCGAAGCCTTCCCGCTGGCCAGCCACGACACCCCCGCCGAGGGCGCACGACTGGAGATGGCGACCTCGCCGGTGCGGGTGCACTGCCCCCGCTGCGCACAGGAGGCCGAGGCCCGCGTCAACGACCTGACCTGCCCCCACTGCGGCCACTGGCAGACTCGACTGATCGGCGGCGACGAGCTGCTGCTGGTCAGCGTCGACCTCGCCTCGGCGTCAACCGAGCCGCTAGTCCCGCCAAGCTAAAAGGAGCCCCATCGTGTGCCAGACCTGCGGCTGCGCCCTGCCCGACCACCTTCGTCCAGAAACGAACGAGCGAGACGTTCACACCGTGGCGGTGCTCGAGGGCCTCAAGGCCCACAACGACGCGGCCGCGCGTCATAACCGCGCGCACTTCGACCGCGCCGGGCTGCTGGTCGTCAACCTGATGTCCTCCCCCGGCGCCGGCAAGACGCGTCTGCTGGAGGCCACCATCGAGGCGCTGGGCGGCCGCTACCGGTTGGCGGTGATCGAGGGCGACCTGGAGACCGAGAACGATGCCCGACGCATTCGCGCCAAGGGGGTGCCGACGGTGCAGATCACCACCGGCAGCGCCTGCCACCTGGACGCGACCATGGTGCACCGCGCCGCCCATGCGCTGGCGCTGGACGCGCTGGACATCCTGTTCATCGAAAACGTCGGCAACCTGGTCTGTCCCGCGAGCTTCGACCTGGGCCAGCATGCCAGCGTCACCCTGCTCTCGACCCCGGAGGGCGACGACAAGCCGCTCAAGTACCCGGTCATGTTCCGCGCAAGCGACCTGGTGCTGGTCACCAAGACCGACCTCTTGCCGGTGCTCGACGACTTCAACGTCGCGGCGGTGGCGGAGCATATGCGACGGCTCGCCTCCACCGCCCCGGTGCTGGCGATGAGCAGTAAGACGGGCCCGCTCGATGCCTGGCTCGCGTGGCTCGAGACAGGGCTGGCCGAGCGGCGACGGCGAGTCTTTCACCCGGCGGCGCCCGGAGACGAGGGCCTGCTGACGCGCCCCGGCCCTAACCATCCAGGCCCCTCTTTTCTCGGCAACCTGGCATCGCCCGAGCCATGATGACACCCTCTCCCGGCGACTGGCTGTCGCGGATACGCGCCCTGCCCCGGCCCCTCTCGGGCCGCCTGCGGATCATGAACGTCTGCGGCGGCCACGAGCGCACCATTACCCATGCCGGCCTGCGCAAGGTCTTGCCCGACTACCTGGAGCTGATCCCCGGGCCGGGCTGCCCCGTCTGCGTCTGCCCCGAAGAGGATATCCATGCCGCGGTGACCCTCAGCCTCACGCACGATGTCATCGTCGCCACCTTCGGCGACATGGTGCGCGTACCCTGCAATGCCCCGAAGCGGGAGCCCCGCTCCCTGCAGGCGGCCCGGGCCATCGGCGGCCAGGTGGTGCCGGTCGCCTCCCCGGGCGAGGTGCTGGCCCTGGCCCGCCAACATCCCGACAAGCGGGTGGTCTTCTTCGCCGCCGGCTTCGAGACGACCACCGCTCCCCTCGCCGCGCTCTTCTCGCGCGCCGACCTGCCGGACAACCTGCTGCTGCTACTCAGCGCCCGCCAGACCTGGCCGGCCATCGCCCACCTGCTCAAGGACGGCAGTGCCGGCTTCGATGCGCTGATCGCCCCGGGACATGTCGCCACCATCATGGGCGCCGAGCAGTGGCGCTTCGTGGCCGAGGCACACGCCTTGCCCACCGCCGTGGCCGGCTTCACCCCCGGCCTGATCCTGGCGGGCCTGCATGCAGTACTCCGGCAGGCGCTCGACGGGGCCGCACGGCTCGACAACGCCTATCCGCAGTGCGTCACCGCCGCCGGCAACCGACGGGCACAGGCGCTGATGGGCGAGCTGTTCGAGGTCACCGACGCCGAGTGGCGCGGCATCGGCCCCCTGCCCGACTCGGGCTACGGCTGTACGGAGGCCCTGGCCCACCGCGACGCCCGCCGGCAGTTTCCCGAGGTGTTCGAGGCCGCCTACGCACGCCGCGGCGAGATGCCCCCCGGCTGCGACTGTGCCGCAGTGGTGCTGGGCCGGATTCGGCCGCCGGAGTGCCGGCTCTACGGCCGCGCCTGTACGCCGGATCAGCCAGTGGGCCCCTGTATGGTCTCCGACGAGGGCGCCTGCCGAATCTGGTGGGCGAGCGGCGTCCGCTCGGGCGAGGACTCGAGCGTTCGGCGGATCGCTACCACCTCCGTCGACGCTGCCCCTAGTGAGACAGCCCAGGATGAGAAGGACCCGGACAAGACCGTCCCGATCGAGACGGCTCCAGCCGAGCCAACACCCAACCAGGAAGCGCGACGCTGGGTGCTGTCCGGCGTGGTTCAGGGCGTGGGGTTCCGGCCCTTCGTCCAGCGACTAGCCAGCCGGCTGGGCCTCGCCGGCGAGGTGCGCAACCGCGGCGGCGCGGTAGTGATCGAGGCCCAGGGAAGCGCCGAGCGGCTGGCCACGTTCGAGCACGCCCTGCTCGGGGAGGCCCCGCGCCTGGCGAGCCCGCGCATCACCTGCCGCGAGACGATCGAAGCGGCGCGGATGCCATCATTCGTGATTCGGCCAAGCGACGGCGAGGAGGAGCCCGCGGGCCCGGTCCACCTGCCGCTGGACACCCCGGTCTGCCCGGCCTGCCTGGCGGAGATGCGCGACCCCGAGGATCGCCACTACCGCTACCCCTTCACCCACTGCGACCAGTGCGGCCCGCGCTACAGCGTGATCGAACGGCTGCCCTACGATCGCGCGCGCACCGGCCTCAAGGCGTTCCCGCTCTGCCCGGCCTGCCAGACGGAGTACGACGATCCGCAGAGCCGACGCTGCCACGCCCAGTCGATCGGCTGCCCCCGGTGCGGGCCCCGCCTGACGTTCATAGAGGGTTTCGTAGAGGGCGTCGCGGAGGACGAGCGCACGCTCACGGAACCCGAGGAGGCGCTGGCGGCCGCCGTCGCGGCCCTCGATGCCGGGCGGGTCGTGGCCGTGAAGGGCGTCGGCGGCTACCACCTGATGGTGGACGCCGGCCGGGCGGCGGCGGTGGCGACCCTGCGCGAGCGCAAGCACCGGCCCCACAAGCCGCTCGCCGTGATGTTCCCCTGGAGGGGCGAGGACGGCCTGGACGCCGTGCGCGAGCACGCCCGGGTCGACCCGGCGGCCGCCGCGGCTCTGCTCTCAGATGAGCGTCCGATCGTGCTGGTTCCTCTGCGACCCGGTCACGGCCTGGCCGACGGGATTGCCCCCGGGCTCGACGAGGTGGGTGCCCTGCTGCCCTATGCGCCCCTGCATCACCTGCTGCTGGAGGCCCTGGGGCGCCCGCTGGTTGCCACCTCGGCCAACCTCGCCGGGGAGCCCCTCGTTACCGACCCCGAGGTGGCCGAGGCGCGCCTCGCCCGGGTCGCCGACGCCTTTCTGCATCACGACCGCCCCATCCTGCAGGGCATCGACGATGGCGTGAGGCGGCCCATCGCCGGCCGGGCGCGTCCGCTGCGCCTGGGGCGCGGCGGCGCCCCCCTGGAGCTCGAGTTGCCGGATCGGCTGACCTTGCCAGCGTCTCAGCCCCTGCTCGCCGTGGGCGCCCACCAGAAAGCCACGATCTGCCTCGCCTGGGAGAGGCGGCTGGTGCTGTCGCCACATATCGGCGATCTCTCGAGCCTCGCCGCCCAGCGCGCCTTCGACCGCCAGGTCACGACCCTCTCAAGGCTCTACGGCGTGCACCCCGAGCGACTCCTCCACGACGCCCACCCCGGCTATCACGGCAGCCGCTGGGCCGGGGAGAGCGGCCTGCCCCGCCAGGCTATCGTCCACCATCACGCCCATGCCGCCGCGCTCTGCGCGGAGCACGGCCGCTTCCAGGAGCCGACCCTGGTCTTCACCTGGGACGGCACCGGCCTGGGCCCGGACGGCAGCCTGTGGGGTGGCGAGGCGCTGCTCGGGCGACCCGGCCACTGGCGGCATGTCGCCTCCTTCGCCCCCTTCGCCCTGCCCGGCGGCGAGGCGGCCATCCGCGAGCCCTGGCGCCTGGCCGTCACGCTGTGCTGGCAGAGCGGCCTGGCGACACCGGACGTCCCAGCCTCCGGCGACGAACTCGGCCTGCTGCGAGGGATCTGGGAGCGGCGCCTCAACGCGACGCCCTGCTCCGCCGCGGGCCGGCTCTTCGATGCCGCCGCGGCGCTGCTGCTGCCGATGCGCCGAGTCAGCCACGAGGCCGAAGCCGCCATGCGCCTCGAGGCCCTGGCCAATGGCGACGGCCAGGGCCTCGAGCTTCCCCACCATCGCGATCCGGATGGGGTGCTACGCTGTGACTGGCGCCCGCTGATCCGCCACCTCACGGATGCCCGCCTCGCCCCGAGCCGGCGCGCCGCGGATTTCCATGCCACCCTCGTCCGGGTGCTGCGGCACCAGGCCGAGGTGGCCCGGGCCACCTCGGGGGTGACGACCCTCGGCCTGACCGGGGGCGTGTTCCAGAACCGTCGCCTGACCGAGGCGGCAGTGGCGACACTGACAGGCGACGGCTTCACGGTACTGCTGCATGAGCGGCTGCCCTGCAACGACGCCGCCATCAGCGTCGGCCAGGTCATCGAGGCCTTGGCATGCAACGAATAGCCGCCATGACGAGGAGACGTGAGTGACACAGCCCGGAGTCGAGACGGCCACCATCACCCTGGCCCATGGCAACGGCGGACGCCTCATGCGCCAGCTGATCGAATCGGTCTTCGTCCGCCACCTGGGTAACCCCTGGCTGGCGCCCCTCGCCGATGCCGCCGTGCTGCCCCCGGCCACGGACGACCAGGCGCTGGTCTTCACCAGCGACGGAGTTACCGTACAGCCGCTGTTCTTCGCCGGGGGCGACATCGGCAGCCTCGCCGTGCACGGCACCGTCAACGACCTCGCCGTCGCCGGCGCCACCCCGCGCTACCTTAGCCTCAACGCCTTCCTCGAGGAGGGGCTGCCGCTTGAGGACCTCGAGCGCATCGTCGAGAGCCTCGCCGCGGCGGCCCGGGCCTGCGATGTCCAGGTGGTGGCCGGCGACACCAAGGTGCTGCCGCGCGGCCTCTGCGGCGGCGCCTACTTCGGGATCTCCGGGATCGGCCTGCGCCCGCGCGACCTGACGCTCGGCGCCGGCGGCATCCGCCCCGGCGACGCGGTGCTGGTCAGCGGGCCGGTAGGGGACCATGGCATTGCCGTGATGCTGGCCCGCGAGGAGTTCGGCCTGAGCGGCACGCTGGCCTCCGACAGCGCCAGCGTGCTGCCCCTGACCCGGGCGCTGCTGGACCTTTCCGGCCTGCGCTTCCTGCGTGACCCGACCCGCGGCGGCCTGGCGACGGTGCTCCACGAGGTGATCCACGCCACGAGCCTGGGGGTGACCCTCGAGGAGGCGCGACTACCGATCCGCGGCGCCGTGCGCAGCGCCTGCGACATGCTGGGCTATGACCCTCTGTACATCGCCTGCGAGGGGCGGGTGGTCGCCATCGTGGCCGAGGACGAGGCCGACGAGGCCCTGAGCCGCTGGCAGGCGCTGCCGCAGGGGCGAGGGGCGCAGCGGATCGGCGCACTCGACCCGCACCACGACCGGCTGCTGCTGGTCAACGAGTGGGGCGGCGAGCGCCTCCTGCAGGAGCTCGAGGACGACCCGCTGCCGCGCATCTGCTGAGCGAGGCAGCGCCGCCCACCTGACGATCGTTGAAGGGGACACGGCACCATGAAGGTACGGCACTTTCTCGCCCGCGAGCGCCTCCAGTCACTCATCGACCGGCTGGTGGAGGCGGGCTATGAGGTCATCGGGCCCCGGGTGCGCGACCATGCCATCCTCTTCGAGCCCCTCGCGACGGTGGAGCAGCTGCCTGTCGGGATCATCGATGACCAGGCCCCCGGCCACTACCGGCTCGAGCGCACGGATTCCGGACGCATCTTCGACTGGGCCACGGGCCCGCAGGCGATCAAGCCGCTGACCTTTGCCCCTCGCGAGACCCTGTGGCGAAGCGAGCGACAGCCCGACGGCCGCCTGGTGTTCCGCGAGCAGCCCCCCGAGGCCCAGCCGACGGCGGTCATCGGCGTACGCGCCTGCGACCTCGCGGCGCTGGCGGTCCATGACCGCCACTTCCTGCATGACGCCCACCCGGACCCGCACTACCGCGAGCGACGCCAGAACCTCTTCCTGGTCGCCGTCAACTGCATGCGCTCCGCGGCCACCTGCTTCTGTACCGCCACCGGGGATGGCCCGCGGGCACAGCACGGCTTCGACCTGGCGCTCTCGGAACTCGACGACGGCTTCGTGGTGGAGGCCCACACCCAGGAGGGCCAGGCCATCCTCGACACCCTGGAGACGACCCTGGCAAGCCATGACCAGCTCGAGCAGGTGGAAGCCGGGGTCGAGCGTGCCACCCGCCAGCAGACGCGCGGCCTGCCCGAGGGATCGCTGCCGGAGATGCTGCAGGCGGCCGTCGCCCACCCGCACTGGCAGAGCCTCAACGACCGCTGCCTGACCTGCGGCAACTGCACCGCGGTCTGCCCTACCTGCTTCTGCCAGACCCACCTCGACGAACTCTCGCTGGACGGGAAGACGTCCGAGCACGGCCGGCAGTGGGGCAGCTGCTTCGACCCCGACCACAGCTATATCCATGGCACCGTCATCCGCGCCGAGCGGCCCCAGCGCTATCGGCAGTGGCTGACCCACAAGTTCGGCACCTGGGTGGAGCAGTACGGCCGCAGCGGCTGCGTGGGCTGCGGCCGCTGCATCGCCTGGTGCCCGGTGGGCATCGACGTGACCGAGGAATTGGAGGCGCTTTCTAAGGCCCCCGACGGGGAGAACCCGCCATGACCAGCGCGCTGGTGCCCCACGAGGCCGAGGTCGTCGGCCGCAGGGATGAGACCCCGGACATGTTCAGCCTGCAGCTGCGCTTCACCGACCCCGAGGTGCAGGCCGCCTACCGCTTCACGATGGGCCAGTTCAACATGCTCTACCTGCCGGGCATGGGCGAGGTGCCGATCTCCATCGTCTCCGACCCCGACGAGCGGGCGATGATCGACCACACCATCCGCAAGGTCGGCTCGGTCACCCGCAACCTGGGGCGGCTCGAGGTCGGTGACCGGCTCGGCCTGCGCGGCCCCTATGGTCGCGGCTGGCCCACGGAGGAGGCCGAGGGTACCGACCTGGTGATCGTCACCGGCGGCCTGGGCTGCGCCCCGTCGGTCTCGCTGATCGAGTACGTCCTGCACCGGCGCGGACGCTACGGCCGGATGCATATCATCCAGGGAGTGAAGCACTCCAACGACCTGATCTGGCGCGATCGCTACGCCGCCTGGCGCCGTCACCCGGACGTCGAGGTCTACCTGACCGCCGACACCGGCGATACGTTCTGGCCCTGGCATACCGGCCCGGTGACCCAGTTCTTCGAGCGCATCGACTTCGACTCGGCGCGCTGCTCGGTCTTCATCTGCGGCCCCGAGGGCATGATGCGGGCGGTGATCAAGGCGATGCGCGAGCGCGAGGTGCCGGAAGAGCGGATCTGGCTCAGCATGGAGCGCAACATGCACTGCGCCATCGGCTCCTGCGGCCGCTGCCAGCTGGGGCCCAAGTTCGTGTGCCGTGACGGCCCGGTCTTCACCTGCCGGGAACTGGCGCCCTACCTGTCGCACAGGGGAGTCTGACCATGACCACCGCGACCCGCCGCCCACGCATCGCCGTGCACAAGTTCAGCTCCTGCGACGGCTGCCAGCTGGCCTTCCTCAACCTGGGCGAGCCCCTGCTGACCCTGGCCGAGACCGTCGACATCCTGCACTTCGCCGAGGCCGGGCCGATCGACGAGGAGGCCGAGGTCGACGTCGCCTTCATCGAGGGCAGCGTGGCCACCTCCCAGGACGCCGCGCGCCTGCACGGCATCCGCCAGCGCAGTCGCTACCTGGTCACCATCGGCGCCTGCGCCACCGCCGGCGGCATCCAGGCACTGCGCAACCTCCACGACGCCGACGAGTGGGTATCCGGGGTCTATGCAAAGCCCGAGCATATCGACCTGCTCGCCGACTCGACCCCGATTGCCGAGAGCGTCAAGGTCGACCTGGAGCTCTGGGGCTGCCCGGTCAGCGGCGAACAGGTGCTCGACGCCACCAAGTCGCTGCTGGCCGGCCACCTGCCCCGGGTCGACCACAGTGCGGTGTGCATGGAGTGCAAGCGCCAGCAGGCGGTGTGCGTGATGGTCGCCCAGGGCCGGCCCTGCATGGGCCCGGTCACCAGCACCGGCTGCGGCGCGATCTGCCCCCGCTGGCAGCGGGACTGCTACGCCTGCTACGGGCCCGCCGTGCAGGCCAACGTCTCGGCACTGGCCAGCCACCTGGCCGATACCGGCATGCCGGCCGACGAGGTCGCCCGGCGCCTGCTGTTCATCAACGGCCATGCCGAACCGTTCCGGCGTGAGGGCCTGGACTGGCAGGCACGGGTCATCACGCGTCAGGGCCGCGAGGAGGAGCAGGGATGAGTCACGACACGCGAACCGGCGAGATCCATGTGCCCATCCTGGCACGGGTCGAGGGCGAGGGCGCCCTGGACATCCGCATCGCGGCGGGCCGGATCGAGGCGCTGACGCTGCGCATCTTCGAGCCGCCCCGGCTGTTCGAGAAGCTGCTCGAGGGCCGCAGCACCCAGGACGTGATCGACAGCGTGGCCCGCATCTGCGGCATCTGCCCCGTGGCCTACCAGATGAGCGCGGTGACCGCGCTCGAGTCGATCCTCGGCGTCACGCCCAGCCCCTGGGTGGAGGCGATGCGCCGGGTGATGTACTGCGGCGAGTGGCTGCAGAGCCACAGCCTGCACATCCACCTGCTGGCCGCCCCCGACTTCCTCGGCTTTGAGAGCGCCCCGGCGATGGCCAGGGACTACCCGGACGAGGTGCGCCGTGGCCTGCGGCTCCAGGGGCTCGGCAACGAGATCATCCGCACCTTCGGCGGCCGCTCGGTGCACCCGGTCGGCATCTGTCCGGGCGGCTTCTTCCATGCCCCCGACACGGCGGCCATCGAGGCCCTTCGACAGCACCTGGCGGAAGGCCTCGAGGAGGCACGCGAGCTGATCACCTGGGTCGCCGGCCTGCCGCTGCCCGAGGACGACCAGGCGTTCGTCTCCGTCTCGTTGCGCCATGACCACGACTACCCCATCACTGAGGGCCGGATCGTCTCCGACCAGGGGCTCGACATCGCCCCGGCCGACTTCGAGCAGCACTTTCGCGAGTTCCAGGTGCCCCACTCCACCGCCCTGCACGCCCAGCTCGACGGCCATCCCTACCTGGTCGGGCCGCTGGCCCGGCTCAACAACAACCTCGACCGGCTGCCCGAGGCGCTGCGACAGCTGCTCGACGACCTCGGCGTGCGCTTTCCCAGCCGCAACATGTTCCACAGCATCGTCGCCCGGGCGGTGGAGATGCATGTCGCCCTCGCCGAGGCGCTGCGCCTCACCGAGGACTACGACCCCGCCGCCGAGCCCCATGCCGAGGCGCCCGCCCGGGCCGGCGGCGGCGTGGGCTGCACCGAGGCCCCCCGCGGCATCCTCTGGCACCGCTATGCGCTGGACGATCAGGCCCGGGTCGTCGAGGCCCGCATCGTCCCCCCGACCAGCCAGAACCAGGCGCGGATGGAGGAGGACCTCGCGGCGAGCCTCACGCGCTTCGGCCTGGAGCGTGACGACGACGCCCTGCGGCTTCACGGCGAGATGGTGATCCGCAATTACGACCCCTGCATCTCCTGCGCCACCCACTTCCTGGACTTCCGTGTCTTGCGAGAAAATGACTTGCGAAAAAATGTCCTGCGAAAATAAGCCACGCGGGAATGCCCCGGGCGCGGCCGTGACGAACGCCGCAGATGGCCGGCCCGGGGGCCATGCCTATCTCTTCGGGCTCGGCTCACCCCATGGCGGGGACCGGCTGGGCTGGCTCGCCGTCGAGTGGCTGGGCGATGCATTACGCGAGCGCGATGACCTCACGGTCGCGCGACTCGACCAGCCCGTCGACCTCTTCCTGCACGCGGTGACGCCACGCGACCGCCTGCTGCTGGTCGACGCCATGCGGGGCCAGGGGCCGCCCGGCACCCTCAAGGTCTTTGCGCCGGCGGAGCTCCCTACGGCCGCCGCGCGGCTGTCATCACATGGCCTCGACCTGGCCAGTACCCTGGCGCTGGTCGAGGCCCTGGGGCTCTTCCGGGCGGGCATCCGGATCATCGGCATCGAGATGCCGGCAGAAGCAGGCCACGACATGCCTGGCCGCGAGATGACGGCACCCGGGCTCGACGAGGCGCAGGCCCGGCGACTGCACGCGGCGGTCCTGGGCTGGCTCGATGCCGGCTAGGGTCCCGGACCAGGGCGGGCCTCAGGGGCGTCGACCGACGGGCAGCGGCTATCGGCCCTCGCCCCCGGGCCGTGTGAGCGGCAGTGGGCCGTGCTCCTTGACGGTCTGGATGGCGAAGTTGCTGCGGATGTCGCTGACGCCCGGCAGGCGCAGCAGGGTCCCGGTCAGGAAGCGCTCGTAGGCCGCCAGGTCCGCCACCACCACCTGCAGCAGGAAGTCCGACTCCCCCGACACCAGGTGGGCGGAGACCACCTCCGGCAGCGCCACGACCGCCTCGCGGAAGGCGTTGGCCTCGGCCTCGTGGTGGCGCTCCACCTTGACCCCGACGAAGACAGTGAGGCCGAGGCCCACCCCGCCGCGGTCCAGCTCGGCGTGATAGCCACGGATCAGCCCCGCCGCCTCCAGCTGGCGCACCCGTCGCAGGCAGGGCGAGGGCGAGAGGTTCACCTCCTCGGCCAGCTGCACGTTGCTCAGCCGGGCGTCACGCTGCAGTGCCGCCAGGATGCGCCGGTCGATGGCATCCAGCCGAGTGTTTGGCATGAACATTCACCTCAATTTTCTTCATTGGCATTTTCTGCCAATTTTATCCGCTTTCCTGGCCGACTTCGCAAGGACCTGCCGGCGCCCCCGGGGCTAGACTGGCAGCGTTCCAGCAAGACGTTTCACGACGGCGGGAGGCGAACCCATGGAGCTGTGGCTGTTCATCGGCGCCCTGGCGGCGGTCTACCTGCTGCCTGGCCCTGACATGCTCCTGGTGCTGCAGACCGGCAGCCAGCAGGGGCACACCCGGGCGCTGGCCACCGCGGTGGGACTGGCCGTGGCGCGCGGCCTGCACGTGGCCCTGGCGGCCCTGGGGCTCGCCACGCTGTTCGCCAGCGCGCCCTGGACCTTCGATGCGGTGCGCTATGCGGGGGGCGCCTACCTGGCCTGGATCGGCCTGCAGCTGCTCCGCTCGCCGCCCGTCACGGAGGGCATCGACGCGGTCAGTGTGGGGATGCTCGACGACGGTCACCGCCGCGCCTGGCGCCGTGGCCTGCTGACCAACCTGCTCAACCCCAAGTCGCTGCTGTTCTGCTCGGTGCTGCTGCCCCAGTTCGTGTCTCCCGGGGAGGGGCCCGTGCTGCTGCAGTTCGCCCTGCTGGGCAGCCTGCTGGTGGGCATCGGCCTGCTGTTCGATGCCGGCTACGCCACCCTGGGGGCCGCGCTGCAGCGCTGGTTCGCCGGCAGCCCGCTGCGGGCGCGACTGCAGCGCTGGACCTTCGGCTCGCTGATGATCGGCTTCGCCCTGCGCCTGGCCGCCTGAGGGGCCGGCGGCCTTGTCCTGCGTCAAGACGCCACCGTTGCGTCCCGGCGGCCCATCCCCACCCTGTGCCATAGTGAGGCCATGCACATCGACGCACCCACCCATGAGAGGAGACCCCGATGCAGGAACGTGAGGTCGATATCGCCATCATCGGCGCCGGCAGCGCCGGCCTGAGTGCCTGGCACGCCGCCAGCAAGCACAGCGACAGCGTGCTGCTGATCGAGGGCGGGGCCTATGGCACCACCTGTGCCCGGATCGGCTGCATGCCCTCCAAGCTGCTGATCGCCGCCGCCGAATCCGCCCACCACGCCCGCGATGCCGGCGGCTTCGGCGTGCGCACCGGCCCCGTGGAGGTGGACGGGCGCGCCGTCATGGAGCGCGTCCAGCGCGAGCGCGACGGCTTCGTGGGCAGCGTGATGAAGACGGTGGCGCGCCTGGGCGAGGACAACCGCCTCGAGGGCCATGCGCGCTTCGAGGACCCGCATACCCTGGTCGTCGGCGACCATACCCGCGTGACCGCGCGCACCATCGTCATCGCCACCGGCTCGCGCGGCACCTGGCCAGGCTTCTTCGAGGCGGCCGGCGACCGGCTGGTCGTCAACGACGCCGTCTTCGAGTGGGACGACCTGCCCGAGTCCGTCGCCGTGTTCGGCCCCGGCGTGATCGGCCTGGAACTCGGCCAGGCGCTGCACCGGCTGGGCGTACGCCTGCGGGTCTTCGGCGTGGGTGGCGCCCTGGGGCCCTTCCAGGACGAGGCCGTGCGGGACTACGCCGACCGCACCTTCAACGAGGAGTTCTACGTCGACCCCGACGCCAAGGTGGAGCGCATCGAGCGCGACGGCGACGCCGTGGTGATCACCTTCCTCGAGCGCGACACCGGCAGGCGCCTCACCGAGCGCTTCGGCTACCTGCTCGCGGCCACCGGCCGGCGCGCCAACGTCGACCGGCTCGACCTGGAGAAGGCCGGCCTGGCCGTCGACGACAAGGGCGTGCCCCACTACAACCGCTTCACCCTGCAGTGCCGCAACGCCGACGACAGCCCCAGCCACGTCTTCATCGCCGGCGATGCCAACCAGGAGCTGCCGCTGCTGCACGTGGCCAATACCGAGGGGCGGATCGCCGGCGACAACGCCGGGCGCTACCCGGAACTACGCGCCGGCACCCGCAACGTGCCCCTCTCCGTGGTCTTCACCGACCCGCAGATGGCCACCATCGGCACCAGTCGTTCCGAGTTGGAAAAGCAGTACGGCGGCTGCGACTGCATCGCCACCGGCGAGGCCTCCTTCGAGGACCAGGGGCGCGCCGTGGTGATGCGCCAGAACCGCGGGCTGATGCGCCTCTACGCCGAGCACGGCTCGGGCCAGTTCCTGGGCGCCGAGCTGTTCGGCCCCCGGGTGGAGCACATGGCGCACCTGCTGGCCTGGATGCTGGAAGAGCGGCCCAGCGTGAGCCGCATCCTCGAGATGCCCTTCTACCACCCGGTGCTCGAGGAGGGGCTGCGCAGCGCCCTGCGCGACCTCAATGCCAACCTGCAGCAGGGCCCGGCCATCACCGAGCGCTGCATGGAGTGCGGGCCCGGAGACTGAGCATGACGCCACGGCTTATCATGCCCCGGCTCGCGTTTGCCCTGTTCACCGCCGCCCTGCTGGCGGCGCCGCCGGGCGCGTCGGCCTCCCCCGATACCCCGTCGCCCCGGCCGACTATCGGCCTGGCGCTGGGTTCGGGTGGGGCCAACGGCCTGGCGCACATCGCCATCCTGCAGGTCTTCGACGACCTCGGGATCGTGCCCGACCGCATCGTCGGCACCAGCATCGGCGCGGTGATCGGCGGGCTCTATGCCGCGGGGCTCCCGGCCGAGGCGATCCGCGACATCTTCGATGACGTGGCCGGCTCGCCCCTGGATGCCCTCTCGGGCCTGGCCGAATCGGAGGTGGAGCTGTCGGCGCTGGTGCCGTTCGGGCGCGACGATGCCGGGCTGCTCGACTCGGCCGGCTTCCTGCGCTTCCTGGCCGCTCATACCGAGGTTCGCAGCTTCGACGAGCTGCGCATCCCGCTCGAGGTGGTGGCCACCGACTACTGGACGGGGGAGAGCGTGACCCTCGACGAGGGCCTCCTCTTCCCGGCCATCGAGGCCAGCATGGCGGTGCCAGGGCTCTTCCTGCCCGTCCATCGCGGCGAGCAGCTGCTGATCGATGGCGGCACCACCAAGCCCCTGCCCTTCGACCTGCTCCATGGTGAAGTCGACCTGGTCATCGCGGTGGACGTCTCGGGCAGCCGGGAGCGGGAGGACGGGAAGGAGGTCGGCCTGACCGACATGCTGTTCAACAGCTTCAAGATCATGCAGCAGGCGATCATCCGACAGGCGCTGCACCACCGGCCCCCCGACCTCTACCTGCGCCCGGAGACCCGGGGCGTGCGCCTGCTGCACTTCTACCGCATCGACGAAATCCTGCGCCAGACCGAGCCTGCCGCCGACGAGCTGCGCGACATGCTCCAGGGCTGGCTGGCCCTGCAGGCCGCCCCCTCTTCCTGACGGCACCCGGCCCGCCTCGTCCGCCCGCTATACTGTGGTCAGCATGCCCAGGAGCGCATCATGGCCCAGCCTCTCCCTGCCCTCTCCCGCCGCCGGCTGCTGCGCGGCCTACTCGCCGCGGCGGCCGCCACGGCGCTGCCCTCTGCCGGGCCCCTGGCGCGGGCGGCCGAGCCGCTGACCCGCGTGCTGCCCGGCACCGGCGAGGCGCTGCCCCGGGTCGGCCTGGGCAGTTGGATCACCTTCAACGTCGGCAACGATCCACTGCTGCTCGAGGCGTGTACCGCGGTGATGGCGGCCTTCTTCGCCGCGGGGGGACGCCTGATCGACTCCTCGCCGATGTATGGCTCCTCGCAGGCAACGATCGGCCACGCCCTGAAGCGGCTCCAGGCCGTGGAGCGCGTCTATGCCGCCGACAAGGTATGGACCTCCAGCCCCGCCGAGGGGCCGGCGCAGATCGAGGCCTCCCGCCGGGCCTGGGGGGTGCCACGCTTCGACCTGCTGCAGGTCCACAACCTGCGGGGCTGGGAGGGTCACCTCGAGACATTGCAGGCGATGAAGGCGGCCGGCGAGGTGCGCCACCTCGGCATCACCACCTCCCACGGACGGCGCCATGACGAGATGGAGCACGTCATGCGCCGCGTGGAACTGGACAGCGTCCAGCTCACCTACAACATCGTCGACCGCGAGGCCGAGCGGCGCCTGCTGCCCCTCGCCCGGGAGCGCGGCATCGGCGTGATCGCCAACCGCCCCTTCCAGCGCAAGCGCCTGATCCGGCGCCTGGCAGACAAGCCGCTGCCGCCCTGGGCCGCCGAGCTCGGCGCCGCCACCTGGGCGCAGTTCATCCTCAAGTTCATCATCTCCCACCCGGCGATCACCTGCGCCATCCCTGCCACCACCCGGGTCGAGCATGTCCGCGAGAATCTCGCCGCCGCCCGCGAGCCGCTGCCCGACGAGGCGATGCGTCGATGCATGGCCGAGCACGTCCGGGGGCTCTAGGGCATGGCGACCAGCGTCTGGTGGACCTATCGCCCCGAGGACCTGCTGATGGTCTCGCCGCGGGTCTACGCGCGGTTGTTCGAGCTGCACAACCAGGCGCTGTGGCCCGCTCAGCTGCTCGCCCTGGCACTCGGCGCCATGGCATTGGCGGTCCTGCTGCGCCCCGGCCCGCGGGGCACTCGCCTGGTCGTCGTCCTGCTGGCGGTGGCCTGGGCCTTCGTGACCTGGACCTTCCTGTGGCAGCGCTATGCTCCCCTGCAGTGGGGCATCGCCCATGTCGCTCCGCTGTTCGGCCTGCAGGCGCTGCTGCTGGCGGGCCTGGGCACGCTACGCGCTGGGCTCCGCCTGCCGCGACGGTGGAGCGTGCGGCGCGGCCTCGGCATCGGGCTGTTCGCCTATGCCCTGGCCCTGCACCCGCTGGTCGCCCTGGCGACGGGCCGCGGCCTGGCGGGCGCCGAGATCCTCGGGCTCACCCCCGACCCACTCGCCATCGCCACCCTGGGCGTGCTGGCCATGGCGGAACCGGCCCGCCGCGCCTGGGCGCTGCTGGCCCTTCCCGCGCTCTGGTGCCTGCAGAGTGCGCTGACCCTTTATCTTCTTCGCGAGCCCGGCGCTTGGCTGCCTCTGCTGGCCGTCGCCGCCGCCCTGGCGGCCCGGTGGTGGCCGGCGCCTGCCGCGCTGCGTTGACTCGCCCCGACCGCACGGCGAGAGAGGCTGATAAGCTGGTGCCCAGCTGACGTTTTCTCTTCGCCGATCAGGAGTGATCGCCATGCCCAGGTTCCGCCTGCTGATCGCCCTCCTGCCGCTGGCCATGCTCCAGGCCTGCGGTCCGGACGAGGCCTCGGTCGCCACCCTCGAGCCGCCCGAGCCCGGCGAGACCCTCCGGGTGGCCACCCGCAACGCCGCCACCACCTACTATCTCGACCGCCGACAGGAACCTGCCGGCCCGGAGCACGACCTGGTGCAGGCCTTCGCCGAGGCCAACGGCTGGCAGGTCGAGTGGGTGCCGCTGGGCTCCACCGCCGAGGTGCTGGAAGCCCTGGAGGGCGACGCGGTCGACCTGGCCGCCGCCGGCCTGACTCATCTGCCCTCGCGTGACGAGCGCTTCCGCCAGGGGCCGAGCCACACCGACGTCGTCGAGCAGCTGGTGTGCCATCGCGAGATGCGCCCGATGCCCCGCGAGGTGGAGGAGATGGCCGGCGTCGAGATCCGCGTCACGGCGGACTCCAGTTACACGGAACGGCTCGAGAGCCTGTCCAACGATTACACCGGCATCGCCTACGCGGAGGATCCGCGCACCACCGAGATGCTGCTGGCCGCGGTGGCCGAGCGACAGATCGACTGCACCCTGGCCGACTCCAACATCGTGCAGGTGGTACGCCGCCACTTCCCGCACCTGGAGGTCGCCATGAACCTCACCCGTGGCGATCGGCTGGGCTGGTACCTGCCCGCCGGGCATCGGGCCCTCGCCGCGCGTGCCCGGGAGTGGATGGCCAGCCCCGAGGGCGAGGCCCGTGTCGAGACGATGCAACACCGCTACTACGACTACATCGGCGATTTCGACTTCGTCGACCTGCGGGCCCTGAACCGGCGCATCGAGGAACGCCTGCCCTCCTTCCTGGAGCTCTTCGTGAAGGCCTCGGAAGAGACCGGGATGCCCGCCGACCTGCTCGCCGCCCTGGCCTACCAGGAGTCCCACTGGGATCCCGGCGCCGTCTCCCCCACCGGGGTACGCGGGATCATGATGCTGACCCGGAACACCGCCGAGTCGCTCGGCGTCGCCAATCGCCTGGATCCGGCCGAGGCCATCGACGGCGGGGCCCGTTACCTGGCCGATCGGCATGACCGGCTGCCCGACACCATTCCCGAACCGGACCGCACCTACCTGGCCCTGGCGAGCTACAACATCGGCCGCGGCCACCTGCTGGATGCCCGAGAGTTGGCCCGCGAGCTCGGCAAGGACCCGGACTCCTGGGCCGACATGCGGGAGGTGCTGCCGCTGAAGGCCGACAAGCGCTACTACCCCCAGACCCGCTACGGCTATGCCCGGGGCTACGAACCGGTGCACTACGTCCAGCGGATCCGCAACTACCTGGACGTGATCAGCGCCGCGATCGAGTGGACACCGCTGGAGGAGCCGACGGCCAGGGAGGAGGCCGTGGCCGGCAACGAGGGCTAGCGTTCAGGCGGCCAAGGGTGCGCCGAGGGACAGGTGCACGGCGATGGCCGCCATCATCACGCCGATGGTGCCGTCGATCGCCCGCCAGGCCAGGGGGCGCGAGAGCCAGGGCGAGAGCGCCGCGCCACCCCAGGCCAGCAGGCTGAACCAGAGGATCGAGGCGGTGATGGTGCCCGCGGCGAAGGTGACGGTGCTCTGCTGCTGGGCGCCGATGGAGGGAATCAGCAGCAGGGTATCCAGGTAGACCTGGGGATTGAGCAGGGTGACCGCGAGGGTGGCCAGCATCACGCGTCTCGGGCTGCGCTCGCCCGCCCCGCCGACGGACAGCCCCTGACGGCCGCTGGCGGCGCGCAGGAAGGCCTGGGCCGCCAGCCAGGCGAGGAAGGCCACGCCCAGCCAGCGCAGCGCCTCCAGGGCACTCGGCATGCTCAGCAGCACCGCACTGACCCCGAACATCCCGGCCAGCAGCAGCAGCGCATCGGTACTCATGCAGAGGCCCGCCGACCACCAGTGATGCTCACGGCGCACGGCCACGCCCAGCACGTAGGCATTCTGCGCGCCGATGGCGACGATGATGCCGCCGCATACCAAAAGCCCGGTGAGATAGCTCTCCAGCATCGCGTGTCCCCCTCCTGATTCCCGTCGAGAGGGGCCAGCATAGCGACATCCTGGCATGCCAAAAAATCATCCTGCTAATATCACATCAGTTTTTCTTATACCTAACCCCTGCTACGCCTGCCCGATGGAGGGCCCATGCTGGACTACAAGCTGCTCCAGGCGCTGGCCACGGTGATCGAGTGCGGCGGCTTCGAGCGCGCCGGCGAGCAGCTGGGGCTCTCGCAGTCGGCGGTCTCCCAACGGATCAAGGCGCTGGAGGTCCGCCTGGGGCAGCCGGTGCTGATCCGCCACCCGACTCTCGCGCCCACCCCCGCGGGCCAGCGGCTGCTCAACCATGTTCAGCAGGTGCAGCTGCTGGAGCACGACCTGCGCACGACGCTGCCGACCCTGGAGGAGGCCGCACCCCGCCTGCGTATCGCCCTCAATGCCGATAGCCTGGCCACCTGGTGGGCCGCGGCCGTCGGCGACTTCTGCCGGGCCAAGGGCCTGCTGCTGGACCTGGTGATCGAGGACCAGGACGTGGGGCTCAAGCGGCTGCGCGACGGCGAGGTGGCGGCCTGCCTGTGCGCCAGCGACCAGCCCATCGCCGGGGCCCGCTGCGTGCCGCTGGGCACCATGGTCTACCACCCCTACGCCACCCCAGCCTACATCGACCGCCACTTCCCGACAGGACCGACGCCCGAGGCCTTCCGACGAGCTCCCGCCATCGTCTATGGCCCCCATGACCAGCTGCAGCACCGTTTCCTGGCGAGCTGCGGCTGCCACGGCCACTTTCCCTACCACCTCTGCCCCTCGTCGGAGGGCTTCGTGCGCCTGACGCTCGCCGGCATGGGCTACGGCATGATGCCGCGCATGCAAGTGGCGTCGCCGGTGGCAGAGGGCCGGCTGGCCAGCATCGCCCCGGAGCGCGCGCTGTCCGTCCCGCTCTTCTGGCACTTCTGGCGACATAGCGGCGAGGTGCTGGAGCAGCTGACCGGCGTGCTGAGCGAGGTCGACCTCGAGTGAGCCCCGCTCGCGTGGGATGCGACCGCCGACGGGCCCCATGGCGACAGCGATGGTCAGTCGAGCGAAAGCCTGTATGATGATTGTGCAACATCTTTAGATACGGAGCAGAAGACACGATCGATCATTCTTTCAAGCCAGCACGGGAGGTTCTCATGAAGGTCTACAAACCGGAGTGGCAGTGCACGTTTAGCGTAAACGAGGGCGTGGAAGAATCAGCCAGCTGGAAGGAGCGAATCGCCTGGCGCTTTCGGGAATTCGCCGACCGGCTGGACGGTGGTGGAAGAACGATCAAGCTTGACTGCAACGTCACCCCCGAAGTGAGCCGCGAGGACGTCGACACCTGCCTGGAGAAGGGCTTCGCCGTGACCCAGGGCCTGCTCATCCAGCTCGCCCACCAGGCCGCCTGCGAGAACGTCATGCGCGATGCCAAGGCGGAACTCTTCGAGGAACAGCCTCAACGCTGAGGCCATGAGCACGACGCTGCGCTCACCGCACCCCATTCGGCCCACGCCGGATGGGGTGTTTTCGTTCAGGGCCGCCAGCCGCGATGGCCGGCGTGTGGGTCAGCGCACCAGCCAGGCGCAGCAGGCCAGCCGCTTGTGCAGGGCCTGGCGGGTGGCATGCAGGTCATGCGCGGTATCGCGGGACCAGGTGCTCAGGGTGGCGAGAAACAGCAGCGTCAGGCCGACCTCCTCGGCCCGGGCGTGGCGACTGCCATAAGGCGCCTCGAGGAAAGCCGCCTGGCGCAGCCATTGGATCAATCGCGACAGATCGAACACCATCGGCACCCAGGTATGCGGATGCGGCAGGTGGGCCTTGCTGCACAGCATCTCCACGGTCACCCGGCGGTGCCGCGCCATGGCCGTGAACCACGCCATCAGACAATGCTCCAGGCGCTCGCTCGCCGGCCAGTCGGCGAAGCCGGCGGGGTTATCGGCCAGCATCGCCTTCAAGCCATGGCCGAACCAGGCATCGGCCACCGCATTCAGGTCGCGGAAATGCTCGAGCACGCGGCTGGCCGGAATGCCCAGGCGCGCCGCCACCTGCGGCAGGGTCACCGCCTTCCAGCCGCCCTCCTCGGCCATCGCCAGGGCGGTATCGAGGATCTGCTCATCGAGGAGGGCCGCCCCTCTGGCATCGTCGCGAATCACGGGGATCATGGTCATGAGAGGCCTCCTGGCGTCGCCACGGTGAGGGCTACCCATCACTATAGATCAGCGGCCTTAGTGTCTCCCCGCCACCTCGCTCGGCCTCCAGCAGGGCACGCTTGCGCTCCAGCCCCACCGATAGCCGCCCAGGTTGCCGTCGCCGCGTAGCACGCGGAGGCAGGGAATCAGTACGCCGATCCGGTTGGCCGCACAGGCCGAGGCGACCGCACGGACCGCCTCCATTCTCAACGCCACGACGCCGCTCTTCACCAGGGTGGTGGTTGGCCTGCTCGCCACCCTGGATTAGACTGGTCGTCTAGTGACACTTACACCGCACACCGACAGGAGTCGCACGATGCAAACCCGCTTCTTCACCATCAACGATCACCCCCAGGGCACCCCGGCCCGGGAGCTGTTCGATCTGCACGAGCAGGCGCTGCCCGACCTCGCCGAGGGCGAAGTGCGCATCCGCAACCGCTGGCTGTCAGTGGACCCCTACATGCGCGGCCGCATGAGTGGTGTGACCACCTACATTGAGCCGTTCGAGCTCAACGCGCCGCTGGAAGGGGCCGCCATCGGCGAGGTCATCGAATCCCGCGATGCGAACTTTCCGGTGGGCACCAAAGTGCGCCACATGGGCGGCTGGCGCGACATCGCCCAGCTGCCCGCTGCAGAGCTCGAGACCCTGCCCACCTTCGAGGTGCCGGAGCAGGCCTACCTGGGCGTGCTCGGCATGCCGGGCATGACCGCTTGGACCGGCCTCAACCTGATCGCCGAGATGCAGGAAGACAACAACGTGCTGGTCAGCGGCGCCGCCGGCGCGGTGGGGTCACTGGCCGTGCAGCTGGCGAAGGCCAAGGGCGGCACCGTGGTCGGCATCGCCGGCTCCCAGGAGAAGCTCGACTGGCTCGAGGCGCACGGCGTCAAGGCCGTCAGCTACCAGGGCAAGGACGCCGCCCAGCTCACCGAGGCCCTCAACGCGGCCTGCCCCGAGGGCTTCGACGTCTACTACGAGAACGTCGGCGGCACCTGCCTCGAGGCGGCGCTGAACACCCTGCGGGTCGGCGCGCGCATCGCGGTGTGCGGCATGATCGCCCGCTACAACGACGACACGCCGAGCGCCGGGCCGGGCAACCTGGCGATGATCCTGATTCGCCGCGCCCGCATGCAGGGCTTCATCGTCTTCGATCACTGGGACCACTATCCGCAGTTTCTCGAGGAGGTCGGCCCGCAGGTCGAGAACGGCCGGATCGACTACGAGGAGACCATCGAGGAGGGCCTCGAGCGCACTCCGGACGCCTTCCTCAAGCTATTCGAGGGCGCCAACCGCGGCAAGATGCTGGTCAGGCTCTGATCCGCATCGCGTAATGCAAACGGCGGCGCCGGCCAAGCCGGCGCCGCCGTTGCCTTTCCCCTTCCGGGCTGAGAGCCTGAGGCGCGCCTGAGGTGTCACACTCCGCAGCCTCGCCCCGCGCCTCATCCCCCCGAGGAGACGGCCATGAACGCCATCAATCCCGAGAAGCTCCACCACAGCAAGTGGACCGCCGTGCAGCCCCGCCACAAGGAGAAGCACTTCCTGGTGACGAAACTCGTGCGCGACGAGGAGGAGACCGTGGTCGAGGTGATCCTCGAGGCGATCTATACCCGGCGCGAGACCACCCTGCCCTGGCAGGCCCTCAAGGACGACGCCACCTGGCACATGGGCTGGCGCTGATCGCCGACGCGCTGGCGATCAGCGCCGCTCAGCCGCGCGGATCCAGCACCCCGGCGTAGCGCACCCCGCTGAGCAGGGCCATCTCGCGCTGCCAGGTGGCGAGATCCTCCACGTTGAACTGATCCAGGCGGTGGTGCCCACAGGCCCGCGCCATCACCTGCATCAGCGCCACGGAGGCCTCGAGGAAGGTCTGCAGCTGGCGGGCGGACTTGTCGACGTCGAGCCGCTGGCGCAGGTCCTGGCGCTGGGTGGCGACGCCGGCGGGACAGTTGTTGGTGTTGCAGATCCGGGCGGCCACGCAGCCGATCGACTGGATGGCACTGTTGGCGATGGCGATGCCGTCGGCGCCGAGCGCCATGGCCTTGACGAAGTCACTCGGCACCCGCAGCCCACCGGTGACGATCAGGGTGACGCGGCCGCTGGCGCCCTGCTCGTCGAGATGGCGCCGGGCCCGCGCCAGGGCCGGGATGGTGGGCACGCTGATGTGGTCGCGAAAGAGCGTCGGGGCCGCCCCGGTGGCGCCGCCGCGGCCGTCGAGGATGAGGTAGTCGGCGCCGGCGTCGAGCGCAAACTGGATGTCCCGCTCGATATGATTGGCGCTGAGCTTGAAGCCGATCGGGATGCCACCGCTTCGCTCCCGCACCCGGTCGGCGAAGTGGCGGAAGTCGGCGACCGAGTGCAGGTCCTCGAAGGTCGGCGGCGAGACCGCCGGCTCACCCTCAGGGATGCCGCGCACCTCGGCGATCCTGGCGGTGTTCTTGTTGCCCGGCAGGAAGCCGCCGGTGCCGGTCTTGGCGCCCTGCCCACCCTTGAAGTGGAAGGCCTGGACCTTCTCCAGCAGCGCCTCGTCGTAGCCGAACCGGGCGCTGGCGAGCTCATAGAAATAGCGCGAGTTCTCCTGCTGCTCCTCGGGCAGCATGCCTCCCTCGCCGGAGCAGATCCCGGTGCCGGCCCGCTCGGCCCCACGGGCCAGGGCGATCTTGGCCTCCTCGGAGAGGGCGCCGAAGCTCATGTCCGAGACCAGCAGCGGCATGGCAAGCGTCAGCGGCTGTTTGGCCTCGGGGCCGATGACCAGTTCGGTGGCGACGCCAGCCTCTTCCCCGAGCGGCTGAGTCGCCAGCTGGGCGGCCATGATCTGCAGGTCGTCCCAGTGCGGCAGGGTGTGGCGCGGCACGCCCATGGCGCTGATCGGCCCATGGGGGCCCATCCGCTCGAGCCCCTCGCGGGCCAGCCGGTGGATGAAAGCCACCGTGGGCTCCTCCTCGGTGGCCTTGGCCTCGGGCGCCCCGCCGCTCTCCTCCGATGCATCCGACTCGTCCGACTCGTCCGACTCGTCCGACTCGTCGGCGGCATCGCCGGGGCCTTCCTGGCCCACCTGGTCATCGCTGAAGCGCGCGTGGGTGCCGTCGCAATAGGGCGCATCGGCGGTGTGCTTGCAGCGACACAGGGTGGCCTCGCCGTCCTCTTCGGCCACGAAGCTCAGGGGCGTGAAACCCGTGCCGGCGTGGGAGCCGTCACAGAAGGGCTGGTTGGCCGAGCGTCCGCAGCGGCAGAAGGCGTACTCCTTGCCTTTGGTCAGGGTCACGGTCGCGGGCGAGTTGGCCGCTATCACGGGTGTGTTCATGGGCACGGGCTCCTTGATCTGGGCATCGATGCTACCTGTCAAGATAGTCACCCGCCGTGGTCGGCGAAAACCTCGCGACCTCGAGGGCGACCTGATCCGCGACGGGCGTCATGCCGCCGGCTCCTCGGCGCCGCGGCGTTTGAGGCGGGTCAAGCGCACCTCCACGGTGACGGTGAGCGACTCGAGCGACGCCGCCCGCTCCCGGCCCTCGACGCCGGCGCGATAGAGATGCGGGGTCATCGCCAGCAGGTCGGCGATGGGCGCGGCGCCCTCGAGCTCGAGGGGGTAGCGCAGGGTCTCGGTGTCGAGGCGCTCGAAGCCCGCCGGCGCCGCGGGCTCTGCGGTGCGCTTGGGCTTCAGCCGGGGGTAGATGATCTCGCGCAGCTCGCGCAGATGATCCGGCCCGGCCTCGGCCATCAGCAGCACCCCGCCGGGCCTCATCACCCGGGCGAACTCCGCGGCCACCGGGAAGCCGAACAGGCACAGCAGCCGATCCAGCGTGCCCGACTGCACGGGCAGGTGGGCGTTGCTGCCCACCACCCAGCTGGCCGACACCCCCGCCTGCTTGCCCTGCCGGGCGGCGGCGAGCACCGCCCACTTGGAGATATCCAGGCCCAGCAGCGACAGCGACGGCGGCGTGTCGCTCGCCCCCTCGAGCCCCTCGTCACAGCTTTCATCACAAGTTCGGGCGAGCTCGCGCAGGTAGTAGCCCTCGCCGCAGCCGGCATCGAGGCAGCTCAGCGTGCCCGGCCCCGCCCCGGCCAGCACGGCGCGGCCGACCGCGTCGGCCACCGGCCGATAGTGGCCGGCCTCGAGGAAGCGCTGACGCGCCGCGACCATCGCCTTGCTGTCGCCGGGATCCCGGGAGCGCTTCTGCTGCACCGGCAGCAGGTGCACGTAGCCCTGCCGGGCGATATCGAAGCTGTGCCCGGCGGCGCAGCGCCAGGCGCCGTCGTGGCGCTTTAGTGCCCCGCCGTCCAGCGGACAGGCCAGCGCCGCGAAGGGGGTGCTGCTCATGAGGCGTCACCCTGGCCGGCAGCGGCCGCCGCCTGCGGCGCGGCGCGAGCCTCGTCGAGGCGCTCGCCCTCGCTGCGGCCGATCACGGCGGTGCCGACGAGATCGCCGGTGACGTTGAGCGCCGTGCAGCCCATGCCGACCAGCGCATCGATGGCGGTGAGCAGCGCCACGGCCTCGATGGGCAGGCCGACCTGGGAGAACACCGTGGCGATCATCACGATGCCGGCGCCGGGCACCCCGGCGGTGCCCACCGAGATCAGCGTGCCCACCACCACGATCTGCAGCATGCTCGACCAGTCCAGCGGCGCGCCCATCACGTTGGCGGCGAACACCGCCGAAATGGCGATGCGGATCGCCGCCCCGTCCATGTTGAGCGTCGCGCCCAGCGGCAGACTGAAGCCGTAGAGGCTGCGCGGCAGGCCCAGGCGGCTCGCGGCGTCCAGGGTCAGCGGCAGGGTGCCGGAGCTGCTCTGGGTGGCGAAGGCGGTGGCCATGGGGGTGCGCGCCTCGCGGAAGAAGGCCCGCGCCGGCACGCCGAAGCCCTTGAGCAGGCCCAGATAGACCAGCAGCTGCACGCCCAGCGCCAGGTAGAGCACCGCCACCATGTCGCCCAGCGACAGCAGGGTCGCGAAGCCCTGCTCGGCGACGGTGCCCACCACGATGGCGAAGACCCCGACCGGCACGACGTGCAGGATGCCGCCCATCACCTTGAGCGTGGCGGCGTTGAGCGCCTCAATCAGGCCATAGAGCCGCTCGCCCAGCGCCGCCTGGGACTCGGACTGACGCATCTTCGCCACGGCGAGGCCGAAGACCAGCGCGACGAAGATGATGCCCAGCAGGTCCTGCTCGGCGAAGGCGGCGACGATGTTGTTCGGCACGATGCCGAGCACCACCGAGAGGATGCCGGGATTGTCGGGCACCGAGACCGAGCCGGCCCCGGCCAGCGACATGCCCTCCCCCGGCGACAGCAGGGTGGCCACGGCCAGGCCCACGGCGATGGCCAGCGCCGAGGTGGCCAGGTAGTAGAGGAACACCTTGCGGCCGATTCGCCCCAGGCTGCCGGCCCGGCCCTGGTTGATGCCGGTCATCAGGGTGAACAGCACGATGGGCAGGATGATGAACTTCAACAGCCGCATCAGCAGCTCGCCCAGCGGGGCCAGCCATTCGGCCACCGCGGGCCCGCCGACCAGGCCGACCACCACGCCCAGCACCAGGGCGAGGCTCACGCGCAGGATCAGCGAGGCATCGCGGTAGCCGTGCCACAGGGGGGACAGAAGAGTAGACATCTTGACCTCTCGGGAAACGATAAGCGCCGCGGACCTTAGGCCCACGGCGCTCGGTGTGCAATGACCAGAAGATTAAGAGCTTATAACGCCCTGCGTCTTGTGCTCGAAGTCGCTGGCGTCGTGGCGCTCGTGGAGCTGCATGGAGGGCTCGCCGAAGGTGCGGTTGACCATGCGGCCACGCTGCACCGCCGGCCGGGCATCGATCTCCTTGGCCCAGCGCTGCACGTGTTCGTACTCCTGCACCTGCAGGAACTCGCCGGCGCCGTAGATCCGGCCCAGCGCCAGCTGGCCGTACCAGGCCCAGTTGGCGATATCGGCGATGGTGTAGGTGTCGCCGGCCAGGTAGCGCGTCTCGGCCAGGCGGCGGTTCAGCACGTCGAGCTGGCGCTTGACCTCCATGGTGTAGCGGTCGATGGGGTACTCCAGCGGCTCGGGCGCGTAGGCGTAGAAGTGGCCGAAGCCGCCGCCCAGGAAGGGCGCGCTGCCCATCTGCCAGAACAGCCAGTTGAGCGTCTCGGTGCGCGCAGCGAGCTCGCTCGGCAGGAACTCGCCGAAACGCTCGGCGAGATAGAGCAGGATGGCGCCTGACTCGAACACCCGCACCGGCTCGTCGCCGCTGCGATCGACCAGCGCCGGGATCTTCGAGTTGGGGTTGATCGCCACGAAGCCGCTGCCGAACTGGTCGCCCTCGCCGATGCGGATCAGCCAGGCGTCGTACTCGGCCTCCCGGTGGCCGAGTGCCAGCAGCTCCTCGAACATCACCGTGACCTTCACCCCGTTGGGCGTGCCCATGGAGTAGAGCTGGAAGGGATGCTCGCCGACCGGCAGTTCCTTCTCGTGGGTGGGCCCGGCGACGGGGCGGTTGATGCTGGCGAAGGTGCCGCCGCTGGCCTTCTCCCAGGTCCAGACCTTCGGCGGGGTGTAGTCATTGCCTTGGCTCATGGGCCCTCCTCGGTGGCGAATCGTGTGACCTGAGCCCGATATGGGGACGCGTTAGCCTGCTATCAACCTGTAGCGGTCGAAATCACGGCGTCTCGAGCAGCGCCTCGACCAGCGCTTCAAGGCTCGCCTCGCAGCGCGCCTCGGGCGCCCTCTCCTCGTCGCCCGGGCGATACTTGCCGGAGCGCACCAGACACGCCGCGAGGCCGATCGCCATGGCGGCGAGCACGTCGCACTCCACATCATCGCCCACCATCAGCGCCTCATTGGGTTTCACCCCGGCCGCGTCGAGCACGGCGTGGAAGAAGTCGCCCGAGGGCTTGCCGAGAATGCGGGCCTCGATGTCGGCGGCATACTCCAGGGCGCGCACGAAGGGGCCGGCATCCAGGTGCAGGGTGCCATCCGCGCGGAAGTAGCGATTGGTGCCCACGGCGAGCAGCGGCGCGCCCGCCAGCAGCAGACGGAAGGCCGTGTCGAGGTGGGCGTAGTCAAAGCGCTGCTCGGCATCGCCGAGCACCACGGCGCTGGGCTCTCCTTCGGGCAGACCGGCGAACTCCGGCTCGAGGTGTTCGTGGATCAGCAGGTAGGGCGTCAGCCGATGGCGCTCGAGATGGCGGCGGATCGCCCCCGGCGCGGTGAAGACCTGCGCCGGCGTCACCGCGAAGCCGAGCCGCTCGAGCTCCTCGCACACCGCCGCCGAGGTCTTGCGCGAAGTATTGGTGAGAAAGCGCAGCACAAGCCCGCTCGCCTCGAGCCGCGCCACCGCCTCCACGGCACCGGGCAGGGCCTCGCCGTCCTCGGTCAACACGCCGCTGATATCGAGCAGTACCGCCTTGAGCATCGTCGTGTCCTCCGCCGTCATCCCCTGACAGCCTAGACGATGCGACTTGCCGGCGGCAGTTGAGTGCCGCCCCTGCCGAGGCTAGACCACGCCCCTCCCCCAGCCATAGACGGCGCCGATCACCGCACCGAAGATGAGGTGGGCGATCAGCATGGAGAGCGGTGCCACCAGCCCGAGGCCCAGGCCGAACAGGCCGGAGCCCGCCAGGGGAAAGACCGTGAGCATCACCACCAGCCAGCTGGCCACGCCGAACTCCAGGCCGCGGCGCGTGGGCGTGCGGCCGGGGAGATAGGGCACCAGCAGCGCGAACAGCAGCCCCCAGATCAGCGTGCCCACGGCGAAATGGATGCCCCAGGCCAGCATGCGGCTATCCGGCGTGCCGAGCACGTCCTGGGCGGCCAGGTTCATGACTTCGATGGGGTTGTACCAGGGGATGATGCCCGCCGCCAGGCGCAGCACCATGATCAGCGAGATGACGAGGGTGGCCGTGAACCCGGCCATCACCCCGCGTAACAGGCGAGACTTCATGGCGTCCTCCCGGCTATTGATGTGCCTTTTCAGTGTAGGCGCTCCATAGGAGGTGCGGCGGTCAGATGGCGGTAGAGGCGTGTCCGGGTGTGATGTGACGCCGCAAGAATGGGGGAACTGATGCCCCGGAGAAGCGGCATGGTCCTCCGGGGCATCAGTTCCCCACGGCCGTCGGCCGCCCCCGGCTCATTGCAGCGTCGGATAGCCCTCGACGTACACCCAGTCGGTCTGCTGCGCCGGGACATGGCAGCCCATGCAGGTGCTTTCGAAGCTCTCGGACACGTTCACGTCCGGATTGTCGGCCTTGAAGAGCGCCCAGCCCCAGCCCTCGCCCCAGTGGGGGCCGTCGAACCGCCCCTGGGCATCCTTGACCATCACGAACCAGAGCTGCGGCTCACCCGCCCACAGCGCCGGCCCGGTGGTCTTCTCGGCGGACTCGATGCCGCGAATTTCCTTGATGAGCACGGTGCCATCGGCGAACTCGCCGCTGTCCCGGTACGCCTGGGCGGCCTCGGGCTGGGTATAGACGTCGTGGAAGCCGGCGCCCGGGGCCTCGGCGTCATTAACCACCCAGGAGCCCAGGTGCACCCAGCTGGCCCGCGCATCCGCCGGCAGTGAGATGTTGCCCTCACCGTCCACATGGTCACGGAAGGTCGTGGTCGCCAGATCGGCGCCGAAGGCAGGAATCCCGGCCAGGGTCAGCAGCGCCGCCAGGCCAAGGGTGTTGATCGTCGTCATCATCGCCTCGCTCCTCTCGTTCATGTGCCGTTTCGATCACGCTCGATTGACAGTATAGAACGACGGTTAGACGATAGGATTCCAAATATCTTAAAATAGCGTCCAGGAGTCTCACCATGGACCGGCTCGCCGCCCTGCTCGCCCACTTCCACCTTGCCGCCAGCGTGTTCAACGCCGGCCCGCTGTGCTACAGCACTCGTCATCCGGCACAGGCCGGCATGGGTTTCGTCCATGTCCTGACCCACGGCAGCGTGCACCTGGAGCTGGCGGACGGCACGCAGCGGCGCTTCGATGCGCCGGTGCTGATCCTGCTGGCCACCAGCGACGCGCATCGGCTCGGGCCGGGCCCGGCGGGCGCCGAGACCCTGTGCGGCTCGTTCCGCTTCGGGGCCGGCCACCTCTGCCCGATCTATCGCGCCCTGCCGACGCTGCTGGCGATTCCCCTGGACCGGCTGACCGGCATGGCCGGCCTGCTGCCGCTGATGCTCGAGGAGATGCGCGAGCAACGCTGCGGCCGGCAGGCCAGCCTGGACCGACTGTGCGAGCTGCTGGTGATCCGGTTGCTGCGCTACCTGATGGACGCCGGTGAGGTGGATTCCGGAATGCTGGCGGGCATGGCGCACCCCAAGCTGGTCAAGGCACTGATCGCCATGCACGAGCGACCGGCGGCCGACTGGTCGCTGCACGGGCTGGCCCACGAGGCCGGCATGTCCCGCGCCCGCTTCGCCAGCGTCTTTCGCGACAGCGTCGGCCAGCCCCCCGCCGCCTACCTGAGCCAGTACCGGATCAGCCTGGCCAAGAGCCTGCTGCGGGACGGCGTGCCGCTGGACACCATTGCCGAGCGGGTGGGCTACAGCAGTGCCTCGGCCCTGGCCAAGGTGTTCCGCCGTCATACCGGCTACTCGCCGCTGGCGTGGCGCAACGCCGATGCCGGTGCGGTGAGGGTCGGGGACGGGGCCTAAAACATGCCGCGCAGCCAGGCATGGGTGGCGCCGATCACCGCCCCGAACAAGACATGCGCGAGCATGGGTGGACCAAGGGCGCCACCAACCCGAAGCCCAGGCCGAAAAGGCCGGAGCCCGCCAGGGGAAAGGCCGTGACCATCACGCAAGAATAAGGGCTCTTCGTCGTTGGGTGTGGAATTCGCCCCCTGAGCTGGGCCAGGATATGACCTCCACTTGGACAGGAGGCATGGCATGGACGGCACCCAGATTCTGACCCTCGGCCTGGGCCTGGAAGCGCCCTGGATTCTCAAGGACCAGCACCTGG
>NZ_VBUI01000012.1 GCF_005780185.1 Halomonas urmiana | reverse complement strand
GTGATCGTCGCGATCAACAAGGACGAGGAGGCGCCGATCTTCCAGGTGGCCGACTATGGATTGGTTGGCGACCTGTTTGACGTCCTGCCGGAACTCGAACAGAAATTGTAGAGCCTGCCCGCGCGAGGCACGGCTCGCCCCATTCAAGGCCGACCCCATGCGGGTCGGCCTCGTCGTATGTCAGCCGTATGCGGTAGCAGGTCCTTGATTAACGTCCGCTATACAAGAGATAACGAGAACTATTAGCAACAAGTGCGCTTCTCTGCCATCCTTGGGGGTGAATCGGGTCGAGTGGCCCCCAACGGATACCCGCAAGGAGGAAGCACCATGCCGCACACCCTTCCTGATCTTCCCTATGCCTACGATGCCCTGGAACCGCACGTCGATGCGCTGACCATGGAGATTCACCACACCCGTCACCATCAGACCTACGTCAACAACCTCAACGCCGCCCTCGAGGGTACCGGTCTGGAGGACGTTCACGTCGAGGAGCTGATCGCCAACCTCGACCGCGTCCCGGATAGCCACCGCCAGGCCGTGATCAACAACGGCGGCGGTCACGCCAACCACTCCATGTTCTGGCAGATGATGTCGCCCGACGGCGGTGGCCAGCCTCAGGGCAAGGTCGCCCAGGCCATCGACAGCGAGCTGGGCGGCTTCGAGGCCTTCAAGGAGGCCTTCACCAAGGCGGCGCTGGGCCGCTTCGGCAGCGGCTGGGCCTGGCTGAGCGTCACGCCCGAGGGCACGCTGAAGGTGGAGAACACCCTCAACCAGGACAGCCCGATCATGGAGGGCAGGACGCCCGTGCTGGGCCTGGACGTCTGGGAGCACGCCTACTACCTGAAGTATCAGAACAAGCGTCCCGACTACGTGGCGGCCTTCTTCAACGTCATCAACTGGGAAGACGTCGCGCGTCGCTACCAGAACGCCACCGGCTAGGCTCCCCGACCGAGGAGGGCTGAAAACGTCAACAGCCTGGTCTGTAACCGAGCCAGAGCCGCGCCTCAGTGAGGCGCGGCTAAGCGAGGTGCGGCTCTTTTCGTTGAGGTTTCGGGAAGCTTCAGACGTCCTCCTCCACGAGCTCGCTGATCCGCCAGACACGGCTGTCCGTGGGGCCCTCGTCGAGGTCGGCGCAGGTGTCGACACGACGGATTGTGGTCGTCTCGCATGTAATGCTCAGGAAGCCGTACCCGTCCTGATTTTCCCATTGCCACCGCTGGTGGCGTCGGTACTCGCTGCCGCTGTCTTCTAGCAGCGTCAGCCGGGGCGCGTGCCGTGGCACCGATAGGTGTCCCAGCGCCGCGAGCTGGGCGCACTGCTGCGCGGGTGTCAGGTGGGAATCGCCGCGGTAGCCGGGAAGGAAGCGTCGGCCGCGCGCTTCGGCCTGCAGGAAGGGCAGCGCCTGCTGCGGCGTGATGCGGCCATACTTGCGTACCGGTGAGAGCAGGATGAGGCTGGCCGCGAAGCGGCAGCCGCCAAGATGGCTGCTCTCCCACACATCGAAGGGCAGTTCGTGCGTTGAGACCTCCTCAGCAAGGCGCTTGTAGGTCTGGTAGCCGTACTTGGCGCAGCACTTGTCCTTCTTGCCGTGGGTGCAGCACAGCAACAGGTCCCGTTCGACCGGGGCCTCTTCCCAGGCGGCCAGTGTGGCCCCCGATCGCCAGGCGGTCAGAAAGGCCTCCAGTGCCTCGCGCGGCACCACGAAGCCGCGGCGTTCGGGCATCAGGAACACCCGATGGACATCGCCGGCCTGCTCGCGGCGATGAATCAGGTTGATTCTGCGCCCGTCGGCGGCGATGGCATCGAGCATTCGTACCAGGCTATCCGGCATGCCGCTGGCATGGCGCAGGTTGCGGGTCCACTTGGCGCGTGGCCAGCTGATCAGCAGGTTGCGCTCGGCGTGAGCGGCGCTGCCGCCCAGCGGATCCTCCTGCTCGCGGCTGAGGTCCGCGCAGAAGAGATGACTCATGAGACAGCGCGCCGGTCGACGGTAGGCGAGGTGGGCCGGGTGCGCGCTCTCGCTCCCTGACGGGTGTACGGCACGCAGATCGGGCTGCCGGTCTCGGGATCCTCGAGCACCTGGGCATCGAGATCGAAGACCCGCTTGAGGTGGTGGGCCGTGAAGACCTGCTCAGGGGGGCCGTTGGCCACGATCCGGCCGTCGCGCATCATCACGAGCTCGTCGGCGTAGGCTGCCGCCAGGTTCAGGTCATGTAGCACCAGCAGCAGGGTGCGGCCGTGCTCGTGGGCCAGGCGAGACAGCAGCTCCAGCAGGTCCACCTGCACCTTGAGATCGAGGAAGGTGGTGGGCTCGTCGAGCAGGATCAGATCTGTCTCCTGGGCCAGCACCATGGCGATCCAGCAGCGCTGCCGCTGGCCGCCGGAGAGCGCGTCGACGCTGCGTTCGGCGAAGTCCGTGACATCGGCATAGACCATCGCCTGGCGGATGGCGCGGGCGTCCTGCTCGGCATCCTGTCGCCACAGCCGCTGATGGGGGAAGCGCCCCATGCCGACCAGCTGTCGAACCGTCAGCCCTTCCGGTGCGTCGGGCCCCTGGGGAAGGATGCCCAGCTGCTGTGCTACCTCCCGCGTCTTGTGACGATGGATGTCCTGGCCATCGAGACAGACGCGGCCGGAACTGGGTGTGAGGGTTCGCGCCAGTGTCTTCAGCAGCGTCGACTTCCCGCTACCGTTGGGGCCGAGCAGCACCGTCAGCTTGCCTTCGGCCACCGCCAGATCGACGCCGTCCAGCACGGGACGTGACTCGTACCCGGCGCGCAGGGCTTCGCCCGTCAGTCGAGGTGGCGTGGCAGGCATCGAGGTCATGGGTTGGCTCGTTGGTGTGGGTCCTGAGTCGGAGCACGTTAAGATAAAGCATTCTCATTTTCAACACCGATCGGCTCGGTGATTCAGCCACTGCGGTAGCGGGTGCGGTGCAGCAGGTAGACGAAGAAGGGCGCGCCCACCCCCGAGACGAAGATGCCGGCGGGCAGATCCTTGGGCAGGAAGGCCACCCGGCCGAGCAGGTCGGCGTAGAGCACGATCAGAGCCCCCACCAGGGCGGCGGCGGGCACCAGCCGGGCGAAGCCCCGGCCCACCAGGCGGGACGCGATATGCGGCGCGATCAGGCCCACGAAGCTGAGCCCCCCGGCGAAGGCCACGGCCGCACCCGCCAGGGCCACGCTGCAGGCCATCAGCACCAGCCGGCTGCGCAAGAGGTTAACGCCCAGCCCCTGGGCCACCGCGTCACCCAACGCCATGGCATCCATGTGCCGCGCCTGGGCCAGGCAGAGGGGAGTCGCCACCAGCAGCCAGGGCAGCATGCCCAGCACATCCTGCCACTGGGCGGCATAGAGACTGCCGGTCAGCCACACATAGGCGGTCATGGCGGCGGCATCGTCGCTGATCACGATCAGCAGGGTGGTCAGGGCGCCCATGGCGGCGGAGAGGCCGATGCCGACCAGCACCAGGCGCGAGGGGGCGACGCTGCCCTTCCAGGCCAGCAGGAACACCAGCAGGGCGGCCAGCAGCGCACCGGCGAGCGCAGCGGCCGGCAGCCAATGGATGCTCAGGGTGGTGCCGGCCAACGCCAGGAAGGTCACGGCGGCCAGGGCGGCGCCGCTGGTGATGCCGATCACATCGGGGGAGGCCAGCGGGTTGCGCACCATGCCCTGGAGGATGGCGCCGGCCACGGCCAGGGCCGCCCCCACCAGCACGGCCAACAGGAGGCGCGGCAGGCGCAGTTCCCAGACGATGAAGGCGATGTCGCTGTCCTGGGGCGCGGCCATGGCGCGCAGTATCTCGCCAAAGGCGGTGGGGAAGCTGCCGAGGCCAAGCGACAGGCCCATGCTGGCCAGTAGTACCAACCCGAGCAGGCCCAGGAGGCTCGCATAGCGCGCCCGGCCGGTATCGGCGGTGGCATCGGTCGAGGGATTCAGGGTCGTGGAGTGGGTCATGGTCAGGCCGATTTCCTGCGCGCCAGATGGATGAAGAAGGGCGTGCCGATCAGCGCGGTCATCACCCCCACCGGCACATCCTGAGGGGCCATCAAAAAGCGCGAGGCCACATCGGCCAGCAGCAACAGGCTGGCGCCCAGCAGGGCACAGGCCGGCAGCAGCCAGCGATGGTCGACGCCGAAGAGCCCCCGGGCCATGTGGGGCACGATCAGCCCGACGAAGCCGATCATACCGGCCAGTGCCACCGAGCTGCCGGCGAGCAGGATCACCGCCAGGCCCAGCAACAGCTTGATGGTGCCGGCGCGCATGCCCAGCCCCTTGACCATGTCGTCGCCCAGCAGCAGGGCATTGGCGTGGCGGACGAGCAGGGCGCACAGCAGCAGGGCGCCGCCGAACAACGGCAGCAGCGGCACCACCAGGGACAGCTCGCGGCCGGAGACGGAGCCGGCCAGCCAGTAGAGCACGCTCTCGAAGCTCTGGCGGTCGATGATCAGCAGGCCCTGACTGAAGGAGACGAACATGGCGGTGACGGCCACCCCCGCCAGCACCACCCGCAGCGGCGACAGCTCCCCATGACGGCCGCGACTCAGGAGCACCACCAGGCCGGCCGCCACCAGGGCCCCCAGCAGCGCCGCCCAGACAACCTCGGCCGGGGCGTGGAGGGGCAGCAGCGAGACCGCGATCACCACGAAGAACATGGCCCCGGCGTTGATGCCCAGGATGCTCGGCGAGGCGAGGGGATTGCGGGTCATGGTCTGCATCAGGGCGCCGGCGATGGCCAGGCTGGCGCCGACCAGGGCGGCGATCACCGCCCGCGGCAGGCGCTCCGTGACCAGGATGATATGCGCGACCCGGCTGGGGTCGTAGTGCAGCAGCGCCTCGAGGAAGGTGGGCGGGGTGATCTCGGTGGTGCCCAGCATGACGCTGGCCACGAAGGCCGCCGCGACCAGCAGCAGGCCCAGCAGCAGACCGGCGACTCGGGACATCCGGTGATTCAGCATGCGACCGGCTCCTCGTCCTGCGCGGTGGTATCCAGGCTGCAGTCAGCCTCGGCCGGCATGGCCGGCGCAGGCGGCGAGCGCTTGTCGGGGTTATCCAGCCCATAGTGGGCGTAGAGGTCATCGAGCATGGCATTGGCGGCCAGGATGCCGCCGCCCATGATCCAGTTCACCGCATCCACCTCGAAGACACGCCCGCTCTCGACGGCGTCCAGCCGCTGCCAGAGGGGGTGGGAGGTCCAGTGCCGGTAGTTCCGCGCGATGGCGGGGTCGTCCGGCTCCATCAGCACGAAGATCACGTCGGCATTCAGGACCGGGATGTTCTCCTCGCTGGTCAGCTTCATGCCCCAGCCCTGGTCCTGCACGGCGTCCGGCTGCGCGAAGCCCAGCGCATCGAGGATGGAGCCGGCGAACCCGGTGGAATAGAGGCGCACATGGTCGCTCTTGAAACGGACCACGGCGGCCTTCTGCGGCCAGGTAACGCCCAGGATGGCGGCGATTTGGCAGCGAAAGTCCGCCACGCGCGCGTCCCAGTACCGCATCAAGGCTCGGGCGCGGGCCTCGCGGCCGGTGGCCTCGGCCACCAGCGCCAGGCTGGCCTCGAAGTCGAAGACGCTGCCGGTGGCGACCGTCGGCGCGATCTTCTCCAGCAGCGGCCTGACCCGCTCGTGGCGAAAGCGCGTGGCCACGATCAGGTCCGGATCCAGCCAGGCCACCTTTTCCAGGTTGGGCTGGGTCTCCAGGCCGACATGCTCGATGCCGGCCAGGGGCTCGCGCAGGTAGCGATACATGGGCTTTTCCAGCCAGGAGTCGACGACGCCGACCGGGGTGAGGCCGAGTGCCACCGCGCTGTCTGTCGCGCCCTGGTAGAGGGTGACAACCCGCTGCGGGGTGGCGGGAATCTGGGTGTTGCCGAACGCATGGGCAAGACTGCGCCCGTCGTGGGCATCATTGGCGGTGACGGCGACGCTGGACGCCGCCGGCATCAGGGTCACCAGCAGCGCCGCCAGCCACCGGCGGGCCTGGGCGTGCATCTTCATTGCGGCCTCCTGGCGGATGCGGTCTGCAGAGGGGGCTCGGGGGAGAGAGCAGGCGATGTGGCCTCGCCTAGTGAGGCGGACGCTTGCCGCGTCACGGCGCGGCCCAGCCGCCAGGCCAGCGGAAGGCAGCACTCGGCGACCGCCTGCCAGGGCAAGATCCAGGGCGCTGTTGTTGAGGCTGACGGTGAAGGTACCCAGCAGCACACTGATCAGCACCTTTCCGCCAGGCGCGGAAGCATTCGGCATGGACACTCACGTCATGGGGCACAGCAGGCGCCTGGTGGGGAGCACGCCCTGAGCAAAGCATCATGGGGAGCGGGATGATGGCATGATGCAAAAGCTAATGCAAAGCGTTATCAACTGAGGGTGATGCAATGACCAAAAAAGCGGCGCCCAGGGGCGCCGCTCAACAAGCTAGATCAATGGACCTGTCGGCTTAGAAGTCGAACTGGTAGCCCAGGGTCAGGGTGCGACCACGGCCCTTGAAGTAGTAATCGTCGCTGACGCGAGCGGCCTGCGAGTAGTAGGTGAAGTAATCCTCATCGGCGAGGTTCTCGACGCCCAGGCTGGCGCGACCCACCGGCAGGCGATAGGACAGGGAAGCGTCGATCAGGCCGTAGCCCTCGAACTCGAGCTCGGGGTCTTCGACGCTGCGGTCGAAGTAGTAGCGATACTGCAGGTGCGAGGAGAGCTTCCGGTTCCAGGCGGCGCTCCAGCCCAGCTTCAGAGTGTCCGGCGCGATGTTGATGCCGGTCAGCTTGGTGTCGACCTCGCCGTCGCCGTCGGTGTCGGACTCACCCTCGGCGTGGGTATAGGACAGGCGCAGGCGATGGGCGTCGCTGGGCCGGGCCTCGCCGGAGACCTCGAAGCCCTGGATCTCGGTCTTCTCGCGGTTGCCGACCCAGACGCCGTTCTCCTCGGTGAGACGCTCGCCGAAGTCGGAGTTGGACTCGTAGTAGCTCAACTCGAGACCAAAGCGGTTCCAGTCGAAGCGAGTGCCGATCTCACGGTTATCGGTGACGATGGGCTGCAGCGTCAGCAGGGTATCGACGTCCTGGCCGGGCTGTTCGAGGCCACGCAGTACCCGCCCCACGTCCGGCATGCCGAAGCCTTCCGAGTAGTTGGCATAGAGCTGCGCCCAGTCGGTCGCCTGATAGACGATGCCGGCATTGAACAGGGTCTCGTCGAAGGTCGGCTCGCCGCCATCGACGCTCACCAGGTCCTCTGTCACGTCCTTGGGATCACCGTCATCGGTGGAGCGATCGAGCGTGCTGAAATCATCGACCTTGAGCTCGGCATGCTCCTGACGCACCCCGGCATGCAGGCTCAGCGAATCGGTCAGGTCGAAGTCGCCCTGGAGGAAGGCCGCGACGTTGCGGAACTGGGTCTCGGGGACATAGGTGCGCTCGGTCTGCACCAGCATCTGGCGAGTCTCGTCCTGCAACAGGTCGATGCCGGTGGTCAACTTGAGGCGATCGTCGAGCAGGCCGTCCCGGCTCAGGGTGAACTTGCCGCCCAACTTGTCGGACTCGTTGCGGGTCTGGTCATACAGGGTGTTACCCGCGTCGTCCTCGTAAGGGAAGTAGGGCGTGGTGGCGAACCGGGCGCGGAAGCGCTGGCGGTAGAGCTGCACGTCCAGGTCGTTGCCGAACCAGTCGCCGTGGGAGTAGGCCAACTGTGCCTTGGTCACCTCGTTGTAGCCGGGCTCGCCGTCCGGGTTGCCCTTGCGCGCCGTGGTGGGAACGCCGGCGTCGCGGTCGCCGGTGACCGGGACGTAGTCGCCGTCGTTTTCCAGGTCGAAGTGATTGAGGGAGAGCTCGATGTTCTGGTTGTCGTCGATCCAGTAGCCGAGTTTGCCCAGCAGGTCGTAGCTCTCGGAGTTCTGGATCTCGCCGGGATAGGCGATGCCCACCACTTCATCGTTGCCGTCGAAGAAGACCCCGCGTTCCTGCCGGGATACGGCACCCAGATAGTCCCAGTCGCCTTGCTGGCCGCTGATGCGGTAGTCGAGCTTGTGACCGAAGCCCTCGGATTCGAAGTCGTCGTCGCTGGTCAGGCTGATGCCGGCATGCTGGTTGACCGTACCGGCCTCGGCGCGGCGGGTGACGTAGTTGATGATGCCGCCGGTGGCGCCCAGGCCGTGCTCGGCGCTGGCGCCGTGGATCACCTCGATGCGTTCGACCATGGCGAGGTCGATGGTGTAGCTGTCCCGGGCGCTGTCGCGCAGCGGATTGGACTGGGGCACGCCGTCGACCAGGAACAGCGGGGAGCGGCCGCGGAAGGTCTCGCCGGCGTTGGAGAGCTTCTGGCGGCTGGGCGAGTAGGACGGGATCAGGTTGCTGAGCACTGCACCGGGGTCCTGGGTGATGGCCAGCTGCTGCTCGATCTGCTCGCGGGTGATGATGGTGATCTTCTGCGGCGTCTTGCCGGCCAGGCTCTTGTTGCGGGTCGCGGTGACGACGAGCGGGTTCAGCTCGTCGGCGGCCTGCGCTTGGTCCGGCGAGGCGGATTGCGCGAGGGCCATGCCGGGCAGGGCGGAGCAGAGGGCGATGGGCAGCAGCCGCTTGGTCGCAGGGTGATCGAAGTAAGGCATTACGGAAGCTTTCCCTTGAGTTGATCCGAGGTGGCAGGGAGCCAGGATGTCGCTGTGTGGGCACAGTCTTCTGATAGAAATATTAAATCAAATGATAATGCTTTGCATTATTTTTTATAAAAGAGGCGTCTTGTCGCCCGTGCCATCGATGTCGTGTCTGGGTGGGAGTGAGAAGTTTCGCCGACATCGAGAGGAGGACACCCGGCCCCTGGCTAGGCGTCTCCATGGGAAGGCTCTCGTACTACCCGCCGAAGGGTGAGGAAGAGGAAGTGGGGGCCGAGTCGAGGAGCGGTATCTCCGCGGGAGCGCGAACTCCGGCCATGAACAGGGAGAGACCCAGGAGCAGGATGAGCAGGCCCCCCGCGAAGCCGGCCAGTCGCAGGCATCGCGCGATGCCCGACCCCTGCAGGGAGCGCTGCAGGCGACCCTCGGCCCATCGCCTGGCCATCACGCTGGCCAGGGCCAGCGCCGAGACCGTCAGGGCCGTCCCCACCGCCATGGCCAGCACCGCCAGCACGCCGGCCCAGTAGTGGCCGAGCAGGGAGGCGGCACCGACCAGCAGGACGCTACCGCTGCAGGGCCGCATGCCGATCGATGCCACTACGGCCAGGGCGCTGCGCCAGTCTTCGGCCTGCTGGGGCGTCAGGTGATGGGCGCAGTCACACTCGTGGTGGTCATGCTCATGGTCATGGGCCGCCGCCTGCCAAGGAAGACGCGAGCGGGCCAGCGCGCGCCAGCACAGCCAGAGCCCCAGCATCGCGACCAGCAGATAGCTGGCCTGCTCCAGCCAGACCACCGACCCCATGGCCTGGCGTGTCAGCCAGCCCAGGCCATGGACCAGCACCGTGACCAGGGCGATGGCCACCAGGGCCTGCAGCAGCGAGGCCAGGCAGGAGAGCAGCAGGGCCCGGCGCAGGGCGCCGCCCTGGCTGAGCAGATAGGTGCCGAGCACCGCCTTGCCGTGCCCGGGGCCGGCGGCATGGAAGACGCCGTAGCCGAAGCTGAGGCCGAGTAGGCTCAGCCAGGCGGTCGCGCTCGGAACGGCGGCGAGGGTGGTGACCGCCTCCGTCAGGGCGCGGTGGAGATCTCGCTGCCAGGCCACTAATTGCAGGCCTAAGCCCTGGCCGGATGCGATCCAGGCCAGGCCGAGCACCGCCAGCGATAGCAGGCCGAGCCCGATCAGCCAACGCCAGCGGGGACGGTGCGGGCTCGGGCTCCGGGACGCGGCGCTCCCGGAGGGCGTCAGGGGGACTCGCATCGCACCTCTCCGGTTTCGGCAAAGAAGCGTCCCAACCCTTCCGGCGCTTGCGCCTCGCGGTCTAGGCTCGCTGCCTCGGCGACCTTCGCCGGGTCGGGATCGGCGGCGATGATACGCGTATCGCAGTCGGCCCCGGTCACGCCAAGCGCGTCCGGCCGGGGCGTGTCGCCCTCTGCCTCATGCAGCACCTCGAGATAGTAGGTCGGGTCATAGATCCGGTAGCGCATCGGAGCCTGGCCGAGTGGCAGGGGCTCGGCCAGGGGAAGCCGGAACATGAGTTCGACGCGGCCGTCCCGCGCCAGGGTGGTGAAATGCTCCACCTCACCGAGCTCGACCGCTTCGCCGTCCTGGGTGACGTGGGTGAAATAGTGTTGCGGGGCGAGGTTGTGGCGGATCTCCACGCCGAGCTGGTCGAGGCGAGCCTCCATCGGGGCCTCGCCCTCGGCGGATTGCAGCTCCTCCAGCAGCAGGAGGCTGTAGAAGGGGTCCAGGCGCCAGCGTTGCTGCAGGGCCTCGACCCGGCCCTGCTCATCCATCAGCACGCGCACCGTGACATCCACCCAGCCGTGAGGATGGGCCGGGGCCAGCAGGGGCCAGAGTGACAGGGCGAAGGCGAGGCCGAGAGCAAGGAGGCGTCGCCCGGCCCGGCCCGTTGATGAGCGTGGAGACGGCATGGTCGCCATCCTATGGCAGCGGCGAAGGGGCGGCAATGCCGGGCGGAGGGTTTTCGGCTCGGCATCGTTCACAGTCGCCGCAGCCCCCACATGAAGTAGGCGCCGCCGAGCAGCGAGGCCACCAGGCCGGCGGGGATCTCCTCGGGGAACAGCAGCTGGCGGCCCAGCCCGTCGGCCAGCACCATCAGCAGGGCGCCGGTAAGCGCCGCCCCGGCAAGGTGCGCCCGGGCCCGGGTGAAGCCCATCAGTCGCGCCATGTGCGGGGCCAGCAGGCCGACGAAGGAGAGCGGCCCCACCACCAGGGTGGCCCCGGCGGTGAGCAGCGCCACCATCAGCAGCAGCACCAGCCGCGAACGCGCCAGGGGCAGCCCCAAGGCCGTGGCGGTGGCGCCGCCCAGCGGCAGGATGTCCAGCCAGCGAGCCAGCGGCGCGGCGACCAGGGCCAGCAACAGGGACAGCGTGGCGACCACCAGGGCGCTGGTCGGGTCGACGTAGTAGGTGGAGCCGGACAACCAGGCGATGACCTGCTGGCCGCGGGGATCGCCCCCGGCGAGCACCACGCCCTTGACCGCCTCGAACAGCGCGGTGATCGCCACGCCGGTCAGCAGCAGGCGTTCCGGCTGGAAGCCGCTACCGCGGTTGAGGCCCACCAGCACCGCCAGGCTGGCCAGCGCCCCCAGGGTGCCGGCGGCCACCAGGGTCAGGTTGCCGGGGGCAGGCAGCAGGAAGATGGCGCCCATCAGAGCGATGGCGCTGCCGCCGCTGATGCCCAGCACCTCGGGGCTGGCCATGGGGTTGGCGGTCAGGCGCTGGATCAGGGTGCCGGCGATGGCGAGCATGACCCCGCAGCTGGCGGCGGCCAGCGCTCGGGGGGCGCGCCACTGCAGCAGCGTCCAGTCGCCGGGCGAGGCCCACTGCCAGCCGTCGGGCCCCTGGCCGGCCAGCACCGCGACGGCGCCCACGCCCAGCAGGGCGAGGGCGAGCCCACCGGCCAGCCGCTCCGGGGCCGGATGGCGCCGGCCCAGGGCGCGGGCCTCGCGCGGGGGCGTCTCGCCGGTGAGGCGCAGCCGCGGAATCAACCACAGCAGCAGCGGCGCGCCCAGGGCGGCGGTGGTGGCGCCGGTGGGAATCAGGGTCGGCAGGTGGCCCGAGACGCGCTGCAGCGCCAGGTCGGTGGCGACCAGTAGCAGCGCACCGAGCAGCGTCGACCAGGCGAGCCGCGCACCCAGGCGCCGTGCGCCGACCAGGCGCACGATATTCGGCGCGGCCAGGCCGATGAAGCCGATGATCCCCACCACGCTCACCACGCAGCCGGTAAGAAAGACCGCGAGCCCCAGGCCGGCGAAGCGTAGATGCTTGAGCGAGACGCCGAGGCTCCTGGCCCCGGCCTCGTCGAGGGCGAGGACCGCCAGGGGGCGCAGCAGCAGCCAGGCGAGCAGGCCGCCGATCGCCAGACGCGGCGCCAGGAAGGCGACGTCCTGCCAGCCGTTCTGGGCCAGCGACCCGGCTCCCCAGATCAGCAGCCCCTTGAGCTCCTCCTGGTGGAAGAGCAGCAGCACCATGGAGAGCGCTCCGAAGTAGAGGTTGACCACCAGCCCGCCGAGCACTACCACCACCGGCGCCAGGCCGCGTCGCCAGGCCAGGGCGAAGACCAGGCCCATGGCCAGGCCACCGCCGGCCAGCGCCACCCACTCCCGTCCCAGCCCCAGCAGGCCCGGGGCCATCAGCGAGGCGGCCATCAGCGCCAGGTTGGCGCCGCTCGCCACGCCCAGGGTGGTGGGGGCCGCCAGCGGGTTGCGCAGCACCTGCTGCATCAGCACGCCGGCCAGCGCCAGGCCGCCGCCGGCGAGCAGCGCCATGGCGAGTCGCGGCCACCAGGCGTAGTGCAGCACCAGACTCGAGGTCGCATCGATCGGCGCCGCGGGGGCAAACAGCGCGGCCAGGCCTTCCCACAGGCCGGGGCCGTCAAGCAGGTGGCCAAGGGCGAGGGCCAGCACGCCGAGGGCGAGCGGCAGGCAGAGTGCGACCGGCGTCAGCCGGGGGCGCCAGGGATGGCGGGAGGCGAGGACGTCAGGCGGCATCGTCGGGCTCCAGGGCACTCACCAGCTGTTCGGCGAAACGCTCGGCCGAGGGCAGGGCGCCGAAGCTCCAGATCGGCGGCAGCACGAGGGGCGCCCCGCGGCTCGCCTCGACCAGGTGGCCCCAGAGGCCGGCGTCGTCCAGGCGCTCGCGGACCCCGGCGGGATAGGGCTCCACCACCACCAGGCGGGCGTCGAGGCCGGCCAGTGCCTCGATGCCCACCAGCGAGAAGCCCCAGGCGTTGGTGGGCCCGCGCCAGGCGTTCTCGAGCCCCAGGCGATCGAGCACCGCCTGGAAGAGCCCGTTGTCGCCGAAGACCCGCACGTGGCGGCGATCCATAAACTGCACCACCAACAGGGGAGGCACAGCGTCATTCAGCCGCCCCCGCAGGGCGTCGAGCCGTGCCTCGGTCTCCTCGATCAGTCGCGTCGCCGCCTCGGGACGCTCGACCAGGCGGCCGAGCGAGCGGGTCAGCTCGCGCATCTCGCGCCAGGTGTCGCGGTCGGGGGTGTAGAGCGGCAGGGACGCGACCGGGGCGATGCGCTCGAGACGCGGTGTCAGGTTGGCGAACATCGGCGAGATCAGGATGCGCTCCGGTGCCAGGCTCGCCAGCAGCTCGAGGTTGGGCTGGCTGCGCAGCCCCAGGTCGATCGTTGCGCCCGGCAGGGCCGGCTCGCCCACCCAGGCATGGTAGGCCTCGACCTGGGCGACCGCGGCGGGGGGCGCATCGAGCGCGACCAGTGTCTCGGCCAGGGTCCAGTCGAGGGTGGCCAGCCGCGGCGGGCTGGTCGCGGTCGAGGCGGCGACGGCCGAGGCGGCGACGGCCGAGGCGGCGACGGCCGAGGCGGCCACCAGGCCGGTCAGCAGGGCGACGAGCCAGCGCAGGCAGGGCCAACGATGAGCCGATCGGCGGGGCGATCCGAGAAACACGGCGAGCTCCAGGGTCGGATGAGAGCGATCAGTGGGCGATGGCGACGCGGTGCTCGCCGGAGGGGTGGGCCATGACGTGCATGGGGATGCCGTAGATGGCCTTCAGGGTGTCGCCGTTCATCATCTCCTCGGGCGTGCCCTGGGCCAGCAGCCGGCCGCCGTGCAGGGCCACCAGACGGTCACAGTAGCGCGCCGCCATGTTGATGTCGTGAAGCACGATGATCACGCCGAGGCCCAGCTCCCGGCACAGCCGGCGCGTGAGGGCCAGCACCTCCACCTGGTGGGCGACGTCGAGGGCCGCCAGGGGCTCGTCGAGCAGCAGGAAACGGCTGCCCTGGGCGAGCAGCATGGCTAGCCAGACGCGCTGGCGCTCACCGCCGGAGAGGGTATCCACCTGGCGGTCGGCGAAGGGCTCGGTGTGGGTCAGTGCCAGGGCCCGGTCGATGGCCGCCTCGTCGTCGCGTCCATGGCGGCCCAGCAGGCCGCGCCAGGGGTAGCGGCCGAAGCTCACCAGCTCGCGGCCCGTGAGGTTGTCGGCGGCGGGCAGGTGCTGGGACAGGTAGGCGACCCGACGAGCGAAGTCGCGATGGCCCCAGCTCGTCAGCGGCTCGCCGTCCAGCCTGAGCTCGCCCCGGCTGGCGACTTGCTGGCGGGCCAGCAGCTTGAGCAGGGTCGACTTGCCCGAGCCATTGTGGCCGATCAGGCCGTGGACCCGGCCCTCCGCGAAGGTCAGGTCGAGGGGGTGCAGCAGGCACTGGCCGTTGACCTCGAAGGAGGCGGCGCGCGTTTCGATCATGGGGGGCTCCGCTCGCGGAAGGCCGCCCCTGGGGGCGGTGGGAGTTTGCGCAAAGCGTAAGTCAAATAATAATACTTATCAATGCTATCGGTTGGTTCGCACGCCGTCATGGCGTAGGCTTGGCCTCCCGTTTGCCAGGACCCTCCCGATGTCTTCCACCGCTTCCAGCTTCCAGGCCCTGGGGCGCCTCTTGCGCTATGCCCGGGGCTATCGGCGTCGCATCATCGCCGCCACGCTCTGCTCGATCCTCAACAAGCTCTTCGATATCGCTCCGGAGATCCTCATCGGCGTGGCCATCGACGTGGTGGTCAACCAGGAGGAGAGCTTCGTCGCCGGGCTAGGCTTCACCACCGCCGAGCAGCAGATCCTGGTGCTCGGCGCGCTGACCTTCTTCATCTGGGCCGGCGAGTCGCTGTTCGAGTACCTCTTCCAGGTCCTGTGGCGCAACCTGGCCCAGCGACTGCAATCCGACCTGCGACAGGACGCCTACGAGCACGCTCAGCGTCTGGACATGGGCTTCTTCGAGTCGAAGAGCTCGGGGCAGCTGGTGGCGACCATGAACGATGACGTCAACCAGCTCGAGCGCTTCCTCGACGGCGGCGCCAACGCGATGATCCAGGTCGGCGTTACCGTGGTAGCGGTGGGCGCGGTATTCTTCGTGCTCTCGCCGCTGATCGCCCTGCTGGCCTTCACGCCGATCCCGCTGATCATCTGGGGCGCCTTCTACTTCCAGCGCCAGGCCGGACCGCTCTACGCCGATGTCCGCGAGCGAGTGGGTGAGCTCTCGAGCCGGCTGGCCAACAACCTGGCCGGCATCGCCACCATCAAGAGTTTCACCGCCGAGGCCCGCGAGGCCGAACGTCTCAGGGCCGCCAGCGAGGCCTACGTGGAGGCCAATCGGCGGGCGATTCGCTTGAGCTCCGCCTTCATCCCGGTGATCCGCATGGCGATCCTCGCCGGCTTCCTGGCGACCTTCACCGTGGGCGGCATGATGGCGCTGAAGGGGGAGCTGAACGTGGGCGCCTACGGCGTGCTGGTGTTCCTCACCCAGCGGCTGCTGTGGCCGCTCACCGGCCTGGCCCAGGTGATCGATCTCTTCGAGCGGGCCATGGCCAGCACAAGGCGCATCCTCGATCTGCTGGCCACGCCCATCCGGGTGCGTGACGACGCCGGCCAGGCGCTGGTCGCGCCGGTGCGCGGTGCGGTGCGCTTCGAGGGCGTGAGCTTCCAGTACGATGAGGGGGGCGCCGGCGTCCAGGGCATCGACCTGGCGGTGCCGGCGGGGCACACCCTGGCACTGGTCGGGGCCACCGGCTCCGGCAAGTCGACGCTGATCAAGCTGCTGCTGCGTTTCCATGACCCGGCCGCGGGACGGGTACTGATCGACGATCAGCCGATCCGCGAGGTCTCCCTGGCCTCATTGCGCGGGGCCATCGGCCTGGTCAGCCAGGACGTCTACCTGTTCGAGGGCTCGGTGCGTGACAACATCGCCTACGGCAAGCCGGACGCCCCCGAGGCCGAGATCGTCGAGGCGGCGCGCACCGCCGAGGCCTGGGACTTCATCCAGGCGCTGCCCCGGGGGCTCGATACCGCGGTGGGCGAGCGCGGCGTGCGCCTCTCCGGCGGCCAGCGCCAGCGCCTGTCGCTTGCCCGGGCGCTGCTCAAGGATCCGTCGATCCTGGTGCTCGACGAGGCCACCAGCGCCGTGGACAACGAGACCGAGGCGGCCATCCAGCGCTCGCTCAGACGCATCGGCCATGGCCGCACCGTGATCATGATCGCCCACCGGCTCTCGACCATCGTTCACGCCGACGAGATCGCCGTCGTCGAGGCCGGTCGCGTGGTCGAGCGGGGCAGCCACACCGAACTGCTCGCCCGGGATGGCCGCTACGCCGCTCAGTGGCGGGTACAGACCGGCGAGGTCGAGACCTCGACGATGCCACTGAGCTGACCGGCTGACCCGAGCCTCTTCATGTTTTCCCAGGCGGCGACCGCAGAGCCGCCGCCGCGGTGTCGACTGGCCGGCGTGGCACCGCACGACTCGCCAAACAAGAATAAGTTCCAATGCGGGTTGTTGTTATCAATGCGAGTCATTATCATGCGCGTTCCCGTGCATAAGACCCAGAGGCTTGCTCCCCCATGTTCCCAGCCGCTTCCCGACGCGTCGGGGTCGCCCCCCTCGCCCAGGCCGTGCGCCGTGCCCTCGGCCTGGCCACCGCCGGCTCGCTCGCGCTGATGTCCCCCGTTCTGCTGGCCGAAGAGGCCGAGTCCACCGAGGCCCTCGAGACGGTGACCGTCGAGGCCGAGGCGCTGTCGATCGTCACCGAGGGCTCCGACGACTATCGCGTCTCGCGCACCAGCACCGCGACCAAGCTCGACCTGGCGCCCCGCGAGACCCCGCAATCCGTCTCCACGGTGACTCGCGCCCAGATTGAGGACTTCAACCTCGATACCCTCAACGATGTGCTGGAAAGTACCCCGGGCGTGACGGTAGAGCGCGTCGAGACGGACCGCACCTACTACTCGTCCCGTGGCTTCGAGATCTCCAACCTGCAGGTCGACGGACTGCGCCTGCCCATGCCCTATAACAATGTGCATGGCGATATCGACACCGCCGTCTACGATCGTGTCGAGGTGGTCCGTGGCGCGACCGGCCTGATGTCCGGCTCGGGCAACCCGGCGGCCACCGTCAACTTCGTCCGCAAGCGTCCCACCGCGACGCCGCAGGCGTCCGTCACGGGGACCCTGGGCAGCGATGACCACCGCCGCCTGGCGCTGGATGTCTCCGGCCCCCTTGACGATGAAGGTCGGGTGCGCGGCCGCCTGATAGCCGCGGTGCAGGACAGCGACTCCTACCTGGATCGGCTGCATCGCGAGCGCGGCGTGCTCTACGGCGTGCTGGAAGCCGATGTGACGGACAGCACCCAGCTGGCGCTGGGGCATACCCGGCAGCGCAACGATACCGACAGCAACATGTGGGGCGCGCTGCCGCTCTACGACTCGGCCGGCAACCCCACCGACTATGATCGCTCGACGTCCCCGGCCCCCGACTGGTCCTACTGGAACGGCGAGACGCAGCGCAGCTTCGTCGAGCTGACCCAGCGGCTCTCCGATGACTGGTCGCTCAAGGGCACGGTGACCCACCTGGACATGGTCTCCGACACCGAGTTGTTCTACATCGGCACCGTGCCGGATGCCGTCACCGGGCGGATTCCGAACAGCTTCTATCTGAGCAAGTACGATCGGCACCTGGAGCAGTGGGTGGCGGACGTGCATGCCAAGGGCGATGTCGAGGCGTTCGGACGCACCCATCAGCTGGTGCTGGGCTCGGACTGGAGCCAGAGCCGCAACCAGCAGAGCTCCCTCTACGCGGCCGCCACGGAGGACCTACCCCCCCTGGACGAGTGGGACGGCGACTACCCGGAGCCCGACTTCGGCGATCCCGACTTCGTCAACGACGCCACCATCAAGGAGCGCAGCGTCTACGGCACCGGCAAGCTGGACCTGGCCGATCGCTGGACGGCAGTGGTCGGCGCGCGGATGAGCTGGCTGGATACCGTGGGTAAGCAGTACGGCAGTTCCCAGGACACCACCCTCGACAACGAGCTGACGCCCTATGCCGGCCTGATCTACGATGTGACCGACCGGGCCTCGCTCTACGCCAGTTATACCGAGATTTTCAATCCGCAGACCGAGATGGACCGCAGCGGGCAGTATCTCGACCCCATCGAGGGGGCCAGCTATGAGCTGGGGCTCAAAGCCGATGTCTTCGACGGTGGCGCCGATGCGGCCTTGGCCGTGTTCCGCACCGAGCAGAACCACGTGGCCCAGCCGGACGGTCGAGTGAACGGGCGCGAGGCCTACAAGGCGGCCGACGGCATCACTAGCGAGGGCGTGGAGCTGACCCTGGCCGGTGAGCTGACCCCGGGCTGGCAGGCCAGCGCCGGCTATACCTACCTGGAGGTCGAGGACGCCGAGGGCGAGGCGACCAACACCTACATCCCGCGCCACTTGGTGCGGGCGACCACCAGCTATCGGCCGGCGTCCCTGGCTGCGCTCAAGGTCGGCGCCAGGCTGCGCTGGCAGGACGATATCGAGCGTGACCGTGATCGCGACGATGGCAAGACCCGTCAGGACGCTTACGCCCTGGTCGACCTGATGGCGAGTTACGACTTCAGCGACAGCCTGACTGGTTCGTTGAACGTCAACAACGTCACCGACGAGAAATACCTGACCAGCCTGAAGTGGGATCAGGGCTTCTATGGCGCCCCGCGCCACGTCATGGCCAACCTGACCTGGAGCTACTGAGGCATCAGCTCTCCCGATCAGGCCAACAAGGGCCCATCCCGGCGACGGGGTGGGCCCTTGGCGTTTCTGCGGGGAAGGCAGGCGCTGCGGTCCAATCAGCACGAGCCCATCCACTGGACCGGTCCAAGCTCTCGAGAAGGCCTTCGAAGGCTCTTTTCCGTGTCCCGAGGAATCACCGATTGCTACCGGACATGAAAAAACCGGCAGCCCGAAGGCTGCCGGTGATCGTCGAAAGGACGGGGGCGAGGGTCAGAAGGCGTAGCTGACCGTCGCCTTGACGCTGCGCTCGGCGCCGAAGTAGCAGAAGTTGATACTGCTGCAGCCGGCGACGTACTCCTCGCCGAGCAGGTTGCTGACATTGAGTCGAGCCGAGACGCCTTCGAGGCCGATCTCGGCCAGGTCGTAGCCCAGAGTGGCATCGACCAGGGTGTAGTCGGGTACCTTCTCGGTATTGGCCTCGTCGGCGTAGATATCGGCGTAGTAGCGCACGCCGAGGCCAGTATCCAGGCCGGCGAGCCCGCCCTGCTGGAAGTGGTACTGTCCCCACACCGAGGCCTGGTGGCGTGGCACCCAGTTATCGGTGTTGCCCTCGTTGGCATCGCCGGTCTTCTCGAGGGTCACATCGGTGTAAGTATAGCCGGCCTGCAGGCGCAGGTTCTCGGTCAGCTGGGTATGACTCTCCAGCTCGACGCCCCGGGATTCGATCTCCCCGGTGGCGCGGAAGAAGCTCTCGCTGGCGCGCTTGGTGGCCAGATTTTCCTGGGTGATATGGAAGAGCGCCACGCTGTAGCGGTCCTGGGTGCCGGCCGGCTGGAACTTCAGGCCCGTTTCCACCTGCTCGCCCTGGGAAGGCTCGATCAGGTCGCCGTTTTGGTCGGTGGCCGCGTTGGGGCTAAAGGAGGTGGTATAGCTGGCGTAAGGCGCCAGGCCATTGTCGAACAGATAGAGCACCCCGGCGCGGCCGCTGAACTGGGTATCGTCCAGTTCACTGGCGTCGCCGTTTGCCAGGTCCGTGTTGGTGATGTCGACCCAATCGTGACGGCCGCCCAGGTTCAGTCGCCAGTTCCCCAGTGCCAACTGGTCCTGGAGGTAGAGGCCGGTTTGTTCCAGTTCGCGCCGGCGGGGCGTTCCCGGGAAGAGGCCGGTGGGCTCGGCGCCGTATTCGGGATCGAAGGCATCGATGGCGGGGAAGGTGCCTCTGCCGTAGGCGACATCGTTGTCGCGCTGCTGGTAGTCGACGCCGGCCAGCAGGGTGTGCTCGGCAGCCCCGGTGGTAAGGCGGGCCTCGAGCTGGTTGTCCAGTGCCAGGGCCTCGAGGGACTCATCGCCGCTGGAGAAGTAGCGGTTGAGCTCGGTGTCGTTGGCCCAGCCGAAGGCATAGACCTGCTCGAGCTCCACGTCCGACTCCGTATAGCGCAGCTTCTGACGGCCGGTCAGGGCATCGTTGAAGCGGTGCTCCAGTTCGTAGCCGACCATGGTCTGTTCGCGCTCGAACTTGTCGAAGTCCTCTTCGCCCTCGAAGAAGGTGTTGGCGATGCGACGCCCGGCATGATCGACCGCCGTGCCCTCGAAGGGCAGCCCCGAGTGATAGCCGCCTTCCGGGTCCTTGTGCAGGTAGGCGTGCAGGGTGAGGCTGGTGGCGTCGGTGACGTCCCAGCTCAGCTGGGGGGCGAAGGCGTAGCGTTCCTCTTCCACCGGGCCGAACTGGGTGTCGGCGGCCCGAGCCAGGCCGGTTAGCCGGAAGGCCACGCGGCGTTCGTCGTCCAGCGGGCCGGTCAGGTCGAAGGCGGCGCTGCGCTGGGCGTTGTTGCCGGCGCCCAGGCGCAACTCGCCGCTGTGCTCGAACTCGGGGCGCTTGCTGGTCTGGGCCACCAGGCCGCCGGGAGAGGCGCGGCCATAGAGCACCGAGGCCGGCCCCTTGACCACCTCGATGCGCTCGAGGAACCAGGGATCGATGACCAGCGAGCTGAAGGAGCCGCCGTCGCTCATCACCTTGAGGCCGTCGAGGAAAGTATTATTGACGCTACCGTCGGTAAATCCGCGTAGCACCAAGTAGTCGTATCGGTTTGAGGCGCCTACCTGGTTAGTAAAGACACCGGGAGTGTAGTCGGCGGCGCGCTGCACGGTCTCGGCGCCTCGGGCCTCCCATTCCTCATTTTCGACGACTGAGACCGACTGTGGCGTCTCGTTAAAGGGCGTCTCGGTCTTGGTGGCCGCCTGGGCGGTGACGGTCAGGGTGGAGAGCTGTTCGGCCTCTTCGGCGTGGGCCGTCAGGGCGATGCTGGCGGCGGCGAGCGACACCGCCAACGCCAGCGGACGTGGAGTCGGCATGCAGGAGATCCTTTCTGAGATCGTATGGCTTTAGGAAATGATAATTATTCCTTTTTGATCGCCCTGTAGGGTATGCCGAATGCTCACAGGGCTATGCACGATGCTCAGGTCGCCGGTGGCAGGGAACTCGGCGCATAGCCGAAGCGACGCCGGAAGGCGGTGGTGAAGTTGCTGGCGTGTCGATAGCCCGAGAAGTGGGCGGCCTGCTGCACGCTATGGCCCTGGCGCAGGTAGTCATGGGCGAGGGTCAGTCGGCACTCGCGCAGGTAGTCGAAGACGCTCTGACCAAAAGCCGCCTGGAACTTGCGCCTCAGGCTGGCGGGGCTCATGGCGGCAAGCTCGGCCAGGGCGGCCAGGCGATGCTTGCCGGCGGGGTCGTGGTGGAGGGCGTCGCGTACCCGCTCCAGGCGTCGACACTCCTGGGGAGCCAGCCGGGCGGTAGACGACGCCGGCGAGACGTCGAGGTCGGCGCCGTGGGCCAACAGCTGCAGGCTCAGCCCCTCGAGGAGCAAACGCTGGGCTGCCCCCGCAAGGGAGCCGGCGAGAGCCTGTTCGAGACCTTGGCTCAGCGCCTCGGGTAACCGCCAGGCCTGTAGCCGAGAGGCATCGGACACTGGCGACCGCATCCCGAGCCCGGCCAGGCACGTTTCGTCGAGGCTGAGGGTCAGGGCCCGCAGGCGTTGGCCTGCTGGTTGGCAAGCGGTGAGGCCACGGTGGCGCTCGAGCCTCACGCTCAACGCCATGCCGGGCGAGAGACGCAGGGGTGGCTCATCGCCCTGGGCGACCTCGGCCCGTCCCGCCAGCAGGACGATGATCGACAGCGGCGAGGCCGCCCGCGAGCGAGAGTCGTAGTCATGGATCACCTCCACGTCGGAGGCGACCAGCTGCATGCCCGGGCGCGGCGAGAACTCGCGCACCAGGCCGCGCATCACCGGGGTCTCGGCCCGGGACGAGAGGCCCGGGACCCGGTAGTCGAGGCCGTAGCGCCGGCCATAGGCGTGCAGATCCCGGGGCGTGTGCGGGCGCACCTGGACGCGTTGCGAGTTCATGTGCTCGCTTTCGCCACCCGCTTGCCCTTCGCCGTCGTGGCGCCGCGCCGACATTCCAGCGGGCAGTTGGCGCAGTAGCCCAGCTCGTCGATCAGGTAGCGGATACAGCACAGCCGGCGGATCCGGGTGGGGGCGTCGGCCTTTCCGGGGTCGACATAGCGCACCGGGCGGAAGAGCGGGTTGCGTCGGCCGTCGGGCAGGCTGCGGCTCTCCATCAGCGCCCGGGCGGGCTCGCCCACGTCCGGCCCGGCCATCGGGTGGTCGGCCAGGGCGCCGGCAAAGTACTCGAAGTAGTTGCCGGCATTGCTCCAGAACACCTTGGGCGAGGCCCCGGTGGCCATGGCCAGGGCCTCAACCAGCGGCACCAGGTGATCGTCGAGCAGGGTGGTGAACCGCGAGAGGGCGCCAAGCTCGCTCAGGGGGCGGCCGGCATGGCGAAGGACCAGGCCGGTGGTCTGTCCCTCGGGAGATTGCTGGAGGTGCAGGTCGTCGAGCCCCAGCGGCAGGTCGCGCTCGAGCAGCAGGTTGGCCGCCAGGCCGTGGGCCGCGAGCGCGCTGAAGTGCCACTTGGACCAGAGCGAGGCCACCGCCCGGCGGTCGCCGTGGCCGTACCGGGTACCGAAGCGCTCGAACAGCTCGGCGAGGTAGACCGGTTCGAGCAGGGTGCGGGCGGGCAGGGCGTCGGGGCCAGGCGTCGGCGTGACCCGGGGTGGCGCCAGACCCTCCAGGGGACCGATGTAGAGCGTCGACAGCGCTTGGGTCATGGGGCCTCCGCCGGGGATGTTGATGGCGAATGATAAGTAAAATGGGAATCGTTATCAAATTTGCCTTCTGCGTCAGGCGGCGCCCTCCAGCTGTGCTCGACACCGCTCGATGGCCTGGGTCACGTATCGCCCGGCCATGCGCTCGGAAACGTCGAGGCGGTGACCGATCTCCGCCTGGGTCAGCCCCTCTAGCCGGTGCCAGGTGAGCGCCTGCCGCAGTCGGTGCGGCAGGGCGTCCAGGGCCTCGCGCAGGCGCATCAGGCAGAGGCGGCGCTCGGTCGCCTCCTCGGGACAGGGGCGCGGACAGGCCAGGCACAGCGCAGGGTCGTCCAGGGGCTGGCTGGCGGGGCGTGAGCGGCAGCGTCGGTGATGGTCGATGACCAAGTTGCGGGCCATGCGGAACAGGTAGGCCCGGGGCTCCTCGAGCCGGCCGGGTGCGGGGTGTTGGCCAAAGCGCAGGAAGACCTCCTGGCAGAAGTCCTCGGCGAGGTGGGGGCACGGCAGCTGGCGCCGCAGGTAACCAGCGAGGTCCGTGGCGTGACGCTGGAAGAGGGCGTCGAGATCGGGATGGTCCGTCATGGGAGACTCCGTCCTGGGAATCGTAGCGTTGCGTTTCATGATCCTGAGGATCGTTATCACCGCTGGGGAGCCAGGCGCCGCCCGGGCGACGACGCCTGGCTCGTCGGCGTCAGGCCAGGGCGTCGTCGGTCGTCCTGGCTTCGACCGGGGTCGGCCGATAGGCGGCGATGGGGTTGACCAGGGTGCCGGCGAACTGGAGGTTCTTCGCCGGGTCGGCCAGGTCGATCATCTGCTGGTGGTCGTTGAGCTGCAGCCGGTTCAGGCAGGAACGGGTGAACTCCGGGGCGAAGAGGTCGTGCCGGGTGAACTTCTCGGCGAACTCGGGATGGTCCTGTTGGTAGTCGATGACGCAGTGGGCCACCCGCTCCCAGAACTCGCTCTCGGTGATGTCCCCCTGTTCGACGAGGATCGGGGCCATGAAACGCAGGAAGCAGTCGAAGACGTCGGTGAAGATCGACAGCACCTTGAGCGGCTCGGGCACCGCCACGGCGATGCGCGAGACGGCCTCGGGCAGTTCCACCTCGGTGTTCATGATGCCGATCTCCTCGGCGATGTCCTTCATGATGGCGCGCACCGGCACGCCGTCCTCGAGCTGCAGGATCAGGTTCTCGCCGTGGGGCATGAACACCAGGTCGTAGGCATAGAAGCAGTGCAGCAGCGGGCGGAAGTAGACCCGCAGGTAGCGGTCCAGCCAGTCGCGGGTGGCGAGCCCCGAGGCGGCGATGAGCCTGGGCAGCAGGGCGCGCTCCTCGGCGTCGACGTGGAGCAGGGCGGCCATGGTCATCAGTCGCTGACCGTCCTGCTGGTAGCGCACCGGGCTCTCCCGCCACAGGCAGGCCAGCATCTTCTTGTAGGCGCTGTAGCGGTCGAAGGCGGGCTCGATGGCGTCGCGGCGAAAGCCGATGGCCGCCTCCTCGCGCAGCACCGTGAAGCCCTGGGCACGCAACTCCGGGTCGTCGTCGACCAGGGCCTTGATCCAGTCGTTGATGGCCGGGGTGGCGCGCATGTAGTTGGGTGAGAGGCCGCGCATGAAGCCCATGTTGAGGATCGACAGCGCCGTCTTCACGTAGCGCCGGCTCGGCTGGCTGACGTTGAACCAGGTGCGGATCGACTGCTGGGCGCGGTACTGATCAAGGCCGTAGCCCAGGCAGACGATGCGGTTTCGGGCCACCTCGGCGGCGAAGGTGATGGCCAGCTTGTGGAACCACTGCCAGGGATGGGCGGGCATCAGCAGGTAGTCCGCGGGGTCGAGGCCGCGTGCCTCGAGCCGGCGGTGGAAGTCGGCGAGCGTCGCCGCGCCCAGCTCCTCATTCAGCAGCGCCGCGTAGTCCAGGCCCTCGATGGCGCTGAAGTGGGCGTCCTCGCGGTGCACGGCCAGCCATACCAGGGTGATGGGGGCGGCGGCCTCCGGCGCATAGGCGTGATAGTCCACGGCGTCGAACCCCATGCGACCGTTGTTGGCCACGAACACCGGGTGGCCCTCGGTCATGGCGGCCTCCAGGGTCTGGAAGTCGGCGTCGACCAGGCCATCGGCGTCGGGGCGGGTGCCGGCGAGCTTGTAGGTGCCGCCGAACAGGGTGCTGGCGACCTCCTCCAGGTAGACCGGCAGCATCTCGTCGCCGATGCCCAGGGGCCGGCGGAACTCGAGGATGAAGCGCTGGGCGTCGAGCGCCGCTGGAGCGCCGTCGACGCGCTTCTCCAGGGAGTCGAGGTCGATCACCCAGTGATCCAGGGCCAGGCGGCGGGCGCGGAAGCGGTACTCGGCCGCCTCGCCGGGGGCGACCAGCCGGTAGTCGCCAGGGCCGTTTGCGTCTACGGAGAGCGTCTCCGGTGTAAACAGCCGCTCGTGGCTGAACTCGGCGATGGCCTTGCGGATCAGCCAGCGGTTGGCCCGGGCCCAGCGCTCGGGCGTCAGGTGGGCGGCGGCGTCGGCTGGGTCGGCGGCCAGGGCCGGGTCCAGGCGCGGGTTCTCGGCGCTCACCGCCGCGGCGAAGGCCGCCCGATCGCAGAAGGCCAGGTGGGCGGTCTTCTCGAGAAGCGCGACCTCGCGGTCGTAGACGAAGCCGACCCGGCGGTTGAGCGGATGGATCTTGCGATTGTTGACGTCTGGCTCCACGACCACCCGTTGGGTGCCATCGTCTTCGAACATGAAGGCCAGGATGGTGGTGATCACCTGAGTGCTGAAGCCGGGCAGCGGCGTCTCGGCGGGGGCCACCAGGAAGTGCATGCCGCGGTCGCCCTCGGCCACAGCGTAGTGCTCGCCGATGGGATCATGGCGGGGGTCGTAGCACTCCACCAGGAAGGCCGGCTCGCCGTCGAACAGCCCCAGGTAGCCCTGGGCATTGTCGCTCTCCTGGAGGTCGCGGTAGAAGGCCTGGACGCGTTCTGGCGAGTGGCCCTGCATGCCCCAGAAACGGGCCCGGGGTGCACTCACCCAGGCGTGGATCCGTGCCAGATCCTCGGGCAGGTGCAGCGGGCGCAAGCTGAAGGTGCCCAGCCCCTGGGCATGGCGGCGGTAGGCGAGACGGGTGATCGGGGTCGGTTGGAAGAGGTTCATGGTCAGGTCCTTGCAGAAACGGGTTCGGTGGGTCGCGCCGGGGTCGCCTCGGCCGAGGCCAGCAGCAGGCGATGGGCCAGGGCGCAGAGCACGAAGCCCAGCGCGGCGACGAGGAAGGGGCTGGCCAGGCCCTGGGCGTCGACCAGGCCGCCGGCGCCCCAGGAGGCGACGAGCACGCCGAGCCCCTGGAAGACGTGGATCTTGCTGAAGTCGCTGGCGTAGCGCGCCGGCGTGCTCAACTGGAAGATGCGCACTTCCAGACGCACGGTGACTCGGAACAGCGCCCAGCCGAACAGCACCCGGCCGGCCAGGAGGGCGGCGATCTCGCCGCTGGCCTGCAGCAGCAGGCCGACCAGGCCGATGGCCAGTGGCAGGACGATGGCCTCGCCGCCCGAGCGGCGGCCCAGCAGGTCGAAGGCCAGCAGGGCCACGGCCACGCCACCGGGAATGGCGAAGACCGCGCCGGCCAGCACCTCGCCGGGCAGGCCCGAGGCCAGCTCCCAGAACCGGGCGAAGAAGGGCCGGGTCAGGGTGGCGCTGAAGGTGAACACCAGCATCACCACGCCCAGGCGCAGGATGGCGCCACTGGTGCCCGGGGCCGGCGGGGTGGTGGGGGCGGCGTGGGGCGCCCGGCCGCGCCGCAGGAGCAGCAGGCAGACCGCCACCTGCAGCGCGTCACTGACCGCCATCACCCGGAATACCTGGGCCGCCTGCCAGTGTTCCAGCACCAGGCCGCCGATCACGGCGCCGAGGATGCCGCCGGTATGCACCACCACCGAGAGGGTGCCGATCAGAGTGGCGTGGCGGTCCTGGGGTTCGAAGTGCATCAGGTAGGGATAGACCAGCAGGTAGCTGGCCTTGGCCACCAGCATGGCCATCGACAGGCCCCAGAACCACGGCAGCGAGGTGACCACTGCGCAGGACAGGCTCAGGCCGCCGGCCACCAGCTGGGTGCCGACCAGCAGGCGCAGGGTGCCGACCCGGCGCGCCAGGCGCGCCCAGACGGGCAGCGCCAGCATCACCACCAGGCAGCTCATGGCCAGGTAGCCGCCGATGTGCGACGGATCACTCACGGCGAAGCGTTCGGCGAAGAACTGCGGGTAGAAGGGCAGCAGCATGGCGTCGCTGACCACCGCCACGGCGGTTACGGCCACCAGCCAGGGGGTCGGGCTCATGCGGGCTCCGCATCCAGGGGTTCGAAGACGGCCTCGCTGGGGGCGCCGAAGCGCTGGTAGGCGATGCGCTCCTCGATGGGGTAGATCTCCCGGCCGGTCAGGGCACGGATGATGCAGGCGTTGCGGTAGGGGCCCATGCCGAGGTCCGGCGCCACCAGGCTGTGGGTATGCAGCTCGGCGTTCTGCACGAAGATCTCGCCGCGCCCGCCGTCGATGTCGTAGAAGCGGCCTACGGCGTAGCGCCCGGCGTCGTCGAAGGCGATCCGCGAGGTGATGGGCGCCAGGAATTCCGGCATGTGGTAGCGGTAGCCGGTGGCCATGATCAGCGCCGGGGTGCGGTGGCGGAAGTGACGCTGCTGCTCGGTGTGCCACAGGGTCAGCTCGTACTCGCCGCGCTCGACGTCATGGCGGCAGGTCTCGAGGCTCGCGTTGGTGAGCAGCTCGGAACGCACCTCGCCGCCGAGCTCCTTGGCATAGCGCAGGTCGTAGATGGCGTCGATCAGCTCCAGGTTAATGCCCTTGTAGAGGCTCTTCTGGCGCTGCATCAGAGTGTTGCGGGTGGCCTCCGGCAGGGCGTGGAAGTAGTCGATGTAGTCCGGCGAGGTCATCTCCAGGGTCAGCTTGCCGTACTCCAGGGGGAAGAAGCGCGGCGAGCGGGTGATCCAGTCGAGCCGGTAACCGAAGCGGTCGATGTCGACGAGCAGATCGTGGTAGATCTCGGCGGCGCTCTGGCCGCTGCCGATCAGGGTGATGGCCGCCTGGCGCTGCAGCTCGGCCTTGTGCTCCAGGTACTCGCTGGCGTGCAGCGGGCGCGGGTCCAGGTCGCGGCAGCCCTCCGGCAGGAAGGGCGTGGTGCCGGTGCCGAGCACCAGGTGCCGGGCCAGGTGGATCCGGGCCTCGCCGCTCACGGTGTCGCGGCAGCTCACCCGGTAGACGCCCGTGGCCTCGTCGTACTCCACCCGGGTCACCTCGGTGGCGAAGCGGATGCTGTCGAGCTGCGCCACCGCCCACTGGCAGTAGCGGTTGTACTCGTTGCGCAGCAGGAAGACGTTCTCGCGGATGTAGAAGTTATAGAGCCGGCCCTGCTGCTTCAGGTAGTTGAGCACGCTGAAGCGGCTGGTGGGGTCGGCCATGGTGACCAGGTCGGCCAGAAAAGGCGTCTGCAGGGTGGCGTCCTCCAGCAGCATGCCGGGATGCCAGTCGAAGCCGTCGCGGCGCTCCAGGAAGAGGCCGTCGAGTTCCTCGATGGGGTCGGTCAGGCAGGCCAGGCCGAGGTTAAACGGGCCCAGCCCGATGGCGATAAAGTCGTGGACGTGAACGTCGTGAAGGGGCGGTGTCATGGTCGTGTCTCGCAGGAATCAGGAAGCGGCGGCGCGGGTCGGGGCCTGGGCCTCGCACCAGGCACGGCCGTGGTGGACGATGCGCTCGACGATGGCGGTGAGGTCCTCGAGCCGGGTGTCGGGGTTGAGCAGGGTGAACTTGAGGTAGCGCTTGTCGTCGACCCTGGTGGCGGCGATCACCGCCTCGCCGTTGCGTGACAATGCCGCGCGCACGTAGGCGTTGAGCTCGTCGAGCTCGGTCTCACAGAGGTCCGCCGGGCGGTAGCGGAACACCAGGGTGCTCATCGGCGGGTCGAGCAGCACCTCGAACGCCGGGTGGCGGGCCAGCTCGTCGTGAGCCTCGCCGGCCAGGTCGATGACCCGCTCGAACATCTCGCCCAGGGCGTCGGCGCCCATGATGCGCAGGGTCAGCCACAGCTTGAGCGCGTCGAAGCGCTTGGTGGTCTGCAGGCTCTTGTTGACCTGGTCCGGGGTGCCGGCCTCGGCCTGGCACAGCGGGTTGAGGTAGTCGGCGTGGTGGGTGACGTGGCGCAGGTCACTGCGCCGGCGCACCAGGAAGGCGCTGCAGCTCACCGGCTGGAAGAAGGTCTTGTGGTAGTCGACGGTCACCGAGTCGGCGTGCTCGATGCCGGCCAGGCGGTGGCGATAGCGCCGCGAGCACAGCAGGCCCCCGCCGTAGGCGGCGTCCACGTGCAGCCAGATGCCGTGCGCCCGGCACAGCGCGGCGATCTCCTCGAGGGGGTCGATGCTGCCGAAGTCGGTGGTGCCGGCGGTGGCCACCACGGCGATGGGAATCAGGCTCATCGCCAGGCACTCTTCCAGGCGCGCCTTGAGCGCCGCGGGGTCCATGCGGAAGTGATCGTCACAGGCCACCGGCATCACCGCCTGGTAGCCGAGCCCGAGAATCGCCGCCGACTTCTGCAGGCTGAAGTGGCTGACCTCGGAGCCGAGGATGCGCAGCCGGCGATAGTCCGCGGGCAGGCCCTCGTGCTTGTTGTCGCCGTGATCCGCGAGAGCGGCGCCGTAATGGTCCCGGGCGATCATCAGCGCCATCAGGTTCGACTGGGTGCCACCGCTGGTGAAGACGCCGTCGGCGTCCTGGCCCAGGCCGATGCGGTTCGCCGTCCAGTCGATCAGCGACTGCTCGATGAAGGTGCCGCCGGCGCTCTGGTCGAAGGTGTCCAGCGAGGAGTTGATCGGCGCGAGGATCGCCTCGGCGAGGATGCCGGGCAGCACGATGGGGCAGTTGAGGTGTGCCACGTAGCGGGGATGATGGAAGTAGACGGCATCGTCCAGGTAGACCCGCTCCAGCTCCTCCAGGGCGGGGCGCAGCTCGCCGAGGGGCGCGTCCAGGTCGATGCCCTCGAAGAGCCTCTTGAGCTCCTCGGGGTGCGCCCCGGTGAAGGGGCGGTCGACGCTCGCCATCTTGCGCCGCACCAGGTCGATGCAGCGGGTCGCCTGCTGCCAGTAGTCCTCGGCATGCCGGGCATTCAAGAGGGGAGGGGCGTGGCGAGTGGGCCGCCCGAAGGCGCCGTCCGTCTGTATCATGATCTCTCCGATCGGGAGGGGGGGGGGGTGGGAATTTTATTGATAATCATTATCGATTATTATCTTGTCCTCATCACGACGGATTCGCCCTGCGGTTCTGAACCGGCGGAGCAAATTTTTCTCGGACACGCTGCGATGTTGACGGGCACACCTCGATGTTGAGGTGCATTGATAAGCATTCCCATTTGTGTCACTGTCTCGTCCCGTTCGAGATCTTTACCGGAGAGCCATCGTGAGGATGTTTCGCTTCCCCGCCGCGTTCGCTGTGGTCGTCGCCCTGTGGGGTGTCGGCCTGGCTCAGGCTCAGGAGTCGCTGATCGATCGATCGGCCGAGGCGCAGCGTCGCCAGGCCGAGCTGCAGACGCGCATCGACGCCGCCGATGACGAGACGCGCCGGCTGATCGGCGAGCTGCGCCAGGCCAGGGCCGAGGCGCAGCGGGTCGAGGCCTACAACGCCGAACTTGCGCGCGTGGTGGAGCGCCAGGACGAGACGTTGGCGCGCCGCGAGCGCGCCCTGGAGGGCGCCGTGACGACCCGCGAGGGGCTGCCGCCCCTGTTGCGCGGGATGGTCGAGCGCCTCGACGGGTGGATCGAGGCCGATTTGCCGTTTCTTGAAGACGAGCGCCGAGCTCGGGTCGCGAGCCTGGAGCGCGTGCTCTCCGATCCGGCGCTGTCGCCCGCCGAGCGGCTGGATCGCGTGCTCGCCGCCTGGCGCGGCGAGCTCGCCTACGGGCGCGAGCTGGATGCCTGGCGTGGCCTGCTGGACGGCGAGCGGGAGGTGGACTTCCTGCGGCTGGGGCGAGTCGGCTTCTACTACCTGACCCCGGACGGCCGCGAGGGTGGCGTGTGGAAGGTCGATGAGCAGGCCTGGCAGCCGCTCGGCAAGGCGTCGCGCCAGAGGCTCGAGAACGGCCTGCGCGTCGCCCGCGAGCAGCGCGCGCCCGAGCTGCTGACGCTGCCGGTCTCTCAGCCGATCTCCCAACAAGAGACGACTCACGAGAGCGGAGGAGAGGCCTCATGATGCTGTCACGCTGTGCAAGCCGCCTGCTGCTGTGCGGGGCCCTGGTGCTGCCGGCGGCGCTGCTTCAGGCCCAGACCGAAACACAAGCCCAGCAGGGCGCCGCCCCGGCCTCTTTCGCCGAGGCGCGCCAGGCCGAGCTCGAGCGGGACAGGGCGCGCCTGGCCGAGCTGGTCGACGATCGCGACGCCCTGCGTCGCGCCGTCGAGGCGGCCCGCGAACGCCGCGACGCGGCGGCCGAACGGCGCCGGGCCCTCGAGGCGCAGCGCGACGATCAGCAGGCCCGCCACGAGGCGCTGGCGGCGCGGCAGCAGGCGCAGGGCGGCGAGCTCTCGGCCGTCAAGCCGGTGCTGGAACGCCATGTCGGCGAGCTGCGCGACGCCCTCGGCCAGAGCTGGCTCACCCTCGACGGCCCCGAGCTGCCCGCGCGCGGCGACGCGGAGTCGCTGCCCGATCTCGCGCGGATCGAGTCGTTGGCCGATGCGTTGATGGCCTTCACCCGGGAGACCGGGCGCATCGAGCGGCTCACCCTGCCGGTGGCCTCGGTCGACGGCCGCGTCGTTCCCCGTGAGGTGCTGCGGCTGGGGGACCTGGCCATGATCGGCGACGGGCGCTGGCTGCGGCGCGACTCTCCGGACCTGCCGCCGGCGGCGCTGGCCGCGACGCCTGATGCGGCTGGCGAGACCCTGGCGGCCTTCGCGCGGGGCGAGAGCGACCGGGTCACCCTCGACCCCACCGGCGGCGAGCTGCTCAAGGCGCTGTCCCAGCGCCCCGATCTGCTGGCCCGCTTCCACCAGGGCGGCGCCGTGGGCTACGTGGTGGTGGCCCTTGGCGGGCTGGGGCTCTTGATCGCGCTGGGCCAGTACGGCTATCTGATGCTGGTGAGCGCGCGTCTGCGTCGCCAGCTTCGGGATGGTGCGAGCCTGCGCGACGACAACCCCCTGGGGCGCGTGCTGGCCAAGGTGCAGACGCTGCGCCAGGGCCTGGTGCCCGAGGCGCTGGAGGCGCGCCTCGACGAGGCCCTGCTCGCCGAGCTGCCGCGGCTCGAGCGTGGGCAGGCACTGGTCAAGCTGCTGGCGGCGGTGGCACCGCTGCTGGGGCTGCTCGGCACCGTGACCGGCATGATCGGCACCTTCCAGTCGATCACCGTGTTCGGCACCGGCGACCCGCAGCTGATGGCCGGCGGCATCAGCCAGGCGCTGGTCACCACGGTGCTGGGCCTGATCACGGCGGTGCCGCTGATGCTCGCCCACACCGCACTCGCAAGCCGCAGCCGCTGGCTCTCCGGGGTGATCGAGGGACGGGCCAGTGCCGAGCTGGCCGAGCACCTCGAGGCCCTGCCGGCCACCGCCCCGCATCGCGAGTCGCACCATGCCGCTGCCCTGGCCTGAGTTCATGGCGAGCGCCACCGCGCCGCTCGCCTGGCTGGGCCAGGCCGGGGGGCCGGTGCTGGTGGCCATCGGTGCGGTGGCCATGCTGCTCTTCTCCCTGGCGCTGGAGCGCTGGTGCTACTTCCGCTTCGTCTGGCGGCGTCAGCGTCAGGCCCTGGTGGCGCGCTGGGTACGGCGCGACGAGCATGCCAGTTGGAGTGCGCTGACGCTGCGCGAGGTCTGGACCCAGGAGCTGATCGCCCGGCTGCGCCGCCCGCTGCCATGGCTCAGGCTGCTGGTGGCGCTGTGCCCGCTGCTCGGCCTGCTGGGCACGGTGACCGGCATGATCACCGTCTTCGAGGGCCTGGCCGCTAGCGAGACCAGCCAGGCCCGCGCCATGGCCGACGGCGTTGCCCGGGCCACGCTGCCCACCCTCGCCGGCATGGCGGTGGCGGTGGCCGGGCTGCTGTTCACCACTCGTCTTGAACATATCATTCGGCGCGAGGATCAGCGGCTGCACGACCGCATGGCTCGCGCCGTGGAGGAGCACGATGCGTAGGCGTCGCCTGAGTGCCGACAGCGGCGAGTCCAGCGAGGTCAACCTGACTCCCATGCTGGATGTCGTCTTCATCATGCTGATCTTCTTCATCGTCACCACCAGCTTCGTCAAGGAGAGCGGCGTTGAGATCGAGCGTCCCTCGTCGAGCGGCGCGACGCCGCGGCCTGAGGCCCAGGTGATGGTGGCCCTGACCGCCGAGGGCGCTGTGTGGGTCGATGGTGAGCCGGTAGACGCGCATCGCGTCGGCGAGGCCGTGGCGCCGCTGGTGAGCGAGGCCGGTGGGGTGGTGATCCAAGCCGACCGTGCCTCCACCACCGGCCTGCTGGTCGAGGTGATGGATCGCCTGCGTGAGGCGGGCGTCGAGCAGATCGCGGTGGCGGCCTCGCGGGAGGGCGCGTGATTCGCTGGCCGCTGGCGGCGTTGGCCGGTGCGTCCCTGGCGCTGCTGCTGTTCTGGGGGCTGGCGCTGCTGGTGGCGCCGCCCGAGGCGGACATCGAGCGGCGCGAGATGGTCATGACGATGAGCATGGCCGACGCCATGGAGCGGCCGGCAGAAGCGGCCGAAGCGCCGGCGGCCGCCCCCCCCGTCAGCGCGCCGTTGGCGCCTCGGCCCGCTCCGCCTACTCCGCCGCCACCGGCGCCCATGCCTGATAGCACCTTGTCACTGCCGGAACCGACGCTTGCCGGTCCTCCGTCGGTGCAGCCCGAGGAGATCGCCGAGCTCGACACCGCGCTGCCCGAGCTGACGGAGGCGGCCCCCGAGCCCCCGCCTGAGCCGACGCCTGAGCCGGAACCCCAGCCGGCTCCGTCGACCGCGCCGCCGAGCCCGGCGCCTTCGGCTAACGAGGCGTCGGCGCAGGCCGCCGCCTCGGGGCAGGGCACGCCGAGCGCCGATGGCGAGGCCCGCCAGACGGTGCAGGATGTGGGGCAGGCGACGCCCACCCGTCGCGTGCCGCCGAGCTACCCGCGTCGCGCCCAGCGCCGCGGCCTCGAGGGGCACGTGGTGGTGGAGTTCCTGATCCGCCCCGACGGCCGGGTAAAGTCCGGCTCGGTCCAGGTGGTCGATGCCCGCCCGCGTCGCGTCTTCGACGAGGCGGCCACGCGTGCCGTGGCCGACTGGCGCTTCGCGGCCGATGGCCGACTGCGCCGCGCCCGACAACGACTCGAGTTTCAGCTGAGGTGAGCCCATGCCCCATGGTGTGATTCGATATCGCCCGAGCTTGAAAGGCCTGCTGACCGGCCTCTCGGTCTTGCTGCTGATGGCCTCTGCCTCGCTGCAGGCCCAGCCGGCCCTGCCCGGAAGCTTCATTCGCGATCTGAAGGGCCTCGAGGCCCGGCTCGAGCAGGCACCCGCCGAGGTGCTGGGCAAGGCGCGCCGCCAGGCTGAACGCCTGGCGGCGGGCAACGACGCCGATCGCTGGGCGCGGGCCCTCTACCTGCAGCTGGCGGCCGGTGCCGCGGCGCGTCAGGGGGAACACGGGCAAGCCGCCGAGTGGCTGGATGCCGCGGTGAAAAGCGAACCGGCCCCGGCGGCCTGGCGCCAGGCGCGCCGTCGCGAGGCGGCATTCCAGTATCGCGCCGCGGGGCGAACGCCCCTGGCCGTGGACCGCCTCGCCCGCTGGCTGGAGGCGACGTCGGCGCCTCCCGCCGACGAGTGCTGGCGGCTGATCGGCTGGCTGACCGAGCTGGAGCGCTGGGAGTCGGCCGCCACGCGGCTCGAGGCGCTGGATGAAGCGCCGCAGGGAGAGGATCGTCGGACACTGGCGCTCACTATCTATCGACAGGCGGGCCGCGACGGCGAGGCCCTGTCGCTGCTGCGCGAGGGCCTGGATCGCGAGGCGTCGCCCCAGGCGTGGCGCCGTGCCGCGGCGCTGGCGCAGCACCTGGGGGATCCGGCGCTCGCCGCGGCGCTCTGGGAGGCCGGCTGGCAGCGGGGAGCGCTGTCAGGCGAGGAGGACCTGCGCCGCATGGCGAGCCTGCATCTCGCCGGGGGTACCCCCGCACGGGCGGCCGAGCATCTGGAGAGAGGGCTTGAGGCCGGCGTGCTGGCGAGTGATGCGCGCCAGCGGCGACTGCTGGCCAGGGCCTGGGAGGCGGCCCGCGACCATGGCCGGGCGCTCTCGGCCTGGGAGGCGGTGGCCCGTGAAAGCGAGCAGGCGGATGACTGGCTGCGCCTGGGCCAGCTCGCCCACGGCTGGGGAGAGGCGGCGCTGGCGGGCCGCGCCCTGAGGCGGGCCCGCGCGCTGGGCGCCGAGGAGGCCGAGGCGTGGCTCGCCTCGCTGTCCGGTGGGGCGGAGCAGGGCGCCCCGCCGACGGGCGATCAGAGCGAGAGCTCGGTCCAGACCGGGGCGTGATCCGAGGGCTTCTCCATGGCGCGCAGCGCGTAGTCGATGCCGGCGTCCGCGACGCGCTCGGCGAGCGGCGCGCTGACCAGGATATGATCGATGCGTAGCCCGCGCCGTGGCTCGCGCTCGAAGCCGCGGGAGCGGTAGTCGAACCAGCTGAAGCGGTCGTCGACCTCCGGGTAGCGAATACGGTAGCTGTCGGTCAGGCCCCAGGCCTTGATGCCGGCCAGCCACTCGCGCTCCACCGGCTGGAAACTGGTCTTGCCCTCGCGCAGCCAGCGCTTGCGGTTGGCCTCGCCGATGCCGATGTCGAGGTCCTCGGGGGAGATGTTGAAGTCTCCCATCACCGCCAGGCGTTCTTCGGGGCGATGCTGTGTCTCCAGCAGGCGCTGGAGCTGGGCGTAGAACTCACGCTTGTGGGGAAACTTCACCGGGTGCTCGACGTTCTCGCCCTGGGGGAAGTAGCCGTTCCAGACCGTGATCGGCGTGCCGCCGCCCGGTGACAGCCGGGCGCCGATCATGCGGCTCTGGGCCTCGTCCCCGTCGTCGGGAAATCCCTTGAAGATTGCCTCGGGCTCGCCGCATTGGGCCGTGTCGATCATCAGGGCCACGCCGTAGTGGCCCTTCTGACCGTGAAACTCGACCCGGTAGCCCATCGCCTCCACGGCGGCCACGGGAAACTCGCTGTCCTGAACCTTGGTCTCCTGCAGGCCGATCACGGCCGGGCGATGCGCCTCGATCAAGGCCTCGAGCTGGTGCAGGCGGGCACGAATGCCGTTGATGTTGAATGACACCAGGCGCATCGGTCAGTCGTCCTTGTGCTCGGTCGTGTCGGGGTGAATCTCGATGGACGGCCCCGCTTCCTGGCGGGCCTGCTTGCGAGCCGCCTGCAGCTTGCGCTGCTGGCGCTTCTTCTGGGAAAAGCGGGTCGACGAGGTCACCTGATCGGGATTCTCGTGGCGCCACTTCTTGAAATCCTTGCGCTTGCCGGTGCGAATCTTCACCTTGTCGGCCAGCGAGCGGGTCTTCTTTTGGCGTGTCATGGTGCAACTCCTGCATGTCAGGGCGCCATTCTAGCAGCCGCGACCCACCTGCCGACAGCAATCAACCGCCGACAGGCGTCCGGGGGCGCCCTCGCCGCCGGAGGCTGTTACAATGCCGGTTTGCGTCACGCACCCCATCCACTGAAACGGACAAGACAGCACAGCCTATGAGCGAGTCGGAACAGACCCCAGCACCGGCCCAGAACCGCAAGCCCAAGCGTCGGCGGCGCAAGCCGCGGCGGCGTCAGTCGAACTGGGATCTGCGCCAGTTCCAGGTCCCTGCCGTGGCGGGCAAGTGGCGCTTCCACGACTTCGATCTGCCGCTGCCGCTGATGCGGGCGATCCATGCCCTGGGGTTTGAATACTGCACGCCGATCCAGGCCGAGGCCCTGGCTCAGACCCTGCTGGGCGGCGACGTGGTCGGCAAGGCCCAGACCGGCACCGGCAAGACCGCGGCCTTCCTGATCTCGATCCTGACCTACTTCCTCGAGGAGGAAGCGCCCAACGCCCAGAAGCCGGGCGCGCCGCGCGCGCTGATCGTGGCCCCGACCCGCGAGCTGGCGCTGCAGATCGAGAAGGACGCCAAGGCTCTGGCCCGCTTCACCGACCTCAAGGTGGCGAGCGTGGTGGGCGGCATGGACTACCAGAAGCAGCGCGAGGCGCTGGGCGACAAGCTCGACCTCCTGGTCGCCACTCCCGGCCGGCTGCTGGACTTCCATGAGAAGCGCGATGTCGACCTGACCCAGGTGGAAGTGCTGGTGCTCGATGAGGCCGACCGCATGCTGTCGATGGGCTTCATTCCCGACGTCAAGCGCATCATCCGCCATACGCCCAGCACCGAGCAGCGCCAGACCTTCCTGTTCTCGGCGACCTTCAGCCAGGACATCCTCAACCTGGCTAGCCAGTGGACCCATCAGCCGGCCCACGTGGAAATCGCGGTCACCGTCGACAACGCCGCCGATATCGACCAGCGCGTCTACCTGGTCGGCGACGAGGACAAGCAGCGTCTGCTGGTCAACCTGCTCAAGCAGGAGAGCTTCGATCGCGTGATGGTCTTCGGCAACCGCCGCGACCTGGTGCGCAAGCTCGACGACCTGCTCGAGAAGGCCGGCATCAACGCCGCCATGCTCTCCGGCGACGTGCCCCAGAACCAGCGCATCGAGACCCTCGAGAAGTTCCGCGAGGGCAAGATCCAGGTGCTGGTGGCCACCGACGTGGCGGGGCGCGGCATCCACATCGAGGATGTCAGCCACGTGATCAACTACACCCTGCCGGAGGATCCGGAGGACTACGTCCACCGCATCGGCCGCACCGGCCGTGCCGGCGCCAAGGGCGTATCGATCAGCTTCGTCGGCGAGGAGGACGCCTTCTCCCTGCCGGAGATCGAGCGCTACATCAACGACAAGCTGCCGTGCGAACACCCGCCGGAAGGGCTGCTTTAACGGCAGCTGTTAGCTATAAGCTGTAAGCCTTAAGTAATAAAGGGCTTGCAGCTTTGGCGGAGCCGCCCATAGAGCCAGGTTAGGCGCAGCTGGAATGTTTTTCTCTCACAGCTTACGGCTTAAGGTTTACCGCTAGGACGGATATGCTTGACGAGGCGCTGAAGGGCGAGATCCAGGAGGCCTATCGCCACGTGCTCGAGGGCCTGGGGCTCACCCCGCGCTACGGGCAGCGGCTGATGATCGCCGAGATCGCCCGCACCCTGGCGGGCATCGAGGCGGATGAGGCCGGCCGACGCCTAAGCGACGAACACGTCTGCGTGCTGGAGGCCGGCACCGGCACCGGCAAGACGCTGGCTTACCTGCTGGCCGCGCTGCCGGTGGCTAAGGCCCGCGGCAAGCGGCTCGTCATCGCCACCGCTACCGTGGCCCTGCAGGAGCAGGTGCTCCATCAGGACCTGCCCTCGCTCAAGGCCCACAGCGGGCTCTCCTTCGACTACGCCCTGGCCAAGGGGCGCGGCCGCTACGTCTGCGTGGCGCGCCTCGATCAGGCGCTGGACGGCGGCGAGGAGAACCCGACGCTGTCGCTCTTCGAGCAGTCGCTGGCCAGCGGCGGCGACGACTTCCAGGCGCTGGTCAAGGAGCTCGGTGATGCCTACGGCAACGGGCGCTGGGAGGGTGATCGTGACAGCTGGCCCGAGGCCATCGACGACGGCCACTGGCGCCGCCTGACCGTGGATCATCGCCAGTGCACCAATCGCCGCTGCGGCCACTTCGCCTCCTGCGCCTTCTTCCGCTCCCGCCGCCACCTCGACAGCGCCGACATCATCGTCGCCAACCACGACCTGGTGCTGGCCGACCTGGCGCTGGGCGGTGGCGTGGTGCTGCCCGACCCCGGCGACTGCATCCACGTCTTCGACGAGGGGCATCACCTTCCCGACAAGGCGCTGCAGCACTTCACCCATCGCATCGCCATCGGCGGGGCGCTGCGCTGGCTGCGCACCCTGAAGAGCTCGCTCACCGAGCTCAACCAGGCGCTGGCCGTGCAGCCGACCCTGGCCCGCCTGCTGGCCGGGCTGCCCGAGGCGATCAACGTGCTGGAGCCGCGCCTCGGTGAGGCGTTCGCGCTGGGTCACCAGCTCGCCGGCCGACCCCAGGGGCTTGGCGAGGGCGAGGAGAGCCGGCACCATCGCTTCGAGATGGGGCGCGTGCCGGACGCGCTGCGCGAGCATGCCGACGGCCTGGTGACGCTGTTCGCCGAACTCTCGCGGACCCTGGAGTCCATGGCGGACATCCTGCGCGAGAGCCTCGACCCGGAGAAGCACACCGGCCTGCCCCGAGAGCAGGCCGAGGCCTGGCTGCCGCTGGTGGCGCTGCTGCACGGTCGGGCCCTGGAGGCCCATGTCCTCTGGGTGGCCTTCGCCGAGACGGACCCCGAGGGCGAGCCGCCCCGGGCCCGCTGGCTGACCCTGGAGCGTTTCAATGGCGAGCCGGAGTTGAACTTTTCGGCGAGCCCGGTCTCGGCGGCGCACACCCTGGCGCGCAACCTCTGGGGCCGCACCTATGGCGCCGTGATCACCTCGGCGACCCTCACCGCACTGGGCCGCTTCGAGCGTCTCCAGGAGCGGGCCGGGCTGGCCAATCGCTATCGCTACCAGCGCCTGCCGAGCCCCTTCGACTACTCCCGGGCGGTACTCAGCGTGCCCCGCGAGGCGGTCGATCCCGCCAACCGCGAGGGTCATGAGCGGGCCATCGTCGACTTCGTCGAGGCCCTCGGCGAGCGGGAGGCGGTGTTGATGCTCTTCTCGTCCCGGGCGCAGCTGCGCGGCGTGGAGAAGGCGCTCTCCCGGGCGCGCCGCGAGCGGGTGCTGGCCCAGGACCGGCTGCCCAAGCGCGAGCTGATCACCCGCCATCGGGCGCGGGTCGATGCGGGGGAGGGCAGCATCATCTTCGGCCTGGCGAGCTTCGCCGAGGGCATCGACCTGCCCGGCGACTACCTGACCCACGTGGTGATCACTCGGCTGCCCTTCTCGGTGCCGGATGATCCGGTGGGGGCGACCCTGGCCGAGTGGATCGAGAGCCGGGGCGGCAACCCCTTCATGCGCATCAGCGTACCCGACGCCTCGATCAAGCTGGTGCAGGCCTGCGGTCGACTGATCCGCAAGGAGGCCGACCAGGGGCGCATTACCTTGCTCGACCGTCGGGTGCTGACGCGTCGCTACGGCCGTGCGCTGCTCGACGCCCTGCCGCCCTTCGTGCGCGAGATCGACGGGGTGGTGCAGGACGCCGGATGAAGCTGATCCTCAGCCGCAAGGGCTTCGACAGCGCCGCCGGTGGTGTGCCGAGCCCGATCCTGCCCGACGGGCGGCTGATCGTGCTGCCCATTCCCGACGACCACTCCCTCACGACCTACGGCGAGCTCGCCCAGGACGGCGAGCCGCTGGCCCCCCTGGTCAGTGACCTGACCCGGGGCCGGCTCACTGCTCGAGATCGGGTGCATCTCGACCCCGATCTGCTGGAAGCGAGCCTGTCTCGCCACCCGGGCTGGCGCCCGCTGTTCGGCCAGATGGGACAGGCCCAGGGCCACCTGCGCAATCAGGGTGTCGGGCCGGGGGATCTGTTCCTATTCTTCGGGCTCTTCCGCCGGGTCGCGCCAGGCCGCGACGGCTGGGCCTTCGTGCCGGAGGCGCGGCCTCGCCACCTGCTCTGGGGCTGGATGCAGGTGGAGCGCGTACTGTCCCTGGACGGTCCGCTGCCGGCGGAAATGGCGTGGGCGAGCGGCCATCCGCACTGCCAGCGTCGGGCGAGCAACAACGTGCTCTATGTCGCCCGCCGTCATCTGGCTCTCGACGGACTCGCCGACACCCTGCCGGGCGCCGGCGTCTTCTCCCATGACGCGCCGTCCCTGCGGCTCACCGCGCCGAGCGCCGCGAGGGTCTCCGACTGGTGGCTGCCGGCCTGGTGGTATCCGCGCCGCGGTCGTCCGCCGCTCTCCTACCACGCCGACCCCGGCCGCTGGCGGCAGCGGGCGGAGCACACCGAGCTCCGGGCCGTGGCTCGGGGCCAGGAGTTCGTGCTGGACGCCGCGGCCTATCCCGAGGCGCTGCCCTGGGCGGGCGAGCTGATCCGGGATCGTGCGGCGAGATAGGCCTGGTACGAGGCAGGTCGTTCCATGAGGCGGGGCTATCCCTGAGACGGGGCTATCCGCGAATTATCTCCGCCAACGAGACGGGCCCGCCATTTGGCGGGCCCGTCTCATGTCGTGACCGCGACTCACGCGGGGCAGGGCGCTCAGGCAGCCTGGCGACGCTTGGCCAGCACCGGGGCGAGCTTCTCGTTCATGCGCTTGAACGCCTCGACGGTGGTGTCCCAGTCGATGCAGGCGTCGGTGATCGACACCCCGTACGTGAGCTCGCTGGGATCCTCGGTCATCTTCTGATTGCCCCAGCCGAGGTTGGATTCCACCATCAGCCCGATGATCGAGTGATTGCCCTCGAGGATCTGGTTGGTGACGTTCTCCAGTACCAGCGGCTGAAGGGCCGCGTCCTTGTTGGAGTTGGCGTGGGAGCAGTCGATCATGATGTTGGGCTTCAGCTTGGCCTGGTTCAGCTCCTGCTCGGCCAGCGCCACGCTGACGCTATCGTAGTTGGGCTTGCCGTTACCGCCGCGCAGGACCACGTGGCCGTAGGCGTTGCCACGCGTACGGATGATCGCCACCCGGCCGGCCTGGTCGATGCCCAGGAAGTTGTGCGGGTGGGCCACCGACTGCAGGGCGTTGACGGCGACATCGAGGCTGCCGTCGGTGCCGTTCTTGAAGCCCACCGGGCAGGAGAGACCGGAGGACATCTCGCGGTGGGTCTGAGATTCGGTGGTGCGCGCCCCGATGGCCGACCAGCTGATGCAGTCCTGGAGGTACTGTGGCGAGATCGGGTCCAGTGCCTCGGTGGCCAGTGGCAGGCCCATCTCGGCCAGTTCCACTAGCAGCTTGCGGGCGATATGCAGTCCCTCCTCGATCTCGAAGGAGCCGTTGAGGTGCGGGTCGTTGATCAGGCCCTTCCAGCCCACCGTGGTGCGCGGCTTCTCGAAGTAGACGCGCATCACGATGTAGAGGCTGTCCTTGACCTCGTCGGCCAGGCGGCGAAGCTGGCGCGCGTAGTCAAGTGCGGCGTCCACGTCGTGGATGGAGCACGGGCCCACCACCATCAGCAGGCGGGGGTCGCGGCCGTCGAGGATGGCCTGGATGGTCTCACGGCCCTCGATCACCGTGCGCTCGGCGGCCTCGGTCAGGGGAATCTCCCGCTTCAGGGCCTCGGGGGTGATCAGAACGTCCTGGGCGAGAACGTTGAGGTTGTTGACCTGCTGTTCTGACATGGTGCTTCCTGTGTCGTGTCTGCGCTAATGGCGAAATTATTTGGCATCTACTATCGCGCGCGGGGCCGGCAAATTCAATCCAATCGTCGCGGCTGTCCGTATCATCGCGTCATCGCGCGCGGGGCCAGCAAATTCCATCGTCACGGCTGCCCGTCGGGCTGGTCGCCATGGCCGTGACGGTGGTGCGGTGAGTCGATCGGCTTGATGGACGTTCAAGAAACAGGAACACTTGTACCCTTCGAGATCGAGATTCACGACCCCGACCCTTCAGCGGCGACATGCCCCAGGTTGACACTATGCTAGCGACATCACAGCTTTCGCGACCCGAGCTCGGGTCGTCATCCACGCCTTTCCGTTCAGGGAGGGCCTGAATGGGCACCCGGGAAACCGATCAGCAACTCGTCGAGCGAGCCCAGCAAGGGGATAACCGCGCCTTCGATCTCCTGGTGAAGAAGTACCAGCACAAGATCATCGGACTGATCGGCCGCTACGTGCACGATCATGCGGAGGTGCAGGACGTCGCCCAGGAAGCCTTCATCAAGGCCTATCGGGCGCTGGGGAAGTTTCGCGCCGAGAGCGCCTTCTATACCTGGATGTACCGCATCGCCATCAACACCGCCAAGAACTATCTGGTCTCCAAGGGGCGCCGGCCACCGGGCAGCGATCTCGATATCGTCGATGCGGAGATCGTCGATCACAGCGGACGGCTAGCCGATGCCGAGACGCCCGAGGCGGCCATGGCGCGCGACCAGCTGCAATCGGCCATCTTCGAGGCGATCGAGGCGCTGCCCGACGACCTGCGCACGGCGATCACCCTGCGTGAGCTCGATGGGCTCTCCTACGAGGACATCGCGGCCATCATGCAGTGCCCCGTGGGCACCGTTCGCTCGCGGATCTTCCGGGCCCGGGAGGCGGTGGATCAGCATATTCGCCCGCTGGTCACCACCGCGCGTAACCAGGAGTCGGTGACCGAGTAATCCGGCCGGGCCGAGAAACTGCATGTTTTTTGACGATTTGCTGAACTGTCCGCGGTCTGCGGCGTCATATGCGGTGACCGGCCCGCCACCCGCGGGAGCGTACATGCCGACATGGCCAGGGCGACACGCGCCGATGTCGGAAATTACAGGCAGTCAAAGGGCCCGGAGCGGGTCGCCTTGTCGAGTGTGAGGTGTGAAGAATGAGTCAGAACGCACGGGAATCGCTTTCTGCCCTGATGGACAACGAAGGGGATGAGCTAGAACTGCGTCGCGTCCTCAAGTCACTGGATGAATCCCCGGACGCGGCCGATACCTGGCGGCGTTATCATCTCATGCGCAGCCTGATGCGCCGGGAAAATGAGGTCGATGTCGCCACCGACCTCTCCGCCGGCATCATGGCGCGGCTCGAGGACGAGCCGCTGCCGCAGGTCGAGGCCGATGACAACGGCGGCGATGGCGCGGGACGCTCCATGACCCTGATGCGCGGTGCCGGCATCGCCGCCGCGGTGTCGCTGATGGTGATCACCGGCGTGCAGTTCTATCACGGCGGCATCGGCTCCGGGCAGGTGCCCGCCGACGTGGCCGCCCAGTCGCCGTCGCAGGTGCCGTCGGGAGTGGAGCTGCAGGCGAGCCCCGCCGCCCTCGGTGGGTCTGAGCTGGCCGCGTCGCGTACCGCCGATCGTCCCTCGCTTGCCGACCTGCCGCTGTTCCAGACCCCCTCCGGCGATGGTCGGGGGCTGATGACGGTGGGCGCCGGCGTCGATTCTCCGCTGGTGCTCTCCCCGCGCCAGTCCGCGCGCATCAACCAGCAGCAGGCCCAGTTGCTGCAGTCCTACCTGGATCGTCACGCCGAGGGCGCGGCCTACGGCAGCAGTGATACCTGGATGCCACTGCTGCGTGCCTCCGGCAGCGAGTCGCTGGGTCAGCGCTGATGCGTTCGGGTCGCCCGACCCGCGGGGTCACGAGATCTCTTCCGGTGTTCCTGTTGAGCGGCCTGCTCGCGGTGTTGCCGCTGGCGGGCCTGGCGCAGGCCGCGTCCGCTCAGGGCGATGACGCCGCCGCCGAAGAGGCGAAATCTGGCCCTGCTGACAACGCTCGCGCCGGCAGCGGCGAGGCCGCGCGTTTCGACTGCCAGGCGCTGACCGACCAGCCGGCTCCCGAGGGCGCCCGGGCCTGGCTCGAGCGAAGCCTCTGGGCCAACCACTGCTACGCCTTCCAGGCCCGCGCCGTGCGCATCGGCAGCGACGGAGTCCGCTCACTGGCGCTCTCCCACGACATCGTGGAGGGGGTCGAACGCGAGGTGGCCCGGTTCCTCGACGGTCCAGCGGTGGTCTTCGAGCGGCGCGGGCGCATCGGTCGCCTGAGCTGGGCAGACGGCGACGGGGCGGTGGCCGCCTCGCCGGCCGGCATCGTCGCCCATCTCGAGGGGCTCTATCGCCTGCGGCTCAGCGGTGAGGAGCGTCTCGCCAACCGCAATGCCGTGCGCCTCGACATCGAGCCCCTAGACGATCTGCGCTATGGCCACCGCTTCTGGCTCGACAAGGCCACGGGGCTTCCCCTCAAGCAGATCCTGCTGGACGAGCAGGGGCGCGTGGTGGAAACCTTCCAGATCACCCAGCTGAATCGGCCTCGCCTCCATCGGGGGACGATCGATCTCGATCGCCTGCGTTCCGCCCCCAACGACCCCTGGTGGCCGACCTGGCTGCCCGACGGATTCATCGCCAAGCCGGTCGAGACCCGCAGCCCACGCCATAACGAGGCCATCGGGCATCGCGTCTACAGCGATGGCCTGGCCACCCTCAGCCTGTTCGTGGAGCCCGTCACCGGCAAGGATCAGCTGATGCCCGGCCTGCATCGTCTCGGGGTGTCCCATGCGGCCGTTCGCCACCGCGAGCTGGGCGGTCAGGCTCGCCAGGTGGTGGTGATGGGCGAGCTGCCGCCGCGGGTGTTGATCCGCGTGGCCGACTCGGTGACGTGGCGAACGTCGGCGGATGATGCCTCGCCCTGATCGGAACCTTTTGGCGCGAGTGCGGTAGGAACAGACACGCGCTTTTCTTCCTTCCCAGTCGACCCAGGAGTGCTGCATGAAACGCATGACGCGACATTTTCCCCTCTGGATGCTGCTTGCCACGGCATTGCTGGCCTGGCAATCGGCCATGGCCCGGGAGCTGCCGGACTTCACCGAGCTGGTCGAGGAGGCCGCTCCCGGGGTGGTCAATATCTCCACCACGCGCACGGTGGAGGGGCGCGGGCCATCCTTCCACGACTTCGGCGGGCGGGAGATTCCCGAGATCTTTCGACACTTCTTCGGCGATCGCTTCGGCGAGCAGTTCCAGATGCCGCCCGGGCAAGATCAGCGCCCCCGCGAGGAGCGCCAGTCGCTGGGCTCGGGGTTCATCATCGACGAGGACGGCTACGTCATGACCAACGCCCACGTCGTCGACGGGGCCGATGAGATCGTGGTGCGCCTCAACGATCGCCGTGAGCTGCAGGCCGAGCTGATCGGCGCCGATGCCAAGACCGACGTGGCCGTGCTCAAGGTCGATGCCGACAATCTACCCACCCTGGAACTCGGCGACTCCGACGGGCTGCGCGTGGGACAGTGGGTGGCGGCCATCGGCTCGCCCTTCGGCTTCGATCACTCGGTGACCGCCGGCATCATCAGCGCCATCGACCGCACGCTGCCGCGCGACGCCTACGTGCCCTTCATCCAGACCGACGTGGCCATCAACCCGGGCAACTCCGGCGGCCCGCTCTTCAACCTCGACGGCGAGGTGATCGGGGTGAACTCGCAGATCCTCACCCGCAGTGGCGGCTACATGGGGCTCTCCTTCGCGATCCCGATCAATGTCGCCATGGACGTGGCCGATCAGCTGCGCGACGACGGTCAGGTCAGCCGCGGCTGGCTTGGCGTGATGATCCAGCCGGTCTCCCGTGATCTGGCCGAGTCCTTCGGCATGGACGCCGCCGAGGGTGCGCTGATTGCCGACCTGGATCCCGAGGGGCCGGCCGCCCGCGGGGGGCTCGAGGCCGGCGATGTGATCCTCTCGGTGAACGGCAACGAGGTGGATCAGTCCAGCACCCTGCCGCGACTGATCGGCCAGGTGCTACCGGGCAGCGAGGTCGAGCTGACCCTGCTGCGTGACGGTGAACGCCGCGAGGAGACCGTGACCCTCGGCGAGTGGCCGGACGCCCAGGGCGGGGTCACCGCTTCCGCTGCGGATGAGGGGCCGGGCCGACTCGGCATCGCCGTGCAGCCGCTGCCGGAAGACAAGCGCGATGAGCTCGGCATCGTCCACGGCGTGCGCGTCGTCGAGGTCGATCCGAGCGGCGCCGCCGCGGCGGCGGGGCTGCGCGTCGGCGACGTGCTGGTCAGCATCGACCACCGCGCCGTCGAGGATCCCGACCAGCTCGCGAGCCTGGTGGCCGAGCTGCCCGAGGATCGTGCGGTGCCGGTGCGCCTCTTCCGCGATGGCCGCTCGATGTTCGTGGCCATGCGGCTGTCCCGCGACTGATCCGGTCTCGGTTCGGCCTCTCTTTGGCCCACCCGGGGCCGCTTGTGGCCCCTGATCCAGGCCTTGCGTGATCGCGACCCGACGGCTACCACCGTCGGGTCGCTGTATCTGGCAGGCGCATCCCGCTACAATGGCGGCCATTCCATCAGAGCCCGCCAGCCGACCGCCTCGCGATCCGTCGGGTCGGCCGTGGCCCGACACCCACAAGGCAGAATCGACTCGATGTCCCAAGACGCTACCTCCGATCCCCTCAAGCACATCCGCAACTTCTCGATCATCGCCCACATCGACCACGGCAAGTCGACCCTGGCTGACCGGCTGATCCAGACCTGCGGTGGCCTGACCGAGCGCGAGCTCAAGGAGCAGGTGCTCGACTCCATGGACCTCGAGCGCGAGCGCGGGATCACCATCAAGGCCCAGTCGGTGACGCTGGACTATCACGCCGATGACGGCAACGTCTATCAGCTCAACTTCATCGATACCCCGGGGCATGTGGACTTCTCCTACGAAGTGTCCCGCTCGCTCTACGCCTGCGAGGGCGCGCTGCTGGTGGTGGATGCCGGCCAGGGCGTCGAGGCCCAGTCGGTGGCCAACTGCTATACCGCCATCGAGCAGGGACTCGAGGTGCTGCCGGTGCTCAACAAGATGGACCTGCCCCAGGCCGACCCAGACAAGGTGGCCCACGAGATCGAGGAGATCATCGGGCTGGACGCCACCGATGCCTGTCAGGTCTCGGCCAAGAGCGGGCTCGGCATCGACGCGCTGCTCGAGCGCCTGGTGCGCGACATTCCGCCACCCAAAGGCGATCCCAGCGCGCCGCTGCAGGCGCTGATCATCGACTCCTGGTTCGACAACTACCTGGGCGTGGTCTCGCTGGTGCGGATCTTCGACGGCACCCTGAAGAAGGGTGATAAGATTCGCATGACCTCCACCGGTCGTGACTGGCCCGCAAGCGAGGTGGGCATCTTCACGCCCCTGCGCAAGGAAACCGGTGTCCTGCGCGCCGGCGAGGTCGGCTTCGTGGTCGCCGGCATCAAGGACATCCATGGTGCGCCGGTGGGCGATACCATCACCCATACCAAGACTCCGGACGTGGCGCGCCTGCCCGGCTTCCAGAAGGTCAAGCCCCAGGTCTACGCCGGCATGTTCCCGGTCAGCGCCGACGACTACGAGGACTTCCGCGACGCCCTGGAGAAGCTGGCGCTCAACGATGCCTCGCTGGACTACGAGCCCGAGAACTCCGACGCCCTGGGCTTCGGCTTCCGGGTCGGCTTCCTCGGCACCCTGCACATGGAGATCGTCCAGGAGCGCCTGGAGCGTGAATATGACCTGGACCTGCTCACCACCGCGCCCACGGTAGTCTACGAGCTCGCCATGAAGAACGGCGAGATCGTCTACGTCGCCAATCCCTCCAAGCTGCCCGACATGGCCGACGTGGAGGAGATGCGCGAGCCCATCGTGCGCGCCAGCATCCTGGTCCCCCAGGAGTTCGTCGGCAACGTCATCACCGAGTGCGAGCAGCGCCGAGGCACCCAGCTCGATATGCTGTTCCTCGGCAGCCAGATTCAGCTCACCTACGAGCTGCCGATGTCCGAGGTAGTGATGGACTTCTTCGATCGCCTGAAGTCGATCTCCAAGGGCTACGCCTCCCTGGAGTACAACTTCGAGCGCTTCCAGGAGGCTAAGCTGGTGCGCCTGGACGTGCTGATCAACGGCGACCGCGTCGATGCCCTGGCGGTGATCATCCATCGTGATCACGCCCACAGCCGGGGTCGGCTGCTGGTCGAGAAGATGAAGGAGCTGATCCCGCGCCAGATGTTCGACGTGGCCATTCAAGCTGCCGTCGGCGGACAGGTGGTGGCGCGCTCCACCGTCAAGGCGCTGCGCAAGAACGTCACCGCCAAGTGCTACGGCGGCGACGTCAGCCGCAAGAAGAAGCTGCTCGAGAAGCAGAAGGCGGGCAAGAAACGCATGAAGCAGGTCGGCCGGGTGGAGATTCCCCAGGATGCCTTCCTTGCCGTGCTCAGGGTCAATGACTAGGGACGGATAACCGCATGGACTTCTCTTTGATGCTGGTGGTGGCCGTGGCCGTCACCGGAGTGATCTGGCTGCTCGATCTGCTCTGGTGGCGCCCCGCTCGCCGGCAGCGGCTGGCCACGGTGGAGGCCGGCACCACCGAGGGGCTCGGGGAACGGGCGCGCGAACAGGCGATCAAGGAGCCCTGGCCGGTCGACTATGCCCGCTCCTTCTTCCCGGTACTGCTGGTGGTGCTGGTGCTCAGGAGCTTCGTGGTCGAGCCGTTCCAGATTCCCTCGGGCTCCATGCGCCCGACCTTGGAAATCGGCGACTTCATCCTGGTCAACAAGTTCGCCTACGGCCTGCGGCTGCCGGTGATCAATACCCGCTTCGTCGAGGTCGACGACCCCGAACGAGGCGACGTCATGGTGTTCCGCTTCCCCGACGAGCCTTCGGTGAACTTCATCAAGCGCGTCGTAGGGCTTCCGGGCGACCGGATTCGCTACGAGGACAAGCAGCTCTTCGTCAACGGCGAGGCGGTCCCCAAGCGGCTGCTCCAGGCGGGCCCCGTCAAGGCGCCCACCGAGCTGCTGATGGCCGAGCGGCTGGGCGAGCTTGAGCACCGTATCTACAATAATCCTCGGGATCCCGGTCCCCAGGTGCGTGAGCTGGTGGTGCCGGAAGGCCGCTACTTCACCATGGGCGATAACCGCGATCACTCCAACGACAGCCGCTACTGGGGCTTTGTGCCGGAGGAGAACATCGTCGGCAAGGCTTTCGCCGTCTGGATGCATTGGGATGGCGGCCTGCCGAGTTTCACCAGCGTGCGCCGCATCCAGTAGCCCATAGACATCAGGCCGGCCCGCCTGCCGGGCCCGACCGATCGTCGGGCCCGGCGCGAGAACACCCCCTTATTGATATCGACGTATTCAGGAGCTCCGTGAGCAACTCCCTCAACGCCTTCAGCCGCCGCATCGGTCATGCGTTCACCGATCCCGGTCTGCTCGAGCTGGCCATGACGCACCGCAGTTACGGCGGTCAGAACAACGAACGCCTCGAGTTTCTCGGTGACTCGATCGTCAACTTCGTCATCGCGGAGGCGCTCTTTCGGCGCTTTCCCCAGGCGCGGGAGGGGCAGCTGTCGCGGCTGCGCGCGCGCCTGGTCAAGGGCAAGACCCTGGCCGAACTGGCCCGCGAGATGGCCTTCGGCGAGTGCCTGCGGCTCGGCTCCGGCGAGATGAAGAGCGGGGGACACCGCCGCGACTCGATCCTCGCCGATGCCGTCGAGGCGGTGCTCGGGGCAATCTATCTGGATGCGGGCATGGAGACGGCCCGCACGCGCGTGCTCTCCTGGTACGCCGAGCGCCTGGAGGCCATCAGCCTCGAGGACACCCAGAAGGATCCCAAGACCCGCCTGCAGGAGTTCCTGCAGTCGCGCCAGGTGGCCCTGCCGCGCTACGAGGTGACCTCGGTGGAAGGCGAGGCGCATGCCCAGACCTTCACCGTCGAGTGTCATGTCGAGGTGCTCGACGAGCACACCCGAGGCGTCGGCTCGAGCCGACGTCATGCCGAGCAGCAGGCCGCCGAACAGGCTCTGTCCCAGCTCGAACCGACCAAGACCCACGGCACCGGGAGCCTGTCATGACCACCACCTGCGGTTTCGTGGCCATCGTCGGCCGCCCCAACGTCGGCAAGTCGACGCTGATGAACCGGATCCTCGGCCAGAAGATCTCCATTACCTCGCGCCGCCCCCAGACCACGCGCCACCAGGTGATGGGCATCAAGACCGAAGAGGAGGCGCAGTTCATCTACGTCGACACGCCGGGCATTCACATCCTGGCGAAGGATCGCAACAAGGCGATCAACCGCTTCATGAACCAGGCCGCCGTGCAGGCCCTGCGCGACGTCGACTGCGTGGTCTTCATCATCGATCGCACCCGCTGGAGCGATGAGGATCAGGTGGTGCTGCAGCGCCTGGAGCACGTCGAGGCGCCGGTGATCCTGGCCGTCAACAAGGTCGATCGCCTGCAGGACAAGGCCAGCCTGCTGCCGTGGCTGGAGCAGGTCGGCGCGCGCCGCGACTTCGCCGCTATCGTGCCGATCTCCGCCAAGCACGGCACCAACGTGCCCGAACTCGAGGCCGAGGTCGCCAAGCACCTGCCCGAGAGCGTGCACTACTTCCCCGAGGACCAGGTCACCGACAAGAGCCAGCGCTTCCTGGCCGCCGAGATGGTGCGTGAGAAGGTGATGCGCCAGCTCGGCGACGAGCTGCCCTACCAGATGACGGTCGAGATCGAGGAGTACCGCGACGAGGGGCGGGTGGTGCACATCAGCGCCCTGATCCTCGTCGAGCGGGCGGGTCAGAAGAAGATCCTGATCGGCGAGAAGGGCGATCGGATCAAGAACATCGGTCGCGAGGCGCGCCTCGACATGGAGCGTGCGCTGGGCGCCAAGGTGATGCTCAACCTCTGGGTCAAGGTCAAGAGTGGCTGGTCCGACGACGAGCGGGCCCTGAAGAGCCTGGGCTACAACCTGGACTGATTGGTAAGCGCCAAGCTACAAGCGCCGAGCAGCCAAGAAAGGAGTCGCAAGGAGCGGCGAACGCCTTGCCCTTGCGACTTGGCACTTACCCCTCGCTTGGCCGCTTGTCCGAAGGATCGATCATGCAACCCCAGCCAGCCTTCCTGCTGCACAAGCGTCCCTATCGCGAGACCAGCGCCCTGGTCGAGCTTCTTACCCTCCAGCATGGCCGGGTGCGGGCCGTCGCCCAGGGCGTGCAGCGCCCGGGCAGCCGCGCCCGCAGCCGCCTGCAGCCCTTTGCCCCGATGCACGTCACCTGGGCCGGGGAGGGCGAGCTCAAGCGCCTGCGGCTGATGGAAGGGCGCGGCAGTGCGGCGCTGCTGGCCGGCGAGGGGCTGATCTGCGGGCTCTATGCCAACGAGCTGCTGACCCGGCTGCTGCCGGTGGAGCTGCCCGTTGCCGAGACCTTCGCCTACTACACCGCCATGCTGGAGGCGCTGCCGCGCCCCGATGGCCGGGCCGCCTCGCTGCGTCGCCTCGAAGTGGCGGTGCTCGAGGCACTGGATGCCCTGCCGCGCTTCACCGACCCCGAGGGGGGCGAGCTCGACCCCCAGGGCCGCTACGACCTGGACCACGCCTCGCGGGCCTTCGTGACCGCCGAGCGCGGCATCGACGGGCGCACTCTCAGGTTGCTGGCCCGGGGGGGCTGGGATGAGCCGGGCCTCGCCGGGCCGGCCAAGGCGGTGACGCGACGAGCCCTGGCGCCGCTGCTCGGCTCGCGCCCGCTGCGTTCCCGGGAGCTGATGGTCCAGTTGGCCGGGCGCCGTACCCGGCTGCGCCAGGAGCTGTAAGCTGTAAGCTGTAAGTTATAAGATGCCATTCTATCTTACGGCTTACAGCTTAAGGCTTACGGCTCACCGAAGGAGACCTCATGCATCCCCCCCGTATTCTGCTCGGCGTCAACATCGACCATATCGCCACCCTTCGCCAGGCTCGGGGGACGCGCTACCCCGATCCCGTCCAGGCGGCCCTGCTCGCCGAGGAGGCCGGCGCCGACGGCATCACCGTGCACCTGCGCGAGGACCGTCGCCATATCCAGGAGCGCGACGTGCGTCTGCTGGCCGAGGTGCTCAACACCCGCATGAACCTCGAGATGGCCCTCACCGAGGAGATGCTGCGCCTGGCCGAGGAGCTGCGCCCCGCCCACGTCTGCCTGGTGCCGGAGAAGCGCGAGGAGCTGACCACCGAGGGGGGGCTCGACGTGGCCGGCGGCCGCGAGGCGATCGGCGAGGCCTGTCGGCGCCTGGCGGCGGCGGGTTGTGAGGTGTCGCTGTTCATCGATCCGGAGCCCGAGCAGATCGCCGCCGCCGCCGAGGTCGGTGCGCCGGTGATCGAGCTGCATACCGGCGCCTACGCCGAGGCCGCGGGGGCGGCCGCGCGCCATGAACACGCCCGACTCGCCGCCGCCGCCGAGATGGCCGCCGAGCTCGGCCTCACCGTCAACGCCGGCCACGGCCTGCACTACCACAACGTCGAGGCGGTGGCCGCGCTGCCCGGCGTGCACGAGCTCAATATCGGCCACGCGATCATCGCCCGGTCGCTCTTCGTCGGCCTCAAGGAGGCGGTGAGCGAGATGAAGCGGCTGACGATCGCCGGCCAGGAGGCCGGCCTGCTGGCGGCGCTCGATGAGCATGATCACGAGCATGGCCACGACGACGAGGCGAGCTGCTGCCGATGATCATCGGCATCGGCACCGATATTGCCCGGGTAGCCCGCTTCGAGCGGGCCATGGCGCGTCACGGCGAGCGCTTCGCCCAGCGGCTGCTCGGCGAGCTCGAACGGGAGCGGTTACGCGACCATGCCCTGCCGGCGGCCTTCCTGGCCAAGCGCTTCGCCGCCAAGGAGGCCTTCGTCAAGGCGCTGGGCACGGGGCTGCGCCGCGGCATGCGCTGGACCGAGATCCAGGTGGTCAACGATGCCCTGGGGCGCCCCTCGCTGGTGCTCTCCGGCAAGGCGCAGGCGCTGGCCGAGGCGGCCGGCGTGCGCGCCCTTCACCTGTCGCTCTCCGATGAGGAGGCACTGGCCACCGCCTTCGTGGTGCTGGAGGGCTGATCCGCCTGCCAGCGGCGCAGCTCGGCCATGGCAGCATAGAGGTCGGGCAACAGCGCCGCCATGGCTTCCCGGCCGCGTGATCTCAGGCGGGTCTCGAGAGTCTCCGCCAGCAGTCCCAGGCGCGGCGTGCCGCAGTAGCGGCAGGCGCCGTTCAAGGCGTGCAGGGCATCCAGCAGGGCCTCGTCATCGTGGCCCGCGTTGGCCTCCCGGATGGCCCGTTCGCTCTCCGGCAGCGAGTCGGCCAGTTTCTCGAGCAGCTCCCGCGCCAGCGCCTCGCGCCCGCCGGCGAGCCGCGTGCCGATCTCCAGGTCGACCACGGCCAGCTCCTGTCCGGCGTCCTGCCGAGCGTCGTCGTGCGTCGTCGCTGCCTCGGCGGTGTGACGCGACGGCATCGTGAGCCCAAGGGTCTCCTCGAGCAGTCGGACGAGCCGCTGGGGCTCCAGCGGCTTGATCAGCATCTCGTCGAGTCCGCTTTCCAGCAGCGTACGGCGCTGCTCACCCTGCACGTGAGCGGTGACGGCGACGATCGGCACCCGCCGCCACTCCCCGCCGAGCTGGCGGAGCGCCCGGGTCGTCTCCAGGCCATCCATGCCGGCCATGCGGATATCCATCAGCACCAGATCGAAGCGCTGTTGACGTGCCAGCGACAGCGCCTCGGCCCCGCTCGCCGCCAGGGTCACCGCGACCCCGACATCGCTCAGCAGTTCGCGCATCAGCAGACGGTTGGATTCAGTGTCGTCGACCACCAGCAGGCGGGCGACGGCCGTGGACGTCGTGGTGACCGGCGGGGCGGGCAGGGCATGAGGCGTGTGTGCCAGGTGACGGCGCATCGCCTGCGTCAGCGTCGTGCGCGAGATCGGCTTGGCCAGGATTTCGCCGCCATGCGGCAGCGGCAGGGCGGGGAGGTCGGGTGGGCTGGCGTTGACCAGCAGCAGGGCGGGGCAGGCGAGCCGCTCCAGTCGCCGTCGCCACGTCTCCATAGCGACGGCCTCGAGGTCCTCGGCGTCCAGTGCCACCACGGCCAGCGCGACCCCGGGCTCGGCGGCGGCCTGGGTCGCCGTGACGACCCGCGCGCCCCAGCGCCGCATCAGGTGCTCGAGGGCGCGTCGCGTGGGCAGATGGGGTTCGTCGAGCGCGATGGTATCGCCCGGTAGCTGGAGCTCGGGGGGGCGTTCGGCCTCGGCGTCGCCCGCCAGAGGCAGGGTGAAGGAGAAGGTCGAGCCCTCGCCGGGGGTACTCTCCACGGTCAACTCGCCGCCCATCTGTTCGACCAGCTGGCGACTGATGGCCAGTCCCAGGCCGGTGCCGCCGAACTGCCGGGAGTGGCTGGCATCCGTCTGATGGAAGGCCTGGAACAGGCGACGGCGCGCCTCCTCGCCGAGGCCCATGCCGGTGTCGCTGACGCCGATGCCCAGAGTCACCCGGCCCGGCTCGGCCTCTTCCAGCATGACGCGCACGATCACCTCGCCCCGGTCGGTGAACTTCACGGCGTTGTTGATGAGGTTGGTGATTACCTGACGGATGCGCAGCGGGTCGCCCTTGAGGTCGGCGGGCACGTCGTCGTAGACCAGGCCGAGCAGCTGCAGGTGCTTGTGCTGAGCGAGCGGCGCCTGCAGGCCCAGCACCTCGTCGACCAGGGCGACCATGTCCAGCGGTAGCGTCTCCAGCTCGACCCGTCCGGCCTCCAGCTTGGAGAAATCCAGTACGTCGTTGACCAGCATCAGCAGGTTGTCGCAGGCGCGCTGCACGTGGTCCAGCCACTCACGCTGGCGCGGTTCCAGTCGTGAGCGACCCAGCAGGCGGCAGAAACCGACGATGCCGTTGAGAGGGGTGCGGATCTCGTGGCTCATGTTGGCCAGGAACTCCGACTTGACCCGGTTGGCCTCCACGGCGCGGCGGTGAGCCATGTCCAGCTCGATGTTCTGGACCTCGATGGTCTCCATCGACTCCTGGAGCTCGTTGGTGGCCTGCTCGATCTGCGCCTGCAGGTCGTCCCGGGACGCGGCCAGGTGGTCGGCGAGGTCGTTGACGCGCCGGGTCAGCGAGCCCAGCTCCGGCGAGGCCGGCGGGGCCAGGCGCGCCGGCTCCATGCCGAAGGCGAGGCGCTCGAGGGCCCGCTCGGCATCCTCCAGGGGCTGGGTCACCCGCCGTGTGACGGCGAACCCGGTCAGCAACAGTAGCAGTCCGGCGAGCATCAGCACCAGCCCGGCACTGGCCATGAGGCGATAGCGGGACAGCAGCAGCGGCGTGGTGTCGACGTTCAGGGTCAGCCAGGCCGCTGCCGGCCCCGCGCTCGGCAGGGGCGTCTGCCACCGCCAACGCAGCCCCTGCTCGAGCAGTCGCGGGCTTGCGTCCGTCGGCGGTGCCGCCGGCTGGCCGAGTGGGCCGAGGGTGAAGCGAGGCTGTCCCTGGCCATCCCGAACGCTCAGCGCCTGGACATGGGGCAGGGCCATCAGGCGCTCGGCCAGGCGTGCCAGCGCCTGGTCGTCGCCCGCCGCCAGCGCCTCGCCCAGGCTCGGGGCAAGCAGCGCGGTGCCCCGGGTCAGGGTCTCGCGCAGCGCCGCCTGGCCCTGGCGGTCCTCGAGGACCACGGCCACCCCGGCCAGCAGCGTCAGCAGCAGCATCGGCAGGCCGAGGATCGACAGCATCAGGCGCGTCTTCAGGGACATGGCGGGCTCGTCGGACGGTGGATCGGTCCCCAGTATGCCACAGCGCAGGGGGATGCCTGTCCAGCATGGGGTGGCACGGATATAATGCCGAAAAGACGTGTTCATCAGGAAGGTTACATGCATTTTCCCACTCTCGAGGAGACCGTCGGCCATACGCCGCTGGTCCGCCTCAAGCGCATCACCGCCGGGCGCGGCAACACCCTGCTGGCCAAGCTGGAGGGCAACAACCCGGCCGGGTCGGTCAAGGATCGTCCGGCCCTTTCCATGATCCGGGAGGCCGAGGCCCGGGGCGAGATCGTCCCCGGCGACACCCTGATCGAGGCGACTTCCGGCAACACCGGCATCGCCTTGGCGATGGCGGCCGCGATCATGGGCTATCGCATGGTCATGATCATGCCCGAGAGCGCCTCCGCCGAGCGCAAGCAGGCCATGGCCGCTTATGGGGCCGAGCTGATCGAGGTGAGCGAGACGGGGGGCATGGAGGAGGCTCGTGACCTCGCCGAGACCATGGTCGCCCGCGGCGAGGGCAAGCCGTTGAACCAGTTCGCCAATCCCGACAACCCGTTGGCCCACTATCGCACCACCGGGCCGGAGCTGTGGGAGCAGACCGGCGGCACCATCACGCACTTCGTCTGCTCCATGGGCACCACCGGCACCATCATGGGCGTGTCGCGCTATCTCAAGGAGCGCAATCCCGAGGTGCAGATCATCGGCCTGCAGCCCGAGGACGGGGCGAGTATCGCCGGCATTCGCCGCTGGCCGCCGCAGTACCTGCCGAGCATCTTCGACGCCAGTCGCGTCGACCGGGTCCTCGACATCGGCCAGCAGGAGGCCGAGGAGCACATGCGTCGCCTGGCCCGGGAAGAGGGCATCCTGGCCGGGGTCTCCTCCGGCGGCGCACTCGCCGGCGCGCTGCGCATTGCCGCCGAGGTGGAGAACGCGGTGATCGCCTTCATCGTCTGCGACCGCGGCGACCGCTACCTGTCCACCGGCCTGTTCGCCCCGGAGCGCTGATATGGCCATGCTGGGCAAGCGCCGACCGAAACGGGCCCCGTCGGGCGTCTCGGGGCTGCAGGGGCGAAAGTCCGAGGACCGCCACGCGCCCGCCGCCCCCCGGGAGCGGGAACCCGACCTGCTGGAGATCCAGGGCCTGGCCCACGACGGTCGGGGCGTCGCCCGCTCTCCAGAGGGCAAGACGGTGTTCGTCGAGGGCGCGTTGCCGGGGGAGCGGGTGAGGGTCGCCGTGCATCGCACCCGTCAGCGCTTCGACGAGGCCCACGTCCGGGAGCTCGAGACCCCATCGGCAGAGCGCGTCGTGCCGCCGTGTCCCCATTTTGGTCGCTGCGGCGGCTGCGACCTTCAGCACCTCGCCCTGCCGGCCCAGCGCCGCCACAAGCAGGCGGTCCTCATGGAGCTGCTGGGGCGCCAGGGCATCTCGCTGGATGACGCTCCCGAGCTGCTGGTCGGGGCGGGCGAGGACTACCGCCGGCGAGCCCGACTGGGTGTCAAGGTCGATGCCGATGGACGGGTGCATCTCGGCTTTCGCGCGCGCCATACCCATCGCCTCGTCGATATCGCCAGCTGCACCGTTCTGGTGCCGTCCCTGGAGGCGCTGCTGGCGCCCCTGCACCAGCAGCTTTCGGCGCTCGAGGCGCCACGCCAGGTCGGGCACCTCGAGCTGCTCGAGAGCGACCGCGGGGTGGTGCTGATAGTGCGTCAGCTGCGCGATCATGCGGGTGACACCCACCGCTGGCAGGCCTTCGCCGAGGCCCAGGGCGTGCACCTCGCCCGCTGGCTGGGCCGCGAGGCGCCGGCCTTCGAATGGCTGACGCCGGTGCCGGCACTCGAGTGCCGGGTGCCGGGGCCGTCCGGTGAGATCCCGCTTCGCGTCGAGCCGGGGGACTTCCTCCAGGCCAATGCCGAGGTCAATCGCCTGATGGTCGGCGCCGCGCTCGCCTGGCTCTCGCCGCTCGTCGGCCAGGCTCGGCTGCTCGACCTGTTCGCCGGCATCGGCAACTTCAGCCTGCCGCTGGCCGCGGCCGGCGCCCGGGTCACCACGGCGGAGGGCAGCCCGGCGATGGTCGAGCGGCTGGCCGGCAACGCGAAAGCCAACGGCCTGGACATCGAGGCGTACCAGGCCGACCTTAACGACCCGGCCGCGGTACGCGAGCTGCTCACGGCGACGCGGCCCGAGGTGGTGGTGCTGGACCCGCCGCGGGAGGGTGCCGAGGCGGTGAGTCAGGCGCTGAAGGCGACCCCGGTACCCCGGCTACTGTATGTCTCCTGCGATCCGGCGACGCTGTCGCGGGATGCGGCGCACCTCTTGCAAGGGGGGTACCGGATCGTGCGCGCGGCGGTCGCCGACATGTTCGTGCACACTTCCCACCTGGAATCCATGCTGATGTTCGAGTACACGGGCTCGACTCGCGACCCCCAAGGAGCGCCGAGCGATGGTTAAAGTGCGTGAAGATCAGCCGTTGACCCGGGACGGGTCGGTCAATATCGACCTGTGGCTGACGCGCCTGCAGGACGACGTGAAGCTGCGTGACGTCGCGGAGATGGATCAAGCCTGCCGGCTCGCCCAGCACCTGGAGCAGACCTCCGAGCGCCCCCACAAGAGCTGGCTCATCGACGGCTCGAGCTTTCGCATGGGGCTCGAGATGGCCGATATCCTCGGCGAGCTCAAGCTCGACCAGCCGGCCCTGGAGGCCGCGGTGCTCTATCGGGCGGTGCGCGAGGAGCTGATCGGCCTCGCCGAGGTCGAGAAACGCTTCGGCGGCGAGGTGGCCGGGCTGATCGACGGCGTGCTGCAGATGGCCGCCATCAGCACCTTTCAGGCGCCCAGCCAGGGCCTGACCCAGCACGATCAACAGGACAACCTGCGCAAGATGCTGGTCAACCTGATCGACGACGTGCGCGTCGCCCTGATCAAGATCGCCGAGCGCACCTGCGCGCTGCGCCAGGTGCGCGACGCCCCGCGGGAGAAGCGCCTGCAGGTGGCCCGCGAGGTGTTCGATATCTATGCGCCGTTGGCCCATCGCCTGGGCATCGGCCATCTCAAGTGGGAGCTCGAGGATCTCTCCTTTCGCTACCTGCACGAGGACGACTACAAGGCCATCGCGCGGCAGCTGGCCGAGCGACGCCAGGACCGCGATCGCTACATCAGCGAGGTGGTGGAGACCCTCAAGACGCTGATGTCGGCCCAGGGCATCCGTCGCTATCAGGTCGACGGCCGCGCCAAGCATATCTACTCGATCTGGCGGAAGATGAAGCGCAAGCACATCGACTTCTCCCAGGTCCACGATATCCGCGCGGTGCGCATCCTGGTGCCCGAGGTGAGCGACTGCTATACGGTGCTGGGCATCGTCCACTCGCGCTGGCACCACGTGCCCAACGAGTTCGACGACTACATCGCCAACCCCAAGAAGAACGGCTACCAGTCGCTGCACACCGCGGTCCTTGGCCCGGAGCACAAGGTGCTGGAGATCCAGATCCGCACCTTCGCCATGCACGAGGAGGCCGAGCTCGGGGTCTGCGCGCACTGGCGCTACAAGGGGCACGACACCAGCGCCCGCAGCGCCAGCTACGAGGAGAAGATCGCCTGGCTGCGCCAGGTGCTCGAGTGGCACGAGGAGGTCGGCGACTTCGGCGACCTGCGCGAGGGGCTGACCAGCGACGTGGCGCCGGATCGCATCTACGTCTTTACTCCCGACGGCCACGTCATCGACCTGCCGCGGGTCGCCACGCCCATCGATTTCGCCTACCGGGTGCACACCGAGGTGGGCCATCGCTGTCGCGGCGCCAAGGTCGACGGGCGCATCGTGCCGCTCACCTATCGCCTCAAGACCGGCCAGCAGGTCGAGATCCTCACCGCCAGCAAGAGCGGGCCGAGTCGCGACTGGCTCAACCCCAACCTGGGCTACGTGCGCACCTCCCGGGCCCGCGCCAAGATCCAGGCCTGGTTCAAGCTGCAGGCGCGCGACCGTAACCTCGAGGAGGGGCGGGCGCTGTTCGAGCGCGAGATGAAGCGGCTCGACGTGGAGGGCATGGATCTCACCCGCCTGGCCAACAAGGTCAACTACCCGACCCCGGAGGACATGTACGCGGCCCTGGGGGCCGGTGACCTGCGCATCGGCCAGGTGCTGCACCAGGCGCAGCAGCTGTTCGGCGAGAGCGACGACCAGGAGCAGCTCGACCGCCTGCTGGCCAAGCCGCGCAAGGCCACCGGCAAGGGCGCCGGCGGCGACATCACCGTGCTCGGCGTGGGCAACCTCAAGACCAGCATGGCCAACTGCTGTCATCCGGTGCCCGGCGAGTCTATCGTCGGCTTCATCACCCAGGGGCGCGGCGTCACCGTGCATCGCCAGGACTGCCCCAACATCCTGCAGTTGCGTCTCGATGAGCCGCAACGCATCATCGAGGTGGAGTGGGGGGAGCGGGCCCGCACCCAGTACCCGGTGGACATCGAGATCCAGGCCTGGGACCGTTCGGGGCTGCTGCGCGACGTCACCGGCGTACTCAGCAACGACCGCGTCAACGTGCTCTCCGTCAACACCCTCACCGACACCGACGACGGCATCGCCCGCCTGTCCATCACCGTCGAGGTCGACGGCCTGGAGACCCTGGGGCGGCTCTTCTCGCGTATCCAGCAGCTGCCCAACGTCATCGAGGTGCGCCGCCTGCGCGACGGCGGCAAGAAGGGCAAGGGCAAGGGCAAGGGCAAGAGGAAGGCCACATGAGCGACACCCGCCACGATCTGCATCACCTGCTGGAGCTGATGGCCGTGCTGCGAGACCCCCAGCAGGGCTGCCCCTGGGACGTCCAGCAGGACTGGGACTCCATCGTCCCGCATACCCTCGAGGAGGCCTATGAGGTCGCCGATGCCATCGAGCGTCGCGCCTGGGACGAGCTGCCCGGGGAGCTCGGCGACCTGCTCTTCCAGGTGATCTACTACAGCCAGTTCGCGGCGGAAGAGGGGCGCTTCGACTTCCACGACGTGGTCGACACCCTGACCGCCAAGATGCTGTATCGCCATCCCCACGTCTTCCCCGACGGCACCCTTGCCTCGCGCCGCGAGGGGGTGAGTGCGGCCGAGGTCCAGGCCCGGCAGGTGCATTCGCGCTGGGAGTCGCTGAAGGCCGAGGAGCGCGCCGAGCGGGCGCGGGCCGAAACGCATTCGGTGCTCGACGACGTGCCGCGCACCCTGCCGGCGCTCGCCCGCGCCGCCAAGCTCTCCAAGCGGGCGGCCCGGGTCGGCTTCGACTGGCCCGACGCCCGCGGCGTGCTGGCGAAGATTCGCGAGGAGCTCGACGAGGTCGAGCAGGCGCTGGCCGAGGAGGAGCGTGACCATGCCGCCGAGGAGGTGGGGGACCTGCTGTTCGCCGTCACCAACCTGGCGCGCACCCTCAAGGCCGATCCCGAGCAGTGCCTGCGCCACACCAATGCCAAGTTCGAGCGGCGCTTTCGCTACCTGGAGGCGGCCCTGGCTGCCGAGGACGTGCCGCTGCCCGAGGCGGGGCTCGCGGCGATGGAGCGGCACTGGCAGGCGGCCAAGCGACACGACGTCCCCCTCACGGAATCGCCGCAAGGAGAGACCCGGCCATGAGCCATGATCTGCATGAATCGCTACGTGACAACGTTCGTATCCTGGGCGACAGCCTCGGGCGCACCATCGCCGATGACCTCGGGCCGAGTTTCGTCGATCGCATCGAGACCATTCGCGGCTTCGCCAAGTGTGGTCGCCAGGGTGAGCACGGCAGCCAGCGCGAGCTGATCGAGTACCTGCGCCAGCTGCCCGACCGCGACCTGCTGCCGGTCACTCGCGCCTTCAACCAGTTCCTCAACCTCGCCAACATTGCCGAGCAGCACTATCGGGCGCGCTTCCGTCGGGTCGAGGACTACCGGCCCGGCACCCAGCCGGTGCTCTCCGAGCTGCTCGAGCGCGCCCGGGGCGCCGGCCACTCGCCGCGCAAGCTGGTCGAGAGCCTCGCCGGCATGCGCGTCGAGCTGGTACTCACCGCGCATCCCACCGAGGTCATCCGGCGCACCCTGATTCAGAAGTACGACGCCATCGACGACTGCCTGACCGCCATCGAGTCCTCCGGCGACTACCCGGAGCGCGGCGTGCGCGCCCAAGGGCGCCTGGAGGAGCTGATCAGCCAGGCCTGGCACACCGACGAGATCCGCCACGAGCGGCCGACCCCGGTTGACGAGGCCAAGTGGGGCTTCGCGGTGATCGAGAACTCGCTGTGGCAGGCGGTGCCCGATTTCCATCGCGACCTCGACAACCTGCTGCTGGAGACCGCCGGCGAGCGCCTGCCGCTGGATGCCGCGCCGATTCGCTTCGCCTCCTGGATGGGCGGCGACCGCGACGGCAACCCCAACGTGACGGCCAAGGTCACCCGCGAGGTGCTGCTGCTGGGCCGCTGGATGGCCGCCGATCTCTACCTGCGCGACCTCGAGCAGCTCAAGGCCGAGCTCTCCATGTGGAAGGCCAACAGCGCGCTGCGGGCCGAGGTGGGCGAGGTGGCCGAGCCCTACCGCGAGCTGCTCAAGCGGCTGGTGACCCGGGTCGAGGCAACGCGAGAGTGGGCCAAGGCCGAGCTCGATGGGCGCAGCGTCGACGACGCCCCCATCATCGAGACCCGCGATCAGCTCTATGCCCCGCTGCTGGCCTGCTACCGGTCGCTGTGCGACGTGGGCCTGGACACCATCGCCAACGGCGTGCTGCTCGACACCCTGCGCCGCGTCGCCGTGTTCGGCGTGACCCTGACCAAGCTCGACCTGCGCCAGGAGGCCAGCCGCCACGCCCAGGTGATGGAGGAGCTCACCGACGGCCTGGCCCTCGGCCACTATCGCGACTGGGACGAGGCCAAGCGCCAGGAGTTCCTGCTCGCCGAGCTGGCGTCCCGGCGTCCGCTGATCCCGCGCCGCTGGGAGTGCTCGGCGGAGTCCCGTGAGGTCATCGACACCTTCCGCGTGATCGCCTCCGAGCACCGCGAGGCGCTCGGCACCTACATCATCTCCATGGCCGGGGAGCCCTCCGACGTGCTGGCCGTGGCGCTGCTGATGAAGGAGGTAGGCGGCACGGTCAGCCTGCCCATCGCGCCGTTGTTCGAGACCCTCGACGATCTCGATCATGCCGGCGAGGTCATCGACCACCTGCTGGCGCTGCCGGGCTATCGCGCCCTGGCCGGCGACAGCCAGGAGGTGATGATCGGCTACTCGGACTCCGCCAAGGATGCCGGCCAGCTGGCCGCCGCCTGGGCGCAGTACCGCGCCCAGGAGACGCTGGTGGAGGTGTGCGATCGCCACGGCGTCGACCTGACGCTGTTCCACGGTCGCGGCGGCACCGTGGGGCGCGGCGGCGGCCCGGCCCACGCGGCCATCCTCTCCCAGCCGCCGGGATCGGTGAACGGCAGCCTGCGGGTGACCGAGCAGGGCGAGATGATCCGCTTCAAGTTCGGCCAGCCCGAGATCGCCCTGCGCTCCATGGAGATCTATGCCTGCGCGGTGCTCGAGGCGAGCCTGCTGCCGCCACCGTCGCCGCGAGCGGAGTGGCGCGACGAGATGGACCATCTGGCCAAGGTGGCCCACGGCGCCTACGTGAGCGTGGTGCGTGAGGATCCCGACTTCGTGCCCTACTTCCGCTCGGTGACACCGGAGGGAGCGCTGGGCCGCCTGCCGCTGGGCTCGCGGCCGACCAAGCGCCGCCAGGATGGCGGGGTGGAGACCCTGCGGGCCATCCCCTGGATCTTCGCCTGGACTCAGACCCGCCTGATGCTGCCGGCGTGGTTGGGCAGCGGCGAGGCCTTCAGCGAGCGCCTCGAAACGCCGGGCGGCCTCGAACTGCTGCGCGAGATGCGCAAGGAGTGGCCCTTCTTCGGCACCTATCTGGACATGCTGGAGATGCTGCTGGCCAAGGCGGATGTCGACATCGCCGCCTACTACGAGCATCGCCTGGTCGACGAGCCGGCCCTCAAGGCGCTGGGGGAGCGGTTGAGGACGCGCTTCGGTCGTCTCCAGGACGCGGTACTTCAGGTGCTCGACCAGCAGGAGCTGCTGGAGGATACGCCGCTGATTCGCCAGGCCATCGACGTGCGAAACCCCTACATCGACCCGCTGCACGGCCTCCAGGCCGAACTCCTGCAGCGCAACCGCGACGCCGACGGCGCCATCAGCGCGGATCTCTCGCGGGCCCTGATGGTCACCATGGCGGGCATCGCGGCGGGGCTTCGCAATACGGGTTAGGCCTTCGGCCAGCGACAAGTGTCAAGGGGCAAGCTTCAAGGAACACCATTGCAGCCTGAGATAGGGGAGTGCCATCGTGTTTCCTTGCTCCTTGCTCCTTGCTCCTTGCTCCTTGCTCCTTGCTCCTTGCTCCTTGCTCCTAGAAGGGAAAGTGAATCGAGGCGCTTATCAGGTTGAGGTGCTCCAGGGCCGGGGCATCGATCTGCTCGAACTCGAGGCGGCTGACCATCTGGCGAAACTGCAGGCGAGCCCCGAAGCCCTGGATCCTCGCCGTGCCGCGACTCCCCTCGGCGCGATCGTCGCTGCCGACGGGGTCGCCCTGCCACTCCGCCAATCCCGCCTTGGCGTAGAGGCCGAGGGCGCCGACGCGCACGCCGGCCATCAGGCTGCCGCCCAGGCTGGTGGTGTCGTGGAGCCGCGAGCCATCTTCTCCGGCGATCGGCACGTCGTCGCTGCGCCGGTAGCTGACCTCGGCGCCCAGGTCGAGCCGGGGAAGGTTCTGCGGGGTGAAGCCGGCGGTGAGGCGAAAGCCGGAAGTGGCGCCGTCGGGGGTGGCGACGTCGTCACCCTGGACGAGCATGCCGTTGTCGAGCAGCACGAGGGGCTGGGCGATGCCGCCGTAGGCGGGCACCTCGGCCTCGATCTCCTTGTCTTCGTCGAGCTCGAGCGCGAGGTCGGCCTGGCAGGGTAGGGCGACGATCGCCAGCAGCGCCGCCAGGGCGATGAGGGTGCGCGAATCCGGATGCATGATCTCCGACCTTGAGTCGGCAGTGGGGGTGCCGGCCCGGAATTACCACTCCCTCACTCTAGCAACCGCCGGTGGGTTGCGCCAATGCGTCGGCTCGAGCGCGCAGGGCGGCCAGGTGATCGGCCAGGCCGGGCGCCGCCAGGCCGTGCCGCTTGGCCGCGGCGAGTAGCGGCGCGAGGATCGCCTCGTGCTCGGTGAGGCGCCCGGCCTGAACGTCCTGCAGCATGGAGGCGCGATTGGCGGCCGTTGCCTCGACGACCTGCCACACCAGGCGCCGCCAGCCGGTGATCCCCTCGCCGTGGGGCGGCGCGATGCCCTCGGCGGAGAGGATCGGGGCGAGCTCGGCGAGCAGGGCCTCGACCCGGGGACGGAAGGGCGCATCGCGAAGCTCGCCGTTACGGATGCCGAAGCGTGCCACCAGCGGATTGATGGCCGCGTTAACGGCGAGCTTGCGCCACAGCCGCCGGCGAATGTCGTCGACTGCCTCGGCGGGCAGGCCCGCGGACGAGAGAACGTCGGCCAGTTGCGCGGCGAGCGCGCGATGACGGTCATCCAGGCTGCCCAGGAAGGTGTGGCCGTGCCCGGCATGGGTCACCCGGGCATCGTCCTGAACGTGCGCCCCCTCGGTGGTGGTGGCGCACAGCACCGGTCCGGCGTGGCGTTCGCTGAGCCGCGGCTGGCAGGCGAAGCCGTTCTGCCACAGCACCAGCGGCACCCCGTCGGGTAGATGGTCGGCCAGGGCATCGTGGGCCGCCTCGGCGCCGTGCGCCTTGGTAGTCAGGTGCACCGCGTCGGGGATCGTCGACGGCAGGGCGTCGATCCGGGCCACGCCGACCCGGAACACGAGCGCGGCATGCGCCGGGGTGATCAGCGTTTGCTCGGCGGGCAGCGTGCGGCGGGCGATCAGGGTCACCTCGGCCGTGCCGGCCAGCCGCAGGGCGACCAGTCGACCCAGCGCCCCGGGCCCGACGATCCAGTGTCGCATGAGGGTCATGGCGGCTCTCCTCGTGAGTGCATGGCGGTCAGCAGCGGCGGCAGGGAGTGCCGCCGTGATGCGTCATTGTCGCCGGGGACGTCGGGTCGCGGTGCCGGTCCGGCGGCGCGGGCCGCCGCGTTTCTTGCCGCCCTTACCGCGGGGCGTCGGCGCCTGCTCGCCCTGGGCGCCGGCGAGCGCGGCGCGTATCCGGTCGGCGTCCGCGGCGGTGAGCAGGCCCTGCAGGTCCTCGATCAGCGCCGCCAGGAAGGGGGCGGGGTCGTCGTCCTGCTCGGCGATGGCGCCCAGTCGCTGCTCCCACAGGGCGGTGCGTTCGGGGCGGCCCACCGCCTCGGGCAACGAGGCGATCAGCGCACTGCCCAGCCGGCTGGCGCGCAGCGCCTTAGCCTGGCGAATCAGGTAGCCGCGCTCCACCAGGGTCTCGAGGATGCCGGCCCGGGTGGCCTCGGTGCCCAGGCCGTCGTGCTCGCGCAGGGTGCGGCGCACGGCCGGGTCGTCGACGTAGCGGGCGATGTTCATCATCGCCTTGATCAGGCTGGCATCCGTGAAGGGCTCGGGCGGGCGCGTCTCGCGATCTTCCACCTCGGCCTGCTCGACCCGGCAGGTCTCACCCTCGGTGAGCGATGGCAGGGGCGGCGCCTGCTCGCGGGTAGTGAACAGCGGCTTCCAGCCGGGGTCGAGGATCTCCTGACCCTTGGCGCGGAAGTGCTCATCGAGGATCCGGAAGTCGGCCTGTATATCGCGCACGGCGAGGGGCGGATAGAACTGGGCCAGCACGTTGCGGGCGATCAGTCGGAAGACGTCCGCCTCGGCCTTCTCGAGCCGCGAAAGATCGGCGGGCTTGCCGGTGGGTGCCAGGGCGTGGTGCGCGCCGACCTTGCGGTCGTTCCAGGCCTTGGAGCGGCGCGAGAAATCCGCGCCGCCGAGCCAGCCGCGCAGGGTGTCGTCGGCACGACAGGCGCCCTCGAGGGTGGTGCGGGCGGCAGCGAAATGCTCCTCGGGCAGGTAGCGACAGTCCGAGCGCGGGTAGGTGATCAGTTGATGGCGCTCGTAGAGGCGCTGGCAGACGTCCAGGGTCGCCTTGGCCGAGAGTCCATGGCGTCGGGCGGCGTCCACCTGCAGTGCCGAGAGCGAGTAGGGCAGGGGCGCGGCCTGGCGCTTGTCGCGGCTCTCCAGCTGGGTCAGCCGGCCCTGAGCGCCGGGCAGGCGCTCGGCGAGGGCGGCGGCGGGTTCCCGCGCCAGCAGCCGCCCCTGATCGTCCAGGGGGTGGGGCTCCCCGGGTTGCCACCAGACGCGCAGCCGGCCCCGGGCGACGGCGAGATCGGCCCACAGCACGAAGAAGGGCCGGGGCCGGAAGTCGCGGATCTCGGCGTCGCGGCGCACGACGAGCCCCAGTACCGGTGTCTGCACGCGACCCACCGACAGCACGCCGTCGTGGCCGGCCTGTCGCCCGCTCACCGTCCAGGCGCGGGTCAGGTTGATGCCGTACAGCCAGTCGGCCCGGGCCCGGGACTGGGCCGCCCGATAGAGAGGCGTGAAGCGGGCATTGTCCTCGAGTCGTCCCAGCGCCCGCTGCACCGCCGGGCGGTTGAGGTCGCTGACCAGCAGCCGCGAGACCGGGCCCTTCCAGCCCAGGTGCTCGATCACCTCCTGCACCAGCAGCTGGCCCTCGCGGTCCGGGTCGCCGGCGTGAACCACCTCGCGGGCCTCCTTGAGCAGCTTGCGGATCACCGCCAGCTGACCGCGCGCCTTGGGTCGGGGCATCAGTTTCCAGCGGCCCGGCAGGATCGGCAGATGGTCGAGGCGCCACTGCTTGAGGGCGGGATCGTAGGCGTCCGGCGGGGCCTGCTCCAGCAGGTGCCCCAGGCACCAGGTGACGGTGGTGTCGCCGACCACGACGGCGCCGTCCTGGCGGCGCGGGTGGCCGGGCAGCGCGTCGGCGATGGCCCGACCCAGGCTCGGTTTTTCGGCGATGATCAGGCGCATAACGGCTCGTCGGCGGGAATGACATGGACATTCTTCCAGTATTCTCGGCGCCTCGCCAGGTGTAAGCTGATCAACAGATGTACAATGGTTGTACAAAATTATTGTGAGGAGATAAGGCGATGCGCGAACATGGCCGAACTCGACGCCTGCTGGGCCTCGGCGCCCGCACCGGCGGCGCGCTGATCCGCACCCGGCTGGGCGGGCAGGCCGACTGGCGGGCCCTGGGCGAGGCGCTCTTCGAGGGGCTCTCCGAGCTCAAGGGGCCGGCCATGAAGCTGGCCCAGATCATGTCCCAGTGGGACGACCTGCTGCCGCCGGATCTCGCCGAGGAACTCGCCCGCCTGCAGCGCCAGGCCGAACCGATGCCCTGGGCCGACATCCGGCGCACCCTGGTCGAGCAGTACGGCGATCTCGACGCCCGGTTCCGCGAGATCGAGCAGCGCCCCTTCGCCAGCGCCTCCATGGGGCAGGTGCATCGTGCCGTGACCCACGACGGCGAGACCCTGGTGCTCAAGGTCCAGTACCCCGGTCTCGCCGAGGTACTGGAGAGCGATCTGGCCCAGGTGCGGCGCCTGATGCGCCTGGGGCGCTGGTTCAAGGTGCCCCAGGCGCGCCTCGATGCGCTGTTCGAGGAGCTGGCGGTGAGCCTGCGCGGCGAGCTCGACTACCACGCCGAGGCCGAGGCGCTGGCCCGCTATCGTGCGCGCTATGCCCATCTCGAGCGCCTGGTGATCCCCGAGCCGCTGCCCGAGTTCTCCGGCCCGCGGGTGCTGGCCATGCGCTACGTAGCCGGCACGCCGCTGCGCGAGCTGGAGCAGGCCGACCATGAGCGGCGCCAGCAGGTGGCGACCACGCTCGCCGACTGGCTGACCGAGGAGCTCTTCACCTTCGGGGAGCTGCACGCCGATCCTCACGCCGGCAATTTCGCCGCGGACGAGGCGGGACGCCTGGTGATCTACGACCTCGGGGCGGTGATCCCGGTGCCCGAGGCACGCCTCACGGCGATGATGCGTCTGCTCGAGGCGACCCTCGAGGGCGATGCCATGGCCATGGATGCCGCGCTGCTCGAGCTCGGCGGCCGCCAGGGACAGGGGGCGCCGCTGTCGCTCTACCGCGAGTCGGCCGAGGCGGTATCGCCGCTCTTCCAGCCCGGCGAGCAGGACTTCGGCGACGTTCGCGTGCACCGTCGGCTGCGCGAGCTCTCCCCGAAGGTGTGGGCGGCCATGGATCGCCTGCAGCCGCCGGCGGATACCCTGCTGCTCTCGCGCACCCTCAATGGCCACTACTGGAACCTGGTGCGCCTCGGCGCGCGCCTCGACATGCACGCCCGCACCCGCCCGCTGATGCCGAGCGCGCCGGCCTGAGCCACCTGCCCAGCCCGGCGGCGGACTGGTAGACTGTGCTATTTTGTGGATTGCGGAGAGTGTGATGCTGGCAGTATGGGTGGAACAGCTGCTGGGCTTTGCCACGGGCGCCTTGGGAGCCATTCGCCAGGATGAGCGCTATCCCACGCTGATGGCCTGGGCCCGCGAGGAGGGGCCGGCGCTGGTCGGCGGCGATGCGGCCCTGGCCCAGGCGCTGGCCCCGGAGCTATGGTCACAGACGCCGCTGGCGCGGCTCGACTTCGCCGCCGAGTCGCTGGCCCGGCCGGGACGCAACGAGCCCTGCTGGTGCGACTCCGGGCGCAAGACCAAGCGCTGCTGCGGGGCGGTCAGCCTGCCCGGGCACGTGCCGACCCACCTGATGTGGATGCTCTCGCTGCGCGACTGGAAGGGCGCCACCCTCAAGGCGGCGCTGGCCAGCGGCCGGGCGCCGGCCCAGGCCCTGCTGGAGGCCGGGCTGATCGCCGCCGAGTCGGGCCAGCGCGGGCGCGCTCAGCAGATCCTCGAGTCGCTGTTCGAGCGTGCCGACTGGCTGACGCTGCCCGAGCAGGCCGAGCCCGCCTTCGAAATCCTCATCGATCTGTATCAGGAGCGCGGTTTCAACCGCAAGCGCGAGGCGCTGCTGGACGCGGTGCTCGATCGTGGGCCGCTGTTCCTGCGCGGGGTGGCCCTGGAACGCCTCTGCCTGATGCATCTGGACAACGATGATCTGGACAGCGCCCGGGCCGCCTTCGTGCGCGCCCAGCAGGCGCTGCCCGATTCGCCGACGCTGGCCTACATCGAGGCCATGCTGCTGCTGCATGAGGGGCACGAGCAGGAGGCCGCGGAGCGCTCGCGCTTCTGGTTCCGGCGCCTGGCGCGGCAGGGTGACCTGGACCCCGACCAGCTGCAGTTCCTGGCCGACCTGGCCGAGAATCCCGGGGCGACCCTGGCCGACCAGCTGCTTAGCGCCGAGGAGGACCTGGCCGAGCCGCTGGTAGCGCTCCAGGCGCTGCTCGCCGAGCTGCCCGTTGCCCCGCGCCTGGAGATCCGCCGCGACGCCGAGGGCGGCCTCGAGTATCACTCCACCGCCCGCGAGGACACCCTGTTCGCCGCCTGGCAGAAGGTCTTCACGTCCCGGGTCGAGAGCGACGCGCCCATGGGCTTCGACGAGGACCCCTGGGCCTACGCAGGCGAGTGGCTCCCCGCGCTCTGTGCTCACCCCGAGTGGCTGGATTCACCCGCCGTGCTGCAGGCCCTGGCGCTGGCGCTCGCCAGCCGCTTCGGCAGCCTGCCGTGGATGGCGCCGAGCCTGTTCGAGCCGCTGGCGACCCGGCTAGAGCGCTGGCTCGAGCAGGTCCGCGCCGAGGGCGAGGGCGGCTTCCTGTGGGACAGCGCCGATAACGCCGTGCTGCTGCGCTCGGGCCTCGCCCTGGTGGTCGGCATGGAACGCGGCGCCCGTGCCCGCTCGCGGGAGCTGGCCGAGCATCTGCTGACCCTGGACGCCCAGGACAGCCTGGGACTGCGCGAGCTGGTGCTCGACCAGTTACTCAGGGAAGGACGCGACCGCGCGGCGTTGGCGCTCAGCGTGCGCGAACTCGAGGGCGAGGACGACGAGGCGCCGCCGCTGGGGCTGTTGATGGGGCGGGTGCTGGCGCTCTATCGCCTGGAGCGCCGCGATGAGGCCGACGCGGCGCTGGCCGAGGTGCGTCGCCACAATACCCATGTGGTCCCTATGCTGTGTGCCGAAAACCCGCGGCCAGTCGGCAACGGCGGTGACGGGGTCGCCGCGCCCGGCTCCCGGGCCGAGGCCTGGCAGTATCGTACCCTGATGCGCGATCAGTGGCGTACCACCCCGGGCGCGTTGGACTGGCTGCAGGGCCGGCTGGGCGAGTGACCGGGCGCCGGCCGCGCCGAAGCGGCTTGGGTGCCGGCGAGCGAGCCACCCTCAGGCCGTCTGCGGCGACGGCATCAGCGCGCGGTCGCGGCTGATCCAGATCGCCAGCAGTACTGCCGGCGCGCCCAGGGCGGTGGAGATCAGGAAGAAGGTGGCGTAGCCCTCGGCGTTCACCAGCAGGCCGCCGAAGCCGCTCAGGAACTTGCCGGGCAGGGTCATCAGCGACGAGAAGAGCGCGTACTGGGTCGCCGTATAGGCCCGTGAGGTGAGGCTCGAGAGGAAGGCGATGAAGACGGCGCTCGCCAGGCCGTTGGCCAGGTTGTCGCCGACGATGGCCATGACCAGCATGGGCAGGTTCTGTCCCGCCAGCGACAGGGCCACGAACAGCAGGTTGGTCAGCGCCGCCGCCGCCGCGCCCAGCACCAGGATCGGCCCGATGCCGTAGCGGGCCACCAGGAGTCCGCCGAGAATGCCCCCGCCGATGCTCATGGCGATCCCGAAGACGTTGGTGATGTTGGCGATGGTCGCCAGCGAAAACCCCAGGTCGATGTAGAGCGGGTTGGCCATCGAGGCCATCGCCAGGTCGCTGATCCGGAACACCGCCACGAACGCCAGCAGCCAGATCGCCTTGCGACGGTGGCGGCTGAAGAAGTCGGTGAAGGGGCAGACGATGGCGCCGATCACCCAGGCGATCAGGCGGCGCAGCGGCTTCGGCCGCCCGCGAGAGGCGCGCAGGAAGGCGCGCACCCGCGGCTCGTGAATCAGTTGCGTGCCGAGCGAGGTCCGCTCGGGTTCCGGGCGCAGCAGCACCGTGATCGCCCCGACGCCGACCAGCGCCGCCATGCAGAGGTAGGCGGCCTCCCAGGAGATCAGCGAGGCCACGTAGAGGGCCCCGGCGCCGGCGGCCAGCAGTCCCCCGCGGTAGCCGATGATGTAGGTCGAGGCCATGGCGGCCTGGACATCGTCCGGGGCCGACTCGATGCGAAAGGCGTCGATGGCGATGTCCTGGGTCGCGCTGCCGAAGGCCACCAGCAGCGCAAGGGCGGCCACCAGCGGCAGATGATCGACCGGGTCGACGCCGGAGAGCCCCACCAGGCCCGCGGCGATCATCGCCTGGGCCAACAGCATCCAGCCGCGACGCTGACCGAAGCTGCGGGTCAGCAGCGGCAGGGCGAGTCGGTCCACCACCGGTGCCCAGAAGAACTTGATCGAGTAGAGCATGCCGATCCAGGCGAAGAAGCCGATGGCCGCCACCTCGACGCCGCTGCTGCGCAGCCAGGCCGAGAGCGTGGAGAACACCAGCAGGAAGGGCAGGCCGGCGGAGAAGCCCAGGAACAGCATGGTGATGACCGGTGCGCGCAGATAGATCACCAGGGCGTCATGCCAGCTGCGGCGAGCGGTGGGGGGCGGCATGTCGGGCAGGACTCCTTGCGCCGGGGCGTGTGTCGGGACTCGAGGGCGGTCACGCAGGTCCCCGCCATCGATGATAAAATTATGACTCAGTCGCCGGGCCAGTGGCCGTTCGACCCATGTCGTCCGCGGGCCGTTTCCCGGGTCGACATGCGGTGGGATTGTTGCAGAGCGCCGGCAGTGATTCTAGGAGCCTGTCGAACTTAACGCTGATCTGCTGCGAGATCCGGTCTTTCGGCCAACGTCATTCGATCTGATTTATGAAATAGCGCGCTATTCGCCTCATCAGATCGATGACCTTGTCTCGACATCCGCATCTCTCGCGACGATCGGTCAAATCCGACAGGCTCCTTGCAGGAAGCCGATCAGGAGCCATATGAGCGATTCAGAGATTCGTCACGACGAGGCCGATGATGCCGTCCCCCGCTGGTACGCCGTTCAGTGCAAGGGCGGCGAATCCTTCCGCGCCGCCGAGCACCTGACCAACCAGGACTACGAGATCTTCCATCCCGTGCTGCAGGTGCAGAAGAAGCGCCGCGGCAAGCTCGAGTGGGTCAATGAACCGCTCTTCCCCTACTACCTGTTCATCCGGCTCGATCGCCTGGCCAGCAACTGGCGCCCCATCCGCTCTACCCGCGGGGTGCTGAAGATCGTCACCTTCGGCCTCGCTCAGCCGGTGCCGGTCAGCGATGCGCTGGTCGAGGCCTTGCTCGAGCATGGCAGCGACGCCGACGACGCGACGGCGAACGTCTACTTCCGCGCCGGCGAGGCGGTGGAGATCACCGAGGGCCCCTTCAAGGACCTGCAGGCGGTGTTCGCGAGCCATAAGGGCGAGGAGCGCGCCATCGTGCTGCTCAATCTGCTGCACAAGCAGCAGCGCCTGGAGATGCCCGTCGGCCAGCTGCGCCGCCGCGACTAGGCGACCGCCTCGCCCCCCTCTTTATCCCATCGCCCAAGGAGACCCCATGACCATCGACTCTCAACGCGTCGTGACCCTGCACTACGTGCTCAGCGATAGCGACGGTAACGTCCTCGACGACTCCCGGGCCCGGGCGCAGCCGCTCGAGTACCTGCACGGCCATGGCAACATCATGGCCGGCCTGGAGCATACCCTGGCGGGCCGAGCCGTTGGCGCCGAGCTCTCCGTCACCCTGCTGCCGGCCGAGGCCTACGGGCTGCGCGACGAGGCGCTGGTGCGCGAGGTCGGGCGAGACGCTTTTCCCGCCCCCGACCTCGCCCCCGGCATGCGCTTCCAGACCCCCGGCGACGACGGCCCCGAGATCGTCACCATCCTCGAGGTGCGCGACGACGGCGTGCTGATCGACACCAACCACCCGCTGGCCGGCCACACCCTGCGCTATCGCCTCGAGGTGCTCGAGGTCCGCGAGGCGACCCGCGCCGAGCTGGCCAAGGGCCATCCGCTGCCGCCCGGCACCGAGCCCGGTGAGGTCGAAGACAAGAAGATGGTCTGAGTGTCGGCGTCGGTCGACAATGCCCCGGACGCGATCCGGCGTCGCCTGCCGGTGGAGGCGACCGGGTTGATCGCGCTCGATGTCGAGCGCTAAGCACGGCGTTTCGGCGCCGAATCTGCCGTAGGCGCCCCCGAATCTGACCTGCGTCAAGTCTCGCCGGCCTTCGACCCCGGGGCCGGTGACAAACTTGATGCAGGTCAGTTTACGTCCCGCGATGCCGCGCTAGAGTGCACTCAACACATCGCGACGGGAGGACACACCATGTATCTGGATGACGCCGTAATCTTTGGACTCGTTACCGTCGCGATGATGATCGCTTTCATGGGGGGCTGGGTCGCGTTCATCGTTCGCGATCATCATCGCAAGAACAAGCACTGATCCAGCCGCTTCACTAGTCGTCAGGGGAGGGGGGAGCTTTCCCCCCAGTAGCCGACCCACTTGGGTCGGCTTTTTTTCGTCTGTGCGTTGCGCGCTCCGCCCTTACACTGCTAATTCAGCGCCGGGCGGTGGCGCGGCTGGCGTCCTGCAGCGACCAGCGGTTGGCCAGGGCGCGCATCACCCGTTCCGGGTACCAGGTCTTGCCGAGGCTGCCGTTGTAGCGCGCCAGTGCCCGAGTCAGGTCGCCGCGCTCCACGGCCAGGTAGTGGGCCAGGATCGTGCAGCCGTAGCGGAGGTTGCGATGCGGGTCCTTGAGATCGTCGGCGGGCAGGCCCAGCTCGCGGACCCAGAACGGCATGATCTGCATCAGCCCGACGGCGCCGGCCGAGGAGACGGCCTCGGCCTGGAAGGCGCTCTCGACCTGGATCACCGCCAGCACCAGCGCTGGGGCAAGGCCCGCCAGGCGCGCCTCGTGGTGGATGCGGCCCAGTAGCGCCCGGCGACGCTGCGCCTCCGGGACGTAGCGGGCGAGACGCGGCTCCATGGCGTTGAGCCACTGGCGCGCGGCCCAGATATCGGCGGGCGGCACCGGCGCGTCGCGCACGGTGTCGAGGGTGTCGCGTAGGCTGGCGGGCGCCGAGGGCAGGGCCTGCACGAAGGAAACGGGGCGATCGGAGGAGAGCGCCGACGGCACGAGTTCGGCGACCTGGTGGTCGGCGGGCAGGGCGGCAAGGAAGTCCCGGTCGCCCTGGCCCAGGGCCATCACGGCGGGCAGGAAACAGGCCACCGCCAGGGCGGCGTCCCACAGGCGCCTAGATCGCGACCTTCTCGCGCAGGAAGTCGATGATCTCTCCTGCCGGTACCATGGTGGCGTCACTGTCACGGCGTCCCTTGTATTCGAGCTCTTCCTTGTCCAGCCCCCGGTCGCCGACGACCAGGCGGTGGGGAATGCCCATCAGCTCGTGGTCGGCGAAGCGCACGCCCGGGCGCAGGTCGCGATCATCCAGCAGCACCTCGAGGCCGGCGGCGGTGAGCGCCTGGTAGAGTCGCTCGGACTCCTCGCGCACTCGCTGCGACTTGTGGGCGTTCATCGGCACCATGGCGACGTGGAAGGGCGCAATGGCGTCGGGCCAGATGATCCCGGCCGCGTCGTGGTTCTGCTCGATGGCGGCGGCCACGACCCGGGTCACCCCGATACCATAGCAGCCCATCCAGGGATGCACGGCACGACCTTCGTCCCCCAGCACGGTGGCGTTCATCGCCTCAGAGTATTTCTGGCCGAGCTGGAAGACGTGGCCGACCTCGATGCCGCGCTTGATCGCCAGTTCGCCCTGGCCGTCCGGCGAGGGATCGCCCTCCACCACGTTGCGCAGGTCGGCGACCTTGGGCAGCGCCACGTCGCGCTCCCAGTTGATGCCGAAGTAGTGCTGGCCGTCGACGTTGGCGCCGGCGCCGAAGTCGCTCATCATCGCCACGCTGCGATCGATGATGATCGGCATCTCGAGGTTCACCGGACCCAGCGAACCGGGGCCGGCGCCCACCACCGCGCGGATCTCCTCCTCGGAGGCCATGGTCAGCGGGGCGGCCACCTCGGCCAGGTGCTCGGCCTTGATCTCGTTGAGCTCGTGGTCGCCGCGCACCAGCAGGGCGATCAGCCCGCCCTCGGTGCCGTGCACCATCAGTGTCTTGATCGTCTTCTCGATGGGCAGCCCGTGCTGCTCCACCAGGGTGGCGATGGTCCTGGCGTGGGGCGTGTCGACCAGGCGCAGTTCCTCGGTGGGCGCGGCAGGCTCGAGCACGGTACCCAGCGGCGCCGGCAGCGCTTCCGCCTTCTCGATGTTGGCGGCGTAGTCGGACTCGGTGGAGAAGACGATATCGTCCTCGCCGGAGTCGGCCAGCACATGAAACTCGTGAGAGTCGGTGCCGCCGATGGCACCGGTGTCGGCGAGCACCGGACGGAAGTCCAGTCCCAGGCGGGTGAAGATACGCACATAGGCGTCATACATCACCTGGTAGGTCTCCATCAGCGAGGCCTCGTCCACGTGGAAGGAGTAGGCGTCCTTCATGATGAACTCGCGGGAGCGCATCACCCCGAAGCGCGGCCGGATCTCGTCGCGGAACTTGGTCTGGATCTGGTAGAAGTTGGCCGGCAGCTGCTTGTAGCTGGCGATCTCCTTGCGCACCAGGTCGGTGATCACCTCCTCGTGGGTGGGGCCGACGCAGTAGTCGCGCTCGTGACGATCCTTGAGGCGCAGCAGCTCCGGGCCATACTGCTCCCAGCGGCCCGACTCCTGCCACAGCTCGGCGGGCTGCACCGCCGGCATCAGCACCTCCTGGGCGCCGGCGCGATCCATCTCCTCGCGCACGATGCGCTCCACCTTGCGCAGCGTCTTGAGCCCCAGCGGCAGCCAGGTATAGAGGCCGGAGGTGAGGCGGCGGATCATCCCGGAGCGCAGCATCAGCTGGTGGCTGACGACCTCGGCGTCGGCGGGGGTTTCCTTGAGGGTGGCGATCAACAGTTGGCTAGCGCGCATGGGTCCGGCGGTTCCTCGAGCGTGTTCGTGCGGGTGACGGAAGCGGGGCCGCAAAGGGCGGCGGCAATGACCGAGCATTGTACGGCCCGCCGTCCGGGGCGGCAAAAGCTTGTGCCTGCCCGGTGTGGCGGGCCGGGTGACTCTCGGCCCCTTCAGCCCTCGAGCAGCAGCAGGCGCACCAGCATGCCCAGCACCAGGGTGGTGGAGACGCTGAGCAGGGTGCCGAGCAGCACGTATTCGGTGAGCTTGCGGTCGCGGGAGTCGCGCAGGTCGCCGAAGCGCAGCACCGACTTGGCGGCGAGCAGGAAGCCGACCGCGGTGAGCTGGTCGAGCAGCACCAGGGTCAGCACCAGCAGCCGCTCCAGCACGCCGATGCGCGCCCCGGCGCTGGCCAGGGTGCCGGTCTCCTCGAGCTGCTCGCTCCAGCGCTGCATGACCAGGGCGATGGCGATCGACAGCGGACGCGTCACCACCAGGTAGGCGGTGGCCACCCCCAGCACCGTGGGCGTGGCCAGCCAGGCGCCCAGCGCCGCCAGCGGGGCGAGGCTCTCCTGCCAGGCCAGCCACAGCCCCAGCAGCACCAGCAGGTGAGCGGCCTGGTCGAGCAGGAACCAGCGCAGCTCGCCGGCCGGCCGTCGCGACTTGGCCAGGTCGATCAGCCAGTGGCTGGCGGCCACCGTCAGGGCGCCGAGCAACACCGCGGCGAGGCCCCGGGGCATGGCCGCAGTCGCCACCAGCAGCACGCCCCCGGCGAGCAGCCCGTGAAGGCCGGCATGCTGGAGCAGGCGCGGGGAGCGGTGGCGCAGCCGGTAGCGCTCCTCCACCCAGGGGCGCGGCTGCAGCAGGAAGTCGCCGACCAGGTGGGCAAGGAGCAGGCCCATGAGCAGTGACAGGGCATCGGCGCTCATGGCGCTCCCTCCTCGTCGGCGAGGCGCTGCCGCAGGTAGTCGAGGGTGTCGGAGAGCAGGGTCCAGCGGGCGGCACGCAGGCGCTTGTGCACGCTGGGCTGGCGAATGCCGAGACGCTCGGCCAGGGCCTGCTGGGAGGCGTCGTGGTGCAGGCTCAGCCCGACGACCTCGGCGGAGTAGGGCGACCAGCCGTCCAGCAGGTCGTCGATGAAGCGGACCAGCAGGGCGAGGCCGGGATCCTCGGGGGCCTCGAGCCGGGCCAGCGACAGGTGGGCGCTGCTATCGGCCAGGGCATCCAGGGCGCGTCCCGAGGCGACGAAGGTGGCCCCGTCGGCCGCGGCGATGCCGCGCTCCGCCGGCCCGACCGCCACGGCGATACGGGCATCCCAGCGCTGGTCGGGCTCGGAGTGCTCGATCAGCGCCGCCCGCAGGGCCACCGCCGCCTCCATGGCCGGCGCTGCTCGGGGCAGGGCGAGCTGGAAGCCGTCGCCCCGGAAGCGTTCGCCGTGGCCGCCATGCCGGGCGGCCAGCTCGGCCAGGCGCTCATCCAGCAGCCGGTAGAGGCGAGGGCGATCCCCGACCTTGCGCGAGTCGATCACGTCGCCGGTCAGCACCGCGATGCGCTCTGGCATGGGTCTCCTCCCTCCTTCGGGGGCGTGTCTCGAGTATAGCCCGTAAGGGCTATTTGTCGCCATGATAGCCCTTTAAGGCTATATTCATGACAAATAGCCTTTGAGGGCTATATAAGGCCTACCGGGCCAGTTCCCGCATGGCGCTTTCCAGCCCCTCGAGGGTCATGGGGTACATGCGGTCGTCGATCAGCTCGCGGATCAGTTGGGTGGAGTGGGTGAACGCCCAGGCGCGCGGCGGCATGGGGTTGAGCCACGCTAGGCGCGGGAACTTCGCCGTCAGGCGCTGGAGCCAGGCGGCCCCGGTCTCGTCGTTGAAGTGCTCCACGCTGCCGCCGGGATGGGTGATCTCGTACGGCGACATGGCGGCGTCGCCGACGATCACCACCTGGTAGTCGTCGCCATAGGTGTGCAGCACGTCCAGCGTCGGGATGCGCTCATGATGGCGGCGAGAATTGTCGCGCCACAGCCCCTCGTAGGGGCAGTTGTGGAAGTAGTAGGCCTCCAGGTGCTTGAACTCGGCGCGCGCCGCGGAGAAGAGCTCCTCGCAGGTGCGGATGTGGTCGTCCATGGAGCCGCCCACGTCGAGCAGCAGCAGCACCTTCACCGCGTTGTGGCGCTCGGGGCGCATCTGCACGTTGAGAAGCCCCGCGTCGCGGGCCGTCTCGCGGATGGTGGCGTCGACGTCGAACTCCTCCGCCGCCCCCTGGCGGGCGAACTTCCTGAGCCGACGCAGCGCCATCTTGATGTTGCGGGTGCCCAGTTCCAGCGAATCGTCGTAGTCGCGGAAGCGCCGCTCGTCCCACACCTTCACCGCCCGGCGGTGGCGGGAGCCCTCCTGGCCGATGCGGATCCCCTCGGGGTTGTAGCCGTAGGCGCCGAAGGGGCTGGTGCCGCCGGTGCCGATCCACTTGTTGCCGCCGGCGTGGCGCTCCTGCTGCTCCTCCAGGCGCTGCTTGAAGGTCTCGATCAGCTTCTCGAGCCCCCCCAGGGACTCGATCTGCGCCTTCTCCTCCGCGGAGAGCTGCTTCTCGAACTCCCGGCGCAGCCAATCGTCGGGGATCAGCGCCTCGATGGCGGCGTTCATGTCCTCCAGTCCCTCGAACCAGGCGGCGAAGGCACGATCGAAGCGGTCGAAGTGGCGTTCATCCTTGACCATCACGGTGCGGGCGATGCGGTAGAAGGCCTCCATGTCGGCGAATACCACGCCGCGCGCCACCACCGCATGGAGGTCGAGCAGCTCGCGCAGCGACACCGGCACCCCGGCACGCTTGAGGGTCTCGAACAGGCCGATGAACATGGCTCAGCGACTCTTGCGGCGCATCATGAAGGCCAGCCGTTCCAGCAGCTGGGTATCCTGCTCGTTCTTGACCAGCGCCCCGGCCAGCGGCGGGATCGCCCTGGCCGGGGCGCGCTGGTAGAGCGCCTCCCGGGCGAGCTCGTCACTCATCAGCAGCTTCAGCCAGTCGACCAGCTCCGAGGTCGAGGGCTTCTTCTTCAGGCCCGGCGCCTGGCGCAGGTCGAAGAACACCTCCAGCGCCTCGCCGACCAGCCTCGGGGCGATCTCGGGGAAGTGCACGTCGACGATCGCCTGCATGGTCTCCCGGTCGGGGAACTCGATGTAGTGGAAAAAGCAGCGGCGCAGGAAGGCGTCGGGGAGCTCCTTCTCGTTGTTGGAGGTGATGACGATGATCGGGCGGTGCCTGGCGCGAATGGTCTCGCCGGTCTCGTAGACATGGAACTCCATGCGATCCAGCTCCTGGAGCAGGTCGTTGGGGAACTCGATGTCCGCCTTGTCGATCTCGTCGATCAGCAGCACCACTCGCTGATCCGCGGTGAAGGCGTCCCACAGCTTGCCGGGCTTGATGTAGTTGGCGACGTTCTCCACCCCCTCGACGCCCAGCTGGGAGTCGCGCAGCCGGCTCACCGCATCATACTCGTAGAGCCCCTGGGCGGCCTTGGTGGAGGACTTGATGTGCCAGGTGTGCAGCTCGGTGCCCAAGGATACCGCCAGCTCCTCGGCCAGCAGGGTCTTGCCGGTGCCCGGCTCGCCCTTGATCAGCAGCGGTCGCTCCAGGGTCACGGCGGCGTTGACCGCCTGCTTGAGGGCCTCGGTGGCCACATAGGTGGAGGTGGAATCAAACGCCATGGGTCATGCCTCGGCAGGTCGAAGATGGGAAAGTCAAACGAGTGTACGGAAGGGAACCAGGGGCGACAAACCCCGCTGCCTCACTCCGCATAGATCATCCGCCGGGTCATGCCGCCGTCCACCACCAGGTTCTGTCCGGTAATGAAGCCCGCCTGATCGGAGAGCAGGAAGGCCGCCATGGCGGCGATATCCTCGGGGCGTCCCACGCGCCCGACCGGGTGCTGGTCGCGATCGATCTCGCGATGCTCCACCGGGGCGCGATGGGCGGCCTTCTGCCAGTCGCCGACCTCGATCCACCCCGGGCTGATGGCGTTGACGCGTATCTCGGGGCCCAGGCTCACCGCCAGCGCATGGGTGAGCGCGACCACGCTGCCCTTGCTGGCGGCATAGGCCTCCGTATCGGGCTCCGACTGCAGCGCCCGGGTGGAGGCCATCAGCACCATGGCGCCGTGGCTCGCGCGCAGGTGGGGCACGGCATGCTTGGCGCAGAGCATCGCCCCGGTAAGGTTGGTGTCCAGGTAGGCCTGCCAGGTGGCGAGATCCAGAGACTCCACCAGGCCCTGGAAGGGGTCGGCCAGGCCGGCGTTGTGGATCACCCCGTCCAGCCGGCCGAAGCGTGCCACCGTCGCCTCGAGGCTCTCCGCGACCCGCGCCTCGTCGCGCACGTCCGAGACCATGGCCAGCAGGCGCTCGGCATGACCCAGGCGCTCGCGGCACTCGGCCAGCGCCGCGTCGTCGATGTCAGTCAGCGCCACGCAGTCGCCGCGGGCCAGCAGGTGCTCGGCGATGCCCAGGCCGATCCCCTGGGCGCCGCCGGTGAGGTAGACCACCCTGGGCTCGCTCATGCCTCATCCCCCTCGCCGACGGGGCGATAGGCCTCCACCAGGATCGCCGGGTCGTGCTCGGCGTGGCCGCGACTGGCATGGGCACGCATCAGCTGGGCGGCCAGACCGCTCATCGGGGTGGCGCTGTGGCTGCGCTGGCTCTGGGCCACCGCCATGTCCAGGTCCTTGAGCAGGGTACGCAGGTGCCAGGGCGGGTCGGCGAAGTCGCTCGCCGCCATGCGCGGGGTGAGGATCCGGAAGGGGGTCGAGTCGGCGAAGCCGCCGGCGAGCGCCTCGACGAGCCGGGTGGCATCGACCCCGCTCGCCTCGGCCAGCGCCACCATCTCGGCCAGCACCGCCGCCTGGCAGCCGACCACCATCTGGTTGCAGACCTTGGTCACCTGGCCGCTGCCCACGGGGCCCATAGGGGTCACCCGGGAGGCGAGGGGTGCCAGCAGTGGCCGGATCGCCTCGATATCCTCGGCGTCGCCGCCGCACATAATGGCCAGGCTGCCCGCCTCGGCGCCGGCGACGCCACCGGAGACCGGCGCATCCACCCAGCGCATGCCGCATTCGCTCTCGAGCCGGTCGGCGAAGTCACGGGTCGCGGCGGGGTCGCTGCTGGAGAGGTCGACCAGCCGCTGGCCGGCGCGGCCGTGCTGGGCCACGCCTCCCTCACCGAACACCACCTCCTCCACCACGGCGGTGTTGGCGAGGCAGAGCAGTACCGCGTCGACCCCCTCCACCAGGTCGGCGATGGAGCCGGCCACCCGGGCACCGGCCTCGCCCAGGGGGGCGGCCTTGGCGGGGGTGCGGTTCCATACGGTCACGTCGAATCCCGCGGCCAGCAGTCGGCGCGTCATGGGGTTGCCCATCAGGCCGATGCCGATGAAGCCGAGGCGAGGCTGGGTCATGGAGGGTCTCCTGGCGAAGTGGACGGGAAAGGCAGCATGTGTCGCTTGCAGTAAAAGGCTGCAAGGATTCACAAATAGCTTGCATAATTTGCAGCATAAGCCTGCATGGTCTACCTTGCTTAGTAATCTTACACGGACATGGTAGCAAGCTATGTACCGGCGCCGCCTTAAGCATTCCCGCGTCAAGAACTTGTACAAGTTCGCTAGCCCTAAGATAAATAGGGTGCTAACTGTAGAGTCTTCGCTAGAATTCGATGCGTGTTTCCATTTCGAGTATACATCCACTATCAGCTCTTATGAAGCTCAGCCTGAAGGCTTCTACTATTTCTGGGGTGAGAAGCAACTACCCTATACCCCAGACTTTCTAGTGGTGGATAAAGATCGAGGTTCTAGATTCATCGAAGTAAAGCCATACACTGAGCTTGAGAATGAAGAATTTAGGGACAAATTTAGTTGCCGCCAAAGAAGTGCTCTGGAACATGGGGTTCCGCTATTGCTGGTAACAGAAAAACAAATCAGAGTGAATCCAATCCTGAGCAATCTTAAACTTCTCCATCGATATTCCGGATTAAAGACGTTGACGCCTCTCCATCTGATGCTACTGGATATCGTTAGGAAGAGTGGGAAGGTGCGAGTTCGAGATTTGGTGCATGAAACGGGTGAATCAAGCAGTACTGTACTTTCATCTGTTATTTCTTGGTTGGCAATTGGAGAGATAAGTAGTGATCTCTCAGCGGCTAAGCTCGGGATTGACTCGATCGTATGGTGATAATGTGGATGATTATGATCAAGATCTCGGTCTGGATCTTTTTGAAGATGAATTCATAGAGTCTCACGACTCTACCACTCAGTCGGCTACCGCTAATCCTTCCGATAAAGATGTTCTTGCTTGTAAACCTTGTTTCTTTGAATCCGAATACAACAGTGGCAAGCCTCTTGATACGTATCCTGATGAGCTTCGATATGAAGCGCTAAGACGCTTGTCTTATATTAAGTGGTTTGAAAAAAGAATCAGTGGTGGTTGGACGGAGAAGAACCTCCAGCCATTACTGGACGAGGCTGAGTTTTTACAAGCCCTAGGGAAACGCTGCACAAATCCCGCCACAGCTGCCTGGCAGCCGTCGGCGGGGTAAAATCTGGCCACCCTGTCACCACCTGACCGAGCCACCCGATGAAGCAGATCTCTTTCGCCCAGGCAGAGCACCAGAACAGGAAGAAAGTGACCCGCCGCGAGCGGTTCCTGGCCCAGATGGAGGTGCTGGTGCCTTGGCAACGGCTCATCGACGCGCTGTCGCCGTCCTACTTCCCGAACGCAGCGGGCAAGCGCGGCCGCCCGCCTATTGGCTTGGAGCGCATGCTGCGGATCTACTTCTTGCAACAGTGGTATGCGCTCGCCGACGAGGCGCTCGAAGATGCGATCTACGATAGCCAGGCGATGCGTGACTTCGTGGGTATCGATTTGGCCATCGAGAGCGTACCGGACGCGACCACGCTGCTGCGCTTCTGTCATCTGTTGGAGAAGCATGCACTGACCCAGCGGATCTTCGAAGAGATCAACGCCCACTTGGCTGAGCAGGGCCTGTTCATGCGCGAGGGCACCATCGTCGACGCCACCATCGTGGCAGCGGCTCCTTCCACCAAGAACAAGGCCAAGCAGCGCGATCCGGAGATGAAGCAGACCAAGAAGGGCAACCAGTGGTACTTCGGCCTGAAGGCCCATATCGGCGTCGATGCCGTCACCGGACTGACTCACAGTGTCGTCGCGACCTCGGCCAACGTCGCCGATGTCACGATGGCCGGCGCTCTGGTCCGGGAGGATGACAAGCGGGTATACGGTGACGCGGGTTACACCGGCATGTGGAAGCATCTCGACGAAAAGAAGGATGCCCCGGATTCCAAGTGCTGCGTTGCCGCCAAGCGCGGCGCGATCAAGAAGATGGACGACAGCCCGATGAAAACGCTCCTCCTGGCGATCGAGAAGGCCAAGGCCAGCATCCGCGCCAAGGTGGAGCACCCGTTTCATGTCATCAAGAACCTCTTCGGCTACCGGAAGGTGCGCTACAAGGGGCTGGCCAAGAACCAGGCGCAGCTGTTCACCCTGTTTGCCCTCGGCAACCTGGTGCTCGCGGGAAGGTGCGAGGGGGATGCCGGCGGGGCCAGTGTGTCTTGAATTTGGCTTGGCAGCCGGAAAACCGGCTGCCAGGAATAACGGACCACTTAAAGTGGTCATGTAATGACCGCTGAGACGATGATCTGGCCAGGCTGAACGGTTCAGCCGCGCAGAACCGATTTATTCAGTGGTTCCCTTGTTGGCCGTTGTCACGATCAAGGGGTACTTGTAGGCCATGGTATTCACCGGGTTCTCGTCCGAGATGCCGGCCCCCACGGTTTCTGCGAAGGGCTGGAAAAACGGCGCCACATCCCGAATACGCGCCCAGGCCTCTTCATCCTCGGGAGGGATCCCTACCCAATGAATGCCCCTCGGCGACTGCTCGAGCTCATAGAGTTGGCTGGTGGTCGTCAGGGCACAGGTCGCATCGGCCTCATTTTGCGCCATGGAGCTCATGGCGGCACCGTAGGTCGGGAACATGACAACCTCGACATCGTCACGGCTCAGCCCCCCCGCGGCGAGCAGCGCATCGCACTTGACGCTGGTTGACGGGTTGCCAGCCACGTAGGCGATGCGTTTGCCCGCAGCATCGGCGATCTCTCGAATGCCGGCGTCTGCTGCCGTGGGCATGGCGAAGGAGGAGGGCCGGCCGGCGACAACACGGAGGTCCTGCGGCCCCCAGCGACGCGAGGCGAAGTCATGGGTACCTTCCGTCGCGAAGTAGGTTTCGGTGGCGAGGTAGCCGAAGTCGGCACGACCCTGCAGCACCGGCTGCAGGCGGCCGATGGCGGAGCCCGAGGGCTGAATCCGCACCCGGGTGTCATACTCGCGGCCGAAGGCATCGGCGATGGCCGAGGCCTCGGCATAGCCGGCCGAGCCGACATCGTAGGAGGTCCAGATCATCGACGGCGGAAGCTCTGCCGCATGCACGGCGCCTGCCGTGGTGATCACGCCGGCGATGGCGAAGGAAGTGAGGTGACGTGTTGTTGTACGCATTGTGCTTTCTCCTTACCAGATCAGGAAAACTGATCATGAGTTTATCGTTGTTGTGGTGGTGGTAGGCCCCTATTCAGGGGCGCTGGATGGACTTGTATTCCAGGAACTCCTCCAGGCCATATCGTCCTAGCTCGCGCCCATGCCCCGACTGCTTGAACCCGCCGAAGGGGGCATAGAGGTTGAAGGGCGCGCCATTGATATCGACTTGTCCGGCACGGAGCTTTCTGGCGACCGTCATGGCACGCTCTTCGCTTGCCGACCAGACGGCACCGGCCAGCCCATACCGGGTATCGTTGGCGATACGCACGGCCTCGTCCTCGTCGCGATAGGTGATGATGGAGAGGACGGGACCGAATATCTCTTCCTGCCCCATCGTCGAATGCGGCATGACACGGCCGAGAATCGTGGGTTGCACGTAACACCCTTTGGGCAACTCGGCGGGAGGCTCGGCACCTCCGATCAGCAGCTCGGCGCCCTCTTCCAGCCCTGTGCGGATGTAGGCCTGTACGCGCTCCTGTTGAACCTTGGACGCGACCGGCCCCAGCTTGCCCGCATCGCTGAGCGGGTCACCGAGCGTGAAGGAGGATGCGACGTCCCGCGCCAGCTCGGCGGCTTCCTCGTAGCGGTGCTCGGGGACGAGCATGCGGGTGAGGGCGTTGCAATTCTGTCCCGAGTTGAGGAAGCAGTTGTTGACCGTGGCTTTCACGGCCGTCGGGAAGTCGGCATCCTCCATCAGGACGGCCGCCGACTTTCCCCCGAGCTCCAGGGCGACCCGCTTGATGGTGTCGGCAGCCAATGCCGAGATGCGCTTGCCGGCGGTGGTCGAGCCGGTGAAGGAGATCATGTCGACGTCCGGGTGGGTGACCAAGGCCTCGCCGGCCTCCGGCCCGTGGCCCGTGACGAGATTGAATGCCCCCGCCGGCAGGCCGGTATCGTGAATGACTTCGGCCAGGATGAAGGCGTTGAGGGGGGCCACTTCCGAAGGCTTCAGCACGACACTGCAGCCGGCGGCCAGTGCCGCGGCCACCTTGGCGGCCGTCTGGTGAAGGGGGTAGTTCCAGGGGGTGATGCAGCCCACCACACCGACCGGCTCTCGGGTGACCAGCGAGTTGCCGACGGTTTCCTCGAAGGGGAACTCGGCAAGGAGCTTGGCATACATGCCGAAGCTGGCGATGGGCAGGCTCGCCTGAATGCGGGTTGCCATCTTGAGCGGCATGCCCATCTCCGCGGCGATGGTGCGTCCGATCTCCTCCTTGCGCGCCTTCAGCCCGTCATGAATCTGCTGCAGGAAGGCGGCTCGCTGCTCGGGCGTGGTCTGACTCCAGGGAGTCAGGGCGGCCTTCGCGGCCTCGACCGCATCGGAGACATCCTGTGCGCTCGCCGCCGGCACCGAGGCGATGACGGCTTCGGTGGAGGGGCTCACGACCTCGATGGTCGCTTTCCCCTGCGGCGTGGTCCATTTCCCCGCCATGTACAGTTCGTTGTGGTGAATCATCTCGTGCGCTCCGGGGTGAGTTGTTGGCATCTGTGTCAGGAGGTAAGCGCCTCAGCGGCCCTGGAAGACCGGCTGACGCTTCTCGACGAAGGCTCTGGCGCCTTCCAGATGGTCGTCGGTCATGCCGCAGCGAGTGTGATGCCAGGCTTCGAGCTCCATGACCTCCGCCAGGCTGCTCACTTCGGCTGCATTCAGATTGCGCTTCATGTAGCGCAGCGCGATCTCGGGCCCCTCGGCGAGGCGATGGGCGAGCTCCAGCGTCACCGTCTCGAGCTCGTCATCGGTCGTGACCCGATTGACGATGCCCCAGTCCAGGGCTTGTTCCGCCGAGAGTCGCTCGGAGAAGAAGTACAGTTCCTTGGCCTTGGCGGGACCGACCAGGTGGGTGAGGAAATAACTGCCACCGAAGTCACCGGAATAGGCGACATCCTTGAAGGCCGTGAGCAGGCGCGTACTGGTCGAGGCAATACGCAGGTCACAGGCCAGGGCAATGGACAAGCCGGCACCGGCGGTCGCTCCATGCAGCATGGCCAGGGTCGGCTTGGGCATGTCATGCAGCAGCCGTGCGCACTCCATGGCGCGTCGGAGCGTCTGGGCACGCCCCTCCAGAGTGGGCTCGGTGAACTCATCACCCGAGGCCATGCCGGCGACATCGCCCCCGGCGCTGAAGGCACGCCCTTGGCCGGTCACGATCACCACGGCGACATCATTGTCGTAGGCGAGCCGGGCCAGGGTATCGCTGAGTTCGAGGAAACCGTTGGTGGTCAGGGCGTTCAACTTCTCGGGGCGGGCGAGGGTCACCCTGGCCACACGGTCGTGAATCTCGAGGGTCACTTCTTTGCTCATGCGGAGGCCTCCTGATGATGAAGCATGGGGGTATCGTCGGCGTCGGCGGTCGCCTTCACCGAAATCAGTGCGTCGACGATCACGGCTCCCTGCCCGGCTGGCTTGATCAGCACCGGGTTGAGATCGATCTCGTCGAGGGTGGGGGTCACGGCTAGGGTGTTGCCGAGTCGAACCGCGGCATCGCAAAGCGCCGCGATGTCGGCAGGCGCATCGCCGCGGACGCCTTCGAGGATCGGCCAGATCCGAGTTTGCTGGAGGGCTTCGCGGACTTCGGCTGCGGTGAAGGGAGGCACCAGCAACCGATAGTCCTTCACCGCTTCGACATACTTGCCGCCGTCCCCCACCAGTACCACGGGGCCCAGCACCGGATCTTGACGCCCCCCCAGGGCAATCTCACGCAATCCCGATTCCTGACGGGCGACGATGACGGTCCCCTCGATGCCCAGGGCCTCGAGCCGGGTGAGGCAGTCGCCATAGGCCTTCTGGACAGCCGTTTCGGAAGCGAGATTCAACCACACCAGCCCATGCTCGGACTTGTGGGGAATGGCCGGGGTACACGCCTTCAGTACGCAAGTCCCGCCGAGTCGCTGAAAGGCCTCTCGAGCCTGCTCGGCACCATGACAGACGTGATGATCGACGACCGGGAGCCCCATGGCGTCGAGCAGACGCAGGCTGGCGGCTTCATCCATGCCGTCGCCGGCGGCCCCGATCTGTAGCGCAGGAGGTGCGTCATCAATCGGCGGTGGGGCCTGCTGCATGAGACGCCGGTGATGGACGACCTGATGGACCTGTCGAATGACCTCGGTGTCACTCTGATACGTCAACAGGCCCTGGGCCGCGAAGTGAGACAGGATGGCGCGCTGGGGCCCGGAGACGATCACCGGCTTGCCGCTTCGCTCGCTGGCGTCCCTGGCGGCGCGGGCGAAGCCTTCGACGTCGTAGCCTTCGCCTGCCACCGGCATCCCGATATGAAGGATGTCCAGGCGAGGGTCGGCGCAGAGCACGTCGAGGGCCTTGCCGAACAGGGTGCCATCACTCAACAGGCCGGCCGTCAGATCCAGGGGGTTATGGATGGCGCCGAAGGCCGGCATGATCTCGCGCAGGCGCTGGACAGTGGCATCACTCAGGTCGGGGAGGACCACCCCCAGTCGCTCCGCCGCGTCAGCACAGATCACCCCGACGGCCCCGCTGTGGCTCATGGTCAGCATCTGGCCACGGCCAAGGGAGGCGTTCGCCAAGTACAGCTCGCTGGCGGCAGCCAGGTCCTGGATGTCGCGAACGCGCCATATCGCATGACGGCGGAAGAAGGCATCGACGACGGCATCCTCTGTCGCCAGCGCGCCGGTATGGGAACTGGCAGCCGACTGGCCCTTCCGGCTGGTGCCAGACTTGAGGGCCACGATGGCGACACCTCGCTCACGAGCTCGCTGCGCGGCTCGGGCGAGCGAACGCGCATCCTTGATCGCTTCCAGGTAAAGCAGCACCAGGCGAATGTCGGGATCCTCGAGCACCGCCTCGATCAAGTCGGCACTGGTCACATCGGCATCGTTGCCGGTGGCCGCGAGATACCTGACGCCCAGTCCACGCTCGCGTAACAAGGCATAAGGCATGACGCTTGCGGCACCGCTTTGCCCGATGATGGCGATGTTGCCGTCCTGAGGCGGCACTTCCATGAACATGGTCGAGAAGTTGGCGACGACCCCATCCCGGAAGTTCGCGATGCCCTGTGAGTTTGGCCCGATGAGGCGTATCCCGGCCTCCTGGGCGATCGCGACGAGTTCCTGCTCGGCTTGGCGGCCGGCGTCTCCGGTTTCACTGAAACCGGAGGACATCATGACCACACTACGAACGCCTCGTTGGGCACAGGCTTGCATCGCTTCCGATGCCCGCCTGGCGGATACCGCGATGATGACCAGCTCCGGCGACGTGGGTAGGGCGTCAAGACTGGGGTAGCATTTCAAGCCCTGAACCTGTTCGCGTTTAGGGTTCACGGGAAAGAGCACGCCGCGATAGCCGAACCGTGTCATATAGTGGATAGGTCGGCCACCCACACTATTGGGGCTCTCCGAGGCACCGATGATGGCAATCGAACGCGCCTGAAAGGCATGTTCCATCAGCGAGTGTGTCGTCTTGTTATGGCTCATGAGAATACTGTGCTCTGAAGGGAAATTATGCGCTTTTCGTCAGGAAGCGTTGCATGATGGCCTGAGGCTCTCCTGTCAGGTAGCGTTCGTACTGATATCGGACCAGATCCGTACAGGCGGCATCGAACGCCGATTGTGACTGTGCGCGAAAGCGTTGTTTGCTGAGACGCACGGCTTCGCTCGGTAGAGCGGCGAACTCTTCTGCCAGCGTCCAGGCGGTGGTTACTACTTGCTCCTTGGTCACCAGGCGGTTCAGCAGGCCGATATCATGGGCTCGCTGGCCCGTGATCAGATTGCCGAGCAGGGACAATTCGCTGTTGAGGGCATGGCCGAGATGGAGCGCCATCAAGCTGGAGCCCATGATGCTTGCCAGCCCGACCTTGACCTCGGGTTGACCGAGTCGCATGTCCGGGTAGCCGACACGCAGATCCGCCAGCAGGCCAAGCTGGAAACCGACGCCTGCCGCCACGCCGTTGAAGGCCGCGACGGCTGGCTTCTCGAGGTCGCGCATGGCCTGCAACAGTCGGCACTGGTGGGTCATCCAGGCCTCCACCTCTTCGGGCGAGAAGGCGGCGGCCTCGGCCAGGTCCTGGCCGGCGGAGAAGGCCCGATCCCCGGAGCCCGTCAGCACGATGGCTTTCACCGAGGCGTCCTGGTTGAGCTCCTGAAAGGCTTCGATCAAGGCATCACGCATGGCGCCATTGATCGCATTGAGGACACTCGGGCGATTGAGGGTGAGAGTGGCAATATCGCCTCTGCTTTCCCGGACTACAAGTTGTGACATGAGCGGATCTCTTGATTGCTGGTGGTTTCTTATAGGTTTTGACCTGAGGGTTAGGTTCACGGCCTGCGCGTTGAGCGTGGCGGTTGCATCAGGACTGTGGTGACTATGGTCCCCGGTCTTGCTATTTGTGAATAGCATGGCGAACATACCAGGTATGCGTTTTGTGGATATCTGGTCATGAACCTGAAAAACCTAGAAATTTTCTTGAGAGTCCATGAGTCGGGCAGCCTGACCAAGGCTTCGGCCCAGCTCGGCATCACCCAGCCGTCACTCAGTCGGGCCATCAGTGCCCTGGAGGAGGAGCTCGGAGGAGCGTTGTTCCACCGCACCGGACGAGGGGTTGCCCTGACCGAACTGGGAGAGGCGGCGCTGCCCCGCATTCGTAGCCTGATCAGCCATGCCGACGAGGTGGCCTCGGATCTTCGTGATCTCGGAGGATCGCCCACCGGGATCGTGACACTCGGGGTGTTGCCATCCATGACGACGCCACTGGTGGCAAGGCTGTTTAACGAGACCCGGAAGCGGTTTCCGGGCATTCAGCTGCGCATCTATGAGGGATTTAGTGACCAGATTGAACACTGGGTCGCAACGGGGCACGTGGATATCGGGGTGCTGAGCCGCTATCGCGCGGCCAGGCAGGAAAAGGAAGAGGTGCTGCTGGATTCGGGGTTGATGCTTGTTGCACCCCTTGGTGACCCATTGACAGGCTCGACCGTGGGTTTCCAGGCCCTGCAGGGGTTGCCACTGGTCTTGCCGATCTATCCCAATGGTTTAAGAGTCTTGGTGGATGACACTGCCAAGCGCCAGGGAGTGAGGCTTAACATTGTGTTGGAAGCCGATTCGCTGAGGGTTCAGAAGGATGTGGTGAAACAGCATGACTGTTTCACCATTTTGAGTCCCCAGGCGGTGTTCGAGGAAGTGGCAGAAGGGCACCTGAGTGCCAGCCACATCGTCAATCCCGTCTTGACCCGCCAGGCCATCTTGACCAGTACCACAAGCCGTCCCATTAGCCGGGGGGGCAGGGAGGTCATCAAGATGGTCAAGAATATCGTTCAGGGCTTGCGTGAAGAGTTCGATTGGTGAGGATCGTCTCCGAGAGCTGGCTGAACAACCGCGCGACCAACCTCACCCGGGGGCGTATGCTGGCTGTCTGCATGGTGGTCATGTACCTCGGCCAGGGCGGTGGACAGCTGCTGCTGAACGTGGCCGCCCCCTCGGAGGCCGATCTCTTCATCCTGTCGTCGACCCTGATTTCCGTCGCCCTGTTACCGCTGCTGCTCAGCGCCATGCCGGCCCCTGACGTCAGTCTCGCGTCGCGCATGTCCGTGAGCCGGCTATGTCGTATCTCGCTGTTCGGTGCCCGGGGCGTCTTCGTTGCCGGTCTGATCAACGGCACCATCATGGGGATGGGCGCGGTCTATGCCCACGACGCCGGCCTTTCTGTCGCCCGTATTGCCCTGTTCATGGGGGCAGTGATCTGCGGCGGCAGCCCTGCTGCAATGGCCATTGGGGCGACTCTCCGAGCGCATGGATCGGCGCTGGGTCATTCTCGGGGTGACCTTTGCGGCGGGCGAGGCCCGCCGGGCACCATCGGGGGAGCTAGAGGATGCCGCGGACAGGGAAGAACCGCTGCAGGAGCGGCCCTCCGAGACTCCCTAACATCCGGCGTGGCGCCTGGGTCGGTCACCCGGCCGGGGTCGAGGTTTCCCACCGCGGCGACAGGGGGAGGGGGCCTGTGAGGCAGGACCGCTGGTGAACATTGCCTACCGGCGGAGAATATCCATGACGTGGGGCACGGTTTCGGTGCCCCAGACCATTCGGTGCCATCGTCATCTGTCCGGTGGTGATCGGCGCCAACAGTCCGCCGATGGCTCCGATCCTCTACATGTACGTGGCCTGTCGCATCGGCCGGGCCACCCACCGGAAGTTCTAGCCGGCGCTGCAGCTGATGGCTTTCATCGGCACCCCGGTGATGCTGATCACCTCCTTCAGTGCCCGAGCTGTCGCTGTTCCGGCTGCGCCTGCTGGGCTTCCTCTCGTCGCCGAACCGTCGCCAGAGGCGGAAGGCAGTGCCGGCCTTCCGTCTGGGTAAACAGGCGCACCGGCACCATCTCGCCAGCCCTTGATGAGCGTCAACGCCGTCATAGTGCATGCGAAGTACGATTTAACTTCCCAGAGGCGAACCCGCCTTCTCGAATTCCCCAATGGACGGTCCCAGTGAGCGATACCCCGAACAGCGCCCGGCGAGTACTGACCATCGCCGCCATCCTCATCAGCCTGTTGGCGCAAATGCAGGCCATGGGGCTGCTCGGCATTGCCATCCCGCTTTCCCTGGCAAATCAGAGCACTCCCATCGGCGAGATTGGCGCTGTGATGGCCTTCTACTCCGTGGGCCTGATCCTGGGCTGCTGGCAGGGTAAGCGATTGATTCGGCATGTCGGTCATATTCGCGCCTTTGCCGGCTTTGCCAGTCTGGCCACCATGGTGGGCATACTCCACGCCTTTGGCGGGGATGCCCAGCTCTGGGGGCTGTTGCGCCTGAGCAGCGGTTTTGCCGCCGGGGTGATGCTGATCGTACTGGAAAGCTGGTTGAGCAGTTTCGCCGGTCCTCGAAACCGGGGCCGACTACTGGCATTACACCAGATGGTCTTCTACCTGGCACTGGGCTCGGGCCAGCTGTTGATTAACTTCGCAGCCCAGGAGCCGCAGCGGGCTTTCCTGATGGCCGCCCTGCTGAGCGCTTTCGGCGCACTGCCCCTGGCCTGGGTTCGAACACAAAACCCTCCTCTGCCCGATAGCCGGACCATGCCACTGACGGCCTTGTTGCGCCGGGCCCCGGTCGGTGTACTGGGGGCCGTGGGGGCGGGGTGTGCCGTGGGAGCCTTCTACAATCTTGCACCCCTTTATGGCCGGCAAACAGGCCTGTCCACTTACGAGATTTCGATCTTCATGGCGGCGCTGGTGTTCGGCGGCATGCTGCTGCAATATCCGGTCGGCCGCCTGGCGGACCGATACGGTCGCACCACCGTTCTTATGCTGCTGCTCGGTCTGGTCGCCATCACGGCCCTGTCGCTGGTCGGCGCCAAGCCCTCATTCCCCTTGCCAGTGGTGGCCCTGGCTCTGGGCAGTCTTCTGGGCTGCATTCAACCCACCAGCGTCGGCGTGGCCCACGATCGATTGCCCTCTGAACAGCTGGTGGCTGCCAGCAGCGGACTGTTGATCGGCTACGCCATCGGTGGCGTTGCGGCCCCGATTCTGGCCTCGGCCAGCATGGCCCAGTGGGGGCCCACGGCGCTTTTTGCCTTTGTGAGTATCTTTGAAGTGAGCATATTGCTGGCCATCGGCACTTGCTTGATGTTGCGCCATGCCGGTATCGGCGTTTCGCCAGAACGGTTGCAGAGCAATGAATGACAGGCCTATCCCCCCAGTGTCAGGGAATCTGCTGCCTGGAGGCATTGCTTGGCGGGGGTTCATAGCCGAGAGAGCTTGCCCGCCGGTGCAGGCCTTGCGATAGCCCCTGCCGGGCGGGGCCCTTCGAGGTTTCGTGTCATGCTAGGGTTTGAATGTGACAAACCCTGCTTTACTCTCAGCGATGGTAAGATGCTCTCGATTTCAAACAGGTATGACCCATGAAGCGCAAGCCCGCCGTGACATCTCGGGAGGTGGCAGAACTCGCCGGCGTCTCCCAGTCGGCCGTCAGCCGCTGCTTCTCGCCCAAGGCGAGCATTTCCGAGAAGACGCGGCGCAAGGTGCTGAAGGCCGCCAAGGAGCTTGGCTACCGTCCCAACAGCATCGCCAGGTCCCTGATCACTCGCTCGTCACGCACCATTGCCCTGGTGCTGTCGACGCTGGACAACATGTTCTACCCGCTCGCCGTCGAGAAGGCCTCGCTGCGTTTCCAGGCGGAGGACTACCATTTGCTGCTGTTCGTGGTCCCCGAGGACGGCGATTTCGCGGGCGTCATGGATCGGATCCTGCAGAGTCAGGTCGATGGCATCCTGATGATGTCGGCGCTGTTGACTTCCTCCCTCGCCGAGGAGTGCGTGGAGACCGGCGTACCGGTGGTGCTGCTCAACCGCAACGTGGCGTTCGAGGGCGTCAGCCAAGTCTACAGCGATAACTACCACGGCGGCTTCTGGGCCGGTAGCTATCTGGCCATGGGGGGGCACCAGCGTGCGGCGTTCGTGTCCGGGCTGGAGTCGTCGTCTACCAGCCGGCGTCGCCACCAGGGCTTCGTCGATGGGCTAGCCTCCCATGGCCTGACCTGTCATGCCGTGGTCCATGGCAACTACGACTTCGAGCAGGCTCGCCAGGCTACCCGTGAGCTGTTCGCCATGTCTCCCCGTCCCGATGCCATCTTCGTCGCCAGTGACCACATGGCGGTCGCCGTGCTGGAGACGTTGCGCCACGAGCTCGGGCTACGCGTGCCCGAGGACGTCTCTGTGATCGGCTTCGATGACACGCCGGTATCTGCCTGGCCGAGCTATCGGCTGACCACGGTCCGCCAACCCGTGGACCAGATGATCGAAGAGGCGACGACCCTGCTGCTCAAGCAGATTCGCGAGGAGGCCGTCGTCGCCGAGCACCGTGTCTTGCCGGTAACGCCGATCCTGCGCGCCACTGCCCGTCGCCCCGTGGCCGCTTCCGTCGACTGAATCTGCTGACGGGGCTAGACTTTGGTCTAGTCGCGATGCCTCGCTTCCTCCCCGGGGGCTATTTCTATCCTATTGAAATGAAATGCTGCTCTTAGCCACTCGGTGACGCCCCTCGTCACAGCAGCTTTCGGGCCTGTTTTGCAAACGTATTCATTTTGTGCCACGTTTAGCTTTACACCCTGACCGACACTCCGACAACGATACGGAAGCCTGTGATGGAAAATTTCGGCGTACTCAACTGGACGATCCTGATCGTCTATCTGCTCGTGAACCTGGTGATGGGTTCGGTGCTGAGCAAGAAGGTCCACAGCGCCGAGGACTACTACCTGGGCAACAAGACCACTCCCTGGTGGGCCATCGGCCTCTCGGTGATGGCCACCTACGTCAGCGCCATGTCCTTCCTCGGCGGTCCAGCCTGGTCCTATGGGAGCGGCATGGGCGTGATGATGATCCAGATCAACTACCCGCTGGTGGTCTTCCTGGTGATCACGCTGTTCCTGCCGTTCTTCTACAACAGCGGCGTCGTGTCCATCTACGAGTACCAGGAGCGGCGCTTCGGCAAGAAGGCCCGCGGCGTCATGTCGATCATCTTCATGATGACCCAGGCGCTGTCTTCCGCGGCGGTGCTCTACGCGACGGCCCTGGTGATGGCTTACATCACCGGCGTCGACGTGGTCACCGCCATCGTGGTGATCTCGCTGATCGCCCTGGTCTACACCATGATGGGCGGCATCACCGCGGTGATCTGGACCGACGTGCTGCAGGCGGTCATCCTGCTGATCGGCGCGGTGATCATCTTCTACGCTCTGATCGATCGCATGCCCGAGTCGCTGGGCGCTTCCCTGGAGGCGCTGCAGGCCAAGGGCAAGATGAATATCCTCGACTGGTCCTTCGACCTCGGCGTGTCGGCCACCGTGTGGTCCGGCGTCATCGCGATGACCCTCTACCACGTCACCGTCTACGGCGCTAACCAGATGGTGGTGCAGCGCGCGCTGGCCGCCAAGAATATCGGCGACGCCAAGAAGTCCTTCATGTTCATGGGCTTCGCCGCCTTCTTTATCTATTTCCTGTTCCTGCTGATGGGCGTGCTGTTCTTCCATTACTACGATGGCCGCGAGTTCGAGAACAGCAACACCATCGTGCTGCAGTTCGCCGCCGAATACGGCCTGCCGGGGCTGCTGGGCATCGTGGCCGCCGCCGTGGTGGCCGCGTCCATGTCCAGCCTCGACTCCGCGCTGAACTCCCTGGCCACCGTGACCACGGTCGACTTCTACGAGAAGTACTTCCGCAAGGACGCCAGCTCCCAGCACTACCTCAAGGCCTCGCGGTGGTTCACCGTGGTCTGGGCCGTGCTGATCGTGGTCCCGGCGATCCTGTTTGCCCAGAACGAGGGCTCGGTGCTCGAGTTGCTGACCAAGGCCGGTTCCTACTTCGTCGGCGCCAAGCTGAGCATGTACGGCCTGGGCTTCTTCTCCAAGCACACCACCGAGCGTGGCCTGCTGGTGGGGGTCGCGGCGGGCTTTGCGGTGGTCTGGTTCGTGGCCACCAGCACTGAGGTCACCTGGCCCTGGTTCTGCGCCATCGGCGCCGGCGTGAACATCACCGTCTCCTGGCTGGCCAGCCTGCTGCTGGACGGCCGTCAGGCCGAGTACTCCGAGTACACCATCAAGGGGCAGAAGGCGATGTTCCGCGAGCAGGGGCTGGCCACCGAGGAGGGCGGCTGGTCGCGGCTGCCCGGCAAGGTGGACAACGTGAGCTGGCTGCTGGTGGTGTTCTTCTTCGCCACCATGATCGCCCTGTACCTCTTCACCGTCGGTATCTGAGTCTCCCTTGGCCCCGCGCCGTGAGGCGCCGGGTCTTTTTCTCAAGCTGTATTGCATTCGTATGCAGTAAGTGCCAGATTGACACCATGCACCGCCGGTGTGGCCTCGGTCGCCACCTCCGGCCCCCTGACAAGACCCATTAACGACAGCCGTGAGGACACTCCCATGATTCGTCATCTCAAGACCGGCGCTGCCGCCGATACTCGTGCTGAGGCCGACCGCAAGGTCCGCGAGGTGGTCGAGACCACCCTGGCTGATATCGAAGCCCGCGGCGACAGCGCCGTGCGTGAGCTCTCGGAGCGTTTCGACGGCTGGTCGCCGGAGAGCTTCTTCCTGACCCAGGAGGAGATCGACCAGGCGATCAGCGAGGTCGACCCCCAGGCGCTGGAGGACATTCGCTTTGCCCAGGCCCAGGTGCGCCGCTTCGCCGAGGCCCAGCTGGCTTCCATGCAGGAGATCGAAGTCGAGAACAGCCCCGGCATCATCCTGGGCCACAAGCACGTGCCCATCGAGGCGGTGGGTTGCTACATCCCCGGCGGCGGCTATCCGATGGTGGCCTCGGCCCACATGAGCGTGCTGACGGCCAAGGTGGCCGGCGTCAAGCGGGTGGTCGCCGCCGCGCCTCCCTACAAGGGCAAGCCGCACCCGGCCATCGTCGCCGCCATGCATCTGGCCGGCGCCGACGAGATCCTGGTGCTGGGCGGCGTCCAGGCCGTGGGCGGCATGGCCATCGGCACCGAGAGCATCGCGCCGGTGGACATGCTGGTCGGTCCGGGCAACGCCTTCGTCGCCGAGGCCAAGCGCCAGCTGTTCGGTCGCGTCGGCATCGATCTCTTCGCCGGCCCCACCGAGACCCTGGTGATCGCCGACGACAGCGTCGACGGCCTGCTGTGCGCCACGGACCTGCTGGGTCAGGCCGAGCACGGCACCAACTCGCCCTGCGCGCTGCTGACCACCTCCGAGCAGCTGGCCAGGGACACCGAGGCCGCCATCGCCGAGCTGCTCGAGAAACTGCCCACCGCCGAGGTCGCGCGCCAGTCGTGGGAGAATTATGGTGAGATCATCGTCTGCGACACCCACGAGGAGATGCTCCAGGTCGCCAACGAGATGGCCTACGAGCACGTCCAGGTGATGACCGAGAACCCGGACTGGTACCTGGAGAACATGGTCAACTACGGCGCGCTTTTCCTGGGCCCGCGCACCAACGTCGCCTACGGCGACAAAGTCATCGGCACCAACCACACCCTGCCGACCAAGAAGGCGGCGCGCTACACCGGCGGCCTGTGGGTCGGCAAGTTCCTCAAGACCTGCACCTACCAGAAGGTGCTGACCGACGAGGCCTCCGCTCGCATCGGCGGCTACTGCTCGCGGCTGTGCGCCCTGGAAGGCTTCGCCGGCCACGGTGAGCAGGCCAACGAGCGCGTGCGCCGCTACGGCAAGCGTGACGTTCCCTACGCCGGTCAGGTGGAAGCCTGAGGCGACCCGATAAGGAGGCAACCATGACACTCCCTCAGACACCGAGTTCGCGCCTCGACGGGCGCACGGCCCTGGTCACCGGTGCCAGCAAGGGCCTGGGGCTGGCGGCGGCCTGCGCCCTGGCCCAGGCCGGCGCCCATGTGATCCTGGTGGCCCGGGACGCCGCGGTGCTGGACGAGGCGGTGGCGGCGATGGCCGCCGCCGGCCTCGACGCCGAGTCGCTGGCCCTGGACGTTACCGATACCGCCGCGGTGCGGGCCGCCTTGGCCGGTCGGTCCATCGACGTGCTGGTCAACAATGCCGGCACTAACCGGCCCAAGCCCCTCGCCGAGATCGATGAGGCGGACTATGCGGCGGTCATGGACATCAACGTCCGCGCCGCCTATTTCCTGGCCCAGGCCGTGGCCGAGGCGATGCCGGAAGGCGGCTCGATCATCAACATGTCCTCCCAGATGGGGCATGTGGGTGCCGCCAACCGGACTCTCTACTGCACCTCCAAGGCGGCGGTGGAGGGCATGACCCGGTCCATGGCGGTGGAGCTTGGCCCCCGCGGCATCCGCGTCAACAGCGTCTGCCCGACCTTCATCGAGACGCCGATGACCCGGCCCTTCTTCGACAAGCCGGGCTTCCGTGAGGAAGTGCTGGCGAAGATTCCGCTGGGGCGTCTGGGGCAGATCGAGGACATCATGGGGCCGGTGGCCTTCCTCGCCTCGGATGCCGCCGCCCTGGTGACCGGCGGCGCCCTGATGGTAGACGGCGGCTGGACCGCCCACTGACCCCAAGGAGAATTCCATGAGCCTGTCCGGCTTCGACAAGCGCTTCGACGACCTGCGCGACTACATCCTCACGATCACCGAGTGGATCTGGGAAGGGCGCGGCATCGACCTGATCCGCGACTACTACGCCGAGGACTGCCCGGTGAAGACCCCGGCCGGGGCCTTCAGCGGCGTGGAGGGCGTGATTCGCGGCACCCTGGAGACCCTTCAGGAGTTCCCGGACCGCACCCTGCTCGGCGAGGACGTGATCGACAGCGAGGATGCCCCCGGCACCTACTATTCCTCCCACCGCATCTTCTCCCACATGACCCACCAGGGGCATGGCGCCTTCGGCGCGCCCACCGGGGTGCGGGCCGGGGTGATGACCGTGGCCGACTGCCTGTGCCGCGGCGACCGCATCGTCGACGAGTGGCTGGTGCGCGACCAGGCCGGCCTGGCCCTGCAGCTGGGCCATTCCCCCGAGGCCATGGGCCAGGCCCTGGCCGAGAAGGCCCCGATGCCCGGCCGGGAGGCACTGGTCGACCGCTGGCGCGGGCCCGAGGGCGACCTCGACATCGAAACCCTGGGACCGGTCGCCGAGCGCTACCGGGATCTCTGGCAGCACGGTCGCCTGGAGCGGCTGCGCACCGGCTACGACCGGGCCATCGACGCCAAGGTGCCCGGCGCCCGGACCCTGCGCGGCCACGACGACCTGGAGCGCTTCTGGTTCGGCTACAAGGCCGCCTTCCCGGCCGGCACCTTCCGGATCCACCACTGGATCGACCGCGAAGACGCCGGCGCCCCGCGTCGCATCGCGCTGCGCTGGTCCCTGGAGACCGCCCACCAGGGCGGCGGCGTGTTCGGCCCGGCCAGCGGCGCCCCGGTGGTGCTGTTAGGCATCACCCACGCCGAGCTGCGCGGCGACGTCGTGGTGCGCGAATGGCACCAGCTCGACGAGATCGCCATCCATGCCCAGATCGCCCAACATCGCCTGCAGGAGTCCTGATGACCGGCGCCGGGGGGCGGCGAGTAAGGCCGCTGAACTCGCGCTGGAGGCCGCCGAGCCCTTTACCCCTCGCCAGGGCTGGCCGCAGCACCTCGAGGTCGATATCGACGTCGGGGTGGGGCGTGGGGAGGGGGACTTGTGACGACTCATGATGGTTACGCATGCAACAGGATTCCCTTCGCCAAACTGCGGCTGCGATCCTCGGATTCCTGTGGGACGAGTGCTTTTGGTACCTCAGATTGTGATGATTGGCCTGAAACCCCGGCATGCCACCGGGCGCGTGCCCCATCGAACGCAAGATCCGTGGCACGTGGTGAGGCGCTAACCCAAGCACAATGATTCGTCATAAGCATGTACCCAAAACATACGTGTTGCATCGAAAAATAGATTGCAAGCCTGAATGTTTTAGGTCTACTCTCATTGCATACGTATACAAACAAATAAAGTGATGCTCATAGGGGATCTTATGGCTGAAGTAACACTCAAGAATGTTGGTAAACGCTGGGGTTCATTTGTCGGCGTCGACAACTTCGACCTCACCATCGCCGACAAGGAGTTCCTGGTACTTCTAGGTCCTTCGGGATGCGGAAAAACCACTACCATGCGGATGATCGCGGGACTCGAAGATGCCACTGAGGGTGACATTCTGATTGGCGGGGAGCGTGTCAATGACATGGAGCCCAAGGACCGGGATGTGGCGATGGTGTTTCAGTCCTACGCGCTCTACCCCAACATGAGTGTCTACGACAACATCCGTTTTCCGCTGAAGGTGCGCGGGGGCGATTCCTCGACACATGACGAGAAGGTCCGCCGCGCCTCCGCGATGGTCGAGCTGGACGACTTCCTGCATCGCAAGCCGTCGGAGCTGTCCGGTGGCCAGCGCCAGCGTGTCGCCTTGGCTCGGGCAATCGTTCGCGAACCCAACGTCTTCCTGATGGACGAGCCACTGTCTAACCTCGATGCCAAGCTGCGCGTTTCAACCCGCGCCCAGATCAAGAATCTCAGCCATGAGTTGGCGGTGACGACGATCTACGTGACCCACGACCAGATTGAGGCGATGACACTGGCCGACCGGGTCGTCGTGATGAAAAACGGCGTGGTACAGCAAATCGGAAGCCCGACCGAAATCTATGACAACCCGGTCAATATGTTTGTCGCCAGCTTCATCGGCAGTCCGGCGATGAACTTGATTGATGGTCATGTAGAGGGCGGTACCTTCCGCGCATCGCATGTAGAAATTCCCGGCTTGAGTGTGCAGGACGGCCCCTTGACCCTGGGGTTCCGCGCTGAGGATTCCGGCATCGCGTCACCGGGAAAGGGCCAGATCAACGCCCCAATCTACACGCTGGAGATGCTGGGCGATGCGACGATGATCTCGGTGCGCGTTGGCGGTTCGCTGGTCTCGGTCAAGGCGGACAAGAATTTCCGTGCCGAGATCGACGACATGGTGTCGATCTCAGTGCCGCAGGAAATCTGCCACTTGTTTGATGGTCAAACCGGCGTGCGGATCGAGGGTGATCGTGCCCCCTGTCATGTTCCCAACTCCCGGCGTCCATCGTATGGATGCAATCAGATTGGCGCCTAATCTAAAACCAAAACAAGGACAATGACAATGCTATCGAAAAGGCTTGCTGCCGCATCACTGGTTTCCGGCTTGATGTGTTCGTCGGCTTTTGCCGCTGACTGTGGACCGGAAGGGCAGTCCATTCGCATCCTGGCGAGCGACTTCCCGGCGATCCGCGCCGTCGTGGACCAGGCGAGAGCGAACTGTGCAGAGTCCGCCGCCGAGTTTAGCGTCAACCATACCACCGAGGCGCGCCAGATGATGAACGCGGCGCTGACGCCGAACCCGGCGGAATATAGCTCGGTGATCCTGGCCAACTCGACGCTGACCCAGCTGATGAACGATGGGTTGGTAAGGCCGTTGAACGATCTGGTCGAAAAATACGAGGACAACATCCCGGAGCATCTGCGGATCACCATCGATGGCGACGTCATGGCCGTGGCCTTCATGGCCAATTCGCAGCACCTGTTCTCGCGTCAGGACATCCTGCAGCAGGCCGGCGTGGACAGCATTCCGGCGACCTATGAAGAGGTACTGGCGGCGGCGGAAAAGATCCGCTCCGCGGGGGTCATGGAGCACCCGCTGGTGATGAACCTCCAGACCGGGTGGAGCCTGGCCGAAGCGTTCAACACGATCTATCTCGGTCACGATGGCGAGTTCTTCGAGTCGGGGTCCGCCGAGCCTTCGGTCAGCAGTGAGGAGGGCATCGCCACGCTGCAAACCATGAAAGCACTGGTCGAATATGCCCATCCGGATCATTTGACCCATGCCTCGAACGAGACCCAGGGCCTGTGGGAGTCCGGACAGGCGGCGCTGGGCATCATGTGGGGCTCTCGCGGGGCTCCCATCCTGGAGGAAGAAGGCTCCGCCGAGGCGGTGGCGTCGAACACGGTGCTGTCGGCGGCGCCCACCGTCGGCGGTGGCTCGACCCCTTCGGCCACCCTGTGGTGGGACGGAATCTCCATTGCCGCCAATGTTCCGGATGAAGACGCCGAGGCAACATTCGCCGCGCTGGTCAGTGCGCTGACCCCGGAGATGGTGGCGGAAAACAACGATGATGCCGTCTGGATGATCGATGGGTTCGAGCCCGGGCCTGCGGCTGCGGGCGTGACTGCCACGATGCAGGGCGGGGCGCGTCCCTACCCGATGATCCCGCAGATGGCGCTGCTGCATGCGGCACTCGGTTCGGAATTGACCGACTTCCTGAAGGGTAACGAAAGCGCCGAGAAGGCGCTGGCAGATGTCGAGAACGCTTATCGCACCTCGGCCAGGGAAGCCGGTTTCATCAACTAAGCCTTTCGGCTGGAGGGGGCGATCGGCTCCCTCGTTATTTTCCGGACTGAACACCGAGGCGCCTGTCATGAAGCACCGCACCTTCTTCTGGTTCATCCTGCCGACGCTTTCCGCGATGATCCTGTTCATCGCGCTGCCCATCGTTTCGGTTGCCATCCAGTCGCTGTTCGTCGAGAACGAGCAGGTACTGGTGGTATCCGAAAACTGTGGCCCGTTCGGCTGTACCTCCACCACCAAAGTCGATGCCGAGGCGACGGCCCAGCTGCAGGAAGAGCAGCCCCTGGGCCAGTTCAACGGGCTCGGGACTTACCTCAATCGTTCGCACCTGGCCTTTGCGGAAGTCGGCGAGGCCTGGCGTGGCACCGACACCCTGGGCGAGTTCTGGGGGCAGGTCTCCAACCTGCCTTTCTACCGCGCACTGTTCTTCACGCTGACCTACACGGCCGTGGTGACTCCGGTAGTCATCGTTCTGGGCCTGGCGATTGCGGTGGGCGTCAACAACCTGCCCAGGTTGCTCAAGGGGCCGTCGATCTTCATCTCGCTGTTGCCCTTTCTCGTCACGCCTTTGGTGGGCGCGTTGATCCTGTTCTGGATGGTCGATGGCGACGGCGTTATCGGCGCCACTATTCAGAGTGTCTTTGACGATCCCACGCTCAGCCTGAAGGCCTCGACGGCACTCACCTGGACCATGCTGATCGTGTATGGCGTCTGGCACACCCTGCCGTTCAGCTTCATCACGTTCTACGCAGGGCTTCAGACCGTGCCCGAGGACACCATGGAAGCCGCCAAGATCGACGGCGCGTCCAAGTGGCAGCGCATGATCCATGTGGTGGTGCCGCATCTGGCTCCGTTGATGTCCTTCGTGACGCTGATGCTCCTGATGGACAACTTCCGGGTCTTCGAGCCGATCGTCAGTTTCAAGGCCGAGGCCCATGCCACGTCGCTCAGCTGGATCATCTACAACGACCTGCGCGAAAGCGGCAATCCCCTCTACGGTTCCGCCGGGGCGACCTCGATGTTGACGATCATCGGCGTGGTCATCCTCCTGACACCGGTGTTGATTCGCACCTGGCGCGATTTCAACCGTAAAGCACACTGAGGGCACGACCATGACAACCAAAGCACAATCCCGCATCGCAGACTCCGCGGTGAGCAGTAAAGCCCGGTTCCGCTTGTCGCCGCTCACCGTCATCTCCCTGGCTCTCGTAGCGCTCTGGCTGATCGTCGCGGCCTTTCCCTTTTTCTGGACCTTCTGGGGCAGCTTCAAGGTTCAATCGGACTTCTTCTCCAAGGTTGACTGGCAGAACGCCATCTACGGGGTCAACACGATCAAGGAGACCGGCAGTGCCTTTACCCTGGCAGGCTACTACGGCGCCTGGGTCGACGAAGCGTTCTGGCGCAATGTCATCAACTCGGGCATCGTCGTGTTCTTCACGGTGATCATCTCGCTCACCATCGGCACGCTGGGCGGCTACGCGCTGGCTCGCTCCGGCCGCCGCTATGCCTTCTGGCTGCTGATGGCCGCACTGGCATTTCGCGCCATGCCGCATATCACCCTCGTCTCGGGCTATATGCTGCCCTTCTTCGAGTGGAACATCTGGGGCATCCTGCCGACCACCATCATCGTGCTGGTGGCAATCAATCAGCCCTTCACCCTGTGGATGCTGCACTCGTTCTTCCTCAACATCCCCAAGGACATGGACGAAAGCGCCATGGTCGATGGCTGTACCCGCTTCCAGGCCTTCCGGCACGTGATCATTCCGGTCATGTGGCCCGGCGTGATCACCACCGGCCTGTTCAGCTTCCTGCTGGCCTACAACGACTTCGCGGTGACCGCGATGCTGCTGAGTTCGGAGAACGAGACCATCATTCCCGCGATCAACAGCTTCCTGGGCACGACCCAGGTCGAAGGCAAGGTCATGTACGCCGTCGCCGCCGTGGTCTCGGCCACCGCCCCGCTGTTCGTCCTGATCCTGTTCTTCCAGCGGCAGATCGTCAGCGGCCTGACCGCCGGGGCGGTGAAAGGATGATCGTTCACGCCCCCAGGCCATGTCGGGGGGCGGTTCTCCGCATCATTGAAGGTTTCATTGGCACCGCTGGACAAGGCGATATCCACGACCGCCGGCTTGGCGGCAAGAATGTGAGCAATGGAGAGGTTAAAGAATGACCACGGACACCCATACCCAGAACAAAATGATGATTGCCCCGATGCGGGAAGCGATGCGCGATTTTAGCGAGAAAGGCGTTCGAACCGCGCTGGAGGGGCTGATCGCCCCGGACGCGGTGGTGCACATGTGCCACCCCTTCGGCGATCTGGCCGGTCCGATGGAGCTTTACGACAGCTGCTATGCGCCGCTGTTCGAGTCCATGCCCGACCTGGAGCGTCGTGACTGGATCGTCATGGGCGGGCGCACCGAACATGGTGGTGACTGGATCGGTTGCGGGGGCCATTACTATGGCACCTTCGTGAAGCCCTGGCTGGATATTCCACCGACCGGCCATTTGACGCACATGCGCTTCCATGAATTTTATCGCTTCGAGGAAGGCCGGGTCGTCGAGATCCAAACCATCTGGGATATCCCAGAGGTAATGATGCAGGCAAAGGCCTGGCCGCTGGCGCCTTCCCTCGGTCTCGAGTTCTGCATTCCTGGTCCGGCAACGATGGATGGCGTTGTGCCGGGTCCCTGGGATGAGGAGAAGTCAAAGGCCTCCTGCCGCCACATCGTAGAGATGCTGGACCATATGAAGAAACATCCCAGCCAGGGCGGGCCGGAAGTGATGGAGATGCCAAGGTTCTGGCATGAGCGGATGAACTGGTACGGTCCGGCCGGCATCGGCACGGGCCGTGGCATCGCCGGTTTTCGAAACTGGCACCAGATTCCCTTCCTGAGCGGCATGCCCGACCGCGGTCAGTATCTGGACGAGATCATCTATCACTTCTTCGGCGATGGCGATTACGCGGCGGTCACCGGCTGGCCCAACATGATGCAGACGGTGACCGACGATGGCTGGTTGGGCATCGCGCCCTCGGGCAAGAAGATCGCCATGCGATCGCTGGATTTCTGGCGATTGGAAGACGGCAAGATCCGGGAAAACTGGGTGACGGTCGATCTACTGGATGCCTATCGCCAGCTGGGCGTGGACGTCTTCGCGCGTCTGCGCGAGTTCAACAAGGCCCGCGTGGTTGGCGACATTCCATTTCCCGTCGGCGAAGCTTGACATGACCACTCTTCCCAGCACCCCCAGTTTCAGCCTGAAGGGCAAGCGCGCCTGGGTCCTGGACAAGATCAAGCTCGGCCGCCCCGGCGAGATCGAGGACATCATGGGCGCGGTGGTCTACCTGGCATCGGATGCCTCGGCGCTGGTGACCGGCACCGCGATGATGGTAGACGGTGGCTGGACGGCAGGCTGATGGGGGCAAGCAAGGTCACATCCATGCACGTCGCCCACCTGGCTGGGGTCAGTCAGTCAGCGGTCAGCCGAGTCTTCACGCCCGGGGCTTCGGTCTCGAAGAAGACCATCGAGAAGGTGCGCAAAGCGGCCGATGAGCTGGGCTACCGGCCCAATGTCCTCGCCCGCGCCATGGTATCCGGCAAGAGCGGGATCATCGGGCTGGTGGTTGCCTACCTCAACAACCAGTTCTACCCCGAGGTGCTGGAGAAGCTCACCAACGTGCTGCAGGAACGGGGCTACCACGTGCTGGTCTTCCTCGCCTCCCATGCGGCGGGAAACATCGACCGCGTGGTCGAAGAGATCCTGGACTTCCAGGTCGACGGCATCATCGCGGCCTCGGTTGCGCTGTCCTCGGACCTCTCCGCGCGCTGCCAGTCGGCCGGCGTGCCGATGGTGCTGTTCAACCGGGTGCAGGATGATCCGTCGATGTCGACCGTGACCTCCGACAACATCGCCGGCGGGCGCAAGGCGGCCGAGTTCCTGCTCGCGGGCGGGCACAAGAAGGTTGGCTATATCGCCGGCTGGGAAGGCGCCTCGACCCAGCGTGACCGTGAGGCCGGCTTCCGCGCAGGACTGCAAGAGGCCGGAGTCACCCTCCATGCCCGCGAGGTGGGGAATTTCGTCACCGAACAGACCCAGGAAGCCACCCGCCGCATGTTCGCCAGCGATCCGCCCGATGCGCTCTTCGTGGCCAATGACCACATGGCCCTCGCTGTCATGGACACCCTGCGCTTCGAACTGGGCCTCAGCGTGCCAGGCGACGTCTCCGTGATCGGCTACGACGATGTGACCGCCGCCGCCTGGCCCACTTATAACCTCACTACCGTGCGGCAGCCCGCCAACCGCATGGTGGCCGAAACCGTCGATATCATTCTGCGCAAGATCGAAGACGCCGAAGCGCGCCCGCGGCGGGTCGAGATCGACGGCCCCTTAATCATCCGCGGCTCGGCCCGCCTACCTGGAGGATGGAAGAAATGAAGGGTTTTGATCCCAAATTCAAGGACTTCCCAGATTACATCATTGGCATCACCAAGGAGATTTGGGAAGACCGCGGCATCGCCACGCTGCACGATTACTACGCACCGGACATCGTCGTGCGATCACCCGCCTCGGTGGTGGTGGGCAACGAGGGCGTGATCGCCGCCACCATGGCAACGCTCGCCGAATTCCCAGACCGCACCCTGCTGGGGGAGGACGTGATCTGGTCCGGTACGCCGGAGGACGGCATGCTGTCATCACACCGGCTCTTGTCCACGGCGACCCATCTGGGTGACGGGGTTTACGGCAAGGCCACCGGCAATAAGCTCACCTATCGGATCATCGCTGATTGCCACGCCATCGACAACCAGATCAATGACGAATGGCTTATCCGGGACCAGGGCGCGATCGTGCGTCAGATGGGCTGGGACTCCAGGGACTATGCCCGCGATCTGATCGCTCGGGAGGGCGGCCCCGAGGCCTGCGTCCAGCCCTACACGCCTGCCAACGAACAGCCTGGCCCCTACAAAGGCCAAGGCAACGACAATGAGTGGGGCGAGAAATACGCCGGTATCCTGACTCGGATCATGAATGCCGACATGCGTGTGATCGAGGCCGAGTACGACCGGGCAGTGCAATCCGAATACTCCGGCGGCGTTACCGGCCACGGCAGGGGGCCGGTGGACCGATTCTGGATGGGACTGCGCGCCTCTTTCCCCAATGCCGAGTTCAAGCTCCATCACCAGATCGGCTGCGACGATCCGATGATGCCGCCGCGCGCCGCGCTGCGCTGGACGCTGCACGGCAAACACGACGGCTGGGGGGTCTTTGGCAAGCCGACTGGAGCCGAGGTCTTCGTGCTGGGCGCCAGCCACGCCGAGTTTGGCCCCTGGGGCCTGCGCCGCGAATACACGCTATTTGACGAAACCTCGATCTGGAAACAGATCCTGCTGAAAACGGGCGATCTCTGAATGACACCTAGTTGTATGGTCCCGAGAAGCAGCGGATAGGGCTTCGTGAAATCTCTCGAGCTCATCCTGCCAGCGCTCAAGAATGAAGCCAACGGGTGTTTTACCCTTCAACGTCCGTAACGGACGTGCACTGTTATAAGCCCATAGGTAGTTCTGCAGTTGGGAGCCGATCTCCTCCAGGATGACGTAATGAAAGCTGCGAATAGTCGCTTCCTTGATCATGTGGTTCATCCGTACGACCTGCACGTTGGTCCGAGGGGGGATGCGGTAAGCTGGCGTCGTGGCGCGCCAGCGACGACGCTGGCGTCAAGCGCCGGGCATTCTTCGACATCATATTGCATTCGTATTCAAAAAGTGCCAGATTGATGTGACACCCACTGGAGAGGCGTCTAACGCTCATCCGGCCCCCTGACAAGACAACCCCAATGACAGCTATGAGGACCCCACATGATCCGTTATCTCGAGTCCGGCGCTGCCGCCGATACTCGTGCTGAGGCCGACCGCAAGGTCCGCGAGGTGGTCGAGACCACCCTGGCTGATATCGAAGCCCGCGGCGACAGCGCCGTGCGTGAGCTCTCGGAGCGTTTCGACGGCTGGTCGCCGGAGAGCTTCTTCCTGACCCAGGAGGAGATCGACCAGGCGATCAGCGAGGTCGACCCCCAGGCGCTGGAGGACATTCGCTTTGCCCAGGCCCAGGTGCGCCGCTTCGCCGAGGCCCAGCTGGCTTCCATGCAGGAGATCGAAGTCGAGAACAGCCCCGGCATCATCCTGGGCCACAAGCACGTGCCCATCGAGGCGGTGGGTTGCTACATCCCCGGCGGCGGCTATCCGATGGTGGCCTCGGCCCACATGAGCGTGCTGACGGCCAAGGTGGCCGGCGTCAAGCGGGTGGTCGCCGCCGCGCCTCCCTACAAGGGCAAGCCGCACCCGGCCATCGTCGCCGCCATGCATCTGGCCGGCGCCGACGAGATCCTGGTGCTGGGCGGCGTCCAGGCCGTGGGCGGCATGGCCATCGGCACCGAGAGCATCGCGCCGGTGGACATGCTGGTCGGTCCGGGCAACGCCTTCGTCGCCGAGGCCAAGCGCCAGCTGTTCGGTCGCGTCGGCATCGATCTCTTCGCCGGCCCCACCGAGACCCTGGTGATCGCCGACGACAGCGTCGACGGCCTGCTGTGCGCCACGGACCTGCTGGGTCAGGCCGAGCACGGCACCAACTCGCCCTGCGCGCTGCTGACCACCTCCGAGCAGCTGGCCAGGGACACCGAGGCCGCCATCGCCGAGCTGCTCGAGAAACTGCCCACCGCCGAGGTCGCGCGCCAGTCGTGGGAGAATTATGGTGAGATCATCGTCTGCGACACCCACGAGGAGATGCTCCAGGTCGCCAACGAGATGGCCTACGAGCACGTCCAGGTGATGACCGAGAACCCGGACTGGTACCTGGAGAACATGGTCAACTACGGCGCGCTTTTCCTGGGCCCGCGCACCAACGTCGCCTACGGCGACAAAGTCATCGGCACCAACCACACCCTGCCGACCAAGAAGGCGGCGCGCTACACCGGCGGCCTGTGGGTCGGCAAGTTCCTCAAGACCTGCACCTACCAGAAGGTGCTGACCGACGAGGCCTCCGCTCGCATCGGCGGCTACTGCTCGCGGCTGTGCGCCCTGGAAGGCTTCGCCGGCCACGGTGAGCAGGCCAACGAGCGCGTGCGCCGCTCCGGCCAGCGTGACGTTCCCTACGCCGGTCAGGTGGAAGCCTGAGGCGACCCCGATAAGGAGGCAAGCATGACGCTACCTCAAACACCCAAATCTCGCCTGGATGGCCGCACGGCCCTGGTCACCGGGGCCAGCAAGGACCTGGGGCTGGCGGCGGCCGGTGCCCCGGTGGTGCTGTTCGGCATCATCCACACCCAGATCACCCAACACTGCCAACAGGAGGCCTCATGACCTGGACCCTGAACGCCCTGGCCGAGCGCCGCGTGCGCTACCCGGACCTGGTGCCTTGCCGCAATGCCTTCGTCGACACCCGCTCGCCGGGGTCGGATCGCAAGGAAAACTTCACCATCATCGGGCCCGGCGTGGCGGAGAGCGCCGACCAGCACGTGCACATCTCCGAGCCCCATGGCTTCAACGTCGGCGGTGCCCGCCAGCCTGACGGTTGCCTCAACTCTCAGCACTCCCACGAGGAAGCCGAGGTGTTCGTGGTGCATACCGGCCGCTGGCGGCTGCTCTTCGGGCCCGAGCGCGAGGACGGCACTCTCGACATCGGGCCGGGCGACGTGGTGAGCGTGCCGATCCACATGTTCCGCGGCTTCGAGAAGCTTGATGCCGGCACCGGCTTCCTCTGGGTGGTGCTGGGCGGCGACGACCCCGGCCGAGTCCGCTGGGCGCCCAGCGTCTTCGACCTGGCCCGGGAGCATGGCCTGGTCCTGCTCAAGAACGGTCAGCTGGTGGACCTGGCGGGCGGCGACACCCTGCCCGAGGACGCCGAGCTCGAGACGGCGCCGGATGCCGACGAGATCGCGCGGCTGGTCACCCCGTCTCCGGACCGCCTGGCTAAGTGCCTGGTACGCCACGAGGATCTGACGCCCAGCGCCACCTCGCCGCTGGCAGGGGAGGGCGTCGAGGAGTGTCCGGTGATCGCCCCGGTCGCGGCTGCCGACGGCCTCGGTCCCGGTCCGATCACCGGCTGGTGGCCCCACGGCTTCCAGCTGCGCGTGCTGCGCCTGGCGGCCGGCGCCGCGACCCCCGACTACCGCTGCGAGGAGCCGGAGGTGCTGTTCGTGCAGTCCGGCCAGGCGCGCGTCGTCAGCGAGGCCGGCGAGCTGACGCTGGAGACCGGCGACACCTTCACCTCGCCCCAGGGCTGGGATCACCGGGTCATCGCCGACGCCGACGCCGAGATCGTGGTGGTGCGGGGCGGCGATGCACCGATTGGCCCGCGCCTCGTGGCCTGAACAGGGAGACACCATCATGTCCGAGCGACATTCCCTGGTGTTGATCCCTGGCACCCTCTGCGACGAGCGGCTCTGGGCGCCGCAGATCGAGGCCCTGAGCAGTCAGGCGGAGATCCTGGTGCCGCGGATCGACAGCTGCGATGACCTGGATGCCCTGGCCCGGGACATTCTCCGCCAGGTCCCCTGGCCGCGCTTCAATCTGGCGGGACTGTCCATGGGCGGGATCCTGGCGCTGTCCATTCTGCGTCAGGCACCCGATCGGGTCGCGCGCCTGGCGCTGCTCAACACCAACCCCTTCGCCGAGGCCCCGGAGCGTCAGGCCCAGCGGATCGACGACATCGCCCAGGCCGAGGCGATGGGCCTTGCCCGCTATGCCCGCGAGGTGCTCGCACCTCTCTATCCCGCCGAGGGCGCTCCCGCCGATCTAGCCCACACCGAGCTGGTGGTGGCCATGGCCGAGCGGGGAGGGGTCGAGACCTTCCGTCGCCAGTCCCTGGCCCTGCGCGATCGGCCCGACGGCAGCGCGGCGCTCGCCGCCATCACCCAGCCGACCCTGGTGCTGTGCGGCGATGGCGACCGGCTCTGCCCGCCGGCGCGCCACACCTACCTGGCCGAGCACATCCCCGACGCCGAACTGATGATCCTCGAGGGCGTCGGCCACCTCAGCACCCTGCAGGCGCCGGAGGCGGTCAGCGAGGCGCTGGCTCGCTGGCTGGACCGCGACCCGAACCCCCAGACCCGGAGAGACCCATGACCCTGAGCCCGGAACTGCTCGAGACGCTGCGTCGCTTCGACACCCCTACCGTGGCCAACGCCCTGGACCTGGTCCGCGGCACTCGCAGCGCCGAGGGCTTCACCCGTCGGCCGCTGGTGGCCGCCGATCCCCAGGCCGCGCCCCTGGTCGGCTATGCCCGCTGTGCCAAGATCCGCGCCCTGACGCCGCCCGAGGAGGACGTCGCGGTGATCCGGGAGCGGCGCCTTGCCTACTACCGCTACGTGGCCGAGAGCCCCGCCGACAGCCTGATGGTGATCGAGGACGAGGACGGCGAGGACGCCGTGGGCGCCTACTGGGGCGAGGTCAACACCTGCCTGCACAAGCGCCTCGGTGTAAACGGCGTGCTGACCAACGGCGTGATTCGCGATCTCGATGACCTGGAGCCCGACTTCACCGTGCTGGGCGGCCGCGTCGGTCCCTCCCATGCCTATGTGCGGGTCACCGCCGTGGACGAGCCGGTGGAGGTGTTCGGGATGCGCGTGGCCCCCGGCGACCTGCTGCATGCCGACCGCCACGGCGCGGTGCGCCTGACGCCGGAGGAGGCCCAGGCCCTGCCCGAGGCCATCGAGCGGATCGTCGGCGCCGAGCGCGAGTTGCTGGCCAGCGCCCGGGCGCCCGGCTTCGATTTCGACAAGCTGCTCGACGCCTGGGAGGCCTTCGAGAAGCGTCGCGTCTAGTGGTGCCCGTCCCCGGCCCCGGTTGTCTGACACGCCGCCGGCGTGCGCGATCCGCGCGAGCGGACGCCCATCATTGCCCCCTGGATCGATGTAGCGACAACGACAGGAGACCCGGACTAACTGTTCGATCCGCCAACCGAGCAGCGCTTCTAGTTCGACACCGTCGAGCATGGCGGGCTGCAACCCTGCAGTCAGGGGTTGGCTCGCCTGTCGGCCAGCAGGTCGGCACCCACGTCTCGATGTCGGGGAGGCATCGAGGCGGCACCGCCTGGCGGTGTATCGCCGTCAACGGGTTTGCCGTTGCGGCTTCCTCCCTCACTGATGAATGCACAATCACAAATTAAGGGACACATAATGCATTTCAAAGTACCGGCCCTTGCCCTGGGGCTGCTGACCCCCTTTTGCCTGTCTTCCGCTCAGGCGTTCGATCTGTATACGGATGCCGACACTTCCCTGAGTTTCGATGGTCGTGTGCAGTTTCGCTACAACACCTACCAGGATGACAGTCACCGTTGGGATGGTGACTCCCGATGGGCTCTGGTGGCGACCCAGGCCATCAATGACGAACTCGACTTCCTGGCCAAGGGTGAATGGTCGGTCTATGCCACCGAGGATGACTATGATGATGACCAGCACGTCACTCAACGCCTGCTCTATGCCGGACTCGATCACGACCGCTACGGTGAACTGACGGTCGGCAAGCTGTGGGGCGTGGTCTACGACGTGGGCTGGTGGACCGACATGGGCCGCAAGTTCGGCAGTCGTGCCTTCGGGGTCTACAACTTCGACGACTGGGGCCAGGTGAGTGGCGCCGGGCGAGCCGACAACGCCGTGGCCTGGCGCCAGAGCTTCGGCGACTGGAAGCTCGGGCTGCAGTACCAGGGGCGCCGCGGCGACAAGGAGCTGGCCTTTGGCGTCGAGGCCGACCTCACCGAGGGGATCGGCGCCTCGCTGCGTCGGCCGGTGGGCGAGAACCTGGAGGCCGGCGTGGCCTACATCCAGAACACCTACGAGGATGTGACGCCGGGAAGCGGTGTTTCGGATGGCGACAAGGGTCGCCTGTGGCTTGCCGGCATCAAGTACGCCACCGATCACATCCATGCGGCGATGCACGTCGGCTACAGCCAGGACTGGGAGATCGCTCCCAACGGTCAGTTCTACGATGCCCTGGGCATTCAGGCCTACAGCTACTATCACTTCGCCAACGGATTACGGCCCAACGTCAATTTCAACTGGCTGGACGACACTGGCGAGGACAGCGAAGGATATCGCCGCCTGACCTACAGCTTTGGACTGGAATACCACTTCATCCGTGATCGCTTCCTCGTGTGGAGCGACTACCAGATTAATCACGGCAGCAATGGCTGGGACAGCCAGGAGCGGCACTACGGCGATGCCGACAGCGAGTGGGCACTGGGTATCCGCTACGATTTCTGAGCGGTGCGCCATGGTTCTCGCTGTTATGCATACGTAGTACATTGTGGGTGACATCACCGCGCTCGGCGACTGAGGTTGCCGAGCGCTCTCGATTCCATTCCCGTTCGGAAATTGATCATGACCGTACATCAAGCCAACAAGGCCCTGATTCTCGACTTCTATCGCGAGCTGGAAGCTGCCACGCCGGAAAGCGTCACCGACATTCTCGCCACCTACACCAGCGCCGATAGCCATTGGCGTGGCGTTCACCCCTTCGGTGAGCAGTACGGAGCGGAGGCCATTGCCGAGGCCTTCTGGCAGCCTTTCCTCGCTAGCTGGTCCTCGGTCCAGCGCCGTCAGGATGTGTTCTTCGCCGGCACCAACGCCGCCGACGGTAGCGACTGGGTGGTCAGCATGGGCCACTTCATGGGGCTGCGAGACCGCCCCTGGCTGGGTATCCCGGCGACCCGCAAGATCGGCTTCCTGCGCTACGCGGACTTCCACTGTATTCGCGACGGCAGGATCGTGCGCAGCGGATTCTTCTGCGACATCATCGATGTGATGCACCAGGCCGGGATCCAGCCCCTGCCGCTCCAGACCGGTGCCTCCTTCGTCTATCCCGGCCCCCGAACTCATGATGGCCTGCTGTTCGACGACCAGGCCCCCGCAGAAGGCGAGAAGACCCTGTCGCTGGTCAACCGGATGGTCGATGACCTGACTGCCCTCAACAAGAGTGGCAACGACCGCTGTCCCCCCGAGGTGTTGGCGCGCAGCTGGCACGACGACATGATCTGGTACGGCCCCGCCGGCATCGGGGCCACCTACACTATCCCGCGCTATCAGGAACAGCATCAGTATCCCTTCCGTCAGGGCCTGAAGGGCAAGATCTTCAACGGCCACATCACCCGCTTCGCTGAGGGCAACTACGCCGGTTTCTTCGGCTGGCCGAATCTTACCAACACGCCCACCGGGGGCTTCCTTGGTTTGCCCGGTGGCGAGGTGCCCGCCGATATGCGGGTCGTCGATATCTATCGCCGCGAGGGCGACAAATTGGCTGAAAACTGGGTGTTGATCGATCTGCCATATTGGCTGAAGCAGCAGGGGCTCGACATCCTCGAGCGTACCGCCGGGCTGGTGGGCACCGATTACTCGTAGGTGACGACCAGGAAAGCCAGCAGCTCGTCGTCGCTGACGTTCTCGATCACGTGTTCCTGGTCGGCGTGATAGTGCGCTGAATCCCCCTCCGTCAGCTGGCAGTCGCTGTCGCCGGCCACCACCCGGGCACGGCCCCGGGTGATGGTCAATAATTCCCGTGTGCCTTCAAAGTGGGGGGCACTGCGCAGGCTGGCCCGTGGGGCGATGCGCAGTTCGTAGAACTCCACGTGCTTCTCGAGATGCAACGGCGAGAGGGTCCGGATGCGGCACTCCCGATCGTCGCGGAACAGGTGGGTGGCATCGTCGCCGCGCACCACCTCGATGGTGGAGGCGGTCCAAGGCTGGTCGACGAGATCGCCGATGCTGAGCCCGAAGGCCTGGGCGATGCGCAGGGTCACCGCCAGGGTGGGATTGGCGCGTCCGCGTTCGATCTGGCTGAGCATCGAGCGGCTAACGCCGCAGGCGGAGGCCAGCTGGTCCAGTGTCAGGCCGCGCTTCTTGCGCAGCTCGATGACGCGGTCGCAGAGCAGCTGGCCGCCCTGTGGCGGCTGGTGGGATGCCTCTGATGGCGTCATGGCGTCATGGCGTCATGGCGTCGGGGTGCGTGTTGGTCACTCTTGGACTCCTATCCAATATAATGGAATTTTTTTCTTTCATAAGGGATGTTTTCCATTATGCTGGAATTAATTCCTTCATGGTAATCATCCCGGCAGAGATTGCCAGCCATGGGGGCACTCAAGAAGACCACTCACAATTAGTAGGAGAGGCGCATGAAGGCGTTGGTCAAGCGAGAAGCAGCCCCCGGTCTATGGCTGGAAGACGTGCCGATGCCTGAGGTCGGCATCAACGATGTGCTGGTCAAGGTGAAACGCACGGCGATATGTGGGACCGATCTGCATATCTATAAGTGGGATAACTGGGCGGCTAAGACCATCCCGGTGCCCATGGTGGTCGGTCATGAGTTCGTCGGCGAGATCGTCGAGGTCGGTTCCAACGTCAATGATTTCCACCCTGGCCAGATTGTGTCGGGAGAGGGGCATGTCGTTTGCGGGCGGTGCCGCAACTGCCTGGCAGGGCGTCGCCATCTCTGTCCCCACACCCCTGGCATTGGCGTCAATCGCTCCGGTGCCTTCGCCGAATACGTGTCGTTGCCGATGTCGAATGTCTGGGAGCATCGGCCGGGTATCGACCTGGATGTGGCGTCTCTGTTCGACCCGCTGGGCAATGCGGTGCACACAGCGCTGCAGTTCGACGTCCTGGGGTAAGACGTCCTGATCACCGGCGCCGGACCGATCGGGGCCATGGCGGCGGCCGTCTGTCGGCATGCTGGGGCGCGTCATGTGGTGATCACCGACCTCAATCCGGATCGCTTGGCCTTGGCCAAACGACTGGGGGCCACGCGCACCGTCAATGTGCAGGAGGAGAGCCTGGCCGAGGTCCAGCAATCGCTGGGCATGAGCGAAGGCTTCGATGTCGGGCTTGAGATGTCGGGCAGCCCCGAAGCCCTGAAGAGCATGCTGGCCAGCATGTGTCACGGCGGTCGGGTCGCCATGCTCGGCATTCCTGCCGAGGACACGGCGATCGATTGGAACACCGTGATCTTCAACATGCTGACCATCCGTGGAGTCTACGGGCGCGAGATGTACGAGACCTGGTACAAGATGTCCGTGTTCGTCGAGTCCGGGCTTGATATCTCGCCGGTGATCACCCATCGCCTGCACTACACCGAGTTCGAGCAGGGCTTCCAGGCGATGCTGGAGGGGGAGGCCAGCAAGGTGGTCCTGAGCTGGGACTGAGCCTCCGCGAGGCGTGGTGACGAAGACGGACAACCAAGGACTGCACATCATGTACGGTAATTTTCAGGAACATCTGCGCAACGAGCTTGCTGAAATCGAGTCAGCCGGCCTCTACAAGCGCGAGCGCGAATTGGCTACGGCTCAAGGGGCGCATGTCGGCGTGGCAAACGACGGAGAGGTGCTGAATCTCTGCGCCAACAACTACCTGGGGCTGGCCCAACACCCGGCGGTTCAGTCGGCCGCCCGGGAAGGGCTGGATACGTGGGGATATGGTCTGGCGTCTGTGCGCTTTATCTGTGGCACTCAGACATTGCACAAGGACCTCGAAGCGCGGCTCAGCGAGTTTCTCGGCACCGAGGACACCATCCTTTATCCGTCCTGTTTCGATGCCAACGGTGGGCTCTTCGAGACCCTACTGGGTCCCGAGGACGCGGTGATCTCCGATGAGCTCAATCACGCCAGCATCATCGACGGTGTACGCCTGTGCAAGGCGCGTCGCTATCGCTATCGCAATAGCGATGTTCTGGTCAAGTCAGAGCGGACACATTTTCAAGCTACAGCTGCCAATTCAATCTCCCTCGGCGTCTGGTAGCCCAGGGTCGAGTGGAGCCGGCAGCTGTTGTACTCCATCTCGATGTAATCAATCACGTCCCGCCGCGCTGCCTGTCGGCTCGCATACCGCTGGCCCGCCAGCCACTCGCTTTTCAGTGAGCCGAAGAAGCGCTCCATGACCGCGTTGTCCCAGCAGTTCCCCTTGCGGCTCATCGAAGCCTGGAATCCATGCCGGACCAGCGTGCCGCGGTACTCATGCGACGCGTATTGGCTGCCGCGATCGCTATGATGGATCAGCCCTCTCAAGGGCTGCCGGCGACCTACGGCCATTTCCAAGGCGTTCAGGACCAACTGCGTGCGCATGTGATCGGCCATCGCCCAGCCCACCAACTGCCGATCGTGGAGGTCGAGTACCGCCGCCAGATAGAGCCACCCTTCCAGCGTCCAGATCGCCGTGATATCGGCCACCCAGGCCCGATTCGGTGCCGCCACCATGAACTGGCGGTTCAGTAGGTTGGGCGCCACCGGCAGACTGTGCTCACTGTCGGTCGTATGTCGCCAGCGGCGCCGCTGACGTGCCTCTACACCGGCTTCCCGCATCAGGCTGCGGGCCTGGTAACGGCCGACGTCGTAGCCTCGGCGTCGCAGTTCTCTGGCCATGCGGCGGCTGCCATAGCTGCCACGCTTCTGGCGATGAATCTCTCTGACTTCGTGGAGCAGGGCCTGATGCTGGTCATCAGGGCCACGTCGTCGCCAGGCATAAAAACCACTCCGGCTGACCTGCATGACCCGACACAACACGGCCACGGGATAGGTGGCCTTCTCCGACTCGATGAACTGGTATCTCAGCTCGACTCTTTGGCGAAGAAGGCCGCCGCCTTTTTTAAAATATCCTTTTCAATCTGTAGCTTACGCACTTCTTCGCGGAGCTTTTTGATCTCGGCGTCGCGATCGTCCTCCTGCCGCTCCAGGCTTCCGGCGTCCTGCTGACGGTGCTTGCGGCACCAGCGGTCCAGTACGCTGCGCTCCACGCCCAGGCGTCGAGCAGCCTCGGATACGGAATACCCCTGATCGATCACCAGGCTCACCGCATCCGCCTTGAATTCATCGGAAAACCGACGTCGAGTCTTCTTGGTCATGAACACCTCCATTGCCTCCATTATGAGGCTTATCGGGGTGTCCGCTCCAATTGGACCACTTCACGATATGGCGGACCTGGAGGCACTATAGAGCGACAATTACTCTGACCGGTGGACGACAACTATTCTGACCGGTTGCCCTAAGCTTGACCGCTCGTCCGACCCACCAGGGAGCCGGTATGGCGGTCACCAGCCAACAGGTCACGCTCTATATGTCGCAACGTCAGCAAGGCCAGGCCCAGGAGGTCGCCGCCGCCAAGGCCGGCCTCTCCGTCAGCACCGCCCGCCGCCTCGAGCGACGTGCCGAATCCCCCGAGCCATCGGCCCCTCGCCAGTGGCGAACCCGGCCTGATCCCTTCACCGATGTGTGGGACGATGTGGTCGTCCCCCAGCTGACGACTACCCCGAACCTGCAGGCTCTGACCCTGCTGGAGTGGTTGCAGGAGCAGTATCCCGGCCAGTACCCCGATAGCCTGCTGCGTACCCTGCAGCGCCGGGTCAAGGGCTGGCGGGCCGCCCATGGGCCGGACAAGGAGGTGATGTTTCCGCAGACCCATGGCCCGGGGCTGCGCGGTCTCTCCGACTTCACTGAGCTCAAGGGTCTCGTCATCACCGTCGCCGGGGAGCCGCTGGAGCACCGGCTCTATCACTTCCGCCTGGCCTTCAGCGGCTGGTGCCACGTACGCGTGGTGCTGGGCGGCGAGAGCTACACGGCCCTGGCCGAAGGCCTGACCGGTGCGCTGGAGCGTCTCGGCGGTGTCCCCGCAGAGCACCGTACCGACAGCCTATCGGCGGCCTTTCGCAACCTGGGGCGTGATGCCGAGACGGATCTCACCGAGCGCTATGCCGCCCTGTGCGCCCACTACGGCATGACGGCGACCCGCAACAATCCGGGGCGAGGGCACGAGAACGCCAGCATCGAGTCGCCGCATGGCCACTTCAAGCGGCGTCTCCAACAGCGCCTGACGCTGCGTGGCTCCCAGGCGTTCGCCAGTCTCGACGCCTACCAGGCGTTCCTTGATGAGGTGGTCACTGCCATCAACCGCCGCAATGCGGCGCGCATCGCCATCGAACGCGATGCCCTGAGGCCGTTGCCCAGTCGACCGGGCACCGATTACACCGAGCTGACGGTCAGCGTCACCACCTCCAGCACTATCCAGGTGCGCAAGGTGCTCTACTCGGTGCCATCCCGGCTGATCGGCGAGCGTCTGCGGGTGCACCTCTACGACGACCGCCTGGTGCTGCATCACGCCCAGCAGGTGCTGCTGACGCTGCCGCGTCTGCATGCCACCCCGGCGAGTGGCCGCCTACGGGTGATCGACTATCGCCACGTGATCGGCTGGCTGGTCCGCAAGCCCCGTGCGCTGGCGGGGCTGACGTTCCGTGAGGAGCTGTTGCCGGGCGCCGACTGGCGTGAGCTGTACGCACGGCTGACCGCCGCCTGGCCGGTCGCCGAGGCCTGCAAGCGCATCGTCGGGGCCCTGGCGCTGGCGGCCGAGCAGGACCAGGCCGAGGCCATCGCCACCTACTGGCTGGGGGCCCTGAAGCACGGGGAGCGCCCCACACTGGCCGACCTCCAGGCGCGCTTCGCTGCCAAACCAAAGGGCGTGATCGCGCTGCCTCAGGTCACGCAGCATGAGATCGCCAGCTATGACGTCCTGCTCCCCTCCACCTCGGCCACGGAGGTGCGCCGCCATGCCTGACGCCCAGACCCTGCCGCTGCTGCTGCGGCAACTGCGCCTGCCCACCATGGCCGCCTGCTGGTCCCAGCTGGAGACCCGCGCCCAGGCCGAGGGCTGGAGCCTGCCCCAGACGCTGGCCGCCCTGTGCGAGCACGAACTGGCCGAGCGCGAGCGGCGCCGACTGGCCCGCCACCTCAAGGAGGCCCGGCTGCCGGTGGGCAAGACCCTGGAGACCTTCGAATTCGACGCCATCGGGGCTGAGCAGCGCCGGCAGCTGAGCGCTCTGGCGGGGGATGCCCAGTGGGTCGACCAGGCCCACAACCTGCTGCTGTTCGGGCCCTCCGGCGTGGGCAAGAGCCATGTGGCCGCCGGGCTCGGTCATGCACTGATCGACCAGGGGTACCGGGTCCGTTACGCCACGGCATCGGGCCTGGTGCAGGAGCTCCAAGCCGCCAAGCAGGCCCTGCGGCTGAGCGACGTGCTGACCAAGCTCGACAAGTACGCGGTGCTGATCATCGACGACATCGGCTACGTCCAACGCAGCGAGGCCGAGACGTCGGTGCTGTTCGAGCTGATCGCTCACCGTTACGAGTCGGCCAGCCTGATCATCACCGCCAACCAGCCGTTCAGCGCCTGGGACAGCATCTTCCCCGACAGCATGATGGCGGTGGCCGCCATCGACCGGTTGGTACACCACGCCACGCTGATGGAACTGAGCGGAGAGAGCTACCGGAAACGCGCCTATCAACGTCAACTACAAGGACGAAAAGTCGCGTCGTCAGACTGACGACAACTACCCACCCAACCGGTCATTTTAATTGTCGCCGACCGGTCAAAGTAGTTGACGTCGCATAAGGCACAGTTGCAGGCGGCCGATGAGGCGGGAGCGCGCTTCAAGCTGATCACCACCGATGGCGTCTTCTCGATGGACGGCTATATCGCTCGGCTGGATGAGATCTGTGACCTGGCCGAGCGCTACGGGGCGCTGGTGCATGTCGACGACTGTCATGCGACGGGCTTTCTCGGCGACGGCGGTCGCGGCACCCATGAGTACAAGGGGTGCCTGGGACGCGTGGATATCCTCACTGGCACCCTGGGCAAGGCCCTGGGGGGAGCCAGTGGCGGTTACACCAGCGGCCGTCGCGAGATCGTCGAGCTGCTGCGTCAGCGCTCGCGTCCCTACCTGTTTTCCAACACTGTGGCGCCGCCGGTCGTGGCCGGTGCGCTGAAGGCCCTGGAGCTGGCGGCAACATCCCGGGAGTTGCGTGATCGCCTGAAAGACAACACGGCCTACCTGCGTCGGGGACTCGAGGCGCTGGGCTTTGAGCTGCTTCCCGGTGAGCATCCCATCGTGCCGGTGATGCTGCATGATGCCGCCCTCGCGGCGCGCTTCGCCGAGGAAATGCTGAAGGAAGGCGTCTATGTCATCGCCTTCTCTTACCCGGTCGTGCCCAAGGGCAAGGCACGGATTCGGACGCAGATGTCCGCCGCCCTGACGCAGGACGATCTGGATGAGGCGTTGGCCGCTTTTGGCCGGGTCAAGGAACGCCTTGGGCTCTAGCCTTTGTCACTCCCGCGTCATGCGCCGCTCACGACTGGTCGGGTAACGAGCGGCGTACGTGGGCGCGGTAGTGTCGGGGGCTGAGCCCGGTCAGCGCCTTGAAGCGTTTGCTAAAATGGTAGGCATCGCAGAAGGCGAGTCGCTCGGCGATGTCGGCGATGCTGGCATCGCCGTGCACCAGCAGCGACATGGCCCGTCGCATGCGCCTTTGTTCGAGGTACTGCTTGGGGCTCATGCCGAGCGCGGCCTTGAACAACTCGCCGAAGCGGTTGCGCGATAACGCGCAGTGCTCGGCCAATTCGGCCACGCTTGGCAATGGCGCAGGACGTTCTTCGATCAGCCGTAGGGCCCCCAATGTCAGGATGAGTGTCGTGCCCTCTGATACCCTGTTCTTATAAACCGATCAGGGGGCGAAAGGAGACGCT
>NZ_VBUI01000122.1 GCF_005780185.1 Halomonas urmiana | reverse complement strand
CCGGAGGCGAACTGGCGGTCCGTAGGATGACGAACTCGATTCGGCCGGGTCAGGTGGCGAGCTTGCTGGGAGACGGCAAGAGGCGTCCCCTGGGGATTCCGACGGTCAAGGACCGCATCGTCCAGACGGCGGTCAAACGCGTCATCGAACCGATTTTCGAGCATGAGTTCCTGCCGATGAGCTACGGCTTTCGCCCGGGGCGAGGCTGCCAGGA
>NZ_VBUI01000121.1 GCF_005780185.1 Halomonas urmiana | reverse complement strand
CCAAGCAGCCAAGCAGCCAAGCAGCCAAGCAGCCAAGCAGCCAAGCAGCCAAGCAGCCAAGCAGCCAAGCAGCCAAGAAAAACCTCCAGCAGAGCACTCTGCTGGAGGTTTTCCTTGTTGCCGTAGTGGTGCGCGAGCACCATCCTGCTCGGCGCTCGGCGCTCGGCGCTCGGCGCTCGGCGCTCGGCGCTCGGCGCTCGGCGCTCGGCGCTCGGCG
>NZ_VBUI01000120.1 GCF_005780185.1 Halomonas urmiana | reverse complement strand
GACAGTAGGGTTAATCAACTCAATCACAGGCATGTCAATACTGGCTCTTTGCTCAATTTCGCAATCCTCTTGATTGGTCGGTAAAGCGGTTTTAAAGGCTGAGCATAATAAGTTTTCAAACTGATCTAGATTTGAAATTTCACCTTTCAACAAAGTATAGCCAATGCGTAAATTTACGGGATAGCTATTATTTTCTACCGTAATGAGTTGTGGTTTGGTGAGCGCATTTAA
>NZ_VBUI01000119.1 GCF_005780185.1 Halomonas urmiana | reverse complement strand
GCAGCCGGCGCAAAGAAGCGCGCCCCGGCGAATTACTGGAAGCGGCGCTGGACCTGTTCGTGGAAAAAGGCTTTGCCGCCACGCGGGTGGACGATGTCGCTGCGCGTGCGGGGGTCTCCAAGGGCACGCTGTTTCTGTACTTCCCCAGCAAGGAAGAGCTGTTCAAGGCCGTGGTGCGCGAGAACATCGTCGGCCGCTTTGCCGAGTGGAACAACGCACTGGAATCGTTCGTGGGCAACA
>NZ_VBUI01000011.1 GCF_005780185.1 Halomonas urmiana | reverse complement strand
GCCTGTGAAGTGAGCGGTGCAGCAAGGCCGCCAGCAGCAGGAACCCACCGAAGCGACTCAGCGGCAGCCGATGGCTGACGCTGAGCGCCGTAGGAATCCTCTTCCTTCCCGCCGCAGGCGGCAACGTCCTGAGACGTTGAGGGAGAGGAGGATGTCAACGTTGCGTGTCAGTGGCTCCTGCGATGCTCAGGCCGCCCTGTCGAGCCAGCGCAGCGCCACTCTTCGGGCATGGGCCAGGTCCTTGCACCAGGTCAGTCGGCCGGCCGTCCGGCGGATGCCGGCACGGCGCAGCTTGACGAGGATCCGTGTCGGCAGGCCGACCAGCGCCAGCGAGACGCCTTCACGGTGCATCTCATCGATCAGCGCCTTGAGGGCCACGATGGCGGTGCCGTCCATGCTCGGCACGTCGTGCATGTCGAGGATGACGACCCGCACCTGCGGGTCCACCCGATGCAAGGAGGTGAGCGCCTTCTCGGCGGCGCCGAAGAACAGCGGGCCGTTGATGTCGTAGAGGGCAATCTCGCCAGGCAGTTCCTCGATGCTGGCATGGGGCTCACTGTCGACGCGACGGGTCTCGGTCAGCAGCGACATGCGCCGGATGAACAGGGCGGCGGCCAGGCCCATGCCCACGCCCACCGCCAGCACCATGTCGAAGAGCACGGTCAGGGTGAAGCAGGTCGCGAGGATGGCCACGTCTCCCGGTGGGGCCGAGCGCAGGGTGTGCAGGACGTGACGGGCCTCGCTCATGTTCCAGGCGACGATGAACAGCAGCGCCGCCAGCGCGGCCATCGGCACCCGCCCCAGCAGGTCCGCCAGCGCCACCACCGCCAGCAGCACCACCAGCGCGTGCACCACGGCCGAGATCGGCGAGCGGGCACCGCTTCTGATGTTGGTGGCGGTGCGGGCGATGGCCGCCGTGGCGGTGATGCCGCCGAACAGCGGCGCCACGATGTTGCCCAGCCCCTGGCCGATCAGCTCGGCGTTGGGATCATGCCGGGTCCGGGTCAGCCCGTCGGACACCACCGCACACAGCAGTGACTCGATCGCCCCCAGCAGGGCGATGGCGAAGGCGGGCCCCAGCAGGTCGCGAATCAGGGCGAAATCCAGCACCAGGGGCTCGCCATCCGCGCCGGGCAGCTGCCAGGGAGCGATGAAGCTCGGCGCGATGGGAGGGATGCCGCTGCCCATCTCGCCCTGAGACTCCCAGGTGAAACGCGAGGCGATGGTCTCCACCTCCGCACCAGAACCGGCCAGCCAGAGGTTGGCTCCATAGGCAGCCAAGGCCCCGGCCACCAGGCCGACCAGCGGCGCGGGCAGCGGCAGCGCCAGGCGCGGCCAGAGCAGCATGACCCCTAGCGTGAAGACGCCGATCCCCAGCTCGATGGGGTCCACGGTCGGCAGCGACATGGCGATCCGTGCGAGATTCTCGACGAAATGCTCGCCCAGCTGGTCGACCTGAAGGCCCAGGAAGTCGGGCAGCTGAAGCACCGCGATCACCACCGCAATGCCCGCCGTGAAGCCGAGTACCACCGGATAGGGCACGTACTGGATCAGGCGACCCATGCCGGTGACGCCCAGCACCACGAGGATCATGCCGGCCATCATCGAGGCGACCAGCAGGCCGCCGAGGCCGTACTGCTGGACGATGGGGAAAAGGATGACGACGAAGGCCGCCGTCGGGCCCGAGACATTGAAGCGGGAGCCGCCGGTCAGCGCGATGAGCACGCCGGCGACGATCGCCGTGTAGAGCCCGTGCTGGGGAGGCACGCCGGTCGCGATCGCCAGGGCCATGGAGAGCGGCACCGCCACGGTGCCGACGGTCAGCCCGGCCAGGCTGTCGCGGCGCAGGTCATCCAGGCCGTAGCCGTCGCGCCAGGCCGCGCGCAGGCCGGTGGCGATGGCGGGAAGGGACGGTCGGTGGCGTGCCATGCGGGGGATCCTCCCTGGAGATCGAGTCGGTAAACGATGTTAACGACATTAACATGTCATTAGCATGAACGACAAAGGCGCTACCGCCGTTGCCCCGGGAGGCGACGAGCATTAACATTTGATGATAATGCTCCGGAGAATCGTCATGGAAAAGAAAACGGCACGCCTGACCCTGCTGATCGACCCACACAAGAAGCGAGCCTTCGAGCAGCTGTGTGCGGCACAGGACCTGACGCCTTCCCAGGTGGTGAGACAGCTGATTCGCGACTACCTGCGCGATCATGACGTGGCGTACGAGACGCGCCCCGACCTGGCCGAGGACGCGCCGGAAGGGCGGTGAGGCTCATCGGCCGGCCCGGGGCGGCTCGCGTCATGCCCCGCGCTGGGCTCGCGGCAGCGAGGCCGTGACGCTCAAGCCGCCGCCCGGGGCCTCGCCGAGCCGCAGTTGGCCGCGATGGCGCTGCAGCAGGCGATCGACGATGGAGAGCCCCAGGCCGGCCCCGGCGCCGGGGCCGCCGCGATGGAAGCGTTCCAGCACCTGCTGGCGCTGGTCCGCCGGGATCCCCGGTCCCTGATCCTCCACGGTAATCGTCACGGCGTCGCGCTCGGCGGTAAGCACGATGCGGATCAGGGCGCCCGCCGGCGAGTGCTGCAGGGCGTTGCCGACCAGGTTCTGCAGCAAGGTGTCGACCGTGCCGGGTTCCACTTCTAGCCGCCAGTCCGCCGTCTCGTCGGCCTCCAGCTGCAGCTCCTGGCGGCCGTCCACGGCGAGCGGCATCAGCTTGGCCAGCGCTTCGCGCACCTCGGGCAGCAGCGCGATCACGCGCCCCTGGCCGTCGCCCTCCTGCTCGGGCTCGAGCCTGGCCAGGGTGAGCAGCTGCGAGACCATCCGCGTGGCGCGGGCCACGCCGCCGCGCAGCTTGTCCAGCGCCTCGCGGCGATCCTCGGGATCGTCGGCGGCCAGGGCGTTCTGGGCGTGCAGGTCGAGCACGGCCAGCGGCGTGCGCAGCTCATGGGCGGCATCGGCGATGAAGCGCTGCTCCCGGGCGCGCAGGGCGCGGATCCGCTCGAGCAGCCGGTTGAGGGCGCCGGCGATGGTCTCCAGCTCCCGGGGCAGCCGGTGCATGATCAGCGGCTGCAGGGTCTGGGGGTCGCGGCTGCGGATCTGCGCGGCCAGCTGCGACAGCGGCCGCAGGCCCCAGCCGATGGCCCACCACAGCAGCAGGCCCAGCACCGGCAGCCCCAGCAGGTCCGGCATCAGGGTGCGCAGAGAGATGGCGGTGACCAGCTCGCCGCGTACGTCCTCGCGCTCCGCCACCAGTACCCGCCGAGGGCTGCCCGGGGCGTCCAGGGCGAAGACCCGCCATTCGTAGTCATCGAGGCGAGCGCTGCCGAAGCCGTTGCGCAGCGGCGTGAGCGGGGCCTCGGGGGCCTCGGCGGAGCGCAGCAGCAGGGTCTCGCCGCGCCAGGCCTGGAAGATCAGCTTGCTCTCGTAGGGGTGGCGCACCACCGGACCCTGGGCCTCGTCGCTACGCTGCAGGGCCGTGCCGATGCTGGCCAGCAGGGCCTGGCGCTGATCCTCGGGGAGTGGGGCACCCACCAGCCCCTCCAGCAGCCGGGCATTCTGGGCCAGCCTGGCATCGAAGAGCTCCTCCACCTCGTGGGCGGCGTCGCGATAGCTGGTCAGCCCGATCACCAGCATGCTCAGGCCGAAGACCAGCAGCACCACGCTCAGGGTGCGGCGGCGAATCGAGGTCACGAGGGGGGCTTGTCCATGACGTAGCCGATGCCGCGCACGGTGCGGATCAGCTCGGGGAAGAGCTTGCGGCGCAGGTGGTGCACGTGCACCTCGATGGCGTTGCTCTCCACCTCCTCGTCCCAGCCGTAGACCAGCCGGGTCAGGGTATCCCGGGTGAAGACCCGTCCCGGATGGCTGAGGAACTCCTGCAGCAGGGCGAACTCGCGCCGCGACAGCGCCACGGGCGCCTCCCGGCAGCAGACGCTGTGGGTGGCGGGATCGAGGCGGATGCCGCGCGCCTCCAGCACGTGGCTGGCCTGCCCCTGGCTGCGGCGCAGCAGGGCCCGCAGGCGGGCCTTGAGCTCGTCGACCTGGAAGGGCTTGATCAGGTAGTCGTCGGCGCCGGCATCCAGGCCGGCGATGCGGTCATCGATGCCGTCTCGCGCGGTCAGCACCAGTACCGGAACGCGGTTGCCTCGCCGGCGGACCGCCTCGAGCACCTGCATGCCGTCGAGCCCGGGCAGGCCCAGGTCGAGGATCACGGCATCGAAGGGCTCGTCGCCCTTCAGCGCCGCCACCGCCTGCCGACCATCGGCCAGCAGGTCCACGGCGTAGTGTTCGGGCTTGAGCGCCAGGCGGATGCCCGCGGCCAGGCTGGGGTCATCTTCCACCAGCAGTATGCGCATGTCCTGTCCTTGCGATGATCGTGTTCGGCGCCGCTTACGGGATAGTCGCCTCGCACGGGGCGGCTGTCGAGCCCCGTGAGAGCTCGCGGGTCACGGCGCCTCGCCTCGGGGCTTGCCGATGAAGCGGCGAATGGTGGGCAGCTGGCGGCGCAGGGCGCGGTCGACCACGCTCGGCAGCATCGCGTTGAGCCGCGCGAAGAAGCGTTCGGGGCCGCCCAGCTGAGTCTCTTCGCGCCCGGTCTCGATGGCGCGTCGGACCAGGCGAGCGACCCGCTGTGGGGTATCCATGGCGTTGCCCAGCGCCTGGTTCATCGCCTCGATCTCGGGGACATTCATGGCGGTGCGGGTGGCCCTGGGGGCGACGTGCAGCACGTGGATCCGGGTGTCGGCTAGCTCCCGGCGCAGGGCCTGGGTAAAGCCCCGCAGGGCGAACTTGGTGGCGCAGTAGCCGGCCTGGCCGGGGTAGCCGATGGTGCCGAAGGTCGAGCCTAGGTTGACCACCCAGCCGTGCTCGGCGGCGAGCAGTTGCGGCAGCAGCGCGCGGGTCAGCTGCAGGGTGCTGGTGAGGTTGAGGGTGATCAAGGCCTCGATCTCCGCGTCGCTCGAGGCCTCGAACAGCCCCACCCGGTTCATCCCGGCGGCGTTGATCAGCATGGTGCAGCCCGCCTCCCGGGCCCTCTCGACCAGCCGCTGGCGCTCCTCGGCGCGGGTCAGGTCCGCGGCCATGACCGTCACCTGGTCGGGATGACGCTCGGCCAGGGCCTCCAGGGCCGGCCGGCGGCGACCGGTGATCAGCAGCCGCGCGCCGGCGCCGGCCAGCTCGTCGACCAGGGCCTGGCCGATGCCGCCGCTCGCCCCGGTAAGCAGCACCGACTGGGCGGCCCAGCCGCCCTCGGGAAGGTGTCTGGACCAGAGCTTGCTATACGAGCGCATCGGCGAGCTCCCGGGTCGCGTCGTGGGCAGTGATACCACGGAACATGGCGCCATAGAGCCGATAGACCATCTTCGCCGTGTCGATCACCGCCGCCAGGTCTTCGCCCTCGAGCCGGTCCACCAGGCCCTCGAAGAAGGCCAGGTGACCGATGTCCAGGCTGCCGTGGGAGGTCAGGTAGCGCACCGCATCGTCCGGCAGGCCGAGGCTCGCCTGGAGCCCCTCGGCGGCCCGGGTGGCGATCGCCGTGCTGGTGCCCTCGAGCACCTGCACCATGCCGAAGAAGCCCACCGGGTTGCCGTGCTCGATGACGTCGCGCACGTGGGAGACCATCAGCGCCGTGGCCGGGGCGGGCTGGGCGGCGGCCGCCGCCTCGGCGTCGCCGCCGGCGGCGCGGATGTCGTCGAGGATCCACTGCTCGTGGCCGTGCTCCTCCTCGATGTACTCCACCAGGGCGCTGCGCAGCCAGCCGAGGCGCTCGGGCAGGCGCGCCCCGCAGGCCATCATCAGCGGCACGGTGAAGCGCACGTGGTGGTAGGCCTGGCCGAGGAAGGCCAGGTACTCCGGGCGGCTCACCTCGCCGCCGAGGGCGCGAGTCAGCAGCGGGGCGGCCAGCAGCCAGTCGCGCTCGGCTTGAGTGGCGGCCTGCAGGTGCTGGTAGGGGGGCATGGCGTGTCTCCTTGTGGGCATGGAAGGACCGAACGGGGTGGGAAGTGACGGCGCCTCGAGGGGGCGTAGGAGCCAGTCGCGATAGACGGCGTGGAGGGTGTCGCGGCGCAGGCGGCCGTTGGCCGTCAGCTGGTGGTTGTCGGGGGTGAAGGACGGGCAGCGGCGCCAGTCGCTCACCCGGGCATAGTCGGGAAGGCAGGCGTTGGCGGCGTCGATCGCCGCCGCCAGGGTGCGGTCGTCGAGGTCCGGGGTGGCGGGCACGACCAGGGCCCGGTTATGCGCCAGGGCCTCGCCGTGGACCAGCGCCTGGGCGATGGCCGGCCGGGCGCAGAGCTCGCCCTCCACCCACTGGGGATCGACGTTGCGGCCATAGGCGGTGATGAAGACGTCCCGGCGGCGGCCGTCGAGCACCAGGTGCTCGCCCTGCCAGTGGCCGAGATCGCCGCTGGCGTGCCAGTCGTCGAGGGGGCGCTCGCCCAGGTAGCCCAGCATGGTGGCGCCGCGGATCCAGATCTCGCCGTCGGCGGCGACGCGGACCTGGGCATGGGGCAGGGGACGGCCCACGCCGCGGGCGGGCTCGCCGGGCCGGTTGAGGCAGACCACCGAGGCGGCCTCCGAGAGGCCGTAGCCCTCGACGACCGGCCAGCCGCCGTCGCGCGCCCGCTCGAGCAGCGACGCGGCGACCGGGGCCCCGCCCACGGCGACCACGCGCAGCCCGGCCGGGGCCTGGGGCGACTGCTCGACCAGCGCCTGCAGCAGCTGGGGGAGCAGGATCAGGCTGTGCGGGCGAAAGGCTGCTAGGGCCGAGAGGGCCCGGCGGGGATCGAAGCCGCTGCCGCCGGTCCAGCCCAGTTCGGCGGCCCCGGGCAGGCCGGCGGTGGCGCCCAGCATCAGGGGCACGTAGAGGCCACCGATATTCTCCAGCAGGGTGGCCAGGGGCAGCATGGCCAGGTGGCGCCCGAGGCGAAGCGGCGCCACCGCCTCGGCGAGGCTCTCGGCGACCCGCAGCGGGGCCTCGCGGTCGAGGCACACGCCCTTGGGGGTGCCGCTGGTGCCGGAGGTGAATGTGATCATGCCGGTGCCGGCATGCAGCGCCGGGGGAGACGCGACCCCGCGGCAGGCGATGGCCGGGTCGGGGCTTTCCGAGAAGCCGAGGGACGCGGCGCCGGGGCCGATCCAGGCATCCAGGCCGGCCGCGGTCACCAGGTGGTGGCGTTGGGCCTCGCTGAAGAAGCCGGGGACCGGGACGTCGACCCGGCCATCGGCTAGCAGGGCCAGGTGCCAGAGGGCCCAGTCGAGGCCGTTGTCCAGCGCCAGGGCCACGCGACGGACGTCCCGGGCTTTGATGCGGGCTCGACGCGCCGCGATCTCGCCGGGCAGCTCGCCATAGGCAATGCGCCGATGGCCATCGTCCAGGGCTGGGGTGTCGGGCCGCTCCTCGGCATGGTGCGCCAGGCGCGCGAGCAGGGTCTCAGTGTCGCGCTGCATGGTCGGCCTCCACCAGGCGCGTCGACCCCAGCAGGCCGCGCTCGGTGAGCACGGTGTGGGCCAGGCGCAGGTCGCCGGCCATGACCCGGGGATGGTGCTCGTAGTAGCGGCCCCAGCCCGCCTGTTCCTCGCCCAGCCGCGCCGGGTCGGCGAGTTGGAGGGGATGCAGCTCGATGCCCAGCCGCTGGATGCCGTTGGCCACCGTCGGGGTCGCGGTGAACATCACCCACGCGAGCCCCTCGGCGACCAGCTGGTCGATCAGGGGCACGAAGAGGCGCCGCTGCAGGCCGCGGCGCAGGCTCGCCAGGTTGCCGATCTCGGCGATCGCCTCGCGGGCCACGGGCCTGCCGAGGTGCCGGGAGAGGAAGACTTCGGCGGGGTCGTCCAGGTAGCGCTCCTGGAAGAGGGGGCCGGTGCTGGCCAGAGCCGCCCCCACGGCGGCCAGCGGGACCTGGCCCTGCCAGAGCCCGAAGAGACGCGGTAGGAAGTGGGTGATGCGGGCGCCATGCTCGATGCCGAAACAGCGGCGCACCAACCGTTCCAGGCGTCGGCGTTCCTGCCAGTGGCAGCCTTCCCGCCACTCGAGCGGGGGGGCGCCGGCGATGACGGCTGGCAGCGCTGCCGGGAAGGGGCGACAGGGGGCGGGGGAGCGAACGGGATCGGGGGATGGCATCGGGGCGTCTCCATGACGTTTCCCCGATACTGTGGTTCCGGCAACTTAACGACGGCTTAAGGCGCGCGATAAAGTGAGGCTGATGCCAGGAGGGCGCTCAGGGGGCGGGGGCCGCGGCCCCCAGGAAGCGCTCATGCCAGTAGTCCAGGGCGAGGGAGGTCCGGGTGACCCGGCGGCCGCGCCCCGGCGCGTGGATCATCTCGCCGTCGCCCAGGTAGATGCCGACGTGGCTCGCCTTGCGGCCTCCGCCGGTGGCGAAGAACAGCAGGTCGCCGGGGCGTGCCTCGTCGACGCGCGGCAGGGCCTCGAACTGCGCCCGCGAGGTGCGCGGTACCCGGATGCCGGCGCGGGCATAAGCCCGCTGCACCAGGCCCGAGCAGTCCAGGCCGCGCTCGCTGGTGCCACCAACGCGGTAAGGGATGCCGAGGGAGCGCTTGGCCTCGGCGAGGATCACCGCGCGATCGATGGAGAGCGCGCCCGGTTCGTCACGGGTGGCGAGTTCGCGACCCGCGCAGCCCGTCAGCAGCCAGGCGATCAGCAGGCCGGTCAGCAGCCGGATCGTGCCGTCCGTGGCCGATCGCCGGGCAGACATCAGCGAAAGGCGATGCGCGTGCCGCTGGCCAGCATCTCGTCCGGCGAGAGGGCATGGCCCGGCACACCGATCATCTCGTCGCCGCACTGGTCGCCCCAGGTGAGCACGCCGTGGGTCAGGCCGATGCCGCCGAGCAGGTCGCGGATCTCGCCAGTGCCCAGGAAGGTGCGGGTCTTGCCGTCGGCATCGGAGAGCTCCGAGACGTCGTTGGCGTGGTGGAAGCGCACGGTGTAGATGCCATCCATCGACTCGACCTCGACGATGGGCGTCAGGCCGTGGGCGACGGCGTTGGCGATTTCCTTGAGGGTGACGTGATCACCCAGCTGGTAGGCCGCGATGGTCATGGGGAGGTGCCTCCTTCGTTGTCATGGCGTTGTACAACTAGTGTAGAAGGTTGTTGGGCCACTTCAAGGGACGTTCGCGACAAAATGCCGACTGGCGAGACCGGCGCGTCACTTCTGTACATGTTGATCGATGCGAAGCGAACCGCACGCCTGCCGGGGCTGGAAAAGCCCGCCCGTCGTCCCCACCTCCTGTATTCTCGTCACCATCTCGGCATCGTGCCGCCATTTTTTCACACGATGGTGTGCACCTTCGTCTTCGCACCTTCGTTATCGCACATGAGGAGTCCCGCATGAGTTTCCAGGGAGAACAGCACCCGGGCGTCCAGGCCCCCACGGCCGAGAGCCACGGCTTTCGCCTCAATCACACCATGCTGCGCATCAAGGACCCCGAGCGCGCGCTGGCCTTCTACACCCGCGTCTTCGGCATGCGGGTGCTGCGTCGCCTCGACTTCGAGGAGATGCAGTTCTCGCTCTACTTCCTGGCGCGCCCGGAGGCCGGAGAGCAGATTCCCGAGGCCAGTGACGAGCGCACCGCCTGGACCTTCGATCAGCGCGGCGTTCTGGAGCTGACCCACAACTGGGGCACCGAGACCCAGGACGACTTCGCCTACCACGACGGCAACGCCGACCCCCAGGGCTTCGGTCACATCTGCTTCAGCGTGCCGGACCTGGCCGCCGCCGAGGCATGGTTCGACGCCAACGAGGTCGAGTTCGTCAAGCGCGCCGATCAGGGCAAGATGAAGGACGTGGTGTTCGTCAAGGACGCCGACGGCTACTGGATCGAGGTGGTCGAAGCGGCCCGCATGGCCGGCAAGGGCGACTGAGCACGGGGCGCTTCGTTGGCGGCGAAACGTTGCGAGGTCGCGCCAGGGGGAATAGGGTCATGACACCATTCCCAACGGCATGACCTGCCAAGGAGTCCCGATGAACCTGCCTCTTCGTCCCCTGACACTGGCCCTCGCCGGCACCCTGCTGGCGGCCCCGCTGGCCGTGACCGGCATGGCCCAGGCCGCCGAACCCGAACAGGTGCGCTTCTCCGTGCCGTCCTGGCCGGGCGTCACGGTCAAGACCTCCCTGGCCGCCACCCTGCTCGAGACCCTGGGCTACGAGGTGGCCCAGGAGGAGCTGGGTGCCACCATCACCTACGAGGCCCTGACCCAGGAAGAGGTCGACGTCTTCCTCGCGGCCTGGCTGCCCGCCCAGCAGGCCATGTTCGATAGCACCATGGAAAAGGGCACGCTGGTCGACCTGGGCAACAACGTCGAGGGGGCGCGCCTCGGTTTCGCCGTGCCGACCTACCTCTACGAGGCCGGCCTCACCTCCGCCGAGGACCTGGACAAGCCCGAGTTCGCCGACAAGCTGGACCGCACCATCTACTCCATCGAGGTGGGGACCGGCATGAGCGACACCCTCAACGGGGCGGTGGACAACGACACCTACGGCCTGGGGGACTGGGATATCTCCGAGACCTCCACGCCGGGCATGCTGAGCGCCGTGGACAACGCCCTCAATCGCGAGGAGTGGATCGTCTTCGCCGGCTGGACCCCGCACTGGATGAACATCGAATATGATGTGAAGTACCTGACCGACACCCAGGACATGTGGGGCCCGGAGGGCGGGCGCAGCGACGTGCGTACCCTGGTGTCCACCGCCTTCAGCGAGTCCAACCCCAACGCTACTCGCCTGTTCGACCAGCTCAGCTTCACCGCCGATGATCAGAGCGCGATGATCCGCGGCTTCAGCTACGAGGAGCGTGAGCCCGAGGAGGTCGCGGTCGACTGGATGCGCGACAATCCCGCCAAGGTCAAGGCGTTCCTCGACGGCGTGACCACTCGCGACGGTGAGCCGGCCTGGCCGGTCGTGCAGCAGGCGCTGGAGATTCCCGATGCCTGATCCCCGCCGGCACGCGTGACACAACGAGGCCGCCCTTTGGGGCGGCCTCGTTGTCGTTCGGGCCCGCCAAGCGTCGAATCCGTCGAAATCCTGCCTAACAAGGTGATGGGCAAGCGGCTGCGCCGTTTGCTGCTGGAAGAGGCGTTGAAGAAGCAGGAAGGGGCCTGAATAGTCCCAGGCTGTTGGGGTCAGTGGGTGAGATCCGGCTCACCGCAATGGTCCAAAATAAACTGGCGCGCCCTTGAGCGCAGCGCTAGAGCTTCTTCCCAGAGGCGTTGCGGATCATCTGTCGAAAGCGAGGCATCGGGCTCGATGGGCTCGCCGACCGTAACGGTGATGGCGCCGTGGTGCGGAAACCAGGAGCCGGCGCGTAAAATGGAGCGGGTGCCACGTATCGCAACCGGCACCACCGGTACCCCGGCCTCGGCCGCGGCGGTAAAGGCTCCCAGGTGAAATGGCTGAAGCCCGGGTATGCGACTGAAAGTCCCTTCGGCGAAAAACAGCAAGCGCTGGCCGGTCTTGAGGTTTTCGCTGAGGCGTTGCGCATCCGCCACGGTCTGGCTGATGTCGAAACGTTCGATCAGTTCGGTGTCTAGCTTTTCAAGCGGCAGGCGTAGCAGACGTTGTTCTCCGAGTTCGGCCTTGGCGACAAAGCCGAAAGGCTTGTCGATCGCCGCGCCCATGACGAAGGCGTCCAGGTAACTCGCGTGGTTGGCGACCAGTACGCAACGCTCGGGGATCGCGGCCAGGTTTTCGGCCTGTTGGATTGTCAACGGCGTGCGCGTCCACTTCGCGAGCAGGCGGGTACTTTTCTGTACGACCTTCCAGCGCAGCCGCTCATTGGGCGCCGTGACGATCCCCAGCCAGGTGAACGGCGATAGCGTCATGAAGACCGTCCAGCCGTAAAGCGCATAAAGGGAGGTTTGGATGCGGTTGGCGACCATCCTTAACTGAGGCAGCAGCGCACTGAGCGCGAGGCGTGCGATCTGGAGGAGAAGCGGTTTGCGTTTCTGGCCGATGTCGCCCTTCTCATACATCTGTCGGCTGGCGTTGCGGCGGATCTTGCCACTGGAGGTTTTTAACACGCTGCCCGGCGGGGCCAGTACCACTTCGTCGGAAGGGGTGCCGATCAGGTCGGAGGCGGTTTCATTGACCCGCTGGCGCAGTCGGTGGCGTTCCTTGACGTCGGTGATGGGCGTCTCCGCTAGGATGATGAGCCGTTCGGTGCCACTCTTGGGATCGGTCGATCCGAAAATGGCGACACAGCCTTTGCGGATGCCTTCCAGGTTGCCGATCGCTTTCTCGAGTTCGTCCGGATAGATATTGCGCCCGGCGCGGATGATGATGTCTTTAATACGGCCGGTGACGTAGAGCTCGCCCTCGGCAATGTAGGCCAGGTCGCCGGTATCAAGCCACTCGCCGTCGAAAAGCTTGCGGGTTTTTTCCGCGTCACGGTAGTAGCCAGAGGTGGAGGAAGGGCCGCGGAACTCCAGGCGGCCCGTTTCGCGTTCGGGCAGTTCTTTGCCAGCCGAGTCGACGACCCGGATTTGATGCCCTTCGAGAGGGAGGCCGCAGGAGACGAAGCGTAGCGCCGGGGTTTGCTCATCTGCGGCTGGCACGGCTTTGTTACGGCGCATAAAGGGCTCGCGCTCAATCCGGTCGATCACGGCGCCGCGATGCATCGGCGGAATGGTGACGCCGACCGAGGATTCAGCCAGGCCGTAGACCGGCGTCATCGCCTTGGTATCAAAGCCGTAGGCGCTGAAGTGTTCCGTAAACGCTTCGAGTGTTGTCGGGCTGATCGCTTCGGCGCCGTTGAAGGCCGCGCGCCAAGAGCTCAGGTTCAGGTCATTGAGATCGCTGTCCTGCAGCCGGTGGAGTGCATATTCATAGCCGAAGTTGGGGGCGGCGGACAGCGTACCGTGATGGCGTTCAATGGCGCGTAACCAGCGCTCGGGATTACCCAGAAAGCTCAACGGCGACATAATGACAAGCAGCGCCGCGAAGTAGAGGGTGCCCAGCCAGGCACCGATCAGCCCCATGTCATGATAGAGCGGAAGCCAGCTGACAAAGACGTCTTCGGAGGAGGCGTCGAGGGCATCGCCCATGGCGCGGATATTGGCCAGAAGGTTGGCGTGGGTCAGAATGACCCCTTTGGGGTTGCCGGTGCTGCCGGAGGTGTATTGCAGAAATGCGATGTCCTGTCCATTGAGCACGGGGGGAATCCCTTCGCCAGCAAAGCTCCGAAGCTCCGTTGCCGTGAGGATTGCTCTGAGGCTCGGAGCCAGGCTCTTGAGCATCCGCGCGGCCTCTTCTCCTTCGGGGAGGGTAATCAGAATAGGCGCACCGCAATTCTCAAGAATGCGAACGTGACGGCGTATATGCTCCTCAATCTGCGTCGGGCGAGCGGGAGGATAGATGGGCACGGGAATGCCGCCGGCCAGCAGGATGCCGAAAAAGCTGTAAAAATAGTCCGCTCCCGTTGGCAGCATGATCGCCACCGGTTCGGCTTTTTCCAGGCCCCGTTCCTGCAAGGCTCCAGCCACTTTCAAGGCGCCCCGGTAGAGCTGGCCATAGGTGATCTGCTCGCCGTTGCCATCATCCTGATAGAGCTGGATGTGAAGGCGTTCGCCATGTCGTCGGGTATGCCATTCCAGCAGTTCGACCAGGGTTTCCACCTCTTCCGGATGGATCGTTTCTTTCAATGTTGAGTGGGGCTCAGGAGGGGGCGCTTGGGGGGCGTGAACGGGTTTTGAAGGCTGGAAGTTTTGGAGTACCCGTAAAAGGTCTCTGGGAGTCTGGACTTCCGCAAGGGTGCGTTCGGGTAGGTTCAGGTTGTAATTCGATTCCACCCGCGAGATCAGCTCAACCCGAGAGAGGCTATCGAGCCCCAGATCGGTTTCGAATTGACTGTCCAGGGTCAGATGTTCCGGGGCACGATGATGTGGATGGACCTGTATCATCAGCTCGGTGATCAGGTTCAGCAGTCTTTTTTCACTGATCCCGGGGTGCTTATGCTCCCCGAGATTTTTTTCCTTCAAGGATGGCGCCATAATAAATTCATCATAGCAGATATTGACCGGCGGGAGGGTGGCCGAATATTCGGACAACCAAGAAGCGTTTTAGCGCAGTGTCTCGCGCACCTCCCTGGCAGTCTGGCCGGCGTCCACTTTCATTAGCAGCAGTGCGCCGAGAATGAAAAAGACGGCGATGGAAGCGATCGCAGCGCGTGAGTCTTCGGTCACCAACGCAACCACTGCTAGCAGCAGCGGGCCGAAAATAGCGGCGAACTTTCCCAGGAAGTTGTAGAAGCCAAAGAACTCCGCTGCATAGCCTTTGGGGATCATGCTCGCATAGTAGGAGCGACTCAGTGCCTGAATTCCGCCCTGCACCAGCGCAATCATCACCGCCAGCATATAGAATTCGTGTACCTCGGTCATCATGACCGCAAGCACAAGAATGACCAGATAGAAGCCGATGGCGAAGAGCAGGGCGTTTTTGGTGCCCCAGAAGTCGGCCAGTTTGGAAAAGGCGAGCGTGGCCGGGAAGCCGACGAACTGGACAATCAGCAACGCCAGAATCAGGTCGTTGGATTCGAAACCGATCGACATGCCGTAATCGACCGCCATGCGAATCACCGTACCCACTCCGTCGATATAGAGCCAGTAGGCGATTAGAAAGAGCACGAGTCCCTTGAAGCCGGCGATGTTGCGGAAGGTCCTCGCCAAGCGTCGGTAACCATCTTTCACTACGGTCAGCGCATTTTTTGAGATCATGTGGCGGCGCTCCTCCTTGACGAAGAAGAGCAACGGCAGCGAAAACAGCGCCCACCAGACGGCCACGGAAATGAACGAGGCCTGAACCGCCTGGGTGGTATCGGCTAGGCCGAAGCTCTGCGGCGACTGCACCATCCAGACATTGATGGCGAACAAGACACCGCCGCCCAGATAGCCCAAGGCAAAACCGAGCCCGGAGACCGTGTCGAAGGACTTCTCCTCCGATACCGACGGTAGCAGCGCATCGTAAAAGACATTGGCGCCCATAAAACCGATATTGCTGCCGACATAGAGCAGCGCGGCCAGCTCCCATGCGCCTTCGCTGACCAGCGCCAGACAGGCGGTCATTAGAACGCCCAGATAAGAAAATAGGTACAAGAAGTGTTTTTTCATCCCGCCGGCATCGGCGATCGCGCCTAAAAGTGGGGCGAGGGTTACGATGATGAGACTGGAGAGGGCGTTAGCAAACCCCAGTTGCGCGGTCGAGGTGGTCACTTCGGCGGAGACGCTGAAGTACTCCTTGAAAAAGATCGGGAAAAAGCCCGCCATTACGGTGGTGGCGTAAGCCGAGTTGGCCCAGTCGTATAGGGCCCACGAGTAGATGGATGTTCTATTCATGTGGCTAGTTTAGCGAAAACGAGAAAACGTTGGGGCCGGTGTTGAAATACAGCGAAGGGATAAAGCGGGATGCGCCCTCACGCCTTCACTGAGAGCAAAGAAGGGTGACGCCTTGCCGTCAAGGTAATACGTGATGTGTAGGGTGTCTTGAAGCAGGGTGGCGATCGCCGTGCGGGTGCCCTCGAGCCCCTGGATCATGTCGAAGAAGCCCACCAGGCTGCCCTGAACGCTGACATCGCGCACATGGGACACCATCAGCGTCGTGTCAGGGCTTGCGCATGGCGGCGAGCCGCTGTCCTTTAAGGCTCAGTAGCCGGTCATCTCGAGGTAGCCCTCGCCCAGCGGGGTGCCGTCATCATGATCGGTCACCCGCACTTCGCCCTCCCAGTAGCTCACCGCGGTGGCCATCCAGCGCTCGGCGTGGGGTGCGGCGACGATCAGGTCGAGCCCGCGGCGCGGGAGCTCAAGCCGCCAGCGGATGGGCATCTCGCGGCCCGCCACCGGGCGTCGTTCCAGTGGGGTCAGGCGCAGGGCGTCACCCTCGAGCGGCGTGGCCTCCCCGGCGGGCGTGATCCAGGTGCCGGAGAGATAGTCGCCGCCCGCCTCGCCGCCGCCGCGCAGGCGAAAGGCCATCAGCTTGTGGCCGTCGGCGAGGTGCAGCGAGAACCAGTCCCAGCCGGTCTGGTCCGGGCCGAGCAGCTGGCTGCTCCATTCGCGGTCGAGCCAGGCGCGGCCGCTGACGGCGCGGGTCTCGCCCGCCAGGGTGACCTCGCCGGCGACCTCGAAGAAGGGCTGGCTTAAGTAGATCGAGCCCTGGCCGTCGGCGGACTTCTGGCTGAAGCCGGCCTCGCCGTGGCGCACCAGCGGACCGCGGGCCGCCAGACGCAGCCGATAGCCGAAGGCGTCATCCCCCGCCCCGGCGTGGGCACTCACTCGCAGCCGCTCCAGGGCGTCTTGCCGGGGATCCTCGACGCGGCTCTCCATCGTCCAGTCGTCGAGCCAGGCACGAAAGGGCCGGGCGGTGACGCCGGCCTGGTCCTGCTCGGGCGACGCCTCACGGGAGTTGCCCCGGGCGAAGCGCTCGGCGACCCGGTGGACCTCACCCCGGGAGACCGCCATGTGCGCCATCCACAGCTGCTCGGCGGCCCAGGGGCCGGGCGACTCCTGACGCTGTCCGCGCGGTTGCTGGGCCTGGCGGAACAGCGTCCACTGCACGCCCAGCGCTTCACCGTTCGCGTCCTCCAGGTTGGCGGTGAGGTACCACCACTCCAGGCGGTAGTCGGGGTGGGGGCCGTGATCCTCGGGGAAGCGCAGCGGGGTGCCCGGGGCGGCGGCAACGAAGCCCTCGGCCTCGCTGCCCAGCCCGGCGAAACCCTCGGCCGGCGGCGGCGCCGGTTCCCCGCAGCCCGTCAGCAGGGTGAGGAGAGAGCCGAGCAGCAGGCCGATCAGCGGCCATCGCGATGTTCCGATCGGGGGGCGTCTCATGTGGTCTCCTCCTCGGCCAGCAGCGCCCGCGGCGGGGTACGCCAGAGCGTCAGGGACGGCAGGCCGGCCGCCAACAGCGCCACCACCAGGGCGGTGGCCAGGGTCAGCGCGATCTCGCCGGGGAAGACGTGCAGGGGCAGGCGCCAGCCGAAGGCGGCGACGTTGATCACCGCCACCAGGCAGGCCGTGATGGCGATGCCCAGCGGCACGGAGAGAAGTCCGGTCACCAGCGCCGCGCCGCCCAGCTGGGCGAGCTGCAGCCCTACCAATTCGCGGCGCGGCACGCCCAGCGCCCACAGCGGCGCCAACCGGCGGCGACGTTCCCGGGCCTGGGCGAGCAGGCTGGCGAGCAGCGCCAGGGCGGCCACGGCCAGGGTCAGCGCGTTGAGGGCCCGGGTGATGGCGAAGGTGCGCTCGAAGATCTCGGTGGAGAGCGCCTTGATCCGGCGCTGGTCGAGCACGGCCTGGTCGTCCAGATCGAAGCGCGCGGTCAGCGCCCGGGCGAGCGGGTCGGCGATGTGTCCCTCGGCGAGCACGATGCCGATCGATCCCGGCGGGGCGTCGAAGCGCTCGCGCAGCCGGGCCGCGGTCAGCAGCACCTCGCCGCGGGGATTGCCGTAGTCGGGATAGATCGCGGCCACGATGACCTCCTCGCGGCCTCGGCCCCCCGGGGCCTGCAGGACGAGCCGGTCGCCGGGGGCAAGGCCCTGGCCCAGGGCCAGCTGCTCGTTGATGAAGGCCTCGCCTTTCGCGAGGGCGGCCCAGGCCGCGTCGCGACCGGCCAGCGTCTCCAGCAGCGGCCAGCTCGGGGTGAGGCGTTCGCCCGGGGTGATGCCGAAGAGCGTCACCGGCAGGCGCAGGGGCCGGGGGGGATCGCTGTCGGCCGTGATCTGCAGCAGGGTCGCGTCGGCCTCGGCGGTGGGCAGCAGCTCGGCCACCGCGTCGCGGCGCTCGAGCCAGGCCTGCACCTCGTCGAAGCGCTCGGCCGGCGGGCGCAGGTAGAGATCGGCGGCCAGCCGCTGGTCCAGCCAGTCGAGGAAGGTCAGGCGAAAGCCGCCGACCATGCTGCCGACGCCGAGGTTGGCGGAGAGCGCGATCACGAGTGCCATCATCGCGAGCGACAGCCGCGGCAGCTGCAGCTGCAGGTCGGCCAGGGCCCACTGGGTCAGGGGGCGGTGGCGGGCGAGGCGGCCCAGCCCCGCGAGCCCGGCGGCCAGCAGCGGCGACAGCCACAGCGCGCAGGCGAGCATCAGTGCCGCGATCATCACGAAGCCGGCGACCAGCCCCTCGCCGGGCGGCTGGGTGGCGAGCCAGGCCCCCGTGGCCAGCGCCAGCAGGGCGGCGAGGCCGCCGGCGACGGCCTCGCGTCTCAGCTGGCGCTGGAAGCCCGCGCGCCAGGCCTGGGCCTGGCCGAGCTCCAGCACGCCGAGCCGGGCGGCCCGCCACAGGGTGGCGCTGCCGGCGACTGCTAGCCCGCCCAGGGTCACGCCGAGTCCGCCGAGCCAGTAGTGCCAGGGCAGCTGTAGCCGAGTGCCCACCGCGGCCCCATAGAGGCCCTGCAGGGTGGCGGCCACGTCCGGCAGCAGCGCATGGGCCAGCCAGACGCCGCTGGCGATGCCGGCCAGGGCGCCGATGAGGCCGAGCAGCACGAGCTCGAGGGCCAGCACACCGACCAGGGTGCGCCCCGGCACCCCCAGGGCGCGCAGGGTGCGCAGCAGCCCCAGGCGCTGCTCCAGCGCCAGGCCCAGCGCCGCTTGGACGATGAAGAGCCCGACGATCAGCGCCAGCAGCGCCATGGCGGTGAGGTTGAGGTGAAAGCTCGCGGTGAGCTCGCCGGGGTTCGCCAGGGTCTCGGCGCGGACCAGCCGATAGCCCGCGGGCGCCGCGTCCAGCGCTCCCGCCTCGGCCATCAGCCGGCTGAGGATCTCGCCGCTGCCGAGCAGCCGCGCCGCGGCGGCGATATCCATGACCAGGGTGCCCGGCGGCAGGCTCGGGGCGAGGACCAGCGGCGGCAGCGTCTGGCCGTCGCCAAGTGTCGGGGTGGCACCGGAGGCCGTTGATGCCTCGAGCCCTAGGCGCTCAGTGGTGGCCGGCGCCAGGCGGGTCTGCCAGGGCGGCGTGAAGAAGGCGGTGAGTTCGCCGCCACTGCCGGCGGTGGCGAAGGCGCTGTCGCCGGGCAGGGTCAGCGGGTCGATGCCGATCACCGTCAGCCGCTCGTCCGTGACGCTGACCGCCTCGCCCTCGAGCAGCGGCGAGACGTCGACCCCGGCCCGGCGCAGCGCGACGAAGTCTCCGCGCGAAAGCGCCTCGCCGTCGCGTCGCTCGAGGCGATCCAGGCCGCTGGTGAAGAGCGCCTCGGCCCGGGCGTAGCTCTCCTTGGCCGAGGCGTTGATCGCCTGCACGCCGCTCCACAGGGCCCCGGCCACCCAGAGCCCCAACAGCAGCATGGCCAGCTGGCCGGGGTGGCGGCGATAGTGGCCGAGCAGGGTGGCCAGGGCGACGAGCATCAGGCGCACGGTTGGCGCTCCGCCGGGCGGTGTGGCGCGAGCTGGCCGCGGGAGAGGCGCAGGCAGCGCGACAGTGGCGCGGCGACCCGCGGGCTGTGGGTGACCATCAGCAGGCTGCAGCCGGCCTCGCGCACCAGCGCCAGCATCAGCTCGAGGACCTCGCCAGCGCTCGTCTCGTCGAGGTTGCCGGTGGGCTCGTCGGCCAGCAGCAGGGCGGGGCGCGGCGCCAGCGCGCGGCCGATGGCCAGGCGCTGCTGCTGGCCGCCGGAGAGTTGCTCGGGGTAGCGTCGTTCCAGCCCGCCCAGGCCCAGTCGCGCGATCAGCTCGGCCGTCCAGTCGGGCCGCTCGCGGCCGGCGAGGCGCGCCTGCAGGCGCAGGTTATCGCGCACGCTGAGGCTCGCCACCAGGTGGAACTGCTGGAACACCAGGCCCAGGGTCTCGCGGCGCAGCCGTGCCCGGGCCGGCTCGGCGAGCGACGAGATCGCGCATCCGGCGAGGCGCACCTCGCCGCGGTCGGGCAGGTCGAGCCCCGCGGCCAGGTGCAGCAGGGTCGACTTGCCACTGCCCGACTCGCCCATCAGCGCCAGGCTCTCGCCGGGCGCCAGCTCGAGGTCCACCCCGGCGAGCACCTCGAGGGGCCCCTGGGGCGTGGCATAGGCCTTGGCGACCTGGCGGAACTCGAGCATGGCGATGTCCTGGCGAAGGGCTTGGCTCGATGTTACACAAAACGGCCGCCATCCGAAGATGGCGGCCGTGTCGATGCTCTGGGCGTGACCTCAGTCACCGGGGCCTCAGTGCGTGTGGTCGTGAGACGCCTCGTCCTCTTCGGTATGGTCGTGAGCGTCGCCATCCTCTTCATGGCCCGGCTCGGCCAGGGCGTCGTGGAGCACCCGGGCGTTGTGATGCAGCATGCCGAGCCAGTTGCTGGCCTCGCCGTCGGTCGCCAGGGCGTCGGCGTAGAGGGTGCCGGCCACCGGCAGGTCGGTCTCCTCGGCCAGCTGGTCGATCATCGCCGGGCTGGTCATGTTCTCGTGGAACAGCGCCCGGACGTTTTGCTCGCGAATCACGTCGATCAGCCGGGCCATGTTGGCGGCGCTCGGCTCGCCCGCGGTGGAGAGCCCCTGGGGTGAGAGGAAGCGCAGGCCGTAGGCGCGCGCGAAGTGGCCGAAGGAGGCGTGGCCGGTGATCACGCTGGTGTCGGCGGGAATCTCGTCGAGCAGTGCGCGGAGCTCATCGTCGGCGGCGTCGATGGCCGCCAGGTAGCGCTCGGCGTTGGCCCGGTAGGCGTCGGCGTGGGCCGGGTCGGCGGCGATCAGGCCGTCGCGGATGTTGCTCACGTAGACCTCGCCCAGGCCCAGGTCCTGCCAGGCGTGGGGATCCGCCCCGCCATGGTCGTGGCCACTATCGTCGTCCTGGTGGGCTGGGTCGTCTGCATGGGCGGCGTGATCGTCGTGGCCCTGCGCCTCGACGTGGGGCTCGTCATCATGGGCGCCGTGGTCGTCGCCCTCGGCAAGGTGCGACATGAGGCCGTCGGTGGCCACCACCAGCGGGCCCTCGAAGTCGCTGGCATCGATCAGCCGCTCCATCCAGCCCTCGAACTGCAGGCCGTTGAAGACCACCAGGTCCGCCTCGGCGAGCCGGCGGGCATCGTTGGGGCGCGGCGAGTAGACGTGGGCATCACTGTCCGGCCCGACCAGCGCCGCCACCTCGACGTGCTCGCCGCCGACGTTGTCGATCATGTCGGCGAGGATGCTGAAGCTGGTGACGACCTGGACGCGCTCGGTGGCCAGGGCGGGGAGGGCCAGCAGGGTCGTGGCCCCGGCGAGCAGGGCGAGAGGGCGGGAGAGGCGCATGGCGGGCTTCCTTCGTTGGGGGAGTCAGTCGGGTTCGGGGGCGCCCAGCGGCATGGCATGGCGGCGCCAGCGGGCGGTGAGGCTGTGGTGGCGGCCGAACAGGGCGGAGAGCACGTAGCCGAGGCCGGCCAGCAGGATGATGGCCGGACCCGAGGGCAGGCTTAGGTGATAGGAGAGCAGCAGGCCACCGGTGCTGGCCGCAAGCGCCACGCCGATGGCGATGGCGATCAGCCCCTCCAGGCGCTGGCTCCAGAAGCGTGCCGTGGTGGCGGGCAGCATCATCAGGCCCACGGCCATCAGGGTGCCGAGCGTCTGGAAGCCGGCGGTGAGGTTGAGCACCACCAGGCCGAGGAAGGTGCCGTGGACCAGGCCGCCGCGCACCCTCTGACCGCGCAGGAAGAGCGGATCGAGGCACTCCACCACCAGGGCGCGGAAGATCACCGCCAGGATGATCACGATCAGGCTGCTGATGCCGGCGATCAGGATCAAGGCGGTGGAGTCCACGGCCAGTATCGAGCCGAACAGCACGTGGGTGAGATCGACGCTGCTGCCGCCCAGCGACACCAGCATCACCCCCGCGGCCAGCGAGATCAGGAAGAAGCTGGCCATGGCCGAGTCCTCCTTGTGGCCGGTCATCTGTGACACGCTGCCGGCGAGCACTGCGATAAAGAGCCCCGAGAGGATGCCGCCGAGGCTCATCATCGGCAACGAGAAGCCGGCGGCCAAAAAGCCCAGCGCGACGCCGGGCAGGATGGCGTGGGCCATGGCGTCGCCGATCAGGCTCATGCCGCGCAGCATCAGGAACACGCCCAGCGGCGGGGCGGCCAGCGACAGCGCCAGGCCGGCCACCAGGGCGCGCTGCATGAAGCCGTAGTCGAAGGGGGCGATCAGCCAGGCGTCAAGCAGTGCCAGCATGGGAAACATCCGGAAAGGTCAGGGGCAGGCGCGGCGCGCGGGGCGCCAGGCCGCTGTGGTGGTCGAGCAGGGCGTCGGGGCGCACCCAGCGGCCGTGGCCGCCGGCGAGCAGCAGCACGTCGTCGGCCAGGCGGGCGAGCTGCTCCATGTCGTGGAGCACCACGATGATGGTGGTGCCTTGACGGGCCATGTCGCGCAGCACCTCCATCAGCACCTCCACCGTCTCGATGTCGACGTTGGCGAAGGGCTCGTCGAGCAGCAGTAGCTCGGCCTCCTGCATCAGGGTGCGGCCGAACAGCGCGCGCTGGCGCTGGCCGCCGGAGAGCGCGCCCAGCGGGCGGTGCGCCAGGTGCGAGATGCCGAGCTTGGCCATGATCTCGCGGCCGCGGCGGTAGTGGGGACCGCAGTAGCCTTTCAGGGCGCCATGGCTTGGCCAGGTGCCGGTCATGATCAGCTCTTCCACGCTCATCGGGAAGGTCAGGTCCAGCGCTAGCTGCTGGGGCAGCCAGGCGCGGCGCTCGCGGGGCACCGCGCACTCGACCCGGCCGGCGACCGGCTCGAGCATGCCCATGATCGCCGAGATCAGAGTGCTCTTGCCGGCGCCGTTGGCGCCGATCAGCGCGGTGATGGCGCCGTCCATGAAGCGCCCGTCGAGATGCTCGAGGACCGTCTGGCCGCCGCGGGCCAGCTGGAGGTCGTGCAGTTGCAGGCGCGCCATCAGGACCACCACCCCGCGGCCCAGGAGACCGCCAGCCACAGGGCAGCCAGCGGCGCGGCGGCCAGCAGTAGCCGGCGCGCCGCGGAGAGCGACATCAGCGAGAAGTGGCAGGGCCCTTCGGGGCGGTGCCGGTGGTGTCGGTGTGCCATGGGGGAGCGCCTCCGGGAATGCGGCAAAGGTTATAACATAACAATGCCCGCCCGGGCCACTGCCCGTCGCGTGCCGTCAGAGCCCCAGGGCGCGGCGGATCACCTGCCGCTTGGCGCCTTCCAGGCGATCGGCCAGCGCCACGGCGGTCGCCGCACCGACCATGCCGCCGCCCACGATGATGGTATCCAGGATCTCATCCATGTTTCTCTCCCAGCACATACGCTTCGATGGCGGGACAGCCACCGCCTACGATACCGACTTCACCATGACATGGAGTGACCATGACCGCGACGCGTTCCGCCCCGGTGCTGTGCGGCTGGCTGGCGCTGGTCGTGCTGGCCGCCTTGACCGGTATCGCCACCCCGCCCGGCGACTGGTACGCCGCCCTGGCCAAGCCGCCGCTCACGCCGCCCGACCTCACCTTCCCCATTGCCTGGAGCACGCTCTACCTGCTGATGGCGCTGTCCGCCTGGCGCGCCACCCTGGCCGCCCCGCCCGCAGCGCGCTGGTTCACCCTCTGGCCCTTTGTCGCTCAGCTGGCCGCCAACGCCCTGTGGTCGGTCCTGTTCTTCGGCCTGCACTGGATGGGCCTGGCGCTGCTCGACCTGCTGCTGCTGTGGGGGCTGATCGCGCTGACCATCCGCCGCTTCGCCCGGGTCTCGCCAACCGCCGCCTGGTTGCTGGTGCCCTACCTGGCCTGGGTGAGCTTCGCCGCCTACCTCAATGCCGCCACCTGGTGGCTCAATGGCGGCGGCTAGACGATGATCGCCGTGCCGGGATGGCTGGGGTGGAGCCTGCTGCCGGCAGGGCTGGCACTGCTGCTGCACCTCTTTCATCGGCGGCTGCGCATCAGCTTGGCCGCGCCGCGGGTGCCGATCGCGTGCTCGCTGGACGAGCACGGCGTGACCGGGGAGACGGTGACCCTTCCCACGCGGCGGGGTAGGGCATTGGTGGGCTGGTGGCTTCCGGCGACCCCGGGCCGGGGCACGGTGGTGGTCACCCACGGCTGGGGCGCCAACCGCGAGCTGATGCTACCGCTGGCGACGCCGCTGCAGGCAGCAGGCTGGAACGTGCTGCTTATCGATATGCGCAACCACGGTGACAGCGACGCCGATAGCTTCTCCTCCATGCCGCGCTTCGCCGAGGACACCGACGCCGCGCTGGACTGGCTGCATGCCCGGCCCGGCATGTCCCAGCGACCGGTGGCGCTCCTCGGCCACTCGGTGGGGGCCGCGGCGGTGCTGCTCGTCGCCTCACGGCGCCACGATATCGCCGCCGTGGTCAGCCTTTCCGCCTTCGCCCACCCGGATGGCATGATGCGCCGCTGGCTGGCGGAGAAGGGCCTGCCGTTCTTTCCGGTGGGCTGGTATGTGATGCGTTATGTGGAGCGGGTGATCGGCCATCGCTTCGATGACATTGCGCCGGTGAACACACTGCCCAAGGTGCGTTGCCCGGTGCTGCTGGTGCACGGCCGCGACGACGCGGTGATTCCGCCCAGCGACGCCGAGCGGCTGTATGCCAGCCGCGGCGCTGCGCCCGCCGAGCTGCGCCTGCTGCCCGGCGACCATGACCTCAGCCAGCATATCGACGAGGAGATGCCCGAGCTGCTCGCCTTCCTCGAGAGGGCCCTGGCGCCGGATAGGCGCGAGTGCCGGCTCGCCTAGGAGCCTGTCGGATTTGACCGATCGTCGCGAGAGATTCGGATTTCGAGACAAGTTTATCGATCTGATGAGGCGAATAGCGCGCTATTTAACGAATCAGATCGAATGAAATTGGCCGAAAGATCGGATCTCGCAGTAGATCAGCGTTAAGTCCGACAGTCTCCTAGACGGCGGGCTTGCGGGCGATGAACTGCACCACGGCACCCAGGCCGCTGTGGCCGCGGCCCTCGATCACCTGGCGGTCGAACTCGCGGCTCGAGAGGATCTCGAAGTCGGCGAAGGCCGCTTCCAGCTCCGCTGCCGTGGGGGTGCGGTCCGGGGTGTCGGGCCCGCCGGTGTCCCGCGGCACCTGGGCCGGGGTGTAGGCCTCCAGGATCAGCATGCCGCCGGGCTTGAGGGTGTGCGCCACCTGGGCATGCAGGTGCGGGCGGCCTGCCTCTGCCACATGGCAGAAGATCGACACCACCGCATCGAAGGCCTCGGCGGGGAAGGTGTGCTCGGAGAGGTCGGCGAGGCGGGTCTCGAGCGGCACGCCCTCTCGCTCGGCCAGCCGGGCCGCCTTACGCAGGCCGACCGCCGAGGCATCCACGGAGAGCACCCGGTGGCCGAGTTTGGCCAGGTAGACCCCATTGCGCCCTTCGCCATCGGCTAGGCACAGCACCCGCTTGGAAGGCTCGCCGATCAGGCCCACCTGCTCGCGCAGGAAGTCGTTGGGCTCGGTGCCGTAGATATAATCGTCGGTGGCGTAGCGCTCATCCCACATGGCAGCCTCCTAAATGTTGTTATGAATATAGCCATCGAGAATACCAGTCGCCGGGAGCGGCGTCTGCGGGGTGCGCGGTGCTACGCTTGAGGCTTATCACGCGTCACGGATGATCGTCGCCATGCCCGCCTTGCGCTGTTCTCATCGCTGCCTCCTGCCGCTCCTGCTGCTGGCCGTGACCTTCGGCCTCGCCGGCTGCGATGGCCCCGGCCTCGACCATGCGCCGCCGCGGCCAACCGCGCCGGAGAGCCGCCTCTCCGGCGAGGCGATGGTGGGCCAGGCCGATGTTGCCAGTGCCGCTCGCCCGGCCGACGGGTCGGGTGAGGCGCCCGACGCCCGCATCGAGGAGCGGCGCCATTACAACCTGCAGTTCGATGAGGCCGATGCCCTGGTGGCCGCTTACCGGGAGACTCAGGAGGCCTGTGTGGCGAGCGAGCACTGCCGGGTGGAGCAGGGGCGCCTGCAGACGCCGCGGCAGGGCCTGGCCAGCGGCTACCTGGCCCTGCGCGTGGCCCGCGATCGGGTGGAAACCGCCGAGCCGGTCAGGCTCGTCGCCGAGTCGCCGGCACTCAGTGGCGTGGAGATCAGCCGCCACGACCGTACCCAGCAGTTCATCGATACCGAAGCACGGCTGGCCCAGCAGAAGATACTGCGCGAGCGCCTCAAGGAGCTTGCCCAGCAGGGGCGGGAGTTCAGCGAGCGGCGCATTCAGGACCTGCTGCAGGTCGAGCGCGAGTTGGCCAGGGTGCAGGGCGAGATCGAGTCCATGCAGGGCCAGCAGCGTCACCTTGCCCGCGTGACCGACAGCGTGGCGATCACCGCCAACTTTCAGCAGCAGCGCTGGGTAGAGCCCCACCAGCATGGTGTGCTGGCGCCCCTGTGGCGGGCGCTGGACCGCAGCCTGTCGGTGTTCTTCGAATCGGTGGGCCAGGTGATTCTGGTGGTGGTGTTCCTCACCCCCTGGCTGGTGATCGGCCTGCCCGTGCTGTGGCTGCTCAGCCGGCTATGGCGGCCGGTACGCCGCGCCTTCTCTCGTCTGGGTGATAAGCGCCGGACGCGCAGCAAGTCGGACGATGCCTAGTGCCTTTACCGACACGTGATCGGGTCGTGCCCGGCCTCTGTCCCGTTCGAGAAGGCTGCCGGGCATCTGCTACGTTGAGGGTAGTCAGACGAGACGTGGTCAATACGGCCCGGCCGTTTGGCCATCGCCGTCTCAGATGCCCGCCAGGCTCCGCCCCGACGCGGCCATTTGCGGGATGATCGGCCAGAGAACACCTTTATCGCGGCATACAAGCAGGAGGTAGGTGATGAGTATCTGTGCAACGTGCGGTAATGAATACGGCAACACCTTTACGGTCAACAAGGACGGCCAGAGTTTCGATTTCGACTCCTTCGAATGCGCCATCCACAAGCTGGCGCCGTCGTGTGCCCGGTGCGGCTGCCGAGTGGTGGGCCACGGTGTTCAGCATGGCGATACGGTCTATTGCTGTGCCCACTGTGCCACAGGCGCCGGCGATGCCGGGCTGGTCGACCATAACTGACGCATGACCGCTGGCGGAGCGCCCGTCCGTCACCCGGGGTGACGCGGGACGCCGCCTCGAATGCTCTCCGCTTCTGGGCGCTTCGCGCCTACGCGGGGGTTGCACCCGACTCACCGAACTCCTCGGTATCGACTTCCGCCTGCTGGGTTTCGTCGTAGCGCACCCCCGCCACCTGATCGGGGGGCATCATGGCGTTCAGCCGGGCCACGGTGTGCGGTGCCAGGGGGGTGGTGCTCTGCCGCCAGGTTCTCGCGCATGTGATCGATGTTGCGCGACCCGGGAATCGGCAGAATCTCATCGCCCTGGGCTCGCAGCCAGGCCAGGGCCAGCTGGCCTGGCGTCATGCCCCGTTCCTCCGCCAGTGCCGTGAACGCCTCGAGCAGGCGCAGGTTGTGGGCATGGTTCTCGGCGCTGAAGCGCGGCATGCCCCGACGCATGTCGTTCTCCTCGAGGCGCGCGGGATCGTTGACCGCACCGGCCAGGAAGCCGCGCCCCAGGGGACTGAAGGCCACCAGCGCCGTGCTGGCCTCACGGTAGGCCGTGATCAGGCCGATCGGGGGTGGCGGCTTCACAGCGAATACTCGGACTGCACCGCCGCGATGGGCTGTTCCGCCCGGGCGTGAGGTATGATAGCCGACCGTAAACATGACAGGGACCTAGGGAGCGCTAGGCATGGCCAAGCTCGCTTTTCTCTCCTCGCGCTACCGCGTGCTGCTGGCCGGGGTGTTCAGTCAGATTCTGTGTATCGGCGTGGCGCGCTTCGCCTATACGCCGCTGCTACCGGTGATGCAGCAGCCTGGGCTGAGCGACGCTGCCGGCGGCTGGCTGGCGGTGCTCAACTTCCCCGGCTACATGTTGGGCGCGCCTGGACATCGCACCGGGCGAGCCTCGTCTACATGGTGTATGTCGCCCGCCGCCAGTAGAGAAAAGCGGCTCGGGAGGTGTCATTTCCAGTAGACGACAAACCGCGCATGATGGACCTGCGGCGGCCTTGCTCTCGCACGCTGCTCCGTTAGCCATTACCGCCATCACAGGGAGAACCTCCGTATGTCCGAACGCGTGATCCTCACCACCTCCTCGCACCTCGAGGGCTACCGCGTGACCGAGCACATCGATATCGTCTCCGCCGAATGCGTCTTCGGCATGAATATCCTCAAGGACATGTTCGCCGGCTTCCGCGATTTCTTCGGCGGGCGCAACAAGTCGTCCCAGGACGCGCTACGCGATGCTCGGGTCTCCTGCCTGGACGAGCTGCGCCGCGAGGCCGAGTCGATGGGTGCCAATGCCGTGATCGGCATCGACCTCGACTACAGCGAGATTTCTGGCGGCGGCAAGTCGATGCTGTTCCTGGTGGCCACGGGCACTGCGGTGAAGGTCACCCGGGCCTGAGTCGGCCACGGAGCAGCCAATGGCCTTCCACAATCCCGACCCGAAGATGCGCGCGCTGGAACAGCGCAACGCCCGGCTGCGCGCGGCCCTCTTCGCCAAGGTGTTCCGCGGCGCCTGGTATGGGCTTCGCCGGGGCGTTCGGCACCTGTCGAGAATGCGACCCGGGCGACGCCAGTGCCGGATACCGGCCTGCCGCCGACGCTAATGCAGCGGCCAAGCGGTTGCTGCAACTGCACCGTTGGCCGCGTAGCTGCACATTGTCCGGCTTTCGAAAGATGTCAGGCGGTCATCCACAGATTGCTTGATGATGCTCGTCTCAGCCAGGGACTAGACTCAGTAGTTGTGATGAGGCAATAAGACTCAGCTACCTTGTATAAGACTCAATGAATCCGAGGCAGGTGAGGGACCGTGGGATCAGGCCGAATACTGAAGTCGGCGGAATGGCCGCAGCTGGTGGGGCGGCTGTTAGCAGGTCGCCATGCCTTTCGGGGCGGCATGATCGTGCTGCTATTGAGTCTGGGGACCGGGATTGTCTATGCCTCCGGGGGGACGGCGTATGCCTATCCCTATCTGATGCTCATCCCCGTGTTGCTCGCCGCTTCCTGGTATGGCTTGCCGGGCGGCCTGGTGGCCGCCCTGGCCGCCGGCATCGCGATGGCGGCGATGCCCCTGAATGTCGAGCTGGATATCGAACAACATTACACTAACTATCTGTTGCGCATCGCGCTTTACTTGCTCCTGGGCGGTGTCGCGGGGTGGTTGTTCCAGTCGCGTCGCCAAGCGTTCCTTGCCCACCGGGACCTCGCCCGCACCGATCAGCATTCGGGCCTTGCCAACCAGATCGCGCTCCGTGAAGACCTTCACGAGCTTTTATCTCCCCTGGTATCGCCCGCCAAAACGGTCGGGGTGATCAAGGTGAAGATCACCGATATAGCGGACGTTATTGAGGCGCTGGGCTTCGAGGCGGCCGATCAACTCATCGTCGCCATGAGTCAGCAGCTGAGCCAAGTGGTTCGTGGCTGGGGCCAGGTCTACCGCATCAGCCCCGATGAGCTGGCCCTGGTCGTGCTGGATATCGAACCGAGTGATCTCTATGCTATCAGCCAACGGCTCCTTGAGGTCGGCGAAGAAAGCCTGCCGATCCATCAGGTGCCCGTTCGCGTCCAGTTGGCGATAGGCAGCGCCATCGCAGACAATGGCCGCAAGACGATGGCGGAGCTGCTCCGAGAAGCCCGCCTCGCGCTCTTGGCGTCCATCCGCCAGCGGCAAGGGCATATGCATTTCAGCCCGACCTTCGACCAACGCTCTCTAGAGAACTTCAAACTGATCGGCCGGGTGCGAGAGGCGTTGGCCGAGAGAGAGTTCGAGCTGCATTACCAGCCCAAGATTCGTCTGGCCGATGGCCAAGTCTGTGGATGCGAAGGCCTCATCCGCTGGCGGGGGGATCATGGCAGACTGATTCCCCCTGGGCAGTTTATGCCCAAGGTGGAAAACACCTCTCTCATTGGTCCACTTACCCACTTCGTTACGCAAGCCGCCGGGGCGTTTTCCCTGCACACGGGGATAGGGAGCGTGATCAGCATCAACCTGTCGGCACATAATCTGTACGACGAGACATTTTATGAGCTTCTTCAAGAGCTTATCGAAAATGCCAGTGTGAAACCGGATCGTCTAGAGGTAGAGCTCACGGAAAGTGCCTTTATCAGTGACCTCGGCGCGGCACGCGCTGCCATACAGCGCCTTCGTAATCTCGGCATCGGCGTGAGCATCGATGACTTCGGCACCGGCTTCTCCTCGTTCGAGTACTTGCAGCACCTGCCCATCACGGGCCTCAAGATCGATCGCGCCTTCGTGACTCACCTAAGCGATGATGAGCAAGCGCTTAAGCTGATGGCCTGCATGATCGATATCGGGCACGCCCTGGACCTGGTGGTCACCGCGGAAGGCGTGGAAACCCAGCAGCAGGCCGAGATCCTGCGCCGACTGGGCTGTGATCAGGCCCAGGGGTTCTACTACTCACCGGCCCTCCCGGCCACGGAGTACCATGCCTGGTGCCAGCAGTATGCGGCAACGGGTGACCTCCCCCAGGTTTAGGTCCGCTCACAATGTGAGAAACCGCTGCTTCATGCGCACTGCTCGGCATACGCTACAGGTGGCAAATAGCCCAGCGAGCTGTGCGGTCTGACATGGTTGTAGTGGGCTCTCCCGCCGCGACGGAGGGCCTGGACGCGCTGCGCCGCGAGACCGAGTCGATGGGCGCCAATGCCGTGATCGGCATTGATCTCGACTACAGCGAGATCTCTGGCGGCGGCAAGTCGATGCTGATCCTGGTGGCCACGGGCACCGCGGTGAAGGTCACCCGAGACTGAGCCGGTCGCGGAGGAGCTGATTTTCAATGGCCTTCCACAACCCGAACCCGAAAATCCGTGAAATCGAGCAGCGCAACGCCCGGCTACGCGCGGCCTTCTTCGCCAAGGTGTTCCGCGGCGCCTGGTATGGGCTTCGCCGGGGCGTTCGGTACTTGGCGAGTAAACGGCCCGGGCGACGCCGGTGCCGGTCACGGTCCTGATCGCGGCCGTCACGAGGCGACTCCCTACCAGAAAACCGGATCATTGAACGCCTCGATACATCGCGCCGTGCCTCTCAGCGGCGACATCTCGGTCTCCGTCAACGACTGTGCCAGCCAGCCCTCGGGATGTTGCAGCGTGAACGGTGCCGGCACGAACGCCTCGCTGATCGGCATAAAGCCAACACGCGCGTAGTAGTTCGGGTCACCGTAGGTCACGGCGATATCGACACCCGCAGCGCGCAGCACCTGCAGGCCGTACGTCAGCAGCTGCCGCCCGATGCCTTGTCCCTGGCGCTCGGTTGCCACGGACACGGGCCCGAGGACAAACACCGTCCGGTCATCCTGGTCGTAGGTCAGCCGCGAGAAGATCGCCCCGCCGACCACCATCCCATCGGACTCGGCAATGAATACGTAGAGATCCGATGCGGGGGTGCTAACCAGCTGCTGGCGAACCAGATCACCGATCAGCGTGCCTTCCGCCACGCCCTTGGAGGCCGTGAAGGTGGCGGTGAACAGCTCGACGAGTTCCTGTTCGTGTCCTTTGACACGCTTCGAGAATTCCACGGGGTCTGGCTCCCTGGTCGCTGATTGATCCGACGGGTGACGGATGGTGTGGCTACTCTGCCGGATCATACCCAGCTCGGCTGAGTGAGCGACTGCCCCGTCTCGTTCTGTGTCGTTATTTGAATGATCAATCAAAATAAAGGAGGATAGCCACGTTACCCACCAATAACGCAACGCCTTGCATGGGAGCGCTTCAATGACCAAACGGCTCGAACGACTCTTGCTTGCCGGCCTGCTGGCCGGCGCTTCGGCGGCGTCTCACGCCGATGTCAGTATCACCCGGGGTGCCACGGCGATTCCCGACGGGGAAGCCCAGGCGAGCGAGGACCTGACCATCGCCAATGACCGGCTGGCCTTCTCCCTCGCCGTGGCATCCGCGCCGCCCTGGGGCGTGCCTCGCGGCACTCTGGTCGACCTGGCCGCCGTGAAGGAGGGCGAGATCGACCTGGATCGCATCGCCTTCGCCGACTTCATCCCCAACAACTGGTCCTCCTGGCCCAACGACGGCAAGACGGTGGAGATCGTCGAGGACTCGCCCGAGCGGGCCGTGGTCCGCATTCGCCGCAACTGGGGCGAGGCCTGGGTCACCACCACCTATACCCTCGAGGCCGGTAGCGACCGCATCGGCCTCAAGACCGAGCTGGAGAACGCCGGTGCAGCCCCGCTGGAGGCCATTCGCTCGGGCTATACCCTGTGGCCGGACACCGGCTTCCTGTTCGGCGTTCCTGGGCTCGGCGATGCCAAGGAGACCGTGGCCTTTGATGCGCTGACCGATCGCATGGTCGCCTACGATCGCGACTGGGTCTTCGCCCTCCACGCCCCCTACTTCGATCGCGTCAACTACGAAGGCCAGGACATGTACCTCGAGCATGATCTGGCGCCCGGTGAGTCGCGCACCTTCCAGGGCGCGCTGCAGGTGGTGCCCGAGGGCGATCTGGCGCCGGTGGTGGCCTTCGAGGCCGAGCGGCACGGTGATCCCGTCGGCCAGATTACCGGCACCCTGAGCAACGATCGGGGCGAGGCTCCGCAGGATGGCCTGGTGATGATCGAGCAAGCGGGCCACCCCTATGCCTGGACGCTGGCCGAGGGCGGCCGCTTCGAGATGTCGCTGCCGGCGGGCGAGTACCGCGCCTATGCCACCGGCCTCGGCCACGCTAACAGCGAGCCCGTCGCGCTGACGGTGACCGAGGGCGGCGAGCAGACGCTGGAGTTCGCGGGGCTGGAAGGCCCGGGCACCCTCAGTCTCGACGTGCAGGATGCCGAGACCGGGGCGCCCCGCGATGCGCGCCTGGCGATCCTCGAGGGGCAGCAGCCGCCCGTTGAGTTCCTCGGCAAGCAGACCTTCTTCACCGAGCTGACCCCGGCCGGCACGGCGGAGCTCAACCTGGCGCCCGGGGACTATCGCCTGAGCGTCAACGCCGGGGCGGGCTTTACCGCCGAGCAGCAGGAACTCGAGGTGAGCCTGGCCTCCGGCGAGACCGTGCAGAAGACCCTCGAGATCGAGCGGCTCGCCGAGCCCAACGACGACGGCTGGTACGGCGCCGACCTGCACCACCACGCCAACGTCCTCGAGGGCACTACCCCGCCCGAGACCGTCGTTCGGGCGCAGCTGGCCACCGACCTCGACCTGACGTTCATCAGCGACCATGACTCCACCGCCAACCATGAGCGCTTCCAGGCACTCTCCGCGCAGCGTGGCGTGCCGTTCATTCCGTCCATCGAGGTGTCGGCGTCCTGGGGGCACATGAACCCCTTCCCCATCGACCTCGCCGGCGAACTCGAGGTGGATCCCGGCACCGACAGCGTCCAGGCGATCCTGGCGGACGCCCGCCGCCTCAACGCCGAGGTCATTCCCCTCAACCATCCGTTCAACGACTATGGCTACCTGCGCAACCTGGCCAACGACAGCGTGCCGGGCGGCTTCGCCACCGACTTCGACCTGCTCGAGCTCAACGCCGAGGTCGACAATGTCCCGACCCGCCAGACGGCGCATGACCTCTGGGACGAGGGCAGCCGCGTCTACTTCACGGCGGGCACCGACACCCACGATGCCTGGAACGACCTGACCGGCCGCATCCGCATGATGGCCAAGGTGCCGGGCGAACTGACCCCGCGCGCCTTCGCCCGGGCCCTCAAGGACGGCCATGGCTACGCGACTCAGGGGCCGCTGTTGCATCCGCGCAACGGCCTGTTCGGCGACACCCTGCGCCTGCCCGAGGGGGAGGCCTTCACCTGGCAGGTGGATGTCACGGCCGTCGACGGTCTCGAAGAAGCCCGACTGATCGGGAAGGGCGGTGAGGTGCTGGAAACCGTCGCCCTGGACGGCCGCGAGGCGAGCCTCTCGCTGTCCCTGGACGAGGCTGTCGAGGGCTGGGTCGCCCTCGAAGTCGACGACCAGGACGACGAGACCGCCTGGAGCAACCCGCTGTGGGTGACTCGCGAGCAGACAACGCCCTACACGGCTGCCGCCGAGGGATGATCGTTCAGGTAACACGCCTGATCAGGCCGCACCCTCCGGGGTGCGGCCTTTTTCGTGGGCAGAGGGCACCATGGTCGGCGGGCCTCTTGGCGCCAGGCGTTACCCGAGCCACGAGCATTTTTTCGCTGCCGGGAATAAAGTCGCTGCCTCGTGCCGTCTCTATGGATAGCACAACCCAATCGGGAGCAAGCGGGATGCGGTTTCTGGGCCATTTTTCGTCGCGGGAGAGGCGCTATCGACGCCTGGTGCAGCCCCATGTGACGCATCTTGTGCATATCGCCCTGCAGCGCACGGGCCATGCGGCGCTGGCCGAGGACCTGGTGCAGGAGAGCTGCATCATGGCCTGGGAGAAGCTCGAGGGGCTGCGCTCGGCCGAGGCGTCGCGGCCCTGGCTGGTGCGCATCCTGCTGCGCCAGATCGCCGATCATCGCCGCACCCGGGCGCGCCGCCAGGCGCTGCTGCCGATCACCGACATCGAGGAGGCGCACTGGGAGGCCATCGCCGGCGAGGCGCCGGGGCCCTTCGAGCAGGCCGTGGCGGCCCAGTCGGACGGCCGGGTCGCGGCACTGCTGCGCCGGCTGCCCGACGACTTCGCCATCGTGGTCGAGCTGCACGACCTGATGGGCTACCGCTACCGGGAGATCGCCGAGACGCTGGAGCTGCCGCTGGGCACGGTGACCAGCCGGCTGGCCCGCGGCCGGCGCCTGCTCGCCGGGCTGCTGGTCGAGGCGCCGGAGACGGTCGAGGGCATCGGCGCGTCGGGCGATAAGGAGGCACGTCACCATGAGTGATCACGATCATCGGTCGCACGAGGCCCATGCCGCCTGGCTGGAGCGGGTGGCGCCCTACCTGGACGACGAACTCTCGCCCGACGAGCGCCGCGTCATGGCCCATCACCTGACGGCCTGCGAGCCATGCCGCCGCGAGCTGGCGCGCCAGCAGGCGGTGCGCCGGCGCCTGGAGCGGCTCGGCGCGGCCACTGATCCGTCCGCTCCGCATGCCACCCGCGCGGTATCGGCCGAGGCCGTCGAGCGGCACCTGAGGCGTCGGCTGCTCTCACCCGCCCGGCGCCACACGGGCCCCGGTCCACTGTGGGGGTGGATGGGCTGGGCCATCGCGGCGGTCCAGGCCTGCGTGCTGGCGGTGGTGCTGGGGTGGCCGAGCTGGGAGGCGCGCCAGGGCGTGCCCATGGTGCGCGACGCCGTGGCGGACTTCCGCCAGCGGGTGAGCGGCATGCTACCGCCCCAGGCCTCCCGGGACACCGCCGCGCTGGCGCGCACCCTGGCGCTGCCGATCGAGGTCATCGACGGGCCCGGCGTGGAGTTCCTCGGCGCCTGGCCGACCGCGCTGCAGGGGCAGCCGGCGGCCGCGCTGGCCTACCGGGTCGAGGCGCACACCGTGGTCCAGTACGTGGTCAGCGGGCCGCTGTTCTTCAATCGGGCGAGCGTGCGCGAGGCGGTCGCTCGAGAGGGGCGCTACGTCGCCCATCTGGGCGATCAGTCGGTAGTGGGCTGGCCGGGCGACAACGCCGGCTCGCTGCTGGTGGGCGAGTTGCCCAGCGAATCGCTGGAGCGGCTCCGGCTCTAGGCCGCCGCCTCGGCGTGAAGGGGTTCCAGGCCCCGTTCCAACCATCAACAAAGGAGGTTGCACGATGATGATTCGCCATTCCCTGACGGTCGCTACCCTGACGCTCGGCCTGGTCGCGAGTGCGCTCGCGGCGCCTTCCCTCGAGGTCGCGGAGCAGGCCCCCGGCAGCACCGTCACGGTGGAGGCCGTGAGCCTCGCCGAGGATGCCTTCCTGGTGGTCCACGCGAGCGACGGCGAGGGCAACATCGTGGCCCCGGCCTCCATCGGCCATGTCGCCGTCGACGCCGGCGATCACGACACCGTGGCGGTGCCGCTGGCCCGCGAGGTGGCCGCCGCCGAGCCGGATTCCCCCGGGGCGCGGATCTACGCCGAGCAGTGTGCCGCCTGCCACCGGCCGAACGGCGAGGGCGTGAGCGGCGCCTTCCCGCCTCATCGCGGCCATGTCGGCGCGCTCTACGCCGCCGAGGGCGACGAGATCGACGGCCGCGACTACCTGGCCCGGGTGCTGCTCCACGGCCTGACCGGCCCGATCGTCGTCGATGGCGAGCGCTACGACGGCAACATGCCGGCCTGGGGCGAGGCACTGGGCGAGGCGCAGATCGCCGAGGTGCTCAACTACCTGCTCACCGAGATCGATGCCGCGCCCGAGGCCTTCCGCCCCTACACCGCCGAGGAGGTCGAAGCGCTTCGCGACCCGGCGCTGAGCGGGCGCGACGTCCACCGGCTGCGCCAGGGGCTCGAGGGCATCGGCGCAGCGACGCCTGACGCGGCCGCTGCGTCGGACGCGGCGCCGGTCGAGGCCGCGGCGAGCCTCGCCCGCGAGGCGGCGTTCCCCGCGCCGGCCTACGTGGCGGTCCAGCACGGCAACGCCGTCCAGGCGCTGCCCGGCGGGCAGGCCTGGACGGACGTGCCCGGCGCCCACTACGACGCCCTGAGCCCGGACGGCACGCGGCTGCTGGTCTCGGGCTTCAAGAGCGGCGATGTCTACCTGCTCGATACCCGCAGCGGCGAGCGCCTCGCCACGCTGCCGGTCGGCGAGGTGGCCCAGGGAGTGAAGATCTCCCCCGACGGGCGCCTGGGGCTCGCCATGGCCCAGAAGCAGGGCGTGGTGGCGGTGATCGACCTGGCCGCCGGCGAGCTGATCGAGCGGCTGAACGTCGGTGCCGGGCCGCACAACGCCGTCTTCTCCGCCGACGGCGAACGGGCCTACGTGACCCTGCAGGGCGGCGGTGCCATCGCGGTGATCGACATGGCCACCCTTGCGAAGGTCGACGAGATCCCCACCCCGGGCCTGGAGACCCCGCACAACCTCGACCTCAGCGCGGATGGCCGGCGGCTGTGGATCCGCGACTTCGTCGGGCAGGCGGCGGTGCTCGATCTCGAACGCCGCGCCCTGGTCGAGACCTTCGCCGTCGGCAACGGCCACGGCGGCATCGATGTCCTGCCCGGCGGGCGCTATGTGGCGACCGGGGCGATCGCCGATTCGGTGGTGACCGTGATCGATGCGCAGGCCCTGGAGGTCGCCGCGACGGTCGAGGTCGGCACCGGCCCCCACGGGGTGCGCGCCAGCCAAGACGGTCGCTACCTCTACGCCACCCTGACCGCCGACGATGCCATTGCGGTAATCGATACCGAGACCATGACGGTGGTGCGGCGCGAGCTGGTCGCGGGCGCCTTCCCGTTCTGGATCGCCGTGCCAGGTAACCCCTGAGTGGCCGGCCGCGGCGTGCTCGGGGTAGGCGGAGTTCTGCGCCTTTGCAACGGCGCCCTCGACGGCCATGATGGCGGCTCCCCCGGTGACAGGAGCCGCCGCATGTCCATGATTCCCCTGCTGATCGCCGTCGCTGCCCTGGCCGGTGCCGCCCTCTCGGCGCGCGGCGCATGGCGGCGGCGCGGCGTGAGCCGCTGGCCCGAAGCGACGGCCAGGGTAGCCGACACCGAGCTCGAGGCGCTCGGAGTAGGGCGAGGGGTGCATGCGGTCGTGTTCGTCGAACGCCAGGTAGGCCTTGGGCACCGACGACGGGTTGGGAATGGTCAGCGAAGGGCCTGAAGTGGGGAATATCCTCCTGATACCTGTCGACCCATATATAAGCAACGCTCTTTCCTATATCCCTGCGCGACCGCTGGGCCGCGATGGGGCAGCGGGCGTGCGTGCGGGCCCGCCATGGTGCAGGTGCGAAGTGATCGAGCGGCGATGTGGGGCGGGGTGGGGCGCTTTTTTCTTGTAAGATGCTGTTAAGAACAATTATTTTTTATTCTTGGCGCGCTTTTCGCAAATTGCTTGGCAGGATCGCCATGGGAGTGGCGATGCAACGAGTGAGCTGGCGTGCTCCTACTGGCCTCCTTCGGGGGGCCTTTTTTATGCGCGCGCTTTACGCGCCGGGCGAGGCTGGGCCCCACGCCCGGTGGCCCGGTATGCTGGTGCCGGCGGTGGTTGCCGCCGCCGTGACCGTTATCGGACCCTACTCGACCCGACCCAGGAGTGTGCTCATGCCCACCGAACCCCCTCGCAACCCTTCCCCGTTCGCGGCGACCCTCGCCGCCCTGGATGCCCTGCATGCCGAGGACCCACGCCGCTTGACGGTGGCGGACGAGTCGGTGCCCCAGGAGCTGTGGCACGCGGGGCGGATGAGCGCCTGGCTGGAGCGGCTGGTGGAGTCGCCGGACGAACTGGTGCGCCTGGCGGTGCGCGGCCAGCACCTGCAGCGCTGGCAGGTGCCGCGCGGCGACTATCCCGAGGGGCGAGTGGGCTACTTGTCCTGGCGTCGCGACCAGGGGCAGCGCGCCGGCGAGACCACCGCGGCGCTGATGCGCGAGGCGGGGTATGACGACGCCTCGGCCGAGCGGGTGGCGACGATGATTCGCAAGCAGGGGCTGGGGCGTGACGAGGGCGTGCAGGCGGTGGAGGACTGCGCCTGCCTGGTATTCCTGGAGCACTACTTCGGCGACTTCTCCCGGCAGGTCGACCACGATCACCTGATTCGCATCGTGCAGAAGACCTGGCGAAAGATGTCGCCGGGCGCCCATGCGCTGGCCCTCGAGCTGCCGATGACCGCCGAAGCCCGCGCGCTGGTGGAGGAGGCCCTGGCCGGCTGAGGCGCCGGCGCGGCCTCATGGCCGCCATGGTTGGCGGCCGGAGGCTCGAGGGGCGATCAGGCCCTTAGGGCGTGGTCAGCGGCCGCGCGGCGTTGAGGTAGGCCATGCCGTTGAGGCGCACGCGCTCGCGGTCGACGCTCTCCGAACCCAGGTGGACCTCCTCGAGGGAGGCGGCCATGGTGTCGACCTCGGCATCGATGCGCGCCAGGGCGTTCTCCAGAGTGTAGGTGAGCTCATGGACGGTACCCAGGTCGCGGTTGCTCAGCTCGTTCTTGGCCAGCAGCTCGGTCAGCCGTGCGTTGTAGTCGCTGAGGTTGGTGATCGCCTCCTCGAGGGTGCGCGAGGGCTCGCCCGAGAAGTGGTCCGGGCTCTCGGCGTGGGCGGTGGTGGCGAGCAGGCCGGTGCAGAGCGCGGTGAGCAGCAGGTTCTTCATATGGGGACCCTTGGTACAAATGAGAATTTATCGCATGGACACGCTACCACTCGCCCTTGCGCCTGACAATCATTATCGTTCGATGCCCTGCCGCGCTTGATCCGGATCAACGCCGGGCGCGTCGCCGAACTGCACCGTCAGGCTCTCGTCGCTCTCGCACGGCTTGCCGTGGCGCAGGGTGAGGCGCCGCCGGGTCAGGTCCATCACCACCGCGAAGAGCGTCTCCATACGCTCCTCCGCGGGCTGGTCGGGGTTGAAGTGGCGACAGATCGAGAGCGGCGCGCCGTCGTGGTCGCCGAGCAGGGCGAAGAACTCCCCCTCGCCGATCTCGCCCCGCGACGGCAGCGCCTCGCGCAGCAGGGCCTCCAGTCGGGCCAGGCGGGGGCGGGAATCGGCCCGCGGGAAGTCCTCGACGCGCTCGGCGCCGCCGCCGGCATAGAGGTGGTTGGTGTGGGTGACCACGCCGTCGTCGGGGGACAGCATGCCGGGTTCGCCGGGATGTACCTCGAGGCCTAGTGCCCGGCTATCGCCCTGAGCGACCAGGAAGTGGGCCGGCGAGCAGACCCGGTCGTGGCGTGCCACCGCCACGGCGTCGTCCAGGTCGCGGCACTCCAGGATCTTGCGCAGGGCGACGTGGATGGGCAGGCCCTCGCCGCAGGTCTGCGAGCGGATGGCGTTGAGGCAGACGCCGAGGCCGTGCTCGTTCATGCCGATCTTGGCCACCATGCCGGCCTCGCCGATGCTGATCAGCGCCGGGGCGTCGTCGCCGCTGATCTCCAGCGCCACCACGTTGTGCAGCTGATCGCTACGCCAGTCCCAGTTCTGGGCCAGCCACTGGGTGCCGTCGCGGGTGAGGGCAAAGGCCGAGCAGCCGCCGCTGGCCTGGGTCAGCGAGATCTCGCTTCGGCAGTTGAGGGTCAGGATATCGGCGAAATCGAGGCCCGCGCCCCGGGCGATGCCCTCCATCTCCTCGAGGATCGCCGGGAAGCCGCGCTCGATCATCGGCAGGAAGCGCTCGGCCACGCGGCGCGCCCGGGCCCAGTCCAGGTCCACGAAGTCCTGGAAGAGCCGATCGTAGACCGTGAGGCTGTGGGTGATCCGCTCGCCATGAGCGCGGCCGTGGGCCTCGCCGATCTCGGCCCGGCTGCCGGTCAGGGGGGTGATATGCATGGTGACCTCGCGACTCGCTGCGCATCGACAGGATCACTGTAGCACTCGGCGGGAGCTCGCAGGGCGGGAGCAGGTCAGGAAGGGCAGGTCAGGAGGGGCCGGTCGGGAGGGGCAGCGCAGGGCGCACAGAGGGAGCCGCTGAGGGGGAGTTGCTGGGGGGAGCCGGTCAGAGAGAACCGCTCGGAACCAAGCGGCGCCGGCCGGGGCCGGCGCCGCAGGGGATCAGCTCTTGCCGGGGGCGTTGTAGATGCCCTCGTCGAGTTCGCCTTCGCTTTTGGCGACCAAGGTGGTGACCATCAGGTCGCCGGCCACGTTGACGCTGGTGCGCGCCATGTCGAGGATGCGGTCGATGCCGGCGATCACCGCGATCGCCTCCAGCGGCAGGCCGATCTGGGCCATGACGATGGAGAGCATCACCAGGCCCGCGCCGGGCACGCCGGCGGTGCCGATGGAGGCCAGGGTACCGGTCACGATGATCATGCCATAGTCCATCATGCTGAGCTCGACGCCCAGCATCTGGGCGATGAACACCGCCACTACGCCCTGGTAGATGGCCGTGCCATCCATGTTGATGGTGGCGCCCACCGGCAGCACGAAGCCGGCCACGCCCTCGGAGACGCCGAGGTTCTTCTGGGCGCAGCGCAGCGAGACCGGCAGGGTGCCGGAGGAGGAGGCCGAGGAGTAGGCCACCACCAGGGCGTCGAGGATGCCCTGCAGGTAGCGCACCGGGTTGAGCTTGCCGAGCAGTGCCAGCAGGCCGGAGTAGACGATCAGCACGTGCAGCACGCTGGCCAGGTAGGCCACGCCGATGACCTTGGCCAGCGGTAGCAGCACCTCGAGGCCGTAGCTGCCCGAGACGTGGGCGATCAGGCCGAACACGCCGAACGGGGCGAGGGCCATGACGAAGCTGGTCAGCTTGACCATCGCCTCGGCGAAGCTCTCGAAGACGCGCACGACCGGCTCGCCCTTGTCGCCGATCAGGGTCAGCGAGATACCCAGCCCGATGGCGAAGACGATGATCTGCAGGATATTGCCGTTGGCCAGCGCGTCGATGGGGTTCTGGGGCACCAGGCCGACCAGGATCTCCACCAGGCTCGGGGCCTCCTTGGCCTCGACGCCGGACTCGAAGCTCATCTCCAGGCCCACGCCGGGCTGGAAGATCAGCGAGGCGAGCAGGCCGATGGCGATGGCGAAGGCGGTGGTGATCAGGTACAGCCCGATGGTGCGCACGCCGATGCGGCCCATCTTCTGCGGGTCGCGCATCGCCGTGATGCCCACCACCAGGGTGGAGAACACCAGCGGCACGATTAGCATCTTGATGGCGCTGATGAAGACATCACCGATGGGCTTGAAGACGCTGGCGTCCTCGCCCATCAGCGCGCCGGCGAGGATGCCGAGCGCCAGGCCGGCGAGGATCTTCTGCCACAGGGGAATGCGCCGCCACACGCTGGTGGAAGCGGTCGTCGAAGGACTGGTCACGTCGGTGCTCCTTTCTGCAAAAACAGCTTTTATGTGGTGATTGTCGGTTCGGGGAGGCGATTCTACAGAAAGAAAAACCATTAATCTTTATTTAAACGAGTGTCACTCTTGCGAGATGGCGACCCGCGCCGCGGGCCGTCCGGGGGAATCACAGCACCTCGTCGAGCAGTCCCAGGAAGGCTGCCCAGGACTTCTCGTCGGCTCGCGCCTGATAGCGCTCGCTGCCGAAGACGGTGAAGGCGTGGGGGGCACCGGAGTAGATCTCGATCTCGTAGGGCGTGCCGGCAGCTTCCAGCTCCTTGCCCAGGGCCGCGACGTCATCCAGCGAGATCGAGGCGTCGGCGCCGCCGTGGGCGACCAGGATCGGCGCGGTGTCGGCGCGATAGCCCTGGCCCTCGGGGGTGGCCAGGCCGCCATGGAAGGTGGCGAAGCCGGCCATCTCCCCGGCCGCGTCCGAGCGGGCGAGCTCCAGCACCACCGCGCCCCCGAAGCAGTAGCCCATGATCACCACCGGGCCGGCGGCGCCCTGGGCGCGAGCCTCGGCCAGGCCGGCCAGGGTCAGGCGGCGCATGCGCTGGCGATCCTCGTAGAGTCGCGCGGTCTCGGCCTTCTTGGCGTCGGTCTCCACCGGTCGATTGCCCTGGCCGTAGAGGTCGATGGCGAAGGCGCCGACGCCCAGCTCGGCGAGCATGTCGGCGCGCCGGCGCTCGTAGTCGGTGAGGCCGTCCCAGTCGTGGACGATCAGCACGGTGCCGCGGGATTCATCCGGGGCGCTGGCCAGGTAGCCGGCGAAGGCCTCGCCGTCCACGTCGTAGTCGATCTCCTGGCCGGCGGGCCGATCGGCCTGGGCGCTTCCCAGCAAGAGCGTGAAGGGGGCGATGAGGGCGAAGGCGAAGGCAAGGGGCGTCAGGCGTGGCGTCATGGTGACCTCTGGACGGGGAGTGGACGGCCCTCAGTATAGGTCCGGGGCCGCGGTTGCGTTGAAGCGTGTGTTCGAACGCTCAAGCACTCGCTTTCCGTCATGGCGATCAATGGCTTGGCGAGTTCCGCTGGGCCCGAAGCGTTGGCAGCGCCGGCTTGTGTTTTGCTCCTCGGCCTTCCAGATTGAGAGGTGTGTGATTCATGCAGTTCATGATCCGAGCAACCAGAGCGAGACCAACAATCATGAAGAAACGCGTTCTAGCGACGGCGGTGGCGGCGACGACCCTGGCCCTCTCCGGCATGGCGCAGGCCGAGGTTAAGGTCGGCTTCCTGGGGGGTTTCACCGGCGGCATCGAGAGCCTGACACCGCCGATCTTCGACGGCGCCCAGCTGGCGGTGAACCAGGTCAACGAGCAGGGCGGCCTGTTGGACGGTCAGGAGCTGGTGATGCCTACCGGCGACACCACCTGCTCCGATGCCTCGGCCGCCTCGAATGCCGCCGACCGCATGGTCAACACCGAGCAGGTCACCGCCATCGTCGGGGCGCTGTGCACCGGCGCGACCATCGCTGCGGCCAACAACGCCGCCGTGCCGGGCGGGGTGACCATGGTCTCGCCGGCCTCCACGGCCCCGGCCGTCACCGACCTCGACGACAACGACCTGGTGTTCCGCACCGTGCCCTCGGATGCCTTCCAGGGCGAGATGCTTGCCAAGCTGCTGATCTCCAAGGGCATCGAGGAAGTCGTCGTCACCTATGTCAACAACGACTACGGTCGCGGCCTCTCCGAGGCCTTCACCGCGGCCTTCGAGGCCGAGGGCGGCACGGTGGCGGAGAACCTCGCTCACGAAGACAACCGCGCCGACTACCGCTCGGAGCTGGGCACCCTCTCCTCCACCGGCGTGCCGAACCTGGTGGTGCTGGCCTACGCCGACACCTCCGGCCAGACGGTGGTGCGCCAGGCCTACGAGAGCGGCATGTTCACCCAGTACGTGGGCGCCGACGGCATGGTCGGCGACAGCCTGGTCGAGGCCATCGGTGCCGACGTGCTCGACGGCATGATCGCCACCCGCCCGGGCAGCCCCGAACTGCCGGGCACCGCGATGTTCCAGGCCCAGGCCGAGGCGGCCGGCATCGACCCCAGCGCGGTGTTCGCCGCCCAGGCCTACGACGCCGCCTTCCTACTGGCGCTGGCCATCGAGCAGAACGGCAGCGCCGAGCGCGAGGGGCTCAACGAGGCGCTGCGCAGCGTGGCCAGCGCCCCCGGTGAGGTGATCCTGCCCGGCGAGTGGGAGAAGGCGGTGGAGCTGATCGCCGCCGGCACCGAGATCAACTACGAGGGCGCCTCGGGCACCCAGGAGTTCGATGCCAACGGCGACGTGCCGGGCGTGGTGCTGGAGATGGTGATCGAGGACGGCAGCTTCACCAGCAAGGGCTACGTCGACCTCTGAGGAGCGCGCCTCCGCTGAGCGGGGGCGAACCAGCGAAGGCCCTGGCGGGTTGCCCGCCAGGGCCTTTTTCATCGGGTGTTGCTTGCGGCTCATCGCCCCTTGCCAGTTGTGGGCGACCGCGCTGAGGAAAGGTGCTAAGCACCTTCCTGCCTTGCTCTCCGGGGCCTCGCCCTCAGGCCACGTGCTTGACCTTCTCCGGCAGCAGGCCCTTGGGCGCGAAGCGCAGCACCAGGGTGATCAGCAGCCCGATCACGAACACCCGTGCCTGCAGCGCTCGGCTGTCCATGTTGGTGGGGGCCTCCCAGCCGAAGGCGCCCTCGCCGAAGGCGACGGCCAGCTCCATCAGGAACAGCGCCAGCGGCTCGGACATGATCCAGATGATGTAGACCGCCACGGCGCCGAAGATGGTGCCCAGGTTATTGCCGGGACCGCCCAGGATGACCATGACCAGCACCAGGAAGGTGTGGTTGAGCGGCAGGTAGCCCTGGGGGTCGAACATGCTGTTGAAGCTGCCCAGGGCGGCGCCGCCGATGCCCATCAGGATGCAGCCCAGCACGAAGATCTCCAGGCGACGCCGGTTGATGTCCTTGCCCATGGCGGCGGCGGAGAGCTCGTTGTCGCGGATGGCGCGGATCATCCGTCCCCAGGGGGCGTGATAGGCACGACTCAGCAGGAAGAAGATCACCGCGATCATCACCGCGGTCACCGACAGGTACATCGCCCGGGCCAGGGTGAAACCGACCTCGGCCGGGCCCGGCACCGGCCAGGGCAGCGGCGAGACGGTGGCGGTGCCACGGGTCAGCCAGTCGGAGTTCTTGAGGAAGGCCTTGATGATCTCGGCGATGCCCAGGGTCGCGATCGCCAGGTAGTCGCTGCGCAGCCCCAGGCAGACCCGGCCGATGAAGAAGCCTACCGCGCCGGCCAGCGCGCCGCCGACGATCCAGCCGACGCCGACCGGCAGGCCGAGGCCACCGATGAAGCCGGCCCGGGACTCGATCTGGTCGGTCACGTCGCGAAAGGCGTTGATCACCACCAGGTAGAGCACCACCCCGAGCACCACGGCGATGATCGTGCGCAGCCGCTTCGGCACCCCGATCCGGTCGAGCCGGGTGGCGCCGAGCACGACGAGGATGGCGGCGACCATATAGAGCAGCACCCGGCCGAGCTCGCCGGGCAGCTCGCTGCCCCAGAACGCCTCGTTGATCGGGATGCTGAAGAACATGGCACTGAAGCCGCCCAGGGCCACGAAGCCCATTACCCCGGCGTTGAACTGGCCCGCGTAGCCCCACTGGATGGTCAGGCCGAGGGCCAGGATGGCGTAGCAGGCGGCTTCCACCAGCATGCGGGTGCTGTAGGCGCCACCCATCACGGCGTAGACGCCGAGCACGGCCGCCAGCAGGGCGACGAAGAGCAGCATTTCCCGCAGCGGAAGGCGGCTGGGGGCGGCGACGATATCGGCGCGTTTCGTGTCCATCAGATCACCTTGCCCTTGAAGATGCCGGTGGGGCGCCACACCAGGATGACGACCAGGATGAAGAAGGGCACCACGATCTTGTACTCGGTGCCGACGAAGGCCAGGTTGCCGGCCTGGGTCAGCCACTCCGGCAGGCTGTCGCGGAAGGGCCTGAGCAGCACGCTCCAGTTGAACACCGCCAGGGTCTCGGCGAAGCCCACCACGAAGCCGCCGGCCACGGCCCCGAAGGGGTGGCCGACGCCGCCGACGATGGCGGCGGCGAAGATCGGCAGCAGCAGGAAGAAGCTGAGGTCGGGCTTGAAGGTCACGTCCAGCGACAGCAGGGTGCCGGCGATGGCGGCGAGCCCCCCGGCGATCACCCAGGTCACGGCGACGATGGTGTTGGTGTTGATGCCCGAGGCCTGGGCCAGGTCGGGGTTGTCGGACATGGCGCGCATCGCCTTGCCGAGCCGCGAGCGGGTCAGGAAGAAGTGCAGCCCCACCACGGCGGCGAGGGTGATCACGAAGAGCCAGAGCTGGGGCTCGGTGATCACCACCGGCGCCCGCACGCCTTCGAAGGGCAGGGCGAGGCGGAAGATCTCCTTGCGATCGTCGACGTAGAGGCTCGACCCGCCGGTGCCCGAGAACAGCCGGATCAGGCCCTGCAGCATCAGGGTCACCCCCAGCGAGCCGATGACCAGCACGATGGGCTTGACCCCGTGGGCACGCAGCGGCTTGTAGAAGGCGCGGTCGATGCCCACCGCGAGCAGCGCGGTGAGCGCCATGGCCACCGGCAGCAGCACCAGCGCGGCGGGCACGCCGAAGGCCGACCCGGCCCCCGGGAAGGCGCTGGCCAGCAGCAGCACCATGAAGGCGCCGAAGGTCATCATGTCGCCATGGGCGAAGTGGGCGAAGCGCATGATGCTGAAGATCAGCGTCACGCCCACTGCGCCGATGGCGTAGATCGAGCCGGTCACGCTGCCGGCGATCACCACGTTGTTGATGAAGAAGACGAGTTCGTTCACGGATGGATTCTCCAGGTCGGGCGCCGGACTAGCCGCCGAGGAAGCTCTTGGCGACGTCGGGGTCGGCCAGCAGGGCGGCCCCGGTATCGGTGAAGCGATTCTGGCCGGCGGCCAGCACGAAGCCCTTGTCGGCGATGCCGAGCGCCTGCTTGGCGTTCTGCTCGACCATCAGGATGCCCACGCCGGCCGAGTTGACCAGCTTCACCTGCTCGAAGATCTCGTTCATGTAGAGCGGCGAGAGGCCTGCGGTGGGCTCGTCGAGCAGCAGCAGGCTGGGTTCGGCCATCAGCGCCCGGCCCATGGCCACCATCTGACGCTGGCCGCCGGAGAGCTCGCCGGCCGGCTGGTGGCGCTTCTCACGGAGCGGCGGGAAGAACTCAAAGACCTGGGCCAGCATGCGCTTGACGTTGCCCGGTTTGAGGAAGGCGCCCATCTCCAGGTTCTCCTTCACCGTGAGGCTCGGGAAGACGTTGTTCTCCTGGGGCACGAAGCCCATCCCCTTCTGTACCAGCTTGTTGGGGGGCAGGTTGTGGATCGGCTCGCCGCGCAGCAGGATCTCGCCCTGGCTGACGTGGAGCAGGCCGAAGACGGCCTTGAGCATGGTGGACTTGCCGGCCCCGTTGGGGCCGACGATCACGCCGATCTGGTCGGACTCGATGGCCATGTCCACCCCGTTGAGGATGTTCATGCCGCCGTAGCCGCCGTGCACGTTGCGTGCGTCGAGTAATGGCATGGTCAGTCGTTCTCTGCGTTCGTTATCGTTATTGGCGGCGTCCCGTGGGACGCCCTGCCCCCGAGGAGGCATCGGCACACCGCTCAGCTGGCGGCGCCCCGATCAGCTGGCAGCGCCCCAATCAGCTGGCGGCGCCCCAATCAGCTGGCGGCGCCAAAGTAGGCCTCGATGACCTCGGGGTTGTTCTGGATCTCCTCGATGCTGCCCTCGACCATCACGCTGCCCTGGGCCAGCACGATCACCGGGTCGCAGAGCCGGGCGATCATGTCCATGTCATGCTCGATGACCAGGAAGGTGTAGCCCATCTCGCGATTGAGCCGCTCGATGTTGGTGACGAGATCGCCGAGCAGGGTGCGGTTGACGCCGGCGGCGATCTCGTCGAGCAGCACCACCCGGGCGTCGGTCATCATGGTGCGGCCGAGCTCGAGGAGCTTCTTCTGGCCGCCGGAGAGGTTGCCGGCGAGCTCGTTGCGCACGTGGTGCAGGCCGATGAAGTCGATCACCTCCAGCGCCCGGCGGCGCACCTCGGCCTCCTCGTTACGCACCAGGCCCGGCGTGAACCAGGCGGCGAACAGGTTCTCGCCGGACTGCGCCGGCGGCACCATCATCAGGTTCTCCAGCGCCGTCATGTGGGAGAACTCGTGTGCGATCTGGAAGGTGCGCAGAAGCCCCCGATGGAACAGTGTGTTGGCCGGCTGGTTGGTGATGTCGTCGCCGTCGAGCAGGATTCGCCCGCTGTCCAGCGGCAGGGCCCCGGCGATGATGTTGAACAGCGTCGACTTGCCGGCCCCGTTGGGGCCGATCAGGCCGGTGATCGAGCCCTTCTCCACCTGGATCGAGCAGTCATTGATGACCTTGAGGCCCCCGAAGGCCTTGTTGACGTGCTGTACGTCGATGATGGCTGCCATGGCGGATTCCGTTGGTTGTTGTTCTCACAGCTCCTGGCTGTCGTCGGCGATGAAAGTGCGTCCCGCGGCGAAGGCACCGACGATTACCGTGGCGCCGATGGCCGGGATCAGGTAACCCTCTACCTGGGGGATGCTGCGCAGGAAGACGAAGGCCACGGCCGCCGGCGCCACGAAGCGCACCAGGAAACGCCAGAGTCGGAACCAGCGCTCGTTGGTGTGCATCTCCTTCATCACCTCGGAGTGGGTCAGCGCCCAGCCGGCGAACAGCGCGATCATCAGGCCGCCCAGCGGCATGAAGATGTTGGTCAGCAGCTCGATGAAGCCGAAGGCGCTGCGCCCGAACAGGGTGTGGAAGATCGTGCCCTCGGCCCAGAGGTTGAAGCTGACCACGGTGAGCAGCCCCAGCGCCCAGCTGGCGATGACCATCATGGTCACGGCCTGGGGGCGGGTCAGGTCGAAGCGCTCGACCAGGAAGGCCGCCACCGGCTCGATCAGCGAGATCGACGAGCTGATCGCCGCGCCCAGCACCAGGATGAAGAAGACGCCGCCGACCAGGGCGCCGCCCGGCATCTCGGCAAACGCCAGCGGCAGGGTGACGAACATCAGGCCGGGGCCTTCGCCGGGGTTCAGCCCGGAGCCGAAGACCAGCGAGAAGATCGCCAGGCCCGCCACCATGGCCACCGCGGTATCCACTACGGCGATGGCGAAGGCGGTGCGGGTCAGCGAGGACTCGCCCGGCATGTAGGCGCCGTAAGCCATGATCGCGCCCATGCCGAGGCTCAGAGTGAAGAACGACTGACCCATCGCCTCGAGCCAGCCCTCGAGGCTCAAGTCGGCCAGGTTGAAGGTGAACAGGAAGCTCGCCGCGGCGCCGATGTCGCCGACCACGGCGCCATAGCCCAGCACCACCAGCAGGATCACGAACAGCGACGGCATCAGCAGTCGCAGGCCCGCCTCGATGCCCTTGTGGATGCCGAGGCCCACGATCAGCGCCGAGGCGGCGATGAACAGGGTGTGGTAGAGCGTTAGCAGCATCGGCGAGGCGAGCAGCGTATCGAAGCTCTGGCCGGCCCCGGCGGCGTCGATCTCGGTCATCCCGCCGGTCAGCATCAGCCCGGTGTAGTGGATCGCCCAGCCGGCGATCACCGAGTAGAAGCTCAGGATCAGGAAGGCGGAAGCGGCCCCCAGCCAGCCGATGGACTCCCAGGCGCGGGAGGTCTGATGGGTGCGAGTGAGAAAGCGCATGCCCATGATCGGGCTGCGTCGGCTGTTGCGGCCGAGCATGATCTCGGCGATCAGGATGGGGATGCCCACGGCGAAGATGGTCAGGGCGTAGACCAGGATGAAGGCGCCGCCGCCGTTCTCGCCGGTCAGGTAGGGGAAGCGCCAGAGGTTGCCGAGCCCGACGGCCGAGCCGACGGCGGCCAGCAGGAAGGTGCCCTTGTGGGTCCAGACGTTGTGCGTGCTCATGGGAATCCAGGATTGCCTTGGTGGGCCTTGTGAGCCTGTGCCGCCAACTGTGCGGCACGCGGGCCTTGCTGGCTAGTGGGCCAGCGTTTAGCGGGCGTTGGCGGCGCCCGGTGGTCACCGCCGCTGGGATCAGTCTTCGGGCTCTTCCGGCTCTTCCGACTCTTCGGGGTGACGAGGTTCGAGGGCGCGACAGGCGTCGGGCAGGCGCACCGTGTCGCCCAGCGAGAGATCACCGGCGGCCTGCTGGCGCCGTCCGTTGTCGTTGGCGATCAGCGCCACCACCTCGCCGATGTTGGTGCCCTCGACCCGGGCCTCGACCCGCACCCTGACCGTGAACCCCCGGTAGCTGGCCGAGAGGATGCTGCCGGGCTGGGGCGGGCGGTAGTCGTCGGGATGGTCGGCATAGTAACGCAGGACGCCCCGCTCGCCGGGATCGTCCCACTCCACGTGCTTGTGCATGACGGCACTCCTTGGGTGGGTGAACTCAGCTTCCAGCATAGCCGTCGCCGGGGCGCGGGGCCGTGGGCGGCGGCCACAAACGACAGAGCCCGCCGGATGGGCGGGCTCTGGCGGTGGCGGGCCGGCTTACTTCTTGCTGGCGCGCTTGCGTTCATTCTCGGTCAGATGCTTCTTGCGCAGGCGAATGTGGCTGGGGGTGACTTCCACCAACTCATCGGAATCCAGGAATTCGATGGCCTGCTCGAGAGTGAAGTTGATCGGCGGGGTCAGCACGATGTTCTCGTCGTTGCCCGTGGAACGCATGTTGTCGAGCTTCTTGCCCTTGGTGGGGTTGACCACCATGTCGTTGGCGCGGTTGTTGATACCGATCAGCATGCCCTCGTAGACCTCGGTGGCATGGTCGATGATCAGCTTGCCGCGATCCTGCAGGGCGTAGAGCGCGTAGGCCAGCGCCTTGCCGGGGACCATGGAGACCAGCACACCGTTGCGCCGCTCGATGGAGGCGTCCGGCTTGAGCGGGCCGTAGTGATCGAAGCGGCTGGTGAGGATGCCGGTGCCGGAGGTCAGGGTCAGGAACTGGCCACGGAAGCCGATCAGCCCGCGGGCGGGGATGATGAAGTCCAGGCGCACGCGACCCTTGCCGTCCGGGTTCATGTTGACCAGCTCACCCTTGCGGTAGCCGAGCTCTTCCATGACGGCGCCCTGGTGCTGCTCCTCGCAGTCGATGATCACTTCCTCGTAGGGCTCCTGCTGCTCCCCGTTGATCTCGCGGATGATTACCTCGGGACGGCCCACGGCCAGCTCGAAGCCTTCGCGGCGCATGCTCTCGATCAGCACCGAGAGGTGCAGCTCGCCGCGACCGGAGACGATGAACTTCTCCGGGCTGTCGCCCTGTTCGACCCGCAGCGCCACGTTGTGGATCAGCTCCTGGTCGAGGCGATCCTTGATGTTGCGGCTGGTGACAAACTTGCCTTCCTTGCCGGCGAAGGGCGAGTCGTTGACCTGGAAGGTCATGGAGACGGTCGGCTCGTCGACGGTCAGCGCCGGCAGCGCCTCGACGGCGGCCGGGTCGCAAAGGGTGTCGGAGATCGCCAGGTTGTCGATGCCGGTGATGCAGATGATGTCGCCGGCGGAGGCCTCGTCGGTCTGCACCCGCTCCAGGCCGAGGTGGGTCATGACCTGGCCGATCTTGCCCTTGCGCTCTTTGCCTTCCTTGCTGATCACGGTGATCTGCTGGTTCGGCTTGACCGAGCCGCGGCTGATGCGGCCCAGGCCGATGACGCCGACGTAGCTGGAGTAGTCCAGCGCCGAGATCTGCATCTGGAAGGGACCGTCGAGCTCGACCTTGGGTGGCTCGACGATGTCGACGATGGACTGGAACATCGGCGTCATGTCGTCGGCCAGCTGCTCCGGCTCCGGCCCGGCGATGCCGTTCAGGGCCGAGCAGTAGATGATCGGAAAGTCGAGCTGGTCGTCACTGGCGCCGAGGTTGTCGAACAGGTCGAAGATCTGGTCGATGACATAGTCCGGGCGCGCGCCGGGGCGGTCGATCTTGTTGACCACGACGATCGGCTTGAGGCCCTGATCGAAGGCCTTCTGGGTCACGAAGCGGGTCTGCGGCATCGGGCCGTCGACCGCGTCGACCAGCAGCAGCACGGAGTCGACCATCGACATCACGCGCTCGACCTCACCGCCGAAGTCGGCGTGTCCGGGGGTGTCGACGATATTGATGTGGTAGTCCTGGCCGTCGGGGGCCTGCCAGCGGATCGCCGTGTTCTTGGCCAGGATGGTGATGCCGCGCTCCTTCTCCTGGTCATTGGAGTCCATGATGCGCTCCTGCCCCTCGGCCTTTCGGTCGAGCGTGCCGGACTGGCTGAGCAGTTTGTCGACCAGGGTGGTCTTGCCGTGGTCGACGTGAGCGATGATGGCGATGTTGCGAAGATTCTCGATCACGACGGGATCCTGCTGACAAAATTGGGGACGCATTATAGGGGCAGGGCGATGACGGCTACCAGCTTTGTCGCCGTGAATCGTCTGTCACGACCAGATATCAGTGGCTTGGGAGCTGCCGAAAGGGGGCGTGAGCGGGCGATTCAGGCCTCGACGGCGGTGACGCGCGCCTGGCAGGCATGCAGGCGCGCGATCAAGTCGGGCAGGGCCTCGGCGTCAAGCGAGGGGTCGCAGCCGCCGATGCGCTCGAACCAGACGCGCGAGACGCAGAGGGTGTCGGCGAGGGTCTGGTGGCGCAGGCGTTGCCAGAGCAGCACCAGGCGGCTGGGGCGCGAGGCGGCCAGCACTACGGCATCCCGGGTGTGGTGTTCGATGTCGGTCAGGGTATCCACCAGCCAGCCCGGGGAGATGGGCCGACCCGGGGCCGGGAACAGCAGAACTTCCCCCTGGCTGTGGGCCACTGCCGTGTTGAGGCGGTCGCCGAGCGGGGTGCCCTCGGTGGCGACCAGGCGGACATCGTGGCGGCTGGCCATGCGCAGCAGGCGCGAATCGCCGGTATCGTCGGCCAGCAGCACCTCGAGTCGCAGGTCTCGGCGCTGTCGCAAGGGCCTCAGCGCCGCCAGGCGGCGTGGCAGGCCGGCACCCGAGGCGCGGGCATCAAGGAGGATGCTGCAGACGATCATACTCGGGTCGGCTCCCATGGTAGGACGCAGGTCACTGAGATGGCGCCCACTCCAGAACCCGCGTCACCTCTCCGGAGTTCGCGCCACCCCGGTCGGCGCCGCCATGTAAACGAGTGTAGTTTTTGGTGTTAACACGTATCAACGAACGCCGGACTGATATTTCTGTGTCTCGGACATGACCTTCCGACTGCGGCGAGCATGAGGGAGGTCATCGCTGACCGGCAGGCGAAGCGCGATCCAATCTGGTGCGCAAGACGGCCTTTGTGCACCTTTATGGTGCGATAAGGCGGTTAAGACGTTATCCCATCGGTAAGAATGGCGATTCTGGTGCATGGTTTTGCGAGAGCGAACCGATTAAAGCCTATGTCCATCAAAGGCTTGTGATTGGTATGCCGTCCGGTGGTGCAAGATTGGCACGCCGCCTGCATTGTTCCTGGCAAGGCCATGTTGCTGCAGGGTGGCCGTGGGCATCGGCCCGGCGGCATGCTACAACGTCGTTGGAACCAGCCCGCGCCATTGCCCTGCAATCGCTCAAACTTTTTAGCCCAGCTCACTGTGGAGGACCTATGTCCGAGAAGACGCTCGCCCTGATTGAAGAACACGACGTGAAGTGGATCGACCTGCGCTTTACCGATACACGCGGCAAGGAACAGCACGTGACCATCCCGGCTCGTGACGTCGACGAGGAGTTTTTCGAGAACGGTCAGATGTTCGATGGCTCCTCCATCTCCGGCTGGAAGGGCATCAACGAGTCCGACATGATCCTGCGCCCGGAAGACGGTTCCGGCTTCCTCGACCCCTTCACCGAAGACGCCACCCTGGTGCTGCGCTGCGACATCATTGAGCCGGCCACCATGCAGGGCTACGAGCGCGACCCGCGCTCCATCGCCAAGCGCGCCGAGGCCTTCCTGCAGTCCTCTGGCCTGGGCGACACCGCCTTCTTCGGTCCGGAGCCCGAGTTCTTCATCTTCGACGAGGTGCACTGGAAGTCCGATATCGAGGGCTCCATGTACAAGATCTCCTCCGAAGAGGGTGCCTGGTCCACCGATCGTCCGGTGGAGGGCGGTAACCTCGCCCACCGTCCGCGGGTCAAGGGCGGCTACTTCCCGGTGCCGCCGGTGGACAGCTTCCACGACATCCGCGGCGCCATGTGCAACACCCTGGAGGCCATCGGCCAGACGGTCGAGGTGCACCACCACGAGGTGGCCAACGCCGGCCAGAACGAGATCGGCGTGAAGTTCAATACCCTGGTCAAGAAGGCCGACGAGGTCCAGGAGATGAAGTACGTGATCCACAATGTGGCTCACGCGTACGGCAAGACCGCGACCTTCATGCCCAAGCCGCTGGTCGGCGACAACGGCAGCGGCATGCACGTGCACCAGTCGTTCTGGAAGGACGGTACCAACCAGTTCGCCGGCGACGAGTACGCGGGCCTCTCCGAGATGGCGCTCTACTACATCGGTGGTGTCATCAAGCATGCCCGCGCCCTGAACGCCTTCACCAACGCCTCCACCAACTCCTACAAGCGTCTGGTGCCGGGCTTCGAGGCGCCGGTGATGCTGGCCTACAGCGCCCGCAACCGCTCCGCCTCCATCCGCATCCCCTACACCGCGAGCCCCAAGGGCAAACGCGTCGAGCTGCGTTTCCCCGACCCGACCGCCAACCCCTACCTGTGCTTCGCGGCGATGCTGATGGCCGGCATCGACGGCATCCGCAACAAGATCCACCCCGGCGATGCCATGGACAAGAACCTCTATGACCTGCCGCCGGAAGAGGGCAAGTCGATTCCGACCGTGGCCGAGAGCCTGGACCAGGCCCTCGAGGCGCTGGACGCCGACCGCAGCTTCCTCACCGAGGGTGGCGTCTTCACCGAGGACATGATCGATGCCTACATCGAGCTGCTCAGCGAGGACGTGGAGCGCATCCGCATGACCACGCACCCGATCGAGTTCGACATGTACTACAGTTGCTGATCCCGCGGCGCCCCGGCGCCGCGCCCAGCATTGCAAGAGGCACGCCCCGGGGCGTGCCTCTTTCTTTGAGTGCGTCTTTTGGGTGCGTCACCGATCGGCGCGGCGCTAGATCAGCAGCATATGGCCGACGAGGCCCAGCGCGAAGCCCAGCACCGCGCCCAGGGGCGGTCCCCAGTGGTGGTCGAGCTTGGCCTGAGGCGCGAGGTCCTGGAACACCGAATAGAGGATGCCGCCGGCGGCGAATAGCATGATCATTGCCACCGTCGTGGGATAGGGCGCCAGCCACAGGAAGCCGCCGAGGCCGGCGAGCGGCCCCAGCCAGGCCATGGTGAAGAACAGCCCGATCAACCGTCGGCTCGTGTAGGGGGTGGTGCTGCGCAGTTCGTGATAGGCGTTGAAGCCCTCGGGCAGATTCTGCAGTGCCATCAGGCCGGCGAGCAGCAGGCTGCCGCTGCTGCCGTGGGCGAAGGCCGCACCGAGGGCCAGGGCCTCGGGCACGAAGTCCGCGAGCATGGCCGCGAGCTGGCTGGCCGAGGTGCCACTGCGATTGAGGGCGATGTCCAGGGCCATGAACGCCAGCCCGCCGGCCACGAAGCAGCCCGTGGCGGTGGCGATGCCGAGGGCCGGCAGGCTGTCTGGGACCAGCACCAGCGCCACCGCGGAGAGCAGGGCGCCGCCGCCGAAGGCGATGATGCCGTGGCGCAGCTCGTTCTCGAGCCAGTCGATCGGGATGCACTCCACCCGCGCCAACCAGGCGCCCATCGGCATTGCCATGCCGGCCATCAGCGTGAGGACGATCACCGTCTGCCAGGCGTCCATGCGTCGTCTCCTCTCTCCATCGGGGCAGGCCGGCTCCCCGGCAGTCGCGTCGATCTCGCCCGGAGCGCCATCCGCGTTCCTCGTGCGGTCGCTTCTGCGCTAGTCTTGCATCATAAAGGGAAACCCATCGGCAACGCAGGAATCGGCGCATGAACAAGGCACTGGCAGTAGTGGCGCTGGGATTGTCGTTGAGCCTGGCGGCTCACGCCCAGACCATCTACCGCACCACCGACGCCCAAGGCAACGTGGTGTTCACCGACAACCCCGAGGGGGGCGGTGAGGAGGTGACGCTCGATCCGCTCACCGTGGTGCCGAGCCCGGGCGAGACGGCGGGCATGGCGCCCGCCGTTCAGGGCGGACAGGGTGAGCCCGAGACGCCAGCGTCGGGGCAACCGTTCATGCCCTACGATCGCTTCGGCATCCTCTCGCCCGGCCAGGAGGAGACCCTGCCCACCGGGGCGGCCGGCAATGTCCAGGTGACCCTGGGCATCCAGCCCGAGTTGCGCGAGGACCATCGGGTGCGCCTGCTGGTGGACGGGCGGGTCAGCCAGTCGGCCATGCATACCGATACCTTCATGCTCAACAACCTGGAGCGCGGGGAGCACGTGCTGCAGGCCGAGCTTCTGGATGACGGCGGAGCGGTGCGCCATCGCACCTCGCCGGTGACCCTCTACGTGCAGCGGGCCAGCGTCAACCTGCCCCGCAACCCCAACAACCCGAGCGGTTAGCTCGCCCCTCGCCGGACACCTCGGCCGCTGTGTCCGGACGGTACCTACCGGCCCTGTCGCGCGCCCGTGCCTCGCGACGACGGCCGCTTCGATGCCTTCGATCACGCCGACCGGGTGAAGGAGGGGCGTGCCTTTCAGCTCCTCGAGCAGCTGCGTGACGGGCCGAGGGAGGTGGGCGATGATCGCCCGCCCCATCATCGTCCGCCCCGGCATCCCCTGCCCCACTATCCGCCGCCGCATCACCGGCGCGCCCCCTCGACGCGCGATCGCTTCTCGGTCGATTAGCGGGGGCAGCACCCGGCGCCTCGCCATGCGCCCTGATCGATCGGCCCGCCCGGGCGCGAGACGGGGCGGCCGCTCTTTGACGACAGGTAAAGGGGCGTCAGATAAAGGGGCTGCACGTAAACGGGCGTTCGATGATCTTATGCACTAAAGTGGTGCGCCAAGGTGGGGCGGTCCTGCCCCGGAAAGGCGCTGCCAGCCGCCTCATGAGGTGGCGCGCTTCTTGCAGGTCCTCCCCAGTGCAGGCTCACGGCGCTTCTTCGGGAGGCGCTCACCGGATCGGGCAGGACGGCTTCATGTATCGACGCTTAATGGAACATCTCACCACCGCGGTGCTGCTGCTCGATGGCGAGCTGCGACTGCGCTGGATGAACCCGGCCGCGGAGGCGCTGCTGGCGATCAGCTTGAGTCGCCTGCAGGGTCAGCCCCTGCCCGCCCTGGTGGAGGGGGAGGAGGATGTCGGGTCGCTGCTGGCCAAGGCCCGGGACGAATTCCACCCCTTCACCCAGCGCGAGGCGCGCTTGACCCTGGTCACCGGCGAGGTGCTGACCGTCGACTACACCGTCTCGCCGCTCTCCGCCGACGAGCTGCTGCTGGAGGTGGAGCCCCGCGACCGGCTGCTGCGCATCTCCCGGGAGGAGGCGCTGCAGACGCGCCAGGAGACCATCAAGGTGCTGGCCCGCGGGCTGGCCCATGAGGTCAAGAACCCCCTGGGCGGTATCCGCGGGGCGGCCCAGCTGCTGGAACGGGATCTCGCCGATCCCGGCCTCAAGGAGTTCACCCGCATCATCATCGAGGAGGTCGATCGCCTGCGCGATCTCGTCGATTCGATGCTGGGGCCCAACCGGATGATCCGCCACGAGCCGCTCAATATTCACAAGGTGCTCGAGCGGGTCCGCTCGCTGCTGATCGTCGAGCATCCGGCGGTATGGATCGAGCGCGACTACGACCCCAGCCTGCCGGAGCTCTCGGGCGACGAGTCGCAGATGATCCAGGCGCTGCTCAACGTGGCGCGCAACGCCGTGGAGGCGATGACCGAGGCCGGCACCGCCTCGCCGCGGCTCACGCTGCGCACCCGCGCCCGGCGCCAGTTCACCCTGGGCGCCGAGCGTCACCGGCTGGTCTGCGAGGTGGCGATCATCGACAACGGCCCGGGGATCCCCGAATCGCTGCGCGAGACGCTCTTCTATCCCATGGTCTCCGGTCGCGCCGAGGGCAGCGGCCTGGGACTCTCGATCGCCCAGTCGATCCTGCACCAGCACCAGGGGCTCATCGAGTGCGATTCGAGCCCCGGCCACACCCAATTCCGATTGCTGATTCCGCTGGAGAAGCACCATGACTGATGCCGCCCGCGTCGTGGTCGTCGACGACGATCGCGCCATTCGCTGGGTGCTGGAGCGTGCTCTGGCCCAGCCCGACCTCGAGGTGGAGACCGTTGATCGCGCCGATCACGCCCTCGAGCGCTTGCTCGAGGACCCGCCCGAGGTGCTGGTCACCGATATCCGCATGCCGGGGCTCGACGGCCTGGACCTGATGGCCCGGGTGCGCGAGGCCCACCCGGAGCTGCCGGTGATCGTGATGACCGCCCACTCCGACCTCGACAGCGCCGTGGCCTCCTACCAGGGCGGCGCCTTCGAGTACCTGCCCAAGCCCTTCGACGTCGACGAGGCCCTGGCCCTGGTGCGTCGCGCGGTGGCCCACGCCCGCGAGCGCAAGCGCCCGGTCAGCGTGCGCGAGGGGCTGGATGCCGAGATCATCGGCGAGGCACCGGCCATGCAGGAGGTGTTCCGCGCCATCGGCCGGCTCTCCCACTCGCACATCACGGTGCTGATCAACGGCGAGTCGGGCACCGGCAAGGAGCGCGTCGCCCGCGCCCTGCACCAGCACAGCCCGCGCGCCGGCAAGCCCTTCATCGCACTGAATATGGCGGCGATCCCCAAGGACCTGATCGAGTCGGAGCTGTTCGGCCACGAGAAGGGCGCCTTCACCGGCGCCACGGCCCAGCGCCAGGGGCGCTTCGAGCAGGCCAACGGCGGCACCCTGTTCCTCGACGAGATCGGTGACATGCCCGCCGAGACCCAGACCCGCCTGCTGCGGGTGCTGGCCGACGGCGAGTTCTACCGGGTGGGCGGCCACACCTCGGTCAAGGTGGACGTGCGGATCATCGCCGCCACCCACCAGAACCTCGAGACCCTGGTGGAGGACGGGCGCTTCCGCGAGGACCTGTTCCACCGCCTCAACGTGATCCGCGTGCACCTGCCCACCTTGTCCGAGCGCCGCGAGGACATCCCGCGGCTGGCGCGTCACTTTCTCTCCGAGGCGGCCAAGGAGCTCGCCACCGACATCAAGGTGCTCACCCCCGAGGCCGAGGCCCACTTCACCCGGCTGCCCTGGCCGGGCAACGTCCGCCAGCTCGAGAACACCTGCCGCTGGCTGACCGTGATGGCCTCCGGTCGCGAGGTGCTGGTCGAGGACCTGCCGCCGGAGCTGCGTGAGCCCGGCGCCACCGAGGGCAGCGTCGGCGACTGGCGCGCCGCCTTCCGCGACTGGGCCGACCGCGCGCTGAGCGACGGCCACACTCACCTGCTCGAGGAGGCCGTGCCGGACTTCGAGCGCATCCTGATCGAGACCGCGCTCAAGCACACCGGTGGGCGCAAGGGCGAGGCCGCCGAGCTGCTGGGCTGGGGCCGCAACACGCTCACCCGTAAGCTCAAGACGCTGCTGCCGGCGCTGGCCGATGGGGAGTGAGGAGGCGGTGCCGCTCTCCAGAGCTCACGAGCGCATCCTGATCGAGATCGCGCTCAAGCACACCGGCGGGCGCAAGGGCGAGGCCGCGGAGCTGCTGGGGTGGGGACGCAATACCCTTACCCGAAAGCTCAAGACCCTGCTGCCGGAGATGGCGGTGGGAGAGTAAGGGCGAGCCGCGGGGCATAGGCACAGAAGGCGAGCGGAGGAGAGAGCGGCCAGCAGGATCGACAAGCAGCCACGCTGCCTGGGAGTTGTACGAAAGGCGCATTGTGAGGCTTCGCCGGGGTGGCTTAGCGTGCATAAGCTACCTTCGATCTAACAGGCCTGCCATGTCCTCTCCTACTACGCTGCCCCGGCGCATCCACGTTACCGAGGTAGGGCTTCGCGACGGCCTTCAAAATGAACCCGTCGTACTGACCACCGAGCAAAAGCTATCTCTGGCGCGCGCGCTGATGGCTGCCGGTGTTCGAGAATTCGAAGTCACCTCTTTCGTGAGCCCGCGAGCGGTACCGGCGCTCGCCGATGCGGCCGACGTGGTCGCTGCGCTGCGTGCTGAAACGACCGGTCTGCATCTCTCGGCGTTGGTGCCGAACGTGCGCGGAGCCGAGCGCGCCTTGCAGGCGGGAGTGGATTCGGTCGTCCTCTTCGTTTCTGCCTCAGAGAGCCATAACGCCAAGAACGTCAATCGCCGCGTTGTGGAGTCCCTCGAGGGGGTCGAGCAGATCACTCGGCTACTCGAAGGCACCGGCGTGGCGCTGCGAGGCGCCATCGCCACCTCCTTCGGCTGTCCCTTCGAGGGCAATGTCCCGGTCGAGTCGGTGACCGAGATCGCCCGGCACTTCGCCGATCTGGGCGCGACGCATCTATCGCTCGGCGATACCACCGGCATGGCCACGCCGCCGCTGGTCACCGAGCGTGTCACGCGGTTGCGACAAGCGGCACCGGACCTTCCGCTGACGCTCCACTTTCACAATACTCGCGGCATCGGCCTGGCCAACGTCATGCAAGGATTGGCTCTCGGTGTTGATCGCTACGAGAGTTCGATCGGCGGGCTCGGCGGCTGCCCCTTCGCTCCGGGGGCCTCGGGCAATATCGCGACCGAGGATCTGGCCTATCTGCTCGAGGAGATGGGGCTCGACACTGGCCTCGATCTCGAGGGTCTGATCGGAGCAGCGGGCGTGGCCGGCGACCTGATGGGACGTCCCTTGCTGGGCCAGGTCTCCAAGGCCGGGGCCCGCCTCGCGCTGAGCGCCTGTGACACGGTGCCCACCGCACGAGGAGGCGCGTGATGGCCACTACCACCGCCAGCACGATGGGATCGCTTTCGGGCGTGCGCGTCATCGATCTCACGCGGGTGATCTCGGGACCGTTCTGTACTCAGATACTCGGCGATCACGGGGCCGACGTGATCAAGATCGAGCCGCCCGGCAAGGGCGACGTGGTGCGCCAGCAGGGCAATATGGTCGATGGCGAAAGCTGGTATTTCGCCCAGTTCAATCGCAACAAGCGCTCGCTCACCCTTGATCTGCGTAGTGACGAAGGCAAGCAGATCCTTCATCGGCTGCTCGAGGGTGCCGACGTGCTGGTGGAGAACTTCCGTCCCGGGGTGCTGAGCAAGATGGGGCTCGACGACGATACGCTGCGCCAGCGCTATCCCCGACTCGTGGTGGGTCGCATCAACGGCTTCGGCTCAAGCGGGCCCTATCGCGACCGGCCGGCCTACGACTTCATTGCTCAGGCCATGAGTGGCTTCATGGGCGTCAACGGCACCGCTGACGGTGAGCCGATGCGTGCGGCGCCGCCGATCAGTGACATGGTGGCCAGCCAGAACCTGGCCTTCGGTATCTGTGCGGCCCTGGTGAGGCGTGCCACGACGGGGCAGGGTGATATCGTCGAAACGGCCCTGACCAACGGCCTGATCGCCATGATGGGCTACCTGGCGGCGGAGTACTTCGCCACCGATCGCGTGCCGGCCCGCACCGGCAATGATCATCCCATGCTCTATCCCTACGGGCTGTTTACCGCCCGAGATGGCGAGGTGGCGATTGCGCCGAGCAATGACACCATGGTCGAGCGTTTCCTTGGTGCCTTGGACATGCTGTACCTGCTCGATGACGAGCGCTTCGCCGACAATGCCCGGCGGATGACCCATCGCGAGCCGCTCCGCGAGATTCTCAACGCCGTCATCCAGACCCGCGGTGTCGACGAGTGGATCGCGCACTTCAATCGCGCGGGGGTCCCCTGCGGACGCGTGCATGATCTGCGCGAGACCTTTGACGACCCCCAGGTGCAGGCCCAGGAGATGCGCTTGGAGCTTCCGCAGGCCTCCGGCCGGGTACCCGTCACCGGCTTCCCGGTCAAGCTGCGCGAAGCGCCCGCGAGTCTCTACTACCCGGTGCCGCAGCTCGGCGAGCATACCGACGAGCTGCTGACCGAACTGGGCATCGAGGGCGATGAACTGGCGACGCTGCGGGCGCGTCGCGTGATTTGAGCAGCGCTGTACTCATCCGCCGTGCCGGCGGAAGAGCCGCAGGCAGGCCAGTCGTGCCTGCCATAACAACAAGCAGAAGGAACACACCAATGCGTTCAGTCAAGAAAGGCGGTCTCGGCCTTGTCGCCGCCACCCTGGCAGGGGTCGGGCTCGCCATCAGCGCGCCGGCCCAGGCGCTGCCGATCAGCGAATGCATCGCCCCGGCCGACCCGGGGGGCGGTTGGGACTTTACCTGCCGCTCGGTTGGCAAGCTGTTGCTGGAGCTGGATCTCGTGGAAAGCCCGGTGCAGATCACTAACATGCCGGGGGGCGTGGGGGCGGTGGCCTTCGCCAGGGTCGAGAGCAACCGTGCCGATGACAGTGACCTGGTGGTTGCCACCAGTACGGTAGGCGTGACTCAGATTGCCCAGGGCAAGTATCCCGGCGGCGCCGATACCATGCGCTGGCTAGCCATGCTGGGAACCGATGTGGGTGTCATCCTGGTTGACGACGACAGTGAGTACGAGAGCCTCGAGCAGCTGATGACGACCATGGTCGAAGATACGGGAGCCCTGGCCGTGGCCGGTTCCAGCGGCGCCGGCGGATGGGATCATATTCGTGCGCTGATGCTGGCCAAGGAGGCGGGCCTGCCGGATGAGCAGATCGGCAACCTGCGTTGGGTGCAGTTCGACGGCGGGGGGCCTGCGGTGACCCAGATGATGGGCGGCCACGTCGACGTGGTGTCTACCGATCTGGGCGAGATCGCCGGCTTCATCGAGTCCGGCGACGTGCGCGTGTTGGCGGTGCTCTCCGAGGAGCCCCTGCCTGCCCCCTTCGATGATCTGCCTACCGCCGCCTCTCAGGGCTATGACGTGGCCGGCTACAACTGGCGCGGCTTCTATACCGGTGGCGAAGTCTCCGATGAAGATTATGCCGCCATGGTCGACGACCTGAAGTCCCTCTACGACAGTGACGAGTGGAAGACGGTGGCCAAGCAGAATGGCCTGGTGCCGTTGTGGCGCGGTGGCGATGAGTTCAACGGCTTCGTGCTGGAGACCATCGATCAGGTGGAGTCGATCTCGCGAGAAATCGGAGTCATCGAGTGAGTGAGCGCGCTGGCGCGATCAGCGATCGCCTCGCCGGTGCGGTATTGCTGGTGGTGGCGGTCGTCGCCTGGTGGCTGTCGCATGACTATACCAGCGGCTTCGGGCAGACGGTGGGACCAGGAGCCTTCCCGCGCCTGGTCAGCGTGCCACTGGGACTGTTATCGCTCTACCTGATCGTCCGCCCGGGAGTGAATCAGCGCTGGCCTGAACGGTCGGCGCTGCTCCGCCAACTGAGCCTGTTGGTCCTGCTGATGGTCTATGCGGGGCTGATTCAGCCGCTGGGCTTTCTGCCTACCGCCCTGCTGACCGTGACCCTGATGATCCGTCTCTTCGGTGCTACCTGGCGGCAGGCCCTGCCGTTCGGTCTGCTGCTGACTCTGGGTCTCTACCTTCTCTTCGAATTCGCCCTCGGCATGCCGCTGCCGGACATGCCTGGCCTGGACTGGTAAACGCGCCATGGACCTTCTCGCCCAGGGCTTCGCGGTGGCGCTCGAGCCCCAGCACCTGTTCCTGGCGCTGGCGGGCTGCGCCCTGGGCACGCTGATCGGGGCGCTGCCGGGTCTGGGGCCGGTCAACGGCGTGGCGCTGATGATTCCGCTCACCTTCAACTTCAGCCTCTCGGCCACGGCCGCGCTGATCCTGCTGGTCAGCATCTACTATGGCTGCATGTACGGCGGCCGCATCAGCTCCATCCTGCTCAATATCCCCGGTGACGAGCCGGCGATGATGACCACCCTGGATGGCTTTCCCATGGCACAGCAGGGTCGCGGCGGCGAGGCGCTGGGGCTGACCGGTGTGGCCTCCTTCGTTGGCGCCCTGGTGGCAACGGTCGGATTGGTACTGTTCGCCCCGGTGCTGGTGAGCTTCGCGATTCGCTTCGGCCCGGCCGAATACTTCGCGTTGTTCGTGCTGGCCTTTGCCACCATCGGTGGGGTGACCGGGGGGCACCTGGCCAAGAGCTTCCTGGCGGCCTGCCTGGGCCTGCTGCTGGGTACCGTAGGCATCGATGCGGTCAGCAGTGTTCCCCGCTATACCTTCGGCTGGTATGAGCTCTACGACGGGATCGACTTTATCGTGGCGCTAGTGGGGCTGTTCGCCATCTCCGAGTGTCTGGTGTTCCTGGAGGATAGCCATCAGGGGCGCAAGCCGACCATGATCCTGGGCTCGGCCCTGCCGGGGGTGCGCACCGCCTGGCGCTGCCGCGGCAGTATCGGGCGCAGCTCGGTGCTGGGCTTTGTCGCCGGCGTGCTGCCCGGGGCGGGGGCGGCGCTGGGCAGCTTCCTTTCCTATACCCTGGAGCGGCGTTGGCAGGGGACACGCGGCAATTTCGGCAAGGGCGACCCTCATGGGGTGGCGGCCCCGGAGGCGGGCAATAATGCCGCGGCCGGTGGTGCGTTGATTCCCATGCTGTCGCTGGGCATTCCCGGCAGCGGGACCACGGCTATCCTGCTGGCGCTGCTGCTGTCGATGAACATCACGCCGGGACCGCTGCTGTTCGAGAACCAGCCCGAACTGGTGTGGGGCCTGGTGGCGGCGCTGTTTATCGGCAACCTGATGCTGCTGGCACTCAACATACCGCTGGTGGGGCTCTTTGCGCGGGTGCTGAGAGCCCCTGGCTGGTTCCTGATGCCCATGGTGGTCATGGTCGCCTTCGTCGGCGTCTACTCGCTCGGCAACAGTGCCTTCGATCTCTACATGATGCTGGCCTTCGGCGTGCTGGGCTATGTGTTGCGCAAGCTGGAGATCCCCACGGTGCCGGTGGTGCTTGGTCTGCTGCTGGGCGGACAGATGGAGTACAACCTGCGCCGGGCCATGTCGATCTCGGGGGGAGACTGGAGCATCATCTGGAACAGCGGCATCTCCGTGGGCATCTATCTGTTTGCGATGACCTTGCTGCTCGGTGGGCTGTTGTTTCACTGGCTGGTGAAATGGCGGATGTAGAACAATGGTAGTGGCAAAGACAAGGCCGCCAAGACGGCCTCTTCTCTTCGAGTCGTGCTGTCACTGAGGCTCCAACGACAAGGGGCGCCGGCATGCCGGCGCCCCTTTCATGTCGGGCGTCGCTCGGCGGGGAGCGACGCTCGATCAGCCGCGCGCGAGGGGCCGGGTGCGTGCCTCGAGCCATGCCAGGGCCTCGCCCTCGAGTTTGGGCGCGAGGCGTGCCCGCACCTCGGCATGGTAGGCGTCGAGCCAGTCGGCCTCGGTGGGGTCGAGCAGCGCGACGTCGATGGGCCGGGTGTCGATGGGGCACAGCGTCAGCGTCTCGAAACGCAGGAAGTCACCGAAGGCGCTCGCCTCGGCGGGACGGTTGGCGACCAGGTTCTCGATGCGGATGCCCCACTCGCCCGGGCGATACACGCCGGGCTCGATGGAGGTGATCATGCCTGGTTGCATGGCGGTGTGCGGCGCCACCGGCGCGGACCAGGCGATGACCTGGGGCCCCTCATGGACGTTGAGGAAGTAGCCCACGCCGTGGCCGGTGCCGTGGCCGTAGTCGCGGCCGCTGGCCCACAGCGGCGCCCGGGCGATGGCGTCCAGGTGCGGCGAGGGAATGCCCCGCGGGAAGTGCGCCCGGGAGAGCGAGATGGTGCCCTTGAGCACCCGGGTGTAGTCTTCGCGCTGGACGTCGGAGATCTCGCCCACCGGCACCACCCGGGTGATGTCGGTGGTGCCGCCGTGGTACTGGCCGCCGGAGTCGATCAGCAGCAGGCCATCGCCCGCGATGGTGGCGTGGGCCGCCGGGGTGGCGTGGTAGTGGGGCAGGGCGCCGTTGGCGTTGAAGGCGGCGATGGTTCCGAAGCTGCGGCTGACGAAGCCGGGGCGCTTGGCACGGGCGGCGGTGAGCTTCTCGTCCACGGTCAGCTCGGTGATCGTCTCGCCGTTCTCGAGGGCCGCCTCGAGCCAGGCGAAGAACTCGCACAGCGCGGCACCGTCCTCCGCCATGGCCTCGCGCACGTGGGTGAGGTCGGCGTCGCTCTTGCGGCTCTTGGCCAGGGTGCTCGGCTGGCTGGCCTCCACCAGGGTCACGCCCTCCGGCAGTGCCTGGCGGGTGCCCAGGGTCAGCTTGGCCGGGTCGAGCAGCACCCGGGCCTCGCTGGGCAGCTCATCGAGGCATTGCAGCCAGTCGGCGTAGTCCGCCACCGAGATGCCGTCGGCGGCGAGTGCCGCGGTTAGGGGCTCGTCCAGCTTGCCCGGGGCGACGAACAGCGTGGCCGTCTCGGTGCCCACCAGCAGGTGCGCCAGGAACACCGGATTGAACGCGACGTCGTCGCCGCGCAGCTGGGTCAGCCAGGCGATGTCGTCCAGGGTCGAGATCGGGTGCCAGTCGGCGCCGTGCTCGGCCATGGCCGCGCGTACTCGGGCCAGGCGTTCGGCGCGGCTCTCGTCGAGATACTTCGCCGGATGAGCGTAGAGCGGCGCCTCGGGCAGCGCCGGACGCGCCGGCCAGATGGCGTCGAGCAGGTCCAGGTCACCGCGCAGCCGGATGCCCTTGGGCGCGAGCGCGTCCTCGAGCCGACGGGCGTTGGCCAGCGACACCACGTCGGCGTCGAAGCCCAGGGTGGCGCCCTCGTCGAGTCGCTCGGCCAGCCAGCGCATCGGCGCCTCGGCCTGGCCGGGCTGGAGCTTCATCAGCTCGATGCCGCTGCCCGCCAGCTGCTCCGCGGCCTGCACCCAGTAGCGGCTGTCGACCCAGACGCCGGCGGCGTCGTGGGTGATCACCAGGGTGCCCACCGAACCGTCGAAGCCGGAGAGCCAGGCGCGGCCGGCCCAGTGCTCGGGCAGGTACTCGGAGTTGTGGGGGTCGGAAGAGGGCAGCCACCAGGCGTCGATGGCGTGCTCGCGCATGGCGTCGCGCAGGGCGGCGAGACGAGCCGCCGGGGTCGAGGGGGCGTGGCGCATATCAGGCTCCGGTGGTGAAAGAGAAGGGGGAAGAGGCAGCGGCGTTGGGCTGGCTGCCCTTGAGCATGCGTCCGATCAGCGGCGTCAGCAGGACCAGGACCAGGGCACAGAGTACCAGTGCCACGGCCGAGCGGCCGAACAGCGCCGGCAGCTCGACGTCGGAACGGCGATGGCAATCTCGCGCCTGCCGGTGCCAGAATGGGGCCTCCAAGGAGAGATTGCCCATGACGCAGATGAGCTGGGAGCGGCTGCTCGACCCGGGGCGGCTGCACGACCGGCGCGGCGCGCGCCCCGGAAGCGGGCGCGGCGAGATCGGCCGCAGCCCCTTCCACAAGGACCACGATCGGATCGTCTTCGCCGGCTCCTTCCGCCGCCTGGGGCGCAAGACCCAGGTGCACCCGCTGACCGACAACGATCATATCCATACCCGCCTGACCCACTCGCTGGAGGTGGGCTGCGTGGGCCGCTCGCTCGGCATGATCGTCGGCGAGCGGCTCAGCGAGCGCCTGCCGGCCTGGATCACCCCGGCCGACCTGGGGGTGATCGTCCAGGCGGCCTGCCTCGGTCACGACATCGGCAACCCGCCCTTCGGCCACGCCGGCGAGTATGCGATCCGCGACTGGTTCGCCCGTGCCGGGGTCGATGGCAGCGGCCTGCTCGACGGGCTGTCGGCCTGCGAGCGCGAGGACCTGCTCACCTACGAGGGCAACGCCCAGGGCTTTCGCATCGTCACCCAGGTCGAGTACAACCAGTTCCGCGGCGGCATGCGCCTGACCACCGCGACGCTGGGCACGCTGCTCAAGTATCCCTGGACCGTCGAGCACGGCGGGACGGCCGGCAAGTTCGGCTGCTACCAGAGCGAGCGCGCGCTGCTCGAGGAGGTGGCCGACCGGCTCGGCCTGCTGCCCCGCGGTGAAGGGCGCTGGTGTCGCCACCCGCTGGCCTGGCTGGTCGAGGCGGCCGACGACATCTGCTATGCGCTGCTCGACCTCGAGGATGGCCTGGAGATGGGCATCCTGCGGTTCGACGAGGTGGCCGAGATCCTCACCCAGATCGCCGGCGGCGTGCCGCCGGACTATCCCGAGATGCAGCGCAGCGGCGTCTCCCAGCGCCGGCGCATCGCCGCCCTGCGCGGGGCGGCCATGGAGCGCGCGGTGAGCGATGTCGGCGCGGTCTTCGTACAGCACGAGGCGGAACTGCTGGGCGGGCGCCTCCAGGACGACCTGCTGGAGCTCTGCCACCCGGACCTCGGCTGGGGAGTGAATACGGCCAAGCAGCTGGCGCGCAAGCGGATCTTCCAGAACGAGCGCAAGGCCAAGCTGGAGATCGGCGCCTACACCACCCTCGGCATCCTGCTGGAGGCCTTCATCGGCGCCGCCCACGAGCTGCACTACCAGGGCCGCTCCACCTTCAAGCATCAGCGGGTGCTGGCGCTGATCGGTGAGAACACCCCGCGCCCCTCCTGGAGCCTCTACGACAGCTATCGGCGCATGCTCGACTTCATCGGCGGCATGACCGACCACTACGCGGTGGACCTGGCCCAGGAAATGGGCGGTCGGCTGCGGGGAGACTAGCCGCTCAGGGCGTGTCGGCATCTCTGTTGATGCGCTCAACGAGCGCCGTGGCCCCCGAGATGTCCGGCAGGCATTCGCCTTTCGCCACCCGCGCCAGAACCGTCTCCTCCTGCGCCTGAAGCTCGATGGCGTGGGCCGCGATGGCGGCCACTTCGTCGCGGGGCAGCACCAGCACGCCGTTTTCGTCGGCGAGGATGGCGTCGCCGGGTTGGACCACCACGCCGCCGACGCTGACCGGGGCGTTCATAGTGCCGCCGACGCCCGCCAGCTTGGTGGTCAGCGCCGCCACGCCGCGGCTCCACACCGAGAAGTCCTGCTCGCGAATGGTTGCCGCGTCGGTGGCCTTGCCGTCGATGATCACCCCGGCGACGCCGAGGCCCTTCGCCACCTGGGTCATCACCCCACCCCAGCAGGCGTGGCGCTTGTCGTCCTGGCGGTCGATGATCAGCACGTCGCCGGGGCGCACCAGGCGCATGGCGTGATTGAGCAGGGTGCCGTCGCTGGGCGGCAGCGAGAGGGTAACGGCGGTGCCGGCGATGCGCGTCTCGGCGAGCACCGAGCGGATCGCCGGGTCGACGAAGCCGGCCTCCCGGAAGTGGCCGATGGTGGCGGGCTCGCAGGCCAGCAGCTGTTGCCGGAGGGCCTCGTCGAGGGGCGCGGGCATGGGGGCGATATGGTACATGAGGGTCTCCGGGGTCAGATCAGGCTGGGCAGGAAGGTGGTGAGCGACGGCACCCAGAACAGCACCAGCATGCCGAACAGGAAGCACAGCACGATGGGCCAGGCGGCGGCATAGATCGTCGGCATCGACACCGAGGGCGCGCCGCCCTTGACCGCGAACAGGTTGTAGCCGAAGGGCGGGGTCAGGCTGCCCACCGAGAGGTTGATCAAGAACAGCGTCCAGAACCAGACCGGGTCGAAGCCGTAGACTTGGAGCAGCGGGGCATAGATGGGGATGACCACCATCATGAAGGCGATCTGGTCGATGAACATGCAGGCGAACAGCGGGATCAACATCAGCAGCAGCAGCATCCACGCCGGGTCGAGATTGAGGTCTGTGGCCGCGGAGACCAGGCCCGCCGTGGCCCCGGCGAATGACAGGAGCTGACTGAACAGCTTCGAGCAGGCGAGGATGGTGATGATCATGGCGCTGATCGACAGCGACGACAGCACCGCCTCGCGGGCCATCTTCAGGGTGAAGCGGCGGTAGTAGCAGGCCACCAGGATGGCGCCGAGCACGCCGGTGGCCGCCGACTCCGAGGGCGTGGCCACGCCGAGCATGATCAGCCCCAGCACTGAGAAGATGATGATGCTGAAGGGCGCCATCTTGAGTAGCGCCCGGCCGCGCTCGCGGGGCGTGCCGCCGCCACTCTCGTCGACCGGCGGCGCCTGGGAGGGGTCCATGATCAGCCGGATCACCACGTAGGCGACGAACAGCCCGGCGAGCAGGATGCCGGGCAGGATGCCGGCGACCAGCAGGCGGGCGATGGAGACGTCGACCATCGAACCGATGATGATCACCAGCAGGCTCGGGGGAATGATCGGCGCCAGGCTGGCACCGCCGAGGATCAGGCCGATCGACAGGCGGTCGTCGTAGCCGCGCTCCTGCATGGTCGGCAGCGCCGAGCGGCTGAGCATGGCAGTGACCGCCAGGGCCGAGCCCGAGAGGGCGCCGAACAGGGTGGAGAGGGCGACAACGAAGAAGTAGAGCCGGCCCTTCACGCGCCCCATCAGGGTGTCCAAGGCGTCGAAGATGACGTCGATCGAGCCCGAGCGGAACAACAGCTCGCCCATCAGCACGAAGAGCGCGATGGTGGTCAGGGTCTCCGAGGTGACGGTGTCGTAGACGCTGTTGGCGAACAGCCCGAAGCCGGCGGTGCCCATCAGCCACAGGGTGCCGGCGACGTTGATGGTCAGGAAGGCCACGAACACCGGTACCCCGAGGGCGAAGAGCCCCATCAGCAGGGCGATGGCGAGCCCCAGGGTGGTATACCATTCCATGGGTCAGGCCTCCTGTCGGTCGGTAGGGTCGGGTGCGGTCGCGTCCACCGGGAAGAGCGCGTGACGCAGGAAATGCAGGGCGGTATTGATGAAGGCGTAGCTGATGAAGCTCGACACCCAGTACTTGGGTATATCCAGCCCCATGGCGGTGGTGGTGCCACCGGCGAGCTGACGCAGGGTCTCGTCGACGATGATCCAGGCGGCAATCAGGCAGATGCCGCCGGCGACTAGGGCGATGCCGCGGTCGTAGTGTCGGCGGGCCCTCGGCGACAGCCGTTCGTGGAGCACCGTGATGGCGATATGGCCCTGGGTGCGGGCGAGCTCGGGCATCGCCAGGCTGGCGGAGAGGCACAGGAAGTAGGCCACCAGCGAGCCCGACCACAGGGTCGGCGAATTGAAGAAGTAACGGGCGACCACTTCGATCCAGAAACACACGACGATGCCACACAGGGTGGCACCGCCGAGGTAGAACCCGAATCGCGTGATGCGGTCGTGAAGCCTGGCTATCGGGTGGTTCATGCGGGATTCCTACTCGAACATCAGGGCGTCATGTCGTGCTGCTGGGCGATCTCGCGCATCGTCTTCACCGCCTCGGGCGACTTGTCGACGCCGAGCTGCCAGATGCCCTCGGTGACCAGCGCGTCCAGTTGCTCGGCGTCGGTCGGCTCGAAGTGGGTCTCCTGCATGCCCTTGTCCTTCAGCGACTGCCACTCCTCCTTGGCGAGTTCGTCGAGGATCGCCGCGGTCTCGGTCTCTAGGGCGCGGCCCTGTTCGAGCAGCAGTGCCTGCTCGTCCTCGCCGAGGGCCTCGAAGGCCGCGAGATTCATGAACAGGTAGGTGTAGGTCTGGCCGAAGGTCGGCTTGGTGAAGTAGCCGGCGACTTCGTGCCAACCCAGGTCCTCGACGCCGTTGAGGCCCCAGGCGGCGCCGTCGATCACGCCGCGGTCGAGCGCCGAGTAGACGTCACCGCTCGACATCAGCACCGGGGTGCCGCCCAGGCCCTGGGTCACGTTGGTGTAGGTGGGGCTGCCCCGCAGGCGGCGACCCTCGAGGCCAGGGGTGCCGGTGATCGGCTCCTCGAGGACGTACTGGAAGCCGCTGCTGCCCAGTGGCGGGATGGCCAGCAGCTTGAGGCCCTGGCCGTTGTAGTGCTCGTCGATGAAGTCCCACAGGCCGGACTCGCGGGTCTTCGCCGGGTCGACGAAGACGGCGTCCATGGCCGCCCCCACGCCGGTGGTGTTGGTGTGATAGGCGCCGTGGGTATAGAGCAGGTCGAAGACCCCGGCGGAGACCGGCTGCATCTGCTCGAAGGGCGGCACCACACCGGGGCCGTTCAGGGAGATGCTGATCTCGTCCCCGCTGGCGTTTTGTACCTTGTCGATGTAGCGCTGGGCGACCTCCTGGGTATAGACGGCGGTCTGGTCGTAGCTGGAGAGCATCCGCAGCTCGGTGGCTATGGCCTGGGAAGCGGTCAGCGTCAGGGCGGATAGCGCGATGGCTTGGAGGGAGCGATTCATGATGTTCCTCGCATTGTGGTTGTTGTTTCCAAGCGGTTGTCCCAAAGGACCCGCTGGAGGTTAGCTAATCTAGTCATGCCCTCGCACCCTGGTCAAATGAATTCGCCGGCCTGAAGTTTTCATTTTTTAATGCTTTGAATTTTTAAAGTTAATACAAAAAAATTTTGATATTAATATTGAAGAAAATGCCTTATGGCCCTCATATCATGTCGCCTTGTCGACGGGTATTGACCCAAGATTATATGAATATTGATGGTGCATAATGTCAGCAATTTCTAACGGTTAGGTGCCATCTAGGGGCGTAATTCGATGGGTAGGCGGTGAACGAAAAGACTCGAGCAAGCGCTCGGCAGTAGCCAAGAAAGCGAGGCGCTAGCGCGTCGGGCGGGACGGAAGGGCGGGTTCCGTCGCCGCTGCTCGTCTCGAGCGAGGGCGTACCGATGGTGTCATACTCAGGGTCATCGAGGGCGTGACGCCGAGGGCGGCGGCCGTTAGGCTCTTGGCATTGTCTCGCTTGATGCCGTGTCATTCTTGTTGAGGAACCCGCCATGCGGCCGATTCACGATACGCTCGATTGGAACCTGCTCAGAACCTTCATCGTGATCGTCCAGGAGGAGAGCGTCAGCCGGGCGGCAGTGCGGCTCTACCTGTCCCAGCCCGCGGTCAGCCTGTCGCTGAAGCGTCTCGAAGAGCGGCTCGGGCAGCGGCTGATCGAGCGCGACAGCCACCGCTTCCACGTCACCCAGGCCGGGCAGTTGGTGTACCGGGAGGCCGTCGACATCTACGCCAACGTGGCGCGCCTGGCGGCTTCGGTGGGGGAGGCCGACCCAGAGGTGGCGGGGCACGTCTCGCTGCTATTCATCACCGGCATCCAGTGTCGCTTCCTCGACAGCGTCTTCGAGCGCTTCCATCGGTTGTTCCCCCAGATCACCTTCGAGATCGAGGACATGTCGAGCCAGGAGGTTCAGCACGCCCTGCTCCAGCGCCAGGGGGCGCTGGGTATCTGCCTGGCGTTGCAGTGCCCTGAAAACCTCACTAGCCAGGTCCTGGCACGGCAGCGTTATCGCCTCTACTGCGGACGCAGCCATGTGCTGTACGGACGGCACAACCTGCCAATGGACAGCTTGATGCACGAGGCCTACGTCTCCTTCGGCAGCGAGCAGCTCGACGGCGTGCTCTCACCGCTGGCGGTGTTCCGCGCCCAGCACGGCCTGCAAGGGCCGGTGGTGGGACAGTCGAGCAGCCTGCAGGAGATCCAGCGCATGGTGCTCGCCGGCTGGGGCATCGGCTGCCTGCCGGAGCATCTGGTGGCCCGGGACGTCGAGGAGGGGCGGCTGTGGCCGCTGCCGCCCTACGACGGCGTCGCCGATATCGACCTCAACCTGATGTGGCACCGCGACGCGCGCTTCAGCGCCGCCGAGTCGGCCTTCATCGACTTCTTCCTCAACGCCATGGCCAAGGTACCGCTAGAGGCCCGGCTCACCGCTGGGCTCGAGGCGGCCGAGGAGACACCGGAGGCGGAGTCGTCCGCTTATGACGGGGCGTAGGCCAGGTTCACCCAGGTGGTCTTGAGGTCTGCGTACTTATCGAGGGCGTGCAGCGACTTGTCACGGCCGAAGCCGGACTGTTTTACGCCGCCGAAGGGCACGCTGATGTCGCCGTCGGCGTAGCAGTTGACCCACACCAGCCCGGCGCGCAACCGTTTGGCCACCCGATGGGCGCGCCCCAGGTCGCCGGTCCAGAGGCCGGCGCCGAGGCCGTAGACCGAGTCATTGGCGAGCGCGATGGCCTCGGCTTCACCGCTGAACCGACTGATGCCGAGCACCGGGCCGAAGATCTCCTCGCGCATCGGCGTCGCCGCCGGGTCGCCTTCGAGGATCGTCGGCTCCAGGTACCAGCCGCCTTCGACCGGTGAGGCACTGCGGCCGCCCTGGTGCAGGGTCATGCCTTCGGCGAGCCCCTGCTCGATGAAGTCGAGCACCTTGGCCTGGTGCTCGGCGCTAACCAGCGCGCCCATGCACGTCGCCGGGTCCAGCGGGTCCCCCGCCGGCATGGCCCGGGCGGCCTCGAGCAGGCGCGGCAGGAAGGCGTCGAAGATCGCCTCCTCGACGAAAAGCCGCGAGCCGGCGATGCACACCTCCCCCTGATTGGTGAAGATGCCAGCGGCGGCGGCCTGCGCCGCGGCATCGAGGTCCGGACAGTCGGCGAAGACGAGATGCGGCGACTTGCCGCCGCACTCGAGCCACACGCGCTTGAGGTTGGAATCGCTCGAATAGCGCATGAAGCGCTTGCCGGTGGCGGTGGAGCCGGTGAAGGTCAGGGCATCCACCTCCATGTGCAGGCCCAGTGCCTGGCCAGCCACGGCGCCGTGGCCCGGGGTGACGTTGAACACCCCCGCCGGCAGGCCAGCCTCCCGGGCCAGCTCGGCGAGCCGCAGGATGCTCAGGCTAGAGGCCTCGGCGGGCTTGATCACCACGCTGTTGCCCATGGCCAGGGCCGGGGCGAACTTCCAGGCGGCGATCATCAGCGGGAAGTTCCAGGGCACCACCGCCGCGACTACGCCGAGCGGCTCGCGGCTGATGGTGGCATGGACGTCCTCGCCGGTGGGGGCGATCTCGTCGTACTGCTTGTCGATCGCCTCGGCGTACCAGGCCACGCAGCGTGCCGTCTCGGCGAGGTCAAAGCCGAGGCTGTCGGCGATCGGCTTGCCCATCTCCAGGGTCTGGATCAAGGCCAGTTCCTCGGCGTGGGCCTCGATCAGAGCGGCGAAGCGCAGCAGCACCGTCTTGCGCGCCAGGGGGGCACAGCGTGACCAACTGCCGGCTTCGAAGACGCGGCGTGCGGCGGCCACCGCACGGTCGATATCCGCCGCGTTGCAGGCGGTCACCTCGGCCAGCATGTCGCCGGTTGCCGGGTTGTAGGCGGTGAGGGTCTCGGCGCCCTGGCTATCGACGAAGTCGCCGTCGATAAAGGGGCGAGTGATCAATGAGAGTTGATCCGCCTGGCGGCGCCAATGGCTATGGTCTTGCGTCGTCATCTCGTTCTCCTACTCGCTGTCCAGGGGCTCGGCGATGCCGGCACGGCCGAGCATGGCGTGAAGCAGCACGTTGGTGCCGGCCTCGAGGTCCTCGGGGTCGGCATTCTCGCTCTCGTTGTGGCTGATACCATCTTCGCAGGGCACGAAGATCATCGCCGTGGGGGCCACGCGGCTGACGAAGACCGCGTCGTGGCCGGCGCCGGTCTCCATGTCGCGGTAGGAGATCTCCAGCGCCTCGCTGCTGCGGCGCACCAGGTCGATCAGGGTCGCATCGAAGGGCGTCGGCGCCACCCGCTGCACCTCCTGGAGCTCGACGGTCACCTGGCCGGGCTCATCGTAGCGGGTGCAGGTCTCGCGAAGCGCCTGCTCCATCTGGTCCAGCACCTCGGGCTCCAGGTGGCGGATGTCGACGCTGAAGCGAACCCGGCCGGGGATCACATTGCGCGAATTGGGGTGCAGGTCGAGCTCGCCACAGGTCACCCGGCCGTTGGGCTGGTGGGAGTCGGCGAGGGCGAGGATCTCGCCGAGCAGCGCGGCGGCTCGCTTGAGGGCGTCGCGACGATAGGGCATAGGAGTGGGACCGGCATGGGCCTCCTGACCGGTGACCACTACGTCGAACCAGCGCAGGCCCAGCGAGCCGGTCACGGCTCCGATGGGAATTCCCTCGGCCTCGAGTACCGGGCCCTGCTCGATATGCGCCTCGAAATAGGCGTCGAAGGCCTGGCTTCCGACCGGCACCTCGCCGGCGTAACCAGTGCGCGCCAGCGACGCGGCCACGCTGTCGCCCTGGCGGTCGGTGGCCCTCAGGGCGTCCTCGAGCGGGATGATGCCGGTATGCACGCCCGAGCCCATCATCACCGGCACGAAGCGACAGCCTTCCTCGTTGGTCCAGATCGCCACTTCCAGCGGGGCTTCGGTGGTGATGCCGTGGTCGTCGAGGACGCGCATCACCTCGAGGCCGGCGAGCACGCCGTAGCAGCCGTCGAAGCGGCCGCCGGTGGGCTGAGTGTCGATGTGGCTGCCGGTGACCACGGGTAGCAGGTCGTCGCGGCGCCCGGGGCGGCGAGCGAAGACGTTGCCGATCTGGTCGACTCTGAGCGTCAGGCCGGCGTCGCGCAGCCAGCCGGTGACCAGCTCACGACCCTGGCGGTCTTCCTCGGTCAGGGCCAGGCGGCAGTTACCGCCCTTGGAGGTGGCGCCGATCTCGGCCAGGTCCATCAGCGACTGCCAGAGGCGCTGGCCGTTGACGCGTAGCGGCAGGTAGCGGGCATCGATCATGGTTGTTGTGCTCCCGGTGTCGGTGAGGCGGGGTGGCTGAGAGCCGCCTCGCGGATCGCGCTGAGACGCTGGCCCGGCGCGATGCCGTCGGCGTCGTAGCGCAGCTCGATGAGGGCGGGCAGACGCTCCCGCTCGGCGAAGCTGAGGGCGCGTCGGAAGGCGTCCTCGAAGGTGGCATCATCCTCGACGATCTCCCCCTGGCCGCCGTAGGCCTGGATCAGGGTGGCGAAGGCGGGGTTGGTGAAGGTCAGAGCGATTTCGCGGCCCGGGAAGTCGTGTTCCTGGTGGGCGCGGATGGTGCCCCACATACCGTTGTTGAACACCAGTACCACGATGCCGAGGCGGTACTGTAGGGCCACCCCCAGCTCCTGGAGGTTCATCTGAAAGCAGCCGTCGCCGGCGTAGCAGACGGCGGGACGCTTGGGGTGCTCGAGCTTGCTCGAGATCGCCGCCGGCAGGCCGTAGCCCATTGAGCCGACGGTGGGCGCCAGCGAGCTGCCGAGCCCGCTGAAGCGCACATAACGGTGGGCGTAGAGGGCGTAGTTGCCGGCGCCGACGCTAATGCAGCCTTTACCGTCGAGGACCCGATCGACGGTCTGGCTGACCCGGTCGAGGCTCAGCGGCCCCGGCGCTTCTTGGGGTTCGAGGGTGGCGAGATAGGCCCGGCGCGCGGCCTGGGTCTCGGCCTGCCACGGCGGCGGGGTGGCCGGCGATAGTGCCTCGAGGGCGCCGGCGAAGCCAACCACGTCGGCGTTGATCGCCTGGCTCGGGCGGTAGACGTGGCCGAGCTCTTCCGGGTCCGGGTAGACGTGGACCAGGGCCTGGCGCGGGGTGGGCGACTCGATCCAGCTGTAGCCCTCGCTGGTGGCCTCGCCTAGGCGCGTGCCCACGGCGATCAGCAGGTCGCAGGCCTCGAGCCGCTCGCGCAGGGCATCGTGCATGCCGTTGCCGACATGGCCGACGAAGGCCTCGTGGCGCTGGTCGAAGCACTCGAGGCGCCGCCAGGCGACCCCCACCGGCAGCGCGAAGCGCTCGGCGAAGGCCGCCACCTGGTGCTGAGCCTGTTCGGTCCAGCCGCTGCCGCCGAGCAACAGGAAGGGGCGCTCGGCCTGCTCGAGGCGCTGGCCCAGTTCGTCGAGCTGAGCACGGCTCGGATGGCTGTGCAGCCGGGGGCGCGGCTCGACATCGGCGACGCTGGCCTCGCCCCATAGGGTGTCTTCCGGCAGCGCCAGCACCACCGGGCCGGGCCGGCCGCTGGTGGCCACCGCGTAGGCGCGGGCGATGTACTCGGGGATTCGCGCCGGGTCGTCGATCTGCGCCACCCACTTGGTCATCGGGCCGAACATGCGGCGGTAGTCGATCTCCTGGAAGGCCTCGCGCTCGATGAAGTCGTTCCCGACCTGGCCGATGAACAGGATCATCGGGGTCGAGTCCTGGAAGGCGGTATGCACGCCGATCGAAGCGTTAGTGGCGCCGGGGCCGCGGGTGACGAAGCAGATCCCCGGTTCGTTGGTCAGCTTGCCGTAGGCCTCGGCCATGTAGGCGGCGCCGCTCTCCTGTCGGCAGACGATGGGGTCGATGGCGTCGCGGTGCTCGTTGAGGGCGTCGATGCAGGGCAGGTAGCTTTCTCCGGGCACCAGGAAGACGCGGCGGGCACCGTGCCGGCGCAGCTGCTGGATCAGGATCTGGCCGCCGTTACGCAGCGGGTGAGTGGCGTGGGTCATGGTGATTTTCTCTTTTTAGGAGGCATGGCTCAGTCGGCCCGGGGCCGTGTCGAGAGGGCATCATGCAGAAACGGAATCTGTGCGGGGGCGGTGATGCAGCGTGCCCGGAAGCCGCGGGCAATGGCCCAGGCCTGGTCCTCGTCGAAGCCGTCTTGCTCCGGCCAGGGGCCGTCGATGGCAGCGATCCCGGCATCGCGGCAGGCGGCCAGGAAGCGCTCTCGGAAGGGTCTGAGCCCCGCGGCGCGCTCACTCGACGTCAGGCCGAGGTCACCGGCCAGGTCGCCGGTGCCGAGCAATGCCGCGGTAAGGCGCGGGGTCGTCCGCAGCAGCCCCTCGGCGCCTTCGACCCCGCGCCGGGTCTCCAGGGTCGGGATCAGGGCCGTCACTCCCTGGGCCAGTCCCTGATAGGTCTCGGCGGCGTCTAGCGCCTGGGCCAGCGCCAGGAGCTGAGTGTCCTCCTCGACCCGAGGCAGGAAGATCGCCGTCGGGGCCCCGGCGATTAGCCGGGCGAGTTCGTCATCGCCGCCGGCCGCCAAAGCGTTGATGCGCGCCATGGGATGCTGGCCGTGCTGTCGGGCACGCTCGGCGAAGGCCGGGAAGGCCAGGCAGGCGCCATGGCGAGCCTCCGGCGGCGTGAACTCCTCAAGGTCGACGACGATGGCGTCGGCCGCCGAGGCCAGGGCCGCGTCGAGGTGCTCGGGGTCATGTCCGGGCACGAACAGCCAGCTGCGACAGTGGGTGAGAGCGAGTGGTGGCACGACGTGTCACTCCATCAGGTTAGGCAGGAAGAGCACGATGTCCGGCACGAAGGTGATCAGCATCAGCACCGCGAACATGGCGCCGATCATCAGCATCAGCGGGCGCAATGACTCCATGACGCTGATCCCGGCGATGCGGCAGGCTGCCATCAGGTCGACCCCCAGCGGCGGAGTGTTGGCGCCGATCGCCAGATTGACGGTCAGCAGCACGCCGAAGTGAACCGGGTCGATGCCGTACTGGCTGAGCAGCGGCATGACGATGGGCGTGACGATGATGATGATCGCCACGCTCTCCATGAAGGAGCCGAGCACCAGCAGCACCGCCGTTAGCAGCAGTAGTACGCTGTAGCGACTGTCGGTGAACTCGCCGATCAGCGCGGCCACGGCCTGGGGCACCTGCTCGTAGGTCAGGCCCCAGGCGAACAGGCCGGCGGCACCGATGATCACCAGGATGGCGCCGGTGGTCTCGGCAGTGGCGATCAGGCTGTCGACGATCTTGCGCAGGCTCAGGCTGCGGTACACCAGGGTGCCGACCAGCAGGGCATAGAGGATCGCCGAGGCGGCGGCCTCGGTCGGGGTGAAGACGCCGAAGCGGATGCCTCCGATGATCAGCACCGGCACCAGCAGGGCGGGCAGAGCGCCGACAAAGGCGCGGCGCCGCTCGCCCGGCTCGGCGGCCTTGCCACCGGCCCAGCCATGCTTGCGCGAGACGTAGAGGGCCACCCCGACCAGCGCCGCGGTCAGCAGCAGGCCGGGGATGACGCCGCCCATGAACAGCTTGCCCACCGAGGTGTTGGAGGTGGTGCCGTAGACGATCATCACGATACTCGGCGGGATCACCGTGCCGATCGAGCTGGCAGTGCCGACCAGAGCGCTGCTGAAGCCCTTGTGATAGCCGTTCCGATGCATGGTCGGCAGCAGCATGCTGCCGATGGCGATGACGTCGGCCACCCCGGACCCTGAGAGCGCCCCGAACAGCATGCAAGCAAGCACCGCGACCACTGCCAGGCCACCGCGGATGTCGCCGACCAGCGCCATGCAGAGGCGTACCAGGCGCTGGGTCAGGCCGGCGTGGTTCATCAGTTGGGCGGCCATCACGAACAGCGGAATGGCCAGTAGGGTGAAGCTCTCCATGCCGGCGACGAATTGCTGGGCCGAGACCATCATCGGGGCGGCGCCGAAGGCCAGCAGGTAGGTCAGGGAGGCGAGGATCAGGCCGAAGGCGATGGGAATATCGACGAGGATGGCCAGCGCGAACACGCCGAGCAGGGTCAGGGCACCCAGGGTCATGGGGTATCTCCGCGGGTGAAAAGGTGCTCGAGCTGCATCAGCGCCATGCCTAGGCAGCTGACCGGGACCGCCAGGTAGACGATGCCGGCGGGCATTTGCAGCGCGGTGGTGGTCTGCGCCATGGTCAGCATCGCCAGCTCCCAACCGGCTTTGGCCAGTACCAGCAGCATTAGCAGCAGCACCAGATCGGTGACCCGACCAAGGGCGCGACGCGCGCCGGGGGAATGCACTAGCAGCGGCAGCAGACCAGCGTTGAGGTGCGAGCGGTGGCGGGTGCAGGCGATTGCCGCCAGCAGGGTGGTCCAGACCAGGATCAGCTGAGGCAACTCCTCGGCCCAGTGAGGCGGCTTGCCAACCACCCAGCGCATGAACACTGTGTAGGCGACCAGCGCCGCGAGGACCGCGGCGCCGGTGGCGGCCAGCCCGAGGCTGGCGCGTGAGAGGGTACGAGTGAAGGAGGACAGCGGCATGGCGATCACTTGCCCTGGCGGTAGCGCTTGACCAGACCCATCAGCTCGCTACCGAACACCGATTTATACTCCGCCCAGACATCCTGCACCTTGGCGTTGAAGGGCGCGGTATCGACCTCGTTGACCTGCATGCCTTCGGCCTCGAGCTTCTCGATCATGTTGCTGTCGTCGGCCTGGGTCATCTCGCGCTGCTTGTCGCGCCAGACGTTGGCGAGCTCCTGGACCGCGACCTGGTCGTCCTCGGAGAGGCGGTTCCAGGTGCTGGTCGATACGGTCAGGCAGGCCGGGGCCCAGACGTGGCCGGTGAGGGAGACGTAGTCCTGCACCTCGTAGAACGACGAGGAATGGATGATCGACAGCGGGTTCTCCTGGGCATCGAAGACCCCCTGCTGCAGGGCCGAATAGAGCTCGCCGAAGGACAGCGGGGCGGGGCTGGCACCGAAGGCGTCGAAGGTGTCGAGGCGCATCTTGTCGGGGGTGACGCGGATCTTCAGCCCGGCCAGGTCCTCGGGGGCCTCGATGGGGCCGCGATTGTTGGTGACGTGGCGAAAGCCGTTCTCCCACCAGGCGAGGATCTTCATGTTGTGCTGCTCGGCCAGCGCCTCCAGGGCTTCGCCCAGCTCGCCGTCGTAGGCGGCGTAGGCATCCTGGCGATCGTCCCAGGAGTAGGGCAGCTCGACGATGCCGAACTTGGGGTCCAGGGGCTGGAAGGAGCCGCAGCCGATGACCCCGGCGGGGACGCTGCCGATCTGCATGCCCTCGACCATGGTCTTCTCGTTGCCGAGCTGGCCGCTGGGGAAGACCTGGAAGTTGACGCGGTCGTCGGTGGCCTCGCGGACGCCCTCGGCGAAGCCTTCCGCCGCCACATGCCAGTTGTGGGTAGGGGCCAGCACGTGGCCGAGCTTGATGTCGAGGGCCTGGGCGTGGCCAGCGAAGGCGGTCAGGCCGGCCAGGGCCGCGAGGGAAAGCGTCGTCGGCTTCATGTCGATACCTCTTGTCATCATTGTCATTTTTGGATGGCGCCTAGGAAGCGGCGCTGATGACGAGACTCGACGACCGACTTGTATTTAACAACTTTGTATTTTTTATTCTTAGTATTTTTTTGGTTTATGTGAGGGGCGAAAAGAACCTCGAACTAGATCGACGGCGACTCGCAGCGGTGATCGTCAAGCAGTACCATCCGAGCGGTCCGTATACGGACATCATTACCGTCCGAGTCACGGTCGTCATCGCCGTCGCCGAGTCCTTACGTCTTCCGGATGACCGACTGGATTCCTCCAGATTGCCTGCCTCGGGACGCATGCTCGACTTCATCGGCGGCATGGCCGATCACTAGGCGGTGGACCTAGCCCAGGAGATGGGCGGGCGACTCAGGGGCGACTGACGGCGCTCAGGCGGACAGCTGCAGCGGTGGCTCCTCGTCCGGGTCTCGATCGTCGTCGCCCAGGTCAAGTACGTCCGGGATGTCGAGTGTGCGAAATGCGTCGAACGTGATGAGTTTTATGGCGATGAAAAGGACATTTCCTGCGAAGGCGGCGGATTATTTTCCGCTTCGCCGCGCCTGGCAAGCGTTCTCGCGTCTATTGCCGGTGCTGGTGTTGGCCGCGGCGATCCTGGCCGCCGATCCGGCCCGTGCCGAGGCGCCGACCCTCTCGGCCGAGGGCGTCGATCACTACACCCTGGCGCTGACCTGGCACCCCGGCTTCTGCGTGAGCCGTACCCGCCCGCCGCGGGAGTGTCGCGAGCCGGCGTTGCGCGAGGGCGCCGATCGGGGCTTCGTGCTGCACGGCCTATGGCCCTCGCTGCCCGAGCGCTTCGCCGACCGGGGCATCGACCGGCGCCGCTGGTGGCGGGAGGGGTGCTTTCTCGAGACGCCCCGCGCCGACGGCGGCTTCTGTCGCGCCCATCCGCCGCTGGACCTGTCGGTGGGGCTGGAACGTCGCCTCGACGCGGCGATGCCGGGACGTGCCAGCTGCCTGGGTCGCTACCAGTATGCCAAGCATGCCGCCTGCCTGGCGCTGCCCGAGGCCACCTACTTCGCGGCCTCGGTGGCCCTGGTCGAGGCCGTCAACGAGAGCGCCTTCGGCGGCTTCGTGACCCTGAACCAGGGCGGTGAGGTGGCGCGCAACGCGCTGATCGACGCCTTCGAGGCGGCCTTCGGCGAGCAGACCGGGCGAGCGCTTCGGCTGACCTGCGGCGGGCGGGGCAACCGCCTGCTCACCGAGGTGCGGATCGGCATCGCGGCCGACCGGCTGGCGGACTTCCCGGCGGCCGAGAGCCTGGTGCGTCAGCCGCGCGGGCGCTGCGCGACGCGGGTGCGCATCGCCCGTTTCGAGTGACAGGGCGACCTTCAGTGAATCGGAGAGCCGTGAGGGGCTCAGGCCGCGGGCGGCGGACACACTAGGCTGGCGCGCTGGCGCAGGGCGACGATGGCGGCGTCGTGCAGGGCGGTGTCGAGCTCGCCCTGTGAACTCTCACTGAGGCGTCGCGCCAGGTCCTCGCCGTTGACCACCAGCAGGTCATCCGTCGCGCCCTCCTCCTCGACCCGCCAACCGGGCAGCGCCAGCACGCCCTTGACCGGTACCGCCTCGCCCACCTGGCGCTCCAGCCATGTCGCCAGCCAGCGCGCGGCCTCGCGCGTCTTGTGCATTGGCAGGCGCTCGCTCCAGCCGGGGAAGCGCAGCCGCTCGGCCTCGACGACGACGCGGTTGTCCTCCTGGCCGCCGGGCGAGAGCGCCGGCGGGCGGGCGCGAGTCTCGACCACGAAGATGCCGTGGGGGGTGACCGCCACGTGATCGAGGGACCGGCCGTCGCCCGGCACGTCGTGGAACACGAAGTAGGGATGCCCCTCGGGGCGGATCAACCGCTCGAGCTCCTGGCCCACGGCGAGCTCGCAGGCGAGCCCCAGCTTGAGCCGGCGGATGCGCTGGAAATCGCGAATCAGCAGGAAGCAGAACACCAGCACCAGCAGGGTGCTCAGGGCGCCGTAGAGCGCCCACTCGATCCAGTTCTGCTCGCTGGCGAAGAGCATGCGGCCCATGCCGTAGACTAGCGGCGCCAGGGTGACGATGGGCCCCAGGGCGCCGTCGAGGAACAGGCCGGCGAAGGCGCGATCGAGGTGGTCGCGCAGGTTCTGGCCGGGCTCGCGCAGCGGATGGGCGTCGAAGGGCGAGTGCACCCGGGCATCGTGCAGGTTGCGCAGCGCCAGCACGATGACGGCGGTGGCCGCCAGCGGAAACAGGAAGATCAGCGGCAGCAGGTATTCCAGCCAGGCCATCGGGAGTCCTTGCCCTGAGGGAGAGGCTCCATTCTAGACAACCTGCCCCCAGGGGGGCCATGCTCATTCGTCATGATCGGCGAGGCACGAGACGTAGCCGCGAGGAGGCAGGCGTGAGACACCGCAGCGTGGCAGGCAACGACCATGACCTGGAGGCCCTGGCGGCCTTCGTCCGCCGGCATCCACGGCTGGCCGTTCTCACGGGCGCCGGCATCAGCACGGCCAGCGGCATCCCCGACTACCGCGACGATCAGGGCGACTGGAAGCGCCCGCCGCCGATGCAGCACCAGGCGTTCATGGGTAGCCACGCGGCTCGCCAGCGCTACTGGGCGCGGGCGCTGATCGGCTTTCGCACCCTGCAGGAGGCCACGCCCAACGTTGCCCATGCGGCGTTGGCCCGGCTCGAGGCGCTGGGCCACGTTAACGGCGTGATCACCCAGAACGTCGACGGCCTGCACCAGCGGGCCGGCTCGCGGCGGGTGATCGACCTGCACGGCCGCGCCGATCGGGTGCGCTGCATGGGCTGCGGCGCGCGGCGCATGCGCCACGACCTGCACGCGGAGCTGACCGAGCGCAACCCCCACTGGCGAGAGGTCGGCGCCCGGGCGGGCCCCGACGGCGACGCCGATCTCGAGGCCGACTTCGCCGATTTCCGGGTGCCCGGCTGCACGCGCTGCGGAGATGGCATCTACAAGCCCGACGTGGTGTTCTTCGGCGACAGCGTGCCGCGCGCCACCGTGGAGGCCGCCTTCGACCTGCTGGGCGAGAGCGATGCCCTGCTGGTGGTGGGGTCGTCGCTGATGGTCTTTTCCGGGTTCCGTTTCGCCCGGGCCGCGGCCAAGGCGGGGCGGCCCATCGCCTGCCTCAACCTGGGCCGGACCCGCGCCGACGATCTCTATGCCCTCAAGGTGCAGGCCTCCGCCGACGCTCTGGTGAGGCTCTGCGAGGCGCTGGACGCCGACCCGCGCTCCTCGCTCACCCGCCGGCCAGCTTGACCCGGTAGCCGCGCTGCTCGAGCTCGGCCTTGAGCACCTCGCGCTGGTCGCCCTGGATCTCGATGACGCCCTCCTTGACGGCGCCGCCCGTGCCGCAACGTTTCTTGAGCGCCTTGGCCAGGGTCTTGAGCTCGTCGGCGGGCAGCGGGATGCCCTCCAGGGTGGTCACGCCCTTGCCCTTGCGGCCGCTGGTCTCGCGGCGGATGCGCACCGTGCCGTCGAGCTCGGCCAGGCGCCGCTGTTCGGCCTGCTCGGCACAGGCGCACTCGGCCCGGGGGCGGCGGCACTCCGGGCAGGTATCGCCGTGTTCGGTGGAATAGACCAGCCCGCCGAGCTGCTCCTTCAGGGATGCCATGGGGCCTCCTCGCGCTGTCGTATGTCGCTGCGATGATAGCCATCCCGGCGGCGGGCTGCATCCGCCAGGCTTGTCACCGCCGCCGGTGAGACCTGGTGGACGGGCGGGCCGTGGATAGCAGCGGTGAACAGGGGGAGGGAGAAACCGGCGCTGTGGAGAGAGGGTGACTATCGGGCGTGCCGATCAGGCGTGGGCGGCCAGGGCGCGGCTCGTTTCCAGATGGGCGATGACCGTGGGCAGCTGGTACATGTTGCTGATCATGATCGCCCCTTCGGGGGTCTGCTCGACGTCGGGGAAACGGTTGAGATGGATCACCGTCATGCCGGCCGCCAGGGCGCCCCGCACGCCGACCAGCGCATCGTCGATGACCACGCACTCTTCTGAGGCGAAGCCCATCAGGCTCGCCGCATGGTGGAAGAGGCAGGGGTCGGGCTTCCAGCACTGGGCGGTGTAGGCGCTGAACAGGCGATCGCCGAACATCGCGGCGAGGCCGGTGGCGTCGAGCGAGGTGCGGATCTTGTTCTCCGGGCCGTTGGAGACCACGCCCATGGGGTGGCCGCTCAAGGCAGCCAGCGCCTCGGCGGCGCCATCGATGGCGATCAGCTCGCTGGCCAGGCGCCGGTTGAGGTTGGCGCGCATGCGGCACTCGAGGGTGTCGAGCCGCTCGGGGTCGACGCTGCCGTAACGCTGCTCCAGCGCGGCGACGATGCGGCGAAAACGGGCCCCGCGAAACTCTCCCATGTAGTCGCTGGTGCGAAACGGCAGGCCGGCCTCGGTGAGGCTCGAAGACATCTCGTCGGCGAGCAGCGGTTCGCTGTCGACCAGGGTGCCGTCACAATCGAAGAGCAGGCAGAGGGGGCGTGCCATCACCGGGCCTCATAGGGAATCATAAAGTTATAACGTCATTGTTACAGATATCGGGACGTCCTGCCCAATAGTAAAGCCCAGTTCCCGCATTTTGTGAACAGTGTTCTTGAATGTCGGTGGCCGGCCGGTGGTGGTCGCGGTATATGAGCACTCATGCCTATACTGACGGCGCGCCCCGGCCAGGAGCAGGCTCATGAACCTCGAACGCGTCGTCTTCGGTTTCTTCGTCATCCTTACCCTGAGCCTCAATGCCGCCTTCGTGGCGGGGGGGGTCGAGACGGCCGCCCACCATAATGTCTGGATCCTCACCTTCACCATCATCGTCAACCTGGTCGCCATCGGCCTGAAACTGGGGGATCGCTCCCAGACCGGGGCGTTGCTGCTGGCGTCCGGCCTGGTGGCCGGCTTGCTGCTGATCACGGCGCGTATCGTCTGGATCATTGCCGATCCCGATAGCGGGGGCGGCCCGGGACCGGACGAGATGGCCGATATCGTCTCAATTGCCATGGGGGCGCTGGTCGCGAACATCATCGCGACGGTGATCCTGGTCGGCGATACGCTGCTCTCGCGGCGCTGATGTCGCGTGGGTGACGCCGGCGCGGCAGCCGTAATCCGGGACAGGCAGAGGGAGGGGTTAACCCGTGACGCAGACCTCCGATCTCGACCGTGTGGCGATGATCGTCCTGCGCTACATGCGCCGGCCGCTGTTCGTGCTGCTGTTCGTCTATTCGGTGGGCATCATGGGCATGGCCCTGATGCCGGGCCGGGTCGTCGAGGGCGAGACGACCCACATGAATCTCTTCCATGCGTTCTATTTCTTCACCTACACGGCGACCACGACCGGGTTCGGCGAACTGCCGAACGGCTTCAGCGAAGAGCAGCGTCTGTGGACGATCTTCTGCCTCTATACCGGCGTCATTGCGTGGTTCTATGCGATCGGCTCGCTGATTCACCTGGTGCAGAATCCCCATTTCATCCAGGCCATGGATGGGTTTCGGTTCGCCCGCAAGGTCAAGAGCAACCCGGCTCCCTTCTTCATCCTCTGCGGGTTCGGCGATGCCGGCAGCCTGCTGGCTCGGGGCTTGAGTGATCACCGGATGCGTGCGGTGATACTCGATGCCGACCCGGAACGCATCAAGGCCCTGGGCGTGCGCGACTATACGGTTCCGATGCCGGGCCTCCACGCGGACGCCAGTGTGCCGAAACACCTGCTGGCCGCGGGGGTGGAGCACCCGGCATGCCGGGCCCTGATCGCCCTGACCAACAATGACGACGTCAACCTCAAGGTCGCGGTGATGGCGCGCCACCTCAACCCGCGGCTGCGGGTCATCTGTCGTTCGACCTCGGCGCGCCACGAGGCGAATCTGCGGGCACTGGACAATGTCACGGTCGTCGATCCATTCGAGATCTTCGCCCAGCTCCTCTCTCGGGCGATCGCACGCCCCGAGCTTCACAACCTGAATGCGTGGTTCGTAGGCGTACGTGGCGTCGAACTCGGCGTACCGGTACAGGTGCCGCGGGGCAATTGGATCCTGTGCGGGTACGGACGGATGGGACACTGCATCCATCGCTATCTCCAGGCCCACGGTGTCGATGTGTGCATCATCGACCCCGAGGCGGACGCCAACCTGGCCGGAGAGGAGACGGTTATCGTCAGGGCGCACGCCGATCATGCGGCCCTGTCGAGCGCGGCGATCGAAGACGCCGCCGGGGTCATCGCCGCGACGAATCGCGATGCCGACAATCTCAATACGCTGCTTTCGGTCACGGAGCTCAATCCCCAGGCATTTCGCATCGTGCGCCAGAACAGCCATGAGAATCAGGCCGCGTTCGATGCCGCCCGAGCCGACCTGGTCCTTCAGCACAGCCTGACCACGGCGCGCCGGATCCTGAAGCTCTTGATCTCGCCCCTCGTTCAGGAGCTGATCGACTGGCTCGCGCAGCGAGAACCGGCCCAGACCACGGCCCTGGTGGCCCGTCTCAAGGCGGCCGTGGGTGATGAGCCTCCCCACCTGTGGTCGATCCGGCTGGTCCCGAGCGACGCGCCGGCGGTGACCGACTATCTGGAGGACGGCGGGAGCGTGACCCTGGGCCCGCTGTGCTGCGATGCGCGTGCGTATCCGGCACGACTGCCGTGTGAAGCGCTCGCCGTTCACCGGGATGGGGAGTCGATCATGTTGCCGGACCAGGCCTTTGTGCTCGGCGTCGGCGACGAGGTCCTCTTCTGCGGCACCCCCTGGTCGGAGTCGATGATCCGGGCGACCCTCCATAATCCCTACACGCTTGGCTATGTCGTCACCGGCGTCGATGCGCCGCGTGGCTATCTGTTCGCCTGGCTCGAAGCGCGCCGCCGGCGTCGTGGCCATCGGGCGTCGCCGTGAGCGCGTCGACCGGGACCCTGAGCCTCAAGGGGCCAGCAATAGGATAAGCGCCCCTGCGAGGTAGCAGGCGATGATGCCGACGCTCTCGAAGCCGATATGTGCCGGGCCCTGGCGTTGGCGGTGGAGCATCCCGACCAGCAGGATGCCGGTCATCAGCATGGATAGCGCGACCCACAGCAAGACGGGGTCGGGAATGGCGTGGTAGACCGAGCCGCCGCGATAGGCGATGTCCGCAGCCGCGACGAACAGGGTATCGAAGGCGTTGCCGCCGATGATAACAGCCACGGCCAGGGTCAGGGCGCCGCGCCGTACCGCGGCCACCGTGGTCACCAGCTCCGGTAGCGAGGTCACCACCGCCGTCATCAGCGCCCCCACCACCGACTGCCCGAGACCGGTCTGCTCGGCGATTACCGCGGCACAGCGCTCCAGCAGCCAGCCGCTGAGGCCGAGCAGCGCCGCCAGGGCGATGAAGGAGAGCCACAGGCGCGTCGCCGAACGCCTCATGGCCTGTTCGTCTGGCATGTCCGCCTGGGTCTCCCGGGTCTGGGCCGGACGCCACATGGGGTTGTCGCGGCTGCGATCCACTAGGCGTAGGCCGAACAGGTAGCCGAGCAGCAGCAGCGGGGTGACGGGGTGCACCTGCCACAGGGTCCAGGCGGGGGCGAAGCGACCGACCAGCACCAGCGACAGCAGGCACAGCAGAAGGCCCCCCTGCATCAGGTTGCCGAGCGAGGCGGCGGCGTGTTCCAGGTTGGCGCGCCGGTAGGTAATGTCGGCAATGGTCAGGAACAGCGTCTGCACGGCGATGCCGCCCAAGGCATTGCTCATCGCCAGGGTCGGGCGGTCGGCCAGTGCCGCCGAGACCGACACCATCAGTCCCGACAGCGAGGTGGCCATGCCCAGTAGCACGGCACCGGCGATGGCCTCGCCGAGGCCGGTGCGATCGGCCAGGTCGTCGACGATGCCGGTCAGCCGGGTGCCCACCACGCCGATCACCAGGGCGCAGCCGGCGAATAGCGCGAAGGCCGTGGTCAGGGACAGGTCGTTCAGCATCGCCGAGCTCCTCGCGGGCAGGGAGTGCGATCGGGTCCATCCATGGTCGGCTCCTGGAGCGAAGGGAGACTCGGTCGTTCGAGGGTAAGGGCCCAGACGCGAGAGGGCGACCCCTGGGGCCGCCCTCTCGTGTGAATCGTGATCCGCCGGTTGGTCGGCAGGCGATCACTGAACCTTCGGGTCGAGCTCGCCGCGCTCGTAGCGCAGGAACATCTCCTCGAGATTGATCGGCGTGATCTTCGAGGCATTGCCGGCGGTGCCGAAGGCCTCGTAACGCGCCTTGCAGATCGCCTTCATGGCGGCCGTGGAGGCCTTGAGGAACTTGCGCGGGTCGAACTCGGCCGGGTTCTCGGCCAGGAAGCGGCGCACCGCCCCGGTGGAGGCCAGGCGCAGGTCGGTGTCGACGTTGACCTTGCGCACGCCGTGCTTGATGCCCTCGACGATCTCCTCGACCGGCACGCCGTAGGTCTCGGGGATGGCGCCGCCGAACTCGTTGATGATCGCCAGCCACTCCTGGGGCACCGAGGAGGAGCCGTGCATCACCAGGTGAGTCTCGGGGATACGGGCGTGGATCTCCTTGATGCGCCGGATGGAGAGGGTGTCGCCGGTGGGCGGCTGGGTGAACTTGTAGGCGCCGTGGCTGGTGCCGATGGCGATGGCCAGGGCGTCCACGTGAGTCGCCTTGACGAACTCGGCGGCCTCTTCCGGGTCGGTGAGCAGCTGCTCCATGTCGAGCTTGCCCTCGGCGCCCACGCCGTCTTCCTCGCCGGCCATGCCGGTCTCGAGGCTGCCCAGGCAGCCGAGCTCACCCTCCACGGAGACGCCGCAGGCGTGCGCCATCTCGACGGTGCGACGGGTGACGTCGACGTTGTAGGCGTAGTCGGCCGGGGTCTTGCCGTCTTCCTTGAGCGAGCCGTCCATCATCACCGAGGAGAAGCCCAGCTGGATGGAGCGCTGGCAGACCGCGGGGCTGGTGCCGTGGTCCTGGTGCATGACCACCGGGATGTGCGGGAACTCCTCGACGGCGGCCAGGATCAGGTGGCGCAGGAAGGGCGCGCCGGCGTACTTGCGGGCCCCGGCGGAGGCCTGGACGATCACCGGCGAGTCGGTCTCGTCGGCGGCTTCCATGATGGCGCGCATCTGCTCGAGGTTGTTGACGTTGAAGGCCGGCACGCCGTAGCCGTATTCGGCGGCGTGGTCCAGCATCTGGCGCATGCTGATCAGTGCCATGGAGGCTCCTGTTGTCTGTCGGGTCGTGACGGCGCGGCGGCTGGGGCCGCGCCGGATAGCGGGTATCGGCGCCTCAGCGGGCGGCGTCTTCCAGGGCGGCCACCGCGGGCAGGGTCTTGCCTTCCACGTACTCGAGGAAGGCGCCGCCGCCGGTGGAGATGTAGGAGACCCGTGACTCGATGCCGTACTTGTCGATGGCCGCCAGGGTGTCGCCGCCGCCGGCGATGGAAAAGCCGTCGCTCTCGGCGATGGCCCGCGACAGCGCCTCGGTGCCGTGGCCGAACTGGTCGATCTCGAATACGCCGACTGGGCCGTTCCAGAGGATGGTGCCGGCGTCCTTGAGTAGGCCGCCCAGGCGCCCGGCGGTCTCGGGGCCGATGTCGAGGATCATCTCGTCGTCGCTCACCTGGTCGACGGGCTTGACCACCGCCTCGGCGTGCTCGGAGAACTCGGTGGCCACCACCACGTCGCTGGGCAGCGGGATCTCGACTTTCTCCATCAGCGCCTTGGCCGCCCCGATCAGGTCGGCCTCGTGCAGCGACTTGCCGACGTTGTAGCCGGCCGCGGCGATGAAGGTGTTGGCGATGCCGCCGCCGACGATCAGCTGGTCGCACTTCTCGGAGAGGGCGTTGAGCACCTCGAGCTTGGTGGAGACCTTAGAACCGCCGACGATCGCGGCCATCGGCCGCTTCGGCGTGGCCAGTGCCTTCTCCAGGGCGTCGAGCTCGGCGGCCAGCAGTGGGCCGGCGCAGGCGGTCGGCGCGAAGCGCGCCACGCCGTGGGTGGAGGCCTGGGCGCGGTGGGCGGTGCCGAAGGCGTCCATCACGAAGACGTCGCACAGCGCGGCGTAGCGCTTGGCCAGGGCCTCGTCATCTTTCTTCTCGCCGCGGTTGAAGCGCACGTTCTCGAGCAGCACCACCTCGCCGTCGGCCACCTCGACCTCGCCGTCCAGATAGTCCGCGACCAGGCGCACCGGACGACCCAGCAGCTCGCCCAGGTGCTCGGCCACCGGGGCCAGCGAGAACTCCTCGGCGGGCTCGCCCTCGGTGGGGCGACCCAGGTGGCTCATCAGCATTACCCGGGCACCGGCCGCCAGCGCCGCCTGGATGGTCGGCAGGCTGGCCCGCAGGCGGGCGTCGCTGGTCACCTGGCCGTGCTTGACGGGTACGTTCAGGTCCTCACGGATCAGCACTCGCTGGCCGCTGAGGTCGAGGTCGGTCATCTTGCGCACGTTCATGGAAGCAGGTTCCTCGTCTGGAAAAGCCGAAGGGATGTCATCTGTCGGGGGAGCTGGTCGGGGCCGGGGGAAGGCGCGCCAGCCGCCGGGTGACATCGAGCATGCGGCTGGCGAAGCCCCACTCGTTGTCGAACCAGCACAGCAGCTTGATCAGGCGGCCGCCGGCCACCCGGGTCTGGGTGGCGTCCACGATACCGGAGCGCGGATCGTGGTTGAAGTCGACCGAGGCCACCGGCTCCTCGGTGTAGCCGAGCAGACCCGAGAGCCGTCCGCGGCTCGCCTCGCGCAGCAGGGCGTTGACCGCCTGGGCCGAGGTGTCGCGGCGCACGCAGATCGACAGGTCCATGGTCGAGACGTTGATCGTCGGCACCCGCACGTGCAGGCACTCGAAGCGCCCGGCCAGATGGGGCATCAGGCGGTTGATGCCGCGGGCCAGCCCCGTGTCGACCGGCACGATGGAGTGCATCGCCGAGCGGGTCAGGCGCAGGTCGGTCTGGTGGTAGGCGTCGATCACCGGCTGGTCGTTCATCGCCGAGTGGATGGTGGTGGTGACGCCATGCTCGATGCCCAGCGCCTCGTCGAGCACGGTGAGCACCGGCACCAGGCAGTTGGTGGTGCAGGAGGCCGCGGAGACGATGCGGCACGCGGCCGTCAGGTCGTCATCGTTGATGCCGGTGACGATGGTGGCGTCGACGTCGCTCTCGGCAGGCTGCGAGAACAGCAGCCGCCCGGCGCCGGAGACCAGGTGGGCCTCGGCGGTGGCGCGATCCTTGAAGCTGCCGGAGCACTCCAGCACCAGGTCGATGCCGAGCTCGGCCCAGGGCAGCCGCGTCGGGTCGGGCTCGCAGAGCACGCGGATGGGCTGGCCGTTGACCACCAGCCTGTCTCCCGCCACCTCGACGCTGCCGGGGAAACGGCCGTGGGTGGTGTCGTAGCGGGTCAGGTAGGCGATGGTGGCGAGATCGGAGAGCTCGTTGATCGCCACGACCTCCAGGGCCGGGCCGTCGTGGCGTGCCGCCTCCCCCTCGATCAGGGCGCGCAGCACGCACTGGCCGATGCGGCCGTAACCGTTGATGGCGATGCGAAGAGCCATGAGGGGGCGAGGGACTCCGAAGCCGGGAAATGAAACGGCGATTCTAGCGCATCTGGGCCCCGAGCGTCTGCTACGCCGGCCGAGGGCCGCTCAGGCGCCCACCAGCCGCCAGGCCAGCGGCAGGAAGAGCGCGCTCAGGATGCCAGTCAGGCTCATGCCCAGCGAGGCGAAGGCGCCGGCCACCGGGCCGATCTCAAAGGCGCGCACGGTGCCCAGGGCGTGGCCGTTGAGCCCCAGGGCGAGGCCGATGATGCGCTCGTCATGGATGCCGAGTAGCCGGGCGCCCAGGCTCACGAAGCCGACGGTCGCCACCCCAGTGATCAAGAGGCCTCCCATCATCAAGGAGACCGGGCCGCCGATCTGCGCGTTGATGCCCAGTGCAATGGGCGCGGTGACCGACTTGGGGGCGAGCGCGGCGAGTATCTCGGGCGGGGCGCCCAGCCACCAGGCGATGCCCACGGCATAGGCCGCGGCGAGCAGCACCGCCACCGGCAGGCAGGCCAGCAGCGGGCGCCACAGGGCGATGATCCGGGGCATCTGCTGGTGCAGCGGCAGGCCGAGCGCCACGGTGGCCGGTCCCAGCAGCAGCATCAGCCAGGCGGCGCCGCGGCGGTAGTCCGCGTAGTCGATGGAGAGCAGCGCCAGCACGCCGGCGAGCAGCAGCGCGGCGGCAAGAATCGGCGGGCACCAGGCGGGGGCGCCTAGGGCCTTGAGCAGCCGGGTGCCCGCCGCATGGGCGGCGAGCGTCAGGGCGATGGCCAGCAGCGGCGTCGCCAGCAGGTGATCGAGCAGCGCCGTCATGGTGGGGCCTCTTCTCCGGGGGCGGAGGCCTCGCCCATCAGACGGCGCATCAGCGCGAGGGTCGTCATCACGCTGAGCAGGGTGCCGCCGATCAGGGCGGCGAGGATCGCCGTCCACTGTCCCTCGAGCGCATCGAGGATGAAGAAGGCGCCCACCACCCCGGGCATAATCAGCAGCGCCAGTACGGCGATCAGTGGCTGGGCGGCGGCGGCGATGTCACCCAGGCCCCCGCCGTGGAGTCGCAGCCAGGTGGTGAGCAGCAGCAGGCCGACCACGCCGGCGGAGACCGGCAGGCCGGTGAGAGTGACCAGGGTCTCGCCGAGCAGCAGGAAGCCCAGCAGCCACAGGAAGCCGCGCAATACCGGCATGGGGTGTCCTTGCGAAAAGAGCGTTCGTGAACGGGTTGGCGGGCGCGTCATGGCCCCCTTGAAAAGCGTCGAAGCGCTCCTATTGTGCAGATTACGGGGGCGATGTCAGCTTGAGTGGCGTCCCCCGCCCATCGTCACGAGGTCAATCAGCGTAGGAGGTGTTCGTGATGTTCGGAGATCTCAGGCGTTTCGATACCGCTCGGACCCAGGGTCTGGACTGGTTCCGGCAACTGATGGACGAGATGCTGCCCGAGGCCGGTGCCGCGGATATCCGCTCGGTGCCCCGCGGCAGCTTCCCGATGATCAACGTGGGGCGCACTGACGATGCGGTGCGGGTCTACGTATTCGCCGCCGGCCTGTCGGCAGATGACCTGGAGGTGAGCCTCCAGGACAATGTGCTGACCGTCTCCGGCAGGCGGGGGCCCGAGGCCGCGCGCGAGGACGCGTCAGCGCCCACCGAGTTCCGCAGCGAGCGCTTCCGTGGCGAGTTCAGCCGCTCGCTGGCGCTGCCGGATGGCCTGGACATCGAACGGGCCGAGGCGCGCTTCCGCGACGGAGTGTGCGAGGTGCTGCTGCCCAAGCGCGAGGAACTCAGGCCGCGGCGCATCGCGATCCAGGCGGCGTGAAACAGGTCGTGTGTTCGTGTACTTCCGAGGAGGTGAGCGAGATGAACGATGTGATCCGACAAGATGCCCCCCAGGCGCCTGCCGACCGCGACCGCGACCGCGAGCGGGAGGTGGAGACCCTGCAGCCGCCGGTAGATATCTTCGAGGACGGCAATGCGCTGCATCTGGTCGCCGACATGCCCGGCGTGACCCGCGAGTCGCTGCATATCGAGGTGGACAACAACGTGCTGAGCCTGGAAGGCGAGGTGCGCCTCGAGATGCCCGAGGGGCTGACGGCGATCTATGCCGAGGTCCGCGCCCAGCGCTATGCGCGGCGCTTCACCCTCAGCCACGAGATCGATGCCGAGGCCATCCAGGCACGCATCGACAACGGCGTGGTGGAGCTGGTGCTGCCGCGCAAGGAGACCCACCGCCGGCGGCGCATCGAGGTCAAGGCGGCCTGAGCGGGCGCTGACCCGGGAGCGCCTGCCCCCGCGCGGGCGGGCGCTCCCGTTGCATGCGCAGCCTCCTCTCGGTACGGTTTTCCCCTACGCTGGGAAGAGCGTATTACCCGGTACCAAGGAGAGGAGCACCATGAACGATATCACCAAGCTGCTGGGCAGCGAGGCCGATACCCTGCTGGGTCACGTCTGCCGCGGCGTGCCCGCCGAGACGATCCACCCGCCCGGTCCGGACTTCGTCGACCGGGTGATGGCCCAGAGCGACCGTCGCCCCAGCGTGCTGCGCAACATGCAGGCGCTGTTCGACCACGGCCGCCTGGCCGGCACCGGCTATCTCAGCATCCTGCCGGTGGACCAGGGCATCGAGCACTCGGCGGGGGCCTCCTTCGCGCCGAACCCGCGCTACTTCGACCCGGCCAATATCGTTGAGCTGGCCATCGAGGGGGGCTGCAACGCCGTGGCCTCGACCCTCGGCGGGCTGGCCAGCGTGGCGCGCCGCTATGCCCACCGGATCCCGATGATCCTCAAGCTCAACCACAACGAGACGCTGAGCTACCCCCCGATCTATGACCAGACGCTGTTCGCCCAGGTCGAGCAGGCCTTCGAGATGGGCTGTGTGGCCGTGGGGGCGACCATCTACTTCGGCTCCCACGAGAGCCGTCGCCAGATCATGGAGATCAGCGAAGCCTTCGAGCGCGCCCACGAACTGGGCATGGTCACGGTCCTCTGGGCCTACCTGCGCAACCCGGACTTCAAGCACGAGGGCACTGACTACCACGTGGCCGCCGACCTGACCGGCCAGGCCAACCACCTGGCGGCCACCCTCAAGGCCGACATCGTCAAGCAGAAGCTGCCCGAGACCAACGGTGGCTACCGCGACATCGGCTTCGGTCATACCCATGCCAGGGTCTACGATGAGCTGACCTCGGATCATCCCATCGACCTGGCCCGCTATCAGGTAGCCAACTGCTATCTGGGCCGTGCCGGGCTGATCAACTCCGGCGGCGGCTCCAAGGGCGCCTCCGACCTCGCCGAGGCGGTGCGCACCGCGGTGATCAACAAGCGTGCCGGTGGCATGGGGCTGATCTCCGGGCGCAAGGCCTTCCAGAAGCCCATGGCCGAGGGCGTCGAGCTGCTCAACGCCATCCAGAACGTCTACCTGGACGAGGCCGTCACTCTCGCCTGAGGGCGCCGGCCCCGGAGGGTCTGGGTGTCGGCCGCTCTCAGGCTCAAGAACAGGCCCACGAAAAAGGGCACGGCGAGTGCCGTGCCCTTACCTTTGTCATGACGGCGCGAATCAGGCCTCGGCGTCGTCCAGCAGCTGCTCGGCCTCGGCCACCAGGTTCTCCACGGTGAAGCCGAAGTGCTTGAACAGGTCGCCGGCCGGGGCGGATTCGCCGTAGGTGGCCATGCCCAGGATGCGCCCCTCGAGGCCCACGTACTTGTACCAGAAGTCGCGGTGGCCGGCCTCGATGGCGATGCGGTTGCCCACCTCCGCCGGCAGCACCTGCTGGCGGTAGGCGGCGTCCTGGCGATCGAAGGCGTCGGTGGAGGGCATGGAGACCACGCGCACCGCGCGTCCCTGCTCCTCGAGCCGGGCCGCGGCGTCCATGGCCAGGCCGACCTCGGAGCCGGTGGCGATCAGGATCAGCTCCGGCGTGCCCGCGCTGTCTTTGAGGATGTATCCGCCGCGCTGGATGTCGGCCAGCTGCTGCTTGCTGCGCGCCTGGTGGGGCAGGCCCTGGCGCGAGAAGACCAGCGCGGTGGGGCCGCAGCGACGCTTGAGGGCGGCGTTCCAGGCGGCGGCGGTCTCCACGGCGTCACAAGGGCGCCAGGTGGCCAGGTTGGGTGTGGAGCGCAGGGTGGTCAGCTGCTCGATCGGCTGGTGGGTGGGGCCGTCCTCGCCCAGGCCGATGGAGTCGTGGGTGAAGACGTGGATGGCCCGAGTTCCCATCAGCGCGGCCATGCGCACGGCGTTGCGCATGTACTCGGAGAAGATCAGGAAGGTCGCCCCAAAGGGCACGAAGCCGCCGTGCAGGGCGATGCCGTTGATGATTGCGGCCATGCCGAACTCCCGCACGCCGTAGTGTAGGTAGTTGCCGCCGGGCGCGTCGGCGCTGATCGCCTGGGCGCCCTGCCAGAAGGTCAGGTTGGAGGGCGCGAGGTCGGCGCTGCCGCCGAGCAGCTCCGGCAGCTGCGGGCCGAGCGCGTTGAGGCAGCCAAGCGACGCCTTGCGAGAGGCGACGGTCTCGCCCTTGGCCTGGGCCTCCTCGATCAGCGCCTCGCTGGTCAGCGCCGTCGGCAGCTCGCCCTTGAGGCGGCGCTGCAGCTCGCGGGCCTCCTCGGGATAGGCCTCGGCGTAGCGCGCGAAGCGCTCGTCCCAGGCCGCCTGACGGCTCTGGCCGGCCTCGGTGGCGTCCCAGCCCTGGTAGATCTCCTCGGGCACGTGGAAGGGCGCGTGGGGCCAGTCGAGCTGCTGGCGGGCGGCGGCCACTTCCTCCTCGCCGAGTGCGGCGCCGTGGCACTCCTCCTTGCCCTGCTTGTTGGGCGCGCCGAAGCCGATGATGGTCTTGCAGATGATCAGGCTCGGCTTGTCGTCGTGGCTCTTGGCCAGTTCGATGGCGGCCTTGATCTCCTCGGGCTTGTGGCCGTCGACGCTGGGCACTACGTGCCAACCGTAGGCCTCGAAGCGCTTGGCGGTGTCGTCGGTGAACCAGCCTTTCACCTCGCCGTCGATGGAGATGCCGTTGTCGTCGTAGAAGGTGATCAGTTTGCCGAGCTGCTGGGTGCCGGCCAGCGAGGCGACCTCGTGGGAGATGCCCTCCATCAGGCAGCCGTCGCCGACGAAGCACCAGGTGTGGTGGTCGATGACACTGTGGCCGGGGCGGTTGAACTGGGCCGCCAGGGTGCGCTCGGCGAGCGCCATGCCCACGGCGTTGGCCAGGCCCTGGCCCAGCGGACCGGTGGTGGTCTCGATGCCCGGCGCGTAGCCGTACTCCGGGTGGCCGGCGGTCTTGGCGTGCAGCTGGCGGAAGTTCTGCAGCTCCTCGAGGCCGAGCTCGTAGCCGGTCAGGTGCAGCAGTGAGTAGAGTAGCATCGAGCCGTGGCCGTTGGAGAGCACGAAGCGGTCGCGGTCGGCCCACTGCGGGTTGGCCGGGTTGTGGACGAGGTAGTCGTTCCACAGCACCTCGGCGATGTCGGCCATGCCCATGGGCGCGCCGGGATGGCCGGAATTGGCCTTCTGGACGGCATCCATGGACAGGGCACGTACGGCATTGGCCAGTTCGAAACGGGACGGCATGGGAAGCTCCTCGCCTGCGGCAGAATGAAGGCCACGACACAGTCGGGCCAGGGGGAGTGGCCGGACGTGGCTTCTGGCTGGTGACGCCGCGGGACGGGGCGGCGCGGTCAAATTCGGGCGCCTATTGTCGCCGACTTGCCGTCCTGCATCAAATCGCGGATGCCCGGGGAGGCCGCAGCGTGTAGACTCCGCGACTGCCTATTGCCGATACCAAGAGGGTCGAGGACGCCATGAGCGAATACTCCCTGTTCACCTCCGAATCCGTCTCCGAGGGACATCCGGACAAGATCGCCGACCAGATCTCCGACGCGGTGCTCGATGCCATCATCGCCCGCGACAAGAACGCCCGGGTGGCCTGCGAGACGCTGGTCAAGACCGGCGTGGCGATCGTCGCCGGCGAGATCACCACCTCGGCCTGGGTCGACCTCGAAGCGCTGGTGCGCGAAGTGATCACCGGCATCGGTTACACCTCCTCGGATGTCGGCTTCGACGGCGAGACCTGTGGCGTGCTCAACCTGATCGGCAAGCAGAGCGTGGATATCGCCCAGGGCGTCGACCGTGCCAAGCCCGAGGACCAGGGCGCCGGCGATCAGGGCCTGATGTTCGGCTACGCCAGCAACGAGACCGACTCCTACATGCCGGCGCCGATCCACTACGCGCACCGGCTGGTGGAGCGCCAGGCCGAGCTGCGCAAGCACGGCCTGCTGCCCTGGCTGCGCCCCGACGCCAAGAGCCAGCTGACCTTTCGCTACGATGCCCAAGGCATGCCCTGCGCCGTCGACGCCGTGGTGCTCTCCACCCAGCACGACCCGGAAATCGACCAGGCAGAGCTGCGCACGATGGTGCGCCGCGAGATCATCGAGCAGGTTATTCCCGCCGAGTGGCTGACCGAGACCACCAAATACCACATCAACCCCACCGGTAAGTTTGTGATCGGCGGCCCGGTGGGCGACTGTGGCCTGACCGGGCGCAAGATCATCGTCGACACCTATGGCGGCACGGCCCGCCACGGCGGCGGCGCCTTCTCCGGCAAGGATCCCTCCAAGGTCGACCGCAGCGCGGCCTATGCGGGCCGCTATGTGGCCAAGAACGTGGTCGCTGCCGGCCTGGCCGACAAGTGCGAGATCCAGATCTCCTACGCCATCGGCGTGGCCGAGCCCACCTCCGTCGCCATCGATACCTTCGGTACCGGGCGAGTGGACGATGCCCGTATCATTGAACTGGTGCGCGAGCACTTCGACTTGCGGCCCAATGCCATCACCCACATGCTCGACCTGCTGCATCCCATGTACCAGCTGACCGCGGCCTACGGCCACTTCGGTCGCGAGCCCTTCGAGGCCAGCTACACCTGGACCGACACCCAGGGCCACGAGCATACCGAGACCTTCACGGCCTTCCCCTGGGAGAAGACCGACCGGGCTGCCGCCCTGCGCCAGGCCGGCGGCCTCTAGGCGATCGCCTGAGATGATGACGGGCCCCGCCGGCGCTGCCGGCGGGGCCCGTTGCATTTCGAGTGCTATGGTCAGGGCAGTCCTTGCGTGGGAGCTGCCGTGATGCCCCGTTACCTGGCCGGCTGGCTGCTGGCCGTCTCCATGGTCCTTTCCTTCCTTCTGTCGAGCCTTCCGGCTCGAGCGGCGACCTGCCCCGACGGGGCGGAGGTGCCGTCCGCGTCTGAGATCATCGCCCTGGCGGAGCGGCTGACCGAGTGGGACGACGCCTACTACCGCCGCGGCGAGTCCCCGGTCAGCGATGCCATCTACGACCAGGCCCGCCGCCGCTACGAGCGCTGGCGGCGCTGCTTTCCCGAGCGGGCACCCGAGGCGGTGGTGCCGAATCACCCCGTCGGCGAGGCCCGCCATCCGATTCCCCAGACCGGGCTTGTCAAGCTCGAGGACGCGGCCGCGGTGCACCGCTGGCTGTCGCGCCGCGACGAGGTCTGGGTGCAGCCCAAGGTGGACGGCGTGGCGGTGACCCTGGTCTACCGGGATGGCCGGCTGGTCCGGGCGATCAGCCGCGGCGACGGTCGCCACGGTCAGGATTGGACGACGGCGGCCCGGCGCATGCCTGCCGTGCCCGCGCGGCTGCCGGAAGCGGTCGATGCGTTGCTGCAAGGCGAACTCTACCGGCGCCTCGAGGAGCATGTCCAGGCCGAGGCCGGCGGCGTCGGGGCGCGCAGCGAGGTGGCGGGGCTGCTGGCCCGTGACGCGCTTTCCACTGAGGCGGCGGCGCGTATCGGGCTCTTCGTCTGGGACTGGCCGGACGGCCGGCCCGTCATGCGAGAGCGCCTCGAGGGGCTCGAGCGCCTGGGTTTCGCCGACAGCGCCGCGTTGACGCAGCGGGTCGCGACCCTCGACGAGGTGCAGCGCTGGCGTGAGCGCTGGTATCGCGGGACGCTGCCCTTCGCCACCGACGGGGTGGTGCTGCGCCAGGGCGGTCGTCCGGCGGGCGAAGGGTGGCGGGCCGAATCGCCGGACTGGGCCGCGGCCTGGAAGCACCCGCCCCGGGAGGCCCTGGCCGAGGTGCGCGGCGTGGAGTTTCGCATCGGGCGCACCGGGCGCATCACCCCGTTACTGCACCTGTACCCCGTTGCCCTTGAGGGCCGCACGATCCGCCGGGTCAGCGCCGGCTCGCTGGATCGCTGGGAGGAGCTCGACATCCGCCCCGGGGATCGGGTGGCCATCGCCCTGGCCGGCCTGACCATCCCTCGGCTCGAGGGCGTGGTGTGGCGCGCCGCTGAGCGCCCGGCTCTCTCCCCGCCCGCCGCGGCGGACTACCATGCGCTGAGTTGCCTGCGCCTCACGCCCGGCTGCGAGACGCAGTTCCTCGAACGCCTGGCCTGGCTCGGCGGCCCCGAGGGGCTCGACCTGCCCGGCGTCGGCCCTGGCACCTGGGCTGCCCTGGTCGAGGCGGGGCTGATCACCGGCCTGCTCGACTGGCGGACCCTGGAGGCGCCGGCGCTGCGTCGTGCCCACGGCATCGGCGAGACGCGGGCCACGGCCCTGATGGCGGCCTTTGCGGGCACGCAGACGATGCCGTTTTCCCGCTGGCTGCAGGCGCTGGGGGCGCCGCCCGGCGTCGAGGCCGCCCTGCCGGCGGACTGGGCGACGCTGAACGAGTGGGGCCATCGCGACTGGCGAGCGCTGCCCGGCGTGGGCCCCGGCCGTGCCTCGGCGCTGGTCGATTTCTTCGCCCATGCCGAGGTGCGGGTGCTGGCGCGGCGGCTGGGCGAGGCGGGCACTGACGGTTTCTAGGAGCCTGTCGGACTTAACTCTGATCTACTGCTGACGGATCCCCACAAAATAGATAAGAAAATCAGGATGATATAATTGAAAAGGCCTGCATGGGTCGGCATGTTGTTAATCGCCAAACCAACAATATGCCAAAGGAGACCCATGCAGGCCCCTCGATTCTTGCATACTCTGCTGACCTCATCACTCCCCCTGGTCCATGCGAAACGCTTGCAGGCGCTGCTCGACACGGTGGGTGCCCTGCTAGGCGAGCGCCGCCTGGGCTTGACCGCCCTGGGACGTGCCTTGCCAGGACCCGTGGCGACCAAGCACACCATCAAGCGAGTCGATCGGTTGCTGGGTAATCATCATCTCCACCAGGAACGGCCTCTGTTTTACTGGCTCGTGGCGTCGCTGCTGATCGGCCACATGACCCGCCCGCTGATTCTGGTGGATTGGTCACCGATCGATGACCGCGGCCAACAGTTCCTGCTGCGCGCCGCGGTGCCCTTCGCCGGGCGCTCGCTGCCGATCTTCGAGAAGGTCCACCACAAGGAGGGCTGCCAACACTGTGAGGCATACTTGTTGGCGGCCCTGGCCGAGATACTGCCCGACACCGCCACGCCGATCCTGGTCACCGATGCGGGCTTTCGTAATCCCTGGTTCGAGGCGGTTGAGGCGCGTGGTTGGTACTACGTCGGCCGGGTGCGTAGCCCGGTTCGTTGCCAACTGCCAGGGCATGAGTGGCAGCCGGTGGTAGACCTGTTTCCGCAAGCGACATCGGTACCGCGGGCGCTGGGTTCCGTGCAAATTGCTGAGAGCAATCCACTGACCACCCGCCTGGTGCTCTACCATCGGCCGCCGCAGGGGCGCAAGCATCGCAACAAGCGCGGACAGGTCTCCCAGGATAGCCGCAGCCGAGCGATAGCCCAGCGCCAGAAGGAGCCCTGGGTGCTGGTCAGCAACCTGCCGGATCGCTCAACGTTGGCGAACAAGCTGGTCACTATCTACCGGCAGCGCATGCAGATTGAAGAAGGCTTCCGCGATATCAAGAGTCCCTTGTTCGGGCTGGGCTTCGGCATGCACCGGTCTCGCCAGGGCAAGCGCATCGAGATCTTGCTGCTGATCGCGATGCTGGCCAATGTGGCCATGATGGTGGCCGGCCTGCACGTTCGTGACAGCGGTCAACGGCAGCGCTACCAGAGCAACAGTATCCGGGACCGGAACGTGCTGTCCGTGTGGCGCTTGGGACTGGAGTGGCTGCGGCGTCACCCACCATGCGCCGTGCCCTGGCCCTCCTGGAAAGCGCTTCAAGCGAGTCTTCACGAGGAGGTCAAGAAGCAGGCATTATGCGACGAATAACACAGAATTCGTGGGGATCCGTCAGGATCTACTGCGAGATCCGATCTTTCGGCCAATTTCATTCGATCTGATTCGTTAAATAGCGCGCTATTCGCCTCATCAGATCGATAAACTTGTCTCGAAATCCGAATCTCTCGCGACGATCGGTCAAATCCGACAGGCTCCTAGGCGGGACGGCTTCCAGGGCGGCTTGTCCGAGTTTCCGCTCACTGCCTATAGTGAAGGTCACGCTTTTCCCCGGGAAAGAGGTGACGCATGAACCAACCCGCCGTATCCGCCCTGTTGGCCACCGACTGCAAGGTCGCCGATTTGTCGCTCGCCGACTGGGGCCGCCGCGAGATCCGCATTGCCGAGACCGAGATGCCGGCGCTGATGACCCTGCGCGAGCAATATCGCGATCAGCAGCCGCTGGCCGAGGCGCGTATCGCCGGCTGCATCCACATGACCATCCAGACCGCGGTGCTGATCGAGACCCTGGTGGCGCTGGGCGCCTCGGTGCGCTGGTCGTCGTGCAACATCTTCTCCACACAGGATCATGCCGCCGCCGCCATCGCCGCCGCCGGCATCCCGGTGTTCGCCTGGAAGGGCGAGACCGAGGTGGAGTTCTGGTGGTGCATCGAGCAGACCGTGGAGGGCCCCGACGACTGGACGCCCAACCTGGTGCTCGACGACGGCGGCGACCTGACGGCGCTGCTCCATGAGAAACGACCGGAGCTGCTCGACGCCATCCACGGCATCAGCGAGGAGACCACCACCGGCGTGCATCGCCTGCAGGAGATGTTGCGCGACGGCCTGCTGAGGGTGCCGGCGATCAACGTCAACGACGCCGTCACCAAGTCCAAGAACGACAACAAGTACGGCTGTCGCCACTCGCTGAGCGATGCGGTCAAGCGGGCCACCGACCACCTGCTGGCCGGCAAGCAGGCGCTGGTGGTGGGGTACGGCGACGTGGGCAAGGGCTCGGCCGCCTCGCTGCGTCAGGAAGGCATGATCGTGCGCATCGTCGAGATCGACCCGATCTGCGCCATGCAGGCCTGCATGGACGGCTTCGAGGTGGTCTCGCCCTACCGGAAGGGGATCAATCGGGGCGAGGCGAGCATCGATGGCGAGCTGCTCTCGCGCATCGACCTGGTGGTGACCGCTACCGGCAATATCCACGCCTGCGACGCGGCCATGCTCCAGGCCCTGAAGCGGGGGGCGGTGGTCTGCAACATCGGCCACTTCGACAGCGAGATCGACACCGCCTACATGCGTCGCCACTGGCACTGGGAAGAGGTGAAGCCCCAGGTGCACCAGATCTATCGCGACAGCAAGCCGGGGAAATTCGACCCCGACAGCCGCGACTACCTGATCCTGCTCTCCGAGGGACGCCTGGTGAACTTGGGCAACGCCACCGGCCACCCTTCCCGGGTGATGGACGGCTCCTTCGCCAACCAGGTGCTGGCGCAGATTCACCTCTTCGATGGCCGCTTCGCCGAACTGCCCGAGGGGGATCGCCGCGATGCCCTCGGCGTCACGGTGCTGCCGCGCCACCTGGATGAGGAGGTGGCGCGCTACATGGTGGAGGGCTTCGGCGGCGTGGTCACGCGCCTCACCGAGGAGCAGGCCGACTACACCGGCGTCCCCGTCGACGGCCCCTACAAGCCCGACGCCTACCGCTACTGATCACGAGAGCCCGGTCAGGCGCATCATCAGTGTCAGGTAGAGCGGGATCAGCAGCGGCGCGGCGAGGGTGGTGATCAGCACCGCTAGGGCGCCCTTCTCCGGGGCGATGCCGAGCTCCATGGCCACCACCACCACGTTAGCGGCCATGGGCACCACGCCGATCAGCAGCAGCGCCAGAGCGAGTTCGCCCGAGAGCGGGACGAGCGCCTGGAGCCCCATCACCCCGGCGAGCGCCAGCAGCGGCCAGAAGGCGTAGCGGATCGCCAGACAGGCGCCGATGAAGCGCCAGTCGAGCTGGCGAATGGTGACCCGACCGAGCGTCATGCCGATGATCATCATGCCGAGCAGGGTGTAGGTGGCGGGGAAGGCCGCCAGGCCCTCCATCACCGCGTCGGGCAGGGTGATATCCGCCCCGCTCACCAGCAGCGCGGCGAGGAAGGCGTAGATCAGCGGCAGCCGGACGATCTTGGCCAGGCTCTGGCGCACCGAGAACTGCCCCCGGGCGCTCAGGTAGAAGCCTACCGTGAACTCGTAGAGGGTCACTCCCAGCACGCCGAAGAGATAGAGCGTCACCCCCTGGGGCGGTAGCAGCACCAGCGCCACCGGCAGGCCGAAGTAGCCGGTGTTGCCGGTGCCGGAGGAGAAGGCCAGCAGGGCGCTCTCCTGGGGGGCGAAGCCGTGTCTCGCCAGGCGGTGGACGATCACGGCGATCAGGCTCGCCACCGCGAACAGCGCCGCGGTCAGCAGCAGATAGCCGGGCGTGGGGCCGCCCTGCACCAGGCCTCGGAAGAAGGTCAGCGGGGCAATCAGGTAGATCAGCAGGGTGGCGACGGGGCGCGGGTCCACCGCCAGGCGGCGGGCGGCCAGCCAGCCCAGGCCGATATAGGCGAGCAGGGTCCAGAGGGGGCCCATCAGGGTGCCGGGGTCGATCGGGGTCATGTCCTTCCTTGGCTCATGGGGGCGCTTGCGCCTCTCTGTATGAAAAGGATTGATGATGCGTCGCGTATCTTTCATTAGTCGGCGGATAAGCCAGGGGGCAGAATAGCCGCAATATGCACCGCTTTCATGAGGTCAGCCGATGAGTACGCAGGAACACCCGCTGGGGATCAGCTTCGAGTTCTTTCCGCCCAACACCGACGCTGGGCGCGAGAAGCTGGTCGGCGTCCGCGATGCCCTGGCCCGCCGCGCACCGCGCTTCTTCTCGGTCACCTACGGCGCCGGGGGCTCCACCCAGGCACGCACCCTGAATACCGTGCACATGGTGCGCGAGTCGGGCTTCACCACCGCGCCGCACCTCTCCTGCATCGGCAGCGACAAGGGCGCGCTGCGCGAGCTGCTGGCGCGCTACCGTGAGGACGGCATCGACAGCCTGGTGGCGCTGCGCGGCGATCTGCCCTCCGGCATGGGCGGGAGCGGTGTCGGCCAGCTGCGCTATGCCAACGAGCTGGTCGAGTTCATCCGCGAGGAGACCGGCGACCACTTCGAGATCGCCGTGGCCGCCTACCCCGAGTCCCACCCTCAGGCGCCGAACCTCGAACGCGACCTGGAGAACTTCGCCCGCAAGATGAAGGCCGGCGCCAACCTCGCCATCACCCAGTACTTCTTCAGCGCCGAGGCCTACTTCCACTTCGTCGAGCGGGCCCGCGCCCTGGGCGTCGAGGCGCCCATCGTGCCGGGCATCATGCCGATCACCAACTACGCCAAGCTGGCGCGCTTCTCGGACGCCTGCGGGGCCGAGATCCCGCGCTGGATCCGCAAGCAGCTCGAGGCCTACGGCGACGACAGCGAGGCGATCGCCGCCTTCGGCGAGGAGGTGATCTCGCGGCTCTGCCAGCGCCTGCTCGACGGCGGCGCGCCGGGCCTGCACTTCTATACCCTCAACCAGTCCGCGCCCTGCCTGCGTATCCTCGACAACATCACCGGCTGAGCGCAGCCCGGCTGACCCTGCCATGGCGCAACGCAACGGGCCCCGCCAATGGCGGGGCCCGTTGCGTTACAGGGGGCTCATGGTCAGCCGGTGGCGACGGCCTTGTCGCCCCCGCCGTGGCGGCCGCGCTGCAGGAAGAACATCAGCGCGCCGATGGCCAGCCCGGCGACGTCCGAGTAGATGCCGCCGTAGATCATGCAGACGGCGCCGATCAGCATCACCAGCCGCTGCCAGGCCTTGACCGGGCCGAAGAACCAGGCCTGGACGGTGGCGGCCAGCATCACGATGCCGAGTGTGGCGGTCACGCCCACGCGCAGGATCTGCAGCCAGGACCCCTCCATCAGCATCGCCGGGCTGTAGAAGAACATGAAGGGCACGATAAAGGCCGCCAGGCCGATCTTGAACGAGGCCACCGAGGTGCCCATGGCGTTGTCGCCGGAGATGCCCGCCGCCGCGTAGGAGGCCAGCGCCACCGGCGGGGTGATCGCCGAGACCACCGCGAAGTAGAACACGAAGAAGTGCGCCACCAGCGGCTGGATGCCGATGTTGATCAGGCCTGGGGCGACCACCGAGGCGGCCACCGCGTAGGCAGCGGTGGTCGGCATGCCCATGCCCAGCAGGATCGAGATCAGCATCGCGAAGACCAGCGCCAGCAGCTGGCTGACGCCGGCCAGGCCCAGCAGTAGCGAGGAGAAGCGCGCACCGACCCCGGTCAGCGAGATCACGCCGACGATCAGGCCGGCGCAGGCGCACACGGCGATGATCTGGATGGCCATGGTGCCGGCCAGCTGCAGCGCCCGCAGGATCGCCGGGATGCCCATCTTGTGGGGCGAGAACCAGCTCACCACGGCGGCCGAGGCGGTGGCCAGGGTGCCGGCGCGGATCACCGAATAGCCCATGAACAGCGCGGCGATGAGGATGATGATCGGCGCGAACAGGTAGACCTGCTTGATGAGCCTGGAGAACAGCGGGATCTCCTCCTTGCGCATGCCGCGCATGCCCTTGCGGGCTGCTTCGAAATCGACCATGCAATAGATCGACAGGAAGTAGAGGATGGCGGGGATCAGCGCCGCCACGGCGATCTCGGTGTAGGGAATGCCGGTGATCTCGGCCATGATGAAGGCGCCGGCGCCCATGATCGGCGGCATGATCTGTCCGCCGGTGGAGGCGGCGGCCTCGATGGCTCCGGCGCTTCTGGCCGGGTAGCCGACCTTCTTCATCAGCGGGATGGTCAGCGAGCCGGTGGAAACCACGTTGCCGGCGCTGGTGCCGTTGATCATGCCCATCAGGCCCGAGGCGAAGATCGACACCTTGGCGGGGCCGCCACGGGCCCGGCCGGCGGCGGCGAAGGCGAAGTTGACGAAGTAGTCACCGACCTTCGAGGCCTGCAGGAAGGCGGCGAAGATGATGAACAGGATGATGTAGGTCGAGGAGACCGCGGTGGTCGGCCCGAGGATGCCGGCGTCGGTATAGACCTGGCTGAAGAAGCGGCCCACCGAGAGCCCGGGGTAGCCGAGGAAACCCGGCAGGTAGGGGCCGGCGAAGACGTAGATCAGGAAGATGGCGGAGATCACCACCAGCGCCAGGCCGGCGACGCGACGCGTCAGCTCGAGGATCAGCAGCGAGCCGGCGATGGCGGCGTAGGAGATGCCCATCGGCGCGAAGGAGGTGCCGGTGGCGGCGCGCAGGGGGCTGTTGAACATCACCAGCAGGTAGCCGGCCACGGCCAGCGCACAGACCATCAGCACCAGGTCGGCCGGCGACAGGCGGTGGCGGAACTGGCGATAGCTCCAGGAGAGCAGGATGCCGGCCACGGTGGCGAGTATCAGCGGGTAGCCGAAGTGCCAGGCCTCGATCGCCGGATCGATGCGCATGGCGTCGCCGCTCATCGCCTGGTACATCATCACCACGCGCACCAGGGCATAGACGGCCGGGATCAGCAGCGCATAGCTCACCCAGGAGAGCCAGGCGGCGGAGCGACGATGCTCCTCGTCGGCGAAGCGCGTGCCGGCGTAGAGGCCGTAGCCGAGGATCAGCGCGCCGGCGATGTGCACGATGCGAAACGACCAGGTCTCCAGCGGATAGACGTTCAGCGAGATCAGGTGAAAGCTGGAGTAGGCGATGGCCAGGGCACCGAAGAGCAGCCACTGCCAGCCGGTATAGAGTCGCCGATTGGACTCCACGGCGGCGTCGTCGACGCCCTCGGCGTTGACCGTCTCGACGACGTCGTCATGCGGCGTGTCGTCACGGGATTCGGGGGTATGGGACATGGGGACACCCTTGAGGGGATGGCGGAGGAGCGCGGGAGCTACCCCGCACCGCCTTATCGTGGCGCGCTACGGGGCAGTCGGTCAGGTCAAAGGCTTACAGCTTCAGGTCGTCCGGGATCTCGTAACCATTCTCCTCGTACCAGCGCACGGCGCCCGGGTGGAACGGCAGTATCGTGTTGTACTTGATGTTCTCCGGGATGCTGGTCGCGGCGCTGCGGTGGACGTCGCGCATGCGATCGTTGTTCTCCATGCTCAGCTTGGTGACCTCGTAGATGAAGTCCTCCGGCAGGTCGCAGTTGGCGATGGTGAAGTTCCACATGGAGACGGCGCGGGCATCCTCCTCGAGGGTCTGGTAGGTGCTGGCCGGGATCTGGAACGCGGAGACCGGGAATTCCTCGAGCACGGTCTGCTGCTCTTCCTCGCTGAACTCGATGATGTTGACGTCGGTCTGCACCTCGAGCTGGCTGACGGCGGGGATCGGGATGCCGGCGGCGAAGGCGATGACGTCGATCAGGCCGTCCTGCAGCTGGCCGCCGAGGTCGGACCAGCCGCCGTTGCGGCGATCGAACTCCACGCCCAGGGTCTCGAGCATGGCCGGGAAGTAGGTGTCGGAGGTGGAGGCCGCCGGGCCGAAGCCGATGCGCGCGCCGTCCGGGATGTCGTCGATCGAGGTGATGCCGCTGTCGGCGAGGGCGGTGATCGAGAAGGGCGTCTCGTACATTGGGAAGAGCGCACAGACGTTGTCCATGGACAGGCCCGGGGCGAGTGGGCTCTCGCCGGCCAGCGCCTCGGCGGCCGGCCCCATGGTGGTCAGGCCCAGGGCGACATCGCCGCCATGCACCAGCGCCATGTTCTGGGTCGGGCCGCCGGTGACCTCGCCGCCGCCGGAGATGCCCAGCTCATCGGCGATCAGGTTGGCCCAGCCGGAGCCGTAGACGAAGTAGGTGCCGCCCTGGCTGGCGGTGCCCACGGTGAAGCTCTCGGGCCAGTCGCTGCGATCCGACTGGGCCGAGGCCGAGGCGGCGACCAGCAGGGTGCCGGCCAGCGTACCGGCCAGTGTGCCGACGAGGATCCGTGAGGTGGCGTTGCGCATGGCGTGTCTCCTGTTATGCGTTGCTCTTGTTGAGTGCCCGGGCGCTCGGTCCCGGTGCTGCATGCCATCGGCCCCAGTATGGTCACTGGTAGGGTGACCTGCCGTTATCCAGGCCGTTCTGGCATCAACGTCCTTATAGCGGCAATCGCCATGCCTGTTGTGGTTTATCTCTTTATATTCAGATTACTACGAAGATATTGTTCGACCTTAGTCGAAGCGGCTCAGGCGCCTCGAGGCCGGGATCCCGCACGGAACGGGCGTCGAGGTGTGCGGATATCCGCACGGCCGGGCGGGGCGCGGTGGGCGTCAGGCCGCGACGGCGGGGGGCGAAGCCAGCGCGGCGGTCAGGCGGCTGGCCTGGTGGAGGTCATTCATCAGCGAGGAGGCGAGCCAGGGATCCAGGCGCTGGTGGCGCAACCGTTCCGCCAGCTCGTGCTGCCAGTGGCGGCGCACCTCCTCAAGGGGCGCGCCGATATCGGCGGCGGTCGGGTCGTTGGCCAGCCGGTTGAGGCCTTCGGCCACGGCCAGGCGCAGGTCGTCGTGGGCCTCGCGCAGGGGGCTCGACGCCGCGGCATGGCGCAGCAGGCTGCGCTGCAGCACCTCGCCGAAGCGCACCGCCTCGACCAGGCGCAGCGTGCGGGCATAGAGGGCCTCGAGACGCGCCTCCTGGTCGTCGGTGAGGGGCAAGTCGATGCGCGAGTAGAAGTCGAGGATCTCCGCCATCAGCGGCTTGATGCGCTCGTGGTAGCGCGTGTTCACCGGTGGCCAGGCCTCGGGGTCGATGGGCGCCTCGATCACGGCGCGGCTGGGCGGATGGCCGATCACCTCGCCGCTCGGCACCAGCAGCGCCGAGCCGAGTAGGTGGTAGGTGCGCCGCTCCAGGCGCCGGCACTCCAGCGCGATGGCCGACAGCGCCGTGTCGGCGTGCTGCAGGGCCGTGGTGTCCAGATAGCGCGCCTGGGACGGGGCCAGTCGCGCCGGCTTGGGGAAGAGGCGCTCCAGGCGCGCCGCGAGCCGCGGGATGAAGGGCAGCATCAGGGCGATGCCGAGGCCATTGAAGAGGGTATGGAAGAGCGCCAGCTTCAGCGGCCAGGCGTCGGGGGCGAGCCCGATCAGCTGGGCGATCCGATCCACCAGCCCGGCCATCGGCAGCAGCAAGGCCAGGGCCACGGCCGCCGTGACCAGGTTGAAGATCACATGGGCCCCGGCCAGGCGGCGGCCGGCGATGCTGGCGCCGAAGGCGCCGATCACCGCGGTTACGGTGGTGCCGATGTTGGCGCCGATGGCGATGGCCAGCGCCGGCAGATAGGGCAACTGGCCGGAGGCCAGCGCGGTGAGGGTGATCAGCAGGGTGGCGTGGCTGGATTGCATGACCACGGTGGCCGTGACGCCGAACAGCACCAACAGCGGCCAGTGCCAGAGACGCTCGCCGGCCAGGCCATCGAGCGTCAGGTCGTCCTGCCAGGTCTCGAAGCCGAGCTTCATGAAGTCGATGCCGAGCAGCAGCAGGCCCACGCCGAGCAGCAGGCCGGCGAGACCGGCGCGACTGCCCTGCAGCAGCCGCGAGCCCAGCAGCCCCAGGGCCAGCAGCGGCATGGCGTACTGGGCGAGGCTCGCCTTCAGGCCGAGGCCGGCGATCAGCCAGGCGCCGGTGGTGGTGCCGAGGTTGGCGCCGAACAGCAGGGCAATGCCGGCTGGCAGCGCCACCAGTCCGGCGCCGACGAAGGACATCGCCAGCAGGGTGACCAGCGAGCTGGACTGCACCAGGGCGGTGGCCAGGGCGCCGACGCCGATGGCCCGCGAGGGGTGTCGGGTGGCGGCATGCAGCCAGCGGTCCAGGGTGCCGCCGGAGAGGCGCTTGATGGCCTCCTCCAGGTGGGTCATGCCCCACAGGAAGAGCCCCAGCCCGGCGGCCAGGGTGGCGATATCCAGTCGCGCGACCAGCAGGGCCGCCGCGGTGGCGAGCCCCAGCAGTTCCAGCATGGGGCGCCGGGCGGTGAGGGCCGCGCTCGCTCCCAGGCTCATGCGCGCCTCAGTGGCCCTTGGGGTCGAGGATCTTGACGGTCTGCAGGTCGGCGGTCTGCTGCTCCTCGCGCTCGCGATTGACCCGGGTCTCGATCTCGGGGAGCGCCTCGTCCTCGATGGGCAGCTGTTCGAAGAAATCGCAGCTGACGCAGTCGCGGTAGCGCACGCCGTTCTGCTCCCAGGCGCGGATGCGGTCCATCTCGGCGCAGCGTGGGCAGATGGCGCCGGCGATAAAGCGTTTCTGGGCGGTCATGAGGGGCTCCGGTTGATGGGGGCTGCGTTCAGGCGGCGCGGATGCGATACCCGTCTACATCGGCGCAGGGCGGGCAGATGGCGCCGGCGATGAAGCGCTTCCGGGTGGCCATGTGGCCTCCTGAAAGATGCGGTAAGGCGTGTTGAGGCGTCGGGGTAAGACGATGCGGCGATGCCGTCATTCTACCTCGACGCGGCGCGCCGGGGTTGCCCGGCGCGCCGATGCGATGATGCCGTTCAGGCGGCGCGGATGCCGCTATGGCGCAGCAGGGGCTCGACGCTGGGCTCGCGGCCGCGGAAGGCGCGGAACAGCTCGGCGGCGTCGCGGGAGCCGCCGCGCTCGAGGATCTCGGTGCGGAAGCGCCGCCCGGTCTCGGGATCGAAGATGCCGGCCTCCTCGAAGGCGCTCCAGGCATCCGCCGAGAGCACTTCGGCCCACTTGTAGCTGTAGTAGCCCGCCGCATAACCGCCGGCGAAGATATGCCCGAAGCCGTTCTGGAAGCGGTTGAAAGCGGCCCGCGGCACCACGGCGACGGCGTCGCGTACCGCGTCGAGCAGCGTCTGGATCTCGGCGGCCGAGGGGGCGGCGTACTCCCGGTGCAGGCGGAAGTCGAACAGCGAGAACTCCAGCTGGCGCACCATGCCCATGGCGGACTGGAAGTTCTTGGCCGCGATCAGCTTCTCGAACAGCGCCTCGGGCAGCGGCTCGCCGGTGTCGACGTGGGCGGCGATCAGGTCCAGGCCCTCGCGCTCCCAGCAGAAGTTCTCCATGAACTGGCTGGGCAGCTCCACGGCGTCCCAGGCCACGCCGTTGATGCCGGAGATGTCGGCGACGGTCTGGCGCGTCAGCATGTGGTGCAGGCCGTGGCCGAACTCGTGGAAGAGGGTGGTGACCTCGTCGTGGGTCAGCAGCGCCGGGGCGTCGCCGACCGGGCGGGTGAAGTTGCAGGTCAGGTAGGCCACCGGCAGCTGGACCTCTCCGGCCTCCAGGCGACGCACCCGGCACTCGTCCATCCAGGCGCCGCCGCGCTTGCCCTCGCGGGCGTAGAGGTCGAGGTAGAAGCCGGCGATGGGCGTGCCCTGCTCCAGGATCTGGAAGTAGCGCACATCGGGGTGATAGCGGGGCGCCGTCTCGTCCTCCACGAAGCTGACCTCGTAGAGCCGCTCGACCACCCGGAACAGGCCGTCGACCACCTGGGGGGCGGGGAAATAGGGACGCAGCTGCTCATCGGAGATGGCGTAGCGCGCCTCGCGCAGCTTCTCGCTGGCGAAGCCCACGTCCCAGGGCTCGAGCGCCGCCATGCCCAGTTCGTCACGGGCGAAGGCGGCGAGCTCCGCGTACTCCTCGCGGGCCTGGGGCACGGCCCGCGCGGCCAGATCCTCGAGGAAGGTGATCACTTGCTCCGGGGACTCGGCCATCTTGGTGGAGAGCGAATAGTCGGCGTAGTCGCCGAAGCCCAGCAGCTCGGCGAGCTCATGGCGCAGGGCGAGGATCTCCTCCATTACCGGGGCGTTGTCGTATTCGCCGGCGTTGGGGCCTTGGTCCGAGGCGCGGGTAACGAAGGCGGTGTAGACCTCCTGGCGTAGCGCGCGATCCTCGGCGTAGGTCATCACCGGGAAGAAGCTCGGGAAGTCCAGGGTGATGCGATAGCCGGAGAGCCCCTTGGCCTCGGCGTTGGCCTTGAGGGTCGCCAGGGCGCTCTCGGGCAGCCCGGCAAGCCGGGCGTCATCGGCGAGGTCCAGGTGCCAGGCCTGAGTGGCGTCCAGCAGCTGGTTGGAGAAGGTGTTGGAGAGCTCGGAGAGACGCGCCTTGATCTCACCGTAGCGGTGCTTCTGCGCGGTGGGCAGGTCGACGCCGGCCAGGCGGAAGTCGCGCAGGGCGTTCTCCACGGTGCGACGCTGGCCCTCGTCGAGCTCGGCCCAGGCCGGGCCATTGCGCAGCGCCTGCCAGGCGCGGAAGAGCCCCTCGTGCTGGCCGATCCAGGTGCTGTAGTCGGAGAGCTGGCCCAGGCAGGCCTGGTAGGCCTCGCGCAACTCGGGACTGTTCATGGTGCCGTTGAGGTGCGAGACCGGCGACCAGGCGCGGGCCAGCCGATCGTTGAGGGCCTCCAGCGGTGCGGCCAGGCTCTCCCAGGTCGGGGGCGTCTGCTCGGCGTTTGCCACGAGCGACTCGATGGCCGCGCGATTCTCGGCCAGCAGTGCATCCATGGCCGGCACCACATGCTCGGGCCGGATCGCGTCGAAGGGGGGCAGGTCGTGGGCGTCGAGCAGGGGGTTGCGGGGCATGCGCACCTCGAATCGGGAATGAAGGATGTGTCGTAGATGCGGGCGGTCGTGCCGGCTTTCAATATGCTAGGCTTGCGCCCTTTTCAGGCTCGCAGGGTGTGACCGATGAACGAGACGCTGGAACGCTGGGGCACGAGACGCGCCTTCATCCTGGCAGTGACCGGAGCGGCGGTGGGGCTGGGCAACATCTGGCGCTTTCCCTACATCACCGGAGAGAACGGCGGCGCCGTCTTCCTGCTTCTCTACGTGGCCTTCGTGCTGCTGCTGGGGCTGCCGATGATGATGGCCGAGATCCTGGTCGGCCGGGCCGGGCGGCGCAGCCCCATGCAGTCGATCGGCCACTTGGCTACCCAGGCCGGCGCCTCGCGTCACTGGCGCTGGCTGGGGCTCTTCGGCGCCTTCACGGTCTTCTGCATTCTCTCCTTCTACTCGGTCGTCTCGGGCTGGTCCATCGAATTCCTGGTGGCATCAATCAACGGCGACTTCGTGGGGCGCAGCGCGGTCGAGATCGGCGCCAGTTTCGATGCCTTCCTCGCCGACCCCGGGCGGCTGACCTTCAACCACACCCTGTTTCTGGTGATGACCATGCTGGTGGTCGCCGCCGGGGTGACCAAGGGGCTCGAGAAGCTCAACAACCTGCTGATGCCGATGCTCTACGCGCTATTGCTGGTGCTGGCGGGCTATGCCGCCACCACCGAGGGCTTCGGCCCGGCGCTCACCTGGCTGTTCCTGCCCGACGTCTCGGCGGTCACTCCCCTGGTGATGCTGCAGGCGATGGGCCATGCCTTCTTCACCCTGGCGGTGGGCGCCTGCGCGCTGATGGCCTACGGCGCCTACATGCCCGACCACCAGAGCCTGCCCCGCGCCGCCGCGGCGGTGGCGGTGCTCGACGTGGCGGTGGCGCTGCTCGCCGGCATCGCCATCTTCTCGGTAGTGTTCGCCCAGGGCATGGACCCCGGCGAGGGGCCGGGGCTGATGTTCGTGACACTGCCGGTGGCCTTCGCCGAACTGCCCGGCGGGCCGCTGTGGCTGTCGCTGTTCTTCCTGCTGCTGCTGCTGGCGACCTGGACCTCCTCGATCAACCTCGCCGAGCCGATGGTCGCCACCCTACAGGGCTGGGGGCTCAAGCGCGGCCAGGCGTCCGCCGCGGTGGGGATCGCGGTCTGGGGGCTGGGCATGCTCTCGGTGCTCTCCTTCTCGAGCCTGGCCGAGACCCGGGTACTGTTCGGCATGAACCCCTTCGAGCTGGTCAGCACCATCCCGCCGGAGATCTTCCTGCCGCTGGGCGGGCTGCTGATCGCGGTGTTCGCCGCCTGGGTGATGCCCGAGCAGGCCGCCCTGCGGGCGCTGGATGCTGGTCCCAACGGCTTCCGGTTCTGGCGCGCGCTGCTGCGCTGGGTGTCGATCCCGCTGACGCTGGTAGTATTGGGAGCCGGACTGATCTAAGCCAGCCTGATCTGACAACACGAGGTGAACAATGAGCGAGGCAAAGTGCCTGCGGCCCTGGCAGGGCCATGAGCCGCAGCTGGGCGAGCGGGTCTACATCGACCCGGCCTGCATGGTGCTGGGCGACGTGGTGCTGGGCGACGACTGCTCGGTGTGGCCGATGACGGTGATCCGCGGCGACATGCACCGCATCCGCATCGGCGCGCGGGTCAGCGTCCAGGACGGCAGCGTGCTGCACATCACCCACGCCAGCGACTTCAACCCCGACGGCTTCCCGCTGACCATCGGCGACGACGTGACCATCGGTCACAAGGCGATCCTGCACGGGGCCACCCTGGGCAGCCGCATTCTGGTCGGCATGGGGGCCATCGTCATGGATGGCGCCGTGGTCGAGGACGAGGTGATCATCGCCGCCGGGGCCGTGGTGACGCCCGGCAAGCACCTGGAAAGCGGCCACGTCTACGCCGGCAATCCGGCCAGGGCGCTGCGGCCGATCAAGGAGAAGGAGCGTGCCTTCTTCCCCTACACCGCCGGCAACTATGTAAAGTTGAAGGACGAGTACCTCGCGGCCCTGGATTGAGCCGCCAAGCGATTGTTCTATCGAGCCATTCTGGGCAATAATATGGACGTTTATCCAGTTCATCGAGGCGCCCGGGATGGCCAATTTCCGTACCCATATCAGTACCGCCGCGGGAGGTGGCGTGCTCCTGGCCCTGGCCGGCTGGCAGGCCGCGCTGTGGACCCCCGGCCAGGCCTTGCCGCTGGCGGTGCTGGTGGCCTTCGGTGGCGTCCTGCCCGACATTGATTCCGACCACTCCCATGCCGTAAGGCTGATCTTCGGCGTGATGGCCGTGCTGGTCGTGGTGGCCGGGGCGCTGCTGTTGAGTCCCTGGCTGAATCTGGGGGCGCTGCTGGTGGCCTGCGGTGGCCTCTACATCGGGGTGCGCTACGTCCTGAGTCCGATCTTCAAGCGCTTCTCCGTGCATCGTGGCATCTGGCACTCACTGCTGGCCGCGGGCCTGTGCGGGCTGGCCACCAGCGCGGGCAGCTACCGCCTGCTGGAACTGGAGGCCGAGCTGGCCTGGGCCCAGGGCCTGGCGCTGGTGCTGGGCTGCTGCATCCATCTGCTGCTTGACGAGCTGTACAGCGTCGACCTCACCGATGCGCGCCTGAAGCGCTCCTTCGGCAGTGCCTTCAAGCTGTTCGCTTACCGTGAACCGCTGAACTCTGGGCTCATGCTGCTGCTGGCCATCGCCCTCACGCCCTGGCTGCCGCCCTGGGGGCCGCTGCGCGAGTTGCTGCTTCAGAGCGCCTCGCTCTGGCGATAGTCCTCGGCCTTGAGGTCGTACTTCCTGAGTTTGTCGTAGAGGGTCTTGCGGGGCAGACCGAGCTGCTCGCAGGCCTCGGAGACCCGGCCGCGATGGCGGGCCAAGGCCTGGTCGATCAGGCTCTTCTCGAACAGCTCCACCTGCTGGGGCAGCGCCAGGTCGCCGGTATCGTGGCCCACGCCCCGCAGCAGAGCGTCGAGGCGATAGTCGCAGGTGGCGCCGAGCAGTACATAGCGCTCGGCGAGGTTCCTGAGCTCGCGCACGTTGCCCGGCCAGTCGTGGGCGAGTAGCACCGAGATCCCGCCGGCATCCACCGGCGGCGCCTCCAGCCCGCTGCGGTTGGCGGCCACCACGGCGAAATGCTGGAACAGCAGCGGGATGTCCTCGCGGCGGTCGCGCAGCGGGGGGATCGGCAGGGTGACCACCTCGAGCCGGTAGTAGAGGTCCTCGCGGAAGCGGCCCGCTTCGGCCGCGGCCTTGAGATCGACCTTGGTGGCGGCGATCACCCGCAGGTCCAGCGGCACCGGTACGTTGGCGCCGAGGCGCTCGACGGAGCGCTCCTGCAGCACGCGTAGCAGCTTGACCTGCAGGGCCAGCGGCATCGACTCGATCTCGTCGAGGAACACCGTGCCGCCCTCGGCGTGCTCGAACTTGCCGATGCGCCGCTCCACGGCTCCGGTGAAGGCGCCCTTCTCATGGCCGAACAGTTCCGACTCGATGATGCTCTCGGGCACCGCGCCGCAGTTGATGGCCACGAAAGGGCGTCCGCTGCGGCGGCTGCGCTCGTGGATGGCCCGAGCCACCAGGTCCTTGCCGGCCCCGGTCTCGCCGAACAGTAGCACGTCGGTCTCGACCTGGCTGATGCGCTGAACCATCGAGGCGAGGCGCTGAATGGCCGGGGTGCGGCCCACCAGGCGCGGCCCCGGCGCCGACTGCTGGGCTTCGAGCTCGGCCTTGAGGGCGCGGTTCTCCAGGCTCAGGCGGCGCTTGTCGACGCCGCGGCGGACCATTTCGACCAGCCGTTCGCCGGGGAAGGGCTTCTCGAGGAAGTCCCAGGCGCCCTCGCGCATCGCCTCCACGGCCGTGGAGATATCGCCGTGGCCGGTGATCAGGATCACCGGCAGGTCGGGGTCGCGGCTTCTCACCTCGCGCAGCAGCGCCATGCCGTCCATGCCGGGCATGCGGATGTCGCTGACGACCACCCCGGGGAAGTCCGGGGTCAGGGCCGCCAGGGCGGCCTCGGCGCTATCGAAGGCCTGCGGGGCGTAGCCGGCCAGCTCGAGGGTCTGGCCGGCGGTGATGCGCAGGTGCGCCTCATCGTCGATGATCATCACCGGGAGGGTCGCCGGGTCATGCATGGGTATCGTGCTCCTTGGTCCGTGGCTCGCCGGTGCCGGCCGCACGGGGCAGGGTAATGGTGAAGCGGGCGCCGCCGCCGGGGGCCCGGTCCGCCGTCAGCTCGCCGCCCAGGTCGTCGATGATGCGCGCCGAGATCGAGAGACCCAGCCCCAGGCCGTTGCCCGGCGACTTGGTGGTGAAGAAGGGCTCGAAGATCTGCCCGAGGTGCTCGGCGGCGATGCCGGGGCCGTTGTCGGTGACACGGATCCTCACCGTCTCGCCGGCCGGCTCGATGATCAGGCGTAGCCGCGGTGCCGGCGTCTGGCTCATGGCCTGCAGGGCGTTGCCGATCAGGTTGACCAGCACCTGCTCCAGGCGCACCAGGTCGGCGCGCACCCAGGCCTCGGCCTCAGGCCAGTCGCGTTCGACCGCGACGCCGCTTTCGCGCAGCCGTGACTGGAAGAGGCGCAGGGCGTAGTCGAAACAGGCCGGGACCGACACGCTGGTGGGCCGGTCGCCGCTCTTGCGCGAGAACTGGCGGAGCTGGGCACTGATCTCCGCCATGCGCTCGGTGAGCTCGATGATCTGCGCCAGGTTGCCGCTCGTCGCCTCGATGCGACCGCGTTCGAGGAAGGCGCTGGCGTTCTCGGCATAGGCACGAATCGCCGCCAGGGGCTGGTTGAGCTCGTGGTTGATGCCCGCGGCAAGCTGTCCGAGTACGGCCAGCTTGGCCGCCTGGATGAGTTCGTCGCGGGTCTGGCGCAGGCGCTCCTCGGCCAGCCGGCGCTCCTCGATCTCACCGGAGAGTCGCTCGTTGGTCTCGACCAGGTCGCGGGTGCGGCGCTGGACGTTGCGCTCCAGCTCGTCGCGGGCCCGGGCCAGGGTGCGGCGCTCGCGCTCGGCGAACTGCTCGCGCTCGCGGCGCAGCCGCAGGCGCTGCCAGCCGATGCCGCCGGCCAGCACCACCACGCCATAGAGGCCACCGGCCAGCAGGGCGGCCAGCCACTGGGCCTGGGTCACCGGGGCCAGCGAAGTGAGGATCTGCATCCGCCAGCCGAAGTCCGGCATGGCGCGCGACAGCCCGAGGAACTCGGTATCGGCCAGCGGGCCGTGCTGAAAGCCGATCCGCTGGCCGACGTCCTCGCGGCCATCGAGAAATTCGATGCCGGAGGCGGCGAGGGGCTCGTCGGCGTAGCGGCGGGTCGCCAGCAGCGCCTGGCGCGCCTCGCCGGAGAGCGGCCGCAGGGCCTTCATGCGCAGCTCCGGGCGGCTGGCCATGAAGATGATGTCGTCGCCGTCGATGACCAGCAGCTCGGCGTCCTGCTCGGCCCAGCCCGCCTCCACGGTATCGAGCAGCACCTTCACCACCATGACGCCATCGGCGCTGGCGTCGGGGTCGGTCTCCTCCAGCCACACCGGCGCCGAGAAGTAGTAGCCGCGCTCGCGGGACTGCACGCCGAGGCCGTAGAAGCGCCCGGGACGGCCGGCGATCGCCTCCTGGAAATAGCGGCGGAAGGCGTAGTTCTGGCCGATGAAGGTCTTGGGGCGATGCCAGTTGCTGGCCGCCAGGGTGTCGCCGTGGCGGTCGAGCAGGTAGACGTCGGAGACCCCGGCGGTGGCGCGGAAGCGGTCCAGCAGGCGGTTGAGCGGCATCGCGTCCTGGGCCTCGGGAGCGGCCAGGAAGCGCTTGACCATCTCGCGGGAGGCGAGCAGTTCGGGGAGGTAGTCGTGACGCGACAGGTGGCCGACCAGGCCCTCGGCGGAGAGCCTCAGCTCGTTCTCGGCGTCCTGGCGCAGTTGCGCCAGGGCCTGGTCGCGGGCCAGCTGGGCGGCCTGCCACATGGCGAGCACGAGCCCCAGCAGGGCCAGCACCCAGAGCAGGCGGCGAACGCCGCGGCCGCGAGGCGATGTCGGCATGACCGGGGCCTCAGTGGGAGTCGGCGGGCATGACCTGGGAGCGGCGCAGGGCGCGCTGGGCCCGGGTCTCGGCGCGCTCGACCTCGAGCAGGCTCTCCTCGACGAACACCAGGTGCTCGTGGGCCCTGGCCCGGGCGTCTTCGGCGCGCCCCTCGAGGATGGCGTCGAGCAGGGCGCGGTGCTGTTCCATCAGCCGTGGGCGTGACTCGGGCTTCTCGAACAGGTGGGCCAGGTTGTCGACGATGCTCTTCTCCAGCAGGTGGAAGATCCCGCGGATGGTGTGCAGCAGCAGGACGTTGTGGGCCGATTCGGCGATGGCCATATGGAAGGCCGCATCGGCACGTGCCTCCAGCACCGGGTCGTGGCCCTTGAAACAGGCCTCGAGCTCCTCGAAGCGCGAGATCAGCAGCGCCTTGTCGGTGGGCGTGGAGCGCAGCGCAGCGTAGTAGGCGGAGATGCCCTCCATGGCATCGCGGAACTCCAGCAGGTCGAGATGGAACTCGCCGTGACGGGCGAGCATCTCCAGCAGCGGGTCGCTGTAGCCGCTGTTGAGCTCCTCGCTGATGAAGGTGCCGCCGCCCTGCCGGCTGGTCAGCAGCCCGCGGGCCGAGAGTTTCTGGATGGCCTCGCGCAGGGAGGGTCGCGAGACGCCGAAGCGCTCGGCCAACTCGCGCTCCGGCGGCAGGCGCTGGCCGGGTCGCAGGCTGCCCTCGAGGATCAGGGCCTCGAGACGCTCGGTGATGACGTCGGCGAGGCGCGGCTGCTGGACGGGGTGGTAGGCCATGGTGGGCGCTCCGTGAAACGTGGCGAGAATCGGCATGGTAAAGGGGACGAATTGGTATTACCAAACGTGGCGATCAACCTCGCCGCCAGACGTCTCGACGTTGTGAGGTTTCTTGCGCTGCGTCAAAGGCTTAGGTCGGGCATTGAAAAGGGTATACCAAAGTATAGGGGGGTTGAGCTGTCCAGTGGGGGTGTCAGGTTTGACACTGGGATCGGCGCCTCATACTGTGCGCCAATACCTTAGAGTCAATTGGTTTTACCAATTTACCAACGTCTGGATGGCCACCGTCTGGATCAACGAGCTCAGCGCGGCGCTGCCACGAGGTGTGCGCTGCCCAGGACCCTGCCCATGACGCCAGTCAAGCTCTACCCGCCCAAGCCCGAGAAGGTCTACTTCTTCGGCACCTGCCTGATCGACCTCTTCTATCCCGAGGCCGGCCTCGACGGCATTCGCCTGCTCGAACGCGAGGGCATCGAGGTGCTCTTCCCCGAGGACCAGACCTGCTGCGGCCAGCCGGCCTACACCTCCGGCTACCAGCACGAGGCGCGCGCCGTGGCGGCGGCCCAGCTCGACCTCTTCCCCGAGCCCTGGCCGATCGTGGTGCCCTCCGGCTCCTGCGGCGGCATGATGCGCACCCACTATCCCCAGCTGTTCGCCGGCACCGGCGAGGAAGCCCAGGCCAGTGAGGTCGCCGGGCGCGTCTTCGAGCTGACCGAGTTCCTGGTGCATGTCTGCCACCTGAGGCTCGATGATCGCGGCGCGCCGGAGAAGGTGGCCATGCACACCTCCTGCAGCGCACGGCGCGAGATGGGGCTGGCCGAGACCGGCCCGGCATTGCTCGCCCAGCTGGGCGAGGTCGAGCTCGTCGAGCAGGCGCGCCCGGCCGAGTGCTGCGGCTTCGGCGGCACCTTCGCCGTTCGCCATCCCGAGGTCTCCGCGGCGATGGTCGAGGACAAGACTCAGGCCATCGAAGCGGCCGGGGCCGAGCGCTTCGTCACCTCCGACTGCGGCTGCCTGATGAACATCGGCGGGCGCTTCGCGCACCAGCAGAAGGCCGTGACCGGCGAGCACATCGCCAGCTACCTGTGGCGGAGGTCCTCATGAGCGTACCGACTCCGGGTGTCCAGACCTATACCCCCCGCGAATTCCATCGCCAGGCCCACGACGCCCTGGGCAACCCCCAGATCCGGGCCAACTTCCGCAGCGCCATGGATGGGCTGATGGCCAAGCGCCGCGACGTCTTCGGCGACTGGGACTTGGAGGCCCTGCGCGAGCTGGGTGCCAACATCCGCCTGCGGGCGCTGGCGAAGCTGCCCGACCTGCTCGAGCAGCTGGAGACCAACTGCCAGGCCAACGGCATCCGCGTGCACTGGGCCGAGGACGGCGAGCAGGCCTGCCGGATCATCCGCGAGCTCTGCGAGGCGCGCGAGGCCAAGGCGGTGATCAAGGGCAAGTCGATGGTCACCGAGGAGATGCACCTCAACGCCCACCTCGAGGCAGCGGGCATCGAGGCGCTGGAGTCCGATCTCGGTGAGTACCTGGTGCAGCTCAATGAGCAGACCCCCTCGCACATCATCATGCCGGCGATCCACCTCAATACCGACGAGATCGCCGGCATCATGCACGACAAGACTGGCATCGAGCGGACCCGGGACGTCGATACCATGACTGCGGCGGCCCGCTCCCAGCTGCGCGAGCGCTTCATGTCGGCGGACGTCGGCATCTCGGGCGTGAACTTCGCGGTCGCCGAGACCGGCACCCTGTGCCTCGTCGAGAACGAGGGCAACGGCCGGATGACCACCACGGTGCCGCCGGTGCACATTGCCGTGACCGGCATCGAGAAGGTGGTCGAGCAGCTGCGCGACGTGCCGCCGCTCTACGCCCTGCTCTCGCGCTCGGCCACCGGCCAGCACGTGACCACCTACTTCAACATGATCAGTGCGCCCCGCCAGTCGGACGAGCATGACGGTCCCGAGGAGGTGCACCTGGTGCTGGTCGACAACGGCCGCTCGAACATCTATCAGGACGACGAGCTGCTCGACACCCTGCGCTGCATCCGCTGCGGCGCCTGCATGAACCACTGCCCGGTCTACACCCGAGTCGGCGGCCACACCTACGGCACCACCTATCCGGGCCCCATCGGCAGCATCCTGATGCCGCACCTGATGGGCCTCGAGGAGACCAAGGACCTGCCCACGGCCTCCAGCCTGTGCGGCGCCTGCGGCGAGGTCTGCCCGGTCAAGATCCCGATTCCCGACCTGCTGGTACGCCTGCGCCAAGAGTCGGTGGGCGAGGGTCGCGGCAACGTGCCCGGCGCCGGCGCCAAGCGCACCCGCAAGGAGGCCGCGGCCTGGAAGGGCTTCCAGTGGCTGGCCACCCATCCCGCCGCCTGGCGGGGCGGCACGGCGGTGGCCGGCAAGCTGCGGGCGCTGGCGCCCTCGAGGCTAGGCGTCTGGACCGACCATCGCAGCGCGCCCAAGCCGGCCGGCACCACGCTGCACGCCCTGGTGAAGCGGCACCGCGCCGGCAAGGACGCCGACCAGGACACCGGTAATACCACGGGGAACACCAAGGGAGACAACGGCTCATGAGTGCGCGCGAGACCATCCTCAAGCGGCTGCGCGAGCGCGCCGACGGCCCGCTCACCGCCCCCGAGAGCGACTTCGCCGTCGTGACCGGGCGCGACTGGAGCGCCGAGGAGCGCCTGGCGCGCTTCGAGCGGCTGATCACCTCGGTGCATGGCGAGGTGGTGCACGTCACCCGGGACGACTGGACCCGGGCGCTGGCCAAGCTGCTATCCGACAGGGGCGTGAATCGCCTGGCGCTGGGGCGCGAGCACCCGGTGGCCGCCGAGGCGCGCGCGGCCCTGGTTGATACCGAGGTCGAGCTGGTTGATGTCGACCGCGACATCGAGACCTGGCAGCGCGAGCAGTTCGACCGAGTCGATGCCGGCCTGACTTCGGTGGGCGGCGCGATCGCCGAGACCGGCAGCCTGTGGCTCTGGCCGACCCCGGACGAGCCGCGCCGGCTCAGCCTGGTGCCGCCCGTGCATATCGCCGTGCTGGAGGCCGACGCCATCGAGGACACCTTCTTCGACGTCATCGAGTCCCGTGGCTGGGCCGGCGGCATGCCCACCAACGCCCTGCTAATCTCGGGGCCGAGCAAGACGGCGGACATCGAGCAGACCCTGGCCTACGGCGTCCACGGCCCGCGGGAGCTCATCGTCCTCGTCCGCCATGCCGGCGCCGCGGCGGGAGATGCGGGGGGCACGGCATGACGGAAGCGACCCCCTGGCGCGACCTGAAGGCGGCGCTTTCGGCGTCGATCCCCGCCGAGCGACTGATCGACGATCCGCTGCGCACCCTGGCCTACGGCACCGATGCCAGCTTCTACCGGCTGATTCCGGGGCTGGTGGTGCGCCCCGAGAGCGAGGCGGAGCTGCAGCGCACCCTGGCCGAGTGTCGGGCGCGCCGGCTGCCGGTGACCTTTCGCGCCGCCGGGACCTCGCTCTCCGGCCAAGCGGTGACCGACTCGGTGCTGATCCAGCTGGGCCGCGGCTGGCGCGACCACGCGATCCTCGACGACGGGCGGGCAATTCGCCTGCAGCCCGGGGTCATCGGGGCCCGCGCCAACCAGCTGCTGGCCCCGTTCGGTCGCAAGATCGGGCCCGACCCGGCCTCGATCGCCAGCTGCATGGTCGGCGGCATCGCCGCCAACAACGCCTCGGGGATGTGCTGCGGTACCGCCCAGAACAGCTACCGCACGGTACGCGACATCCGCGTGATCCTGGCCGACGGCAGTCTGCTCGACACCGCCGATGCCGAGAGCGTCACCGACTTCCGGGCCTCCCACGGCGAGCTGCTGGCCGGGCTCGAGCGCCTCGCCGCCCAGACCCGGGGCAATGAGGCCCTCGCCGAGAAGATCCGCCACAAGTACCGGCTCAAGAACACCACCGGCTACGCCCTCAACAGCCTGGTCGACTTCACGGACGGCATCGAGATCCTCAAGCACCTGATGATCGGCTCCGAGGGCACCCTGGGCTTCATCAGTGCCATCACCTACGACAGCGTGGTCGACGAGCCCCTGAAGGCCGCGGCCCTGGCCTTCTTCCCCGACATGGGCACGACCTGCCGGGCGACCATCGCGCTCAAGCAGGCGCCGGTCTCCGCGGTGGAGCTGATGGACCGCGCCGCGCTGCGCTCGGTGCAGGACCAGCCGGGGATGCCCGCGGTGCTGAAGACACTGCCCGAGGGGGCGGCGGCACTGCTGATCGACGTGCGCGGCAACGACGAGGCCGAGCTCGAGGAGCGCATGCAGGCGGTACAGGCGACCCTCGAGGGCATCCAGACCCTGGAGCCTGTCACCTTCACCGGCGAGGCCGACACCTACGCCCTCTACTGGAAGATCCGCAAGGGGCTCTTTCCGGCGGTAGGGGCGGTGCGCGAGGTCGGCACCACGGTGATCATCGAGGACGTGGCCTTCCCCATCGAGCGGCTCGACGAGGGCGTGCTGGCGCTAACCGACATCTTCCATCGCCACGGCTACCGCGACGCCATCCTCTTCGGCCACGCCCTGGAGGGGAACCTGCACTTCGTCTTCCCCCAGGGGTTCGAGAAGCCCGGCGAGGTGGAACGCTATCAGGCGCTGATGGACGAGGTGGCCGCGCTGGTCGGCGTGGAGTACGGCGGCTCGCTCAAGGCCGAGCACGGCACCGGGCGCAACATGGCACCCTATGTGGAGCTGGAATGGGGGCCCGATGCCTATGCGCTGATGTGGGAGATCAAGGCGCTCTTCGATTCCGGCAACTTGCTCAATCCCGAGGTGATCCTCAGCCGCAACCCGACCTTGCACCTGGAGAACCTCAAGCCCCTGCCGGCAGCCGACGAGATCGTCGACAAGTGCATCGAGTGCGGCTTCTGCGAGGCGGTCTGCCCGTCGAAGGACCTGACCCTCACCCCGCGCCAGCGCATCGTCATCGCCCGGGAGCTGGCGAGGCTCGAGGCGCTGGGCGCGTCGTGCAGCGCCGAGGACGAGGCGCGCCTGGCCGCTCTGCGCGAGGACTATCGCTATGCGGGCGACGAGACCTGCGCCGCCGACGGCCTCTGCTCCACCCAGTGCCCGGTGGGCATCAATACCGGCGACCTGGTGCGCGGGATGCGCCACGAGCGAGCCGCCGGCACGGCCGGGGTCGCGCGGCGCATCGGGCGCCACTTCTCGGGCGCGACCCGCGTGGCCCGGGGCGGGCTCAACGCGGCCGGCGCGGCCAGGACCCTGCTCGGCACCGATCTGATGGCCAAGGCCAGCAGTGGGGCGCGCCGCCTGAGCGGCGATCGCCTGCCTCAGTGGAGCCCGGCCTTGCCCGGGGCGGCGTCGATTCGGGTGCTGGAGCGGGTGTCGTCGGGCGATGCCTCGCGAGACAAAGTGGTCTACCTGCCTTCCTGTGCCACCCGCATCTTCGGCGCCGACCATGACGACAAGGTCGAGCGGCGCTCGGTGATGGAGATCACCCTGGCGCTGCTCGACAAGGCGGGCTTCGAGGTCATCCTCCCGGAGATGATCGGCCACCTCTGCTGCGGCATGGCCTTCCAGTCCAAGGGGCAGTTCGAGGAGGCGACTCACAAGGGTCGTGAGCTCAATCGCGAACTGCTGGTGGCGAGCCAGAACGGCCGCTATCCGGTGCTCTGCGACACCAGCCCCTGCACCCTGCAGATGCGCGAGCATCTCGACGAACGACTCGAGATGCTGGAACCGGTCGCCTTCGCCCATGATCACCTGCTGCCGAGGCTCGCCGTCACGCCGGTGGACGAGCGGGTCGCCGTGCATGTGACCTGCTCGAGCACCCGCATGGGGCTGGCCGACAAGTTCGTCGGTCTGGCGAGGGCCTGTGCGCGGGAAGTGGTGGTGCCGGCGGAGATCACCTGCTGCGGCTTCGCCGGTGACAAGGGCTTCACGACGCCGGAGCTGAATGCCTCCGCGCTGGCGGGGTTGGCCGACCAGGTGGCCGACTGCAGCGCCGGCTACTCCAATTCGCGTACCTGCGAGATCGGCCTGACTGAGCACGGCGGTATCCCCTATCGCTCGATCCTCTCGCTGCTCGATCGGGCCAGTGGCGCGCCGTGAAAGGTGCTCCCCGAGGATAAGCGCGGCGAGTGCTGAGAGCGTGGCGTGAGAGTGGCACCCCGGGGTGCCGTGTCACCGCCGCGTCACGCTC
>NZ_VBUI01000118.1 GCF_005780185.1 Halomonas urmiana | reverse complement strand
ATCAGGCGGAAGTTGTCGTTGACGAAGAAGTTCGCCAGGATCGACTCGGGGTTCAGGCCAATGGCCTTGAGCAGCGTGGTGACGGGCATCTTGCGACGACGGTCCACGCGGAAGTACAGGATGTCCTTCGGATCGAATTCGAAGTCCAGCCACGAACCACGGTAAGGAATGATGCGGGCGGAGAACAGCAACTTGCCCGAGCTGTGCGTCTTGCCCTTGTCGTGTTCGAAGAACACGCCTGG
>NZ_VBUI01000117.1 GCF_005780185.1 Halomonas urmiana | reverse complement strand
ACCAGCTGGAAAAGTCGGTGGGCGTGCAACTGGTGCGCCGCACCACGCGCCGGGTAGAGCCGACCGAGGTGGGCCTGCGCCTGTACGCGCATGGCCGCGCCATTCAAAACGAGATGCTGGCCGCGCGCGAAACCATTGCCACGCTGGGCCAAGGGCTACAGGGCCGCGTGGGCCTGAGCGTGCCCAGCGGTTACGGGCAGATGGTGATGTCTGACTGGCTGATCGACTTCAAGCGCCTGTAC
>NZ_VBUI01000116.1 GCF_005780185.1 Halomonas urmiana | reverse complement strand
CCTTTGTTTGTATATGTAAATTATAACGCATTTACTCCTTAATGTATATTATATAATGCATATTATTTTAGATATTCACGGTGAGATTTTCAAAATCCTTTCTCTGAAAGGTATGCCTTTAAGGTCGTATGCGCTGATTAATCGCTACGTTCTTCGTAATCGATAGGTAATAAAAAAACCCACATTTCTGCGGGTTTCCTAATTAAATTGCATATGCAATATGGAACTAAAACGATAAAAATAGAG
>NZ_VBUI01000115.1 GCF_005780185.1 Halomonas urmiana | reverse complement strand
CTGGGTGCGCAACTGGCGAATCAGGTCCAGGCCGCCCATACCGGGCAGGCCAAGGTCGATGATCGCCAAATCATGGTTGAACTGGCCGGTCTGGTACAGGGCTTCTTCGGCATTGGCCACGGCTTCGACCACATGCCCGCTGTCGGTCAGGCGGGTAAACAGGTGATGACGCAGCAGCGCCTCATCTTCCACCACCAGCAATTTCATAAGGTTCTCCACTGCAATTCAACTAGCCGACAGGGGGATA
>NZ_VBUI01000114.1 GCF_005780185.1 Halomonas urmiana | reverse complement strand
AAACGCCCAATCTGTTTCTGGTTTTGAAATCGTTCCGAAAAATTGAATCTTTTCATTATCTATTCCATCTAACCAATAACCGTGGAAAACTGCAATGTTTTGAAAATCTTTGTCAATATAATTGTTGAAGTTTTCTTTTCTAAACAAAGTATCTAAAAGGATTTTGTTGCCTTGTTTTATTTTCAGCGAAATTTCAGCATCTCTGTATTTATCCACCTGTTTTTTGCCTTCAATTTCAAATTCATTG
>NZ_VBUI01000113.1 GCF_005780185.1 Halomonas urmiana | reverse complement strand
CCCTGCATGAGCTTGTCGGCCGGTGCGGCGTAGGCAAAGCGTGCAAGGTCGGTGTAAGCGGCATCGAACCGCCGCTCCTGGCCTTGCAGGCTCATGCTGAAACGGCTGTCGCGGGTGTCTGCTGCGGCTTTGCCGAAGGGCGCCGGCAGGTCGATGGCCAAGCCCTTCAGGTTCGAGTTGACGCTCAGCCGGTTGTCCCGGCTACCCAGGCTGAGTTGCAACTGGTAAGGCAGGTCACCGGACGCTGGCAAAACC
>NZ_VBUI01000112.1 GCF_005780185.1 Halomonas urmiana | reverse complement strand
CAATGCTCACCGGTGGCCACGCCAATCGGCGCGATGCGCTGGCGTATGGTGGCGTGGCCGAGGATGTCGTCGGGGCTGGTCGGCTCTTCGATCCACAGTGGTTCGAAGGCAGCCAGGCGGCGCATGTTGGCAATAGACTGCTCCACGCTCCACACCTGGTTGGCGTCCATCATCAAGGTGCGGTCCCAGCCAATTTCTTCGCGCAGGATGCTGGCGCGGCGGATGTCCTCTTCCAGGTCGGCACCGATCTTCTGC
>NZ_VBUI01000111.1 GCF_005780185.1 Halomonas urmiana | reverse complement strand
CCAGAAAATAGCGCGTACAGGGCGACAACGCCCATTCGGGTCAGGCGTTCGCGCAGGAGGAGCCGAATGAGGTCTAATTGAAGTCAGTCCGTATCAGTAAAAAATGATCATCATTTTTACACTTATTCGCGGCATACAGTGTTTCGCCTGCTTGCTAGGTCTCCGAGACTGCTTACAGGAGACCAAATACGACCTCGTTTATCGCTCACTGATGAATGAGCCGAAAGGTATAGAGTTGGTGCGCGCCAGGATTGC
>NZ_VBUI01000110.1 GCF_005780185.1 Halomonas urmiana | reverse complement strand
TCGGCTTCCAGCGCATTGGCGACCTGGCCTGGGCCGCTGGCGACAGCCGGACCCGTGGCTTCCTGATCGGCGGTACCGCCGGCCGTACCACCCTGAACGGTGAAGGCCTGCAGCACGAAGACGGTCACAGCCACATGATGGCGGGTACCATCCCGAACTGCCGCACCTACGATCCGACCTACGGCTACGAGCTGGCGGTGATCATCCAGGACGGCATGAAGAAGATGACCGAGGAGCAACCGGACATCTTCTACTACA
>NZ_VBUI01000010.1 GCF_005780185.1 Halomonas urmiana | reverse complement strand
AGCGTCCTGCCATACGTCACCTATGCAGCTGCGACATAGGGAAAATTAGCACATCCGACTTTTCGGACAAAACCTAGCATATTTATATTGATAATTTACGGCCGGGATTAAGCAAAAGAGAGAAACACCATTTCTGTCATATAGATAGATTTTCTCGGCATTTCAAACACCTTCTCCCAGCTTTGCTCATCCATCACACAACAACCTTACTCTCCTGGATGTCACTGTCCCGTTTTCAACCAATCCCATCAAAAGCAGTCAGATCACCTGAAACCTCTCATCACCTCCCACAACTGAAGTTATGATCTCTCGTCCATAGGGACAGTAATATTGAGAGGTGCCGGGTGTTTCAGGGTTGACCTGACTCACACAGCGATCGACCTATGCTGAAAGACCTGGTGCCTTGAGGGTTCTCGGGTATCCTGATTCTTGGCCACCCCCTTGAAGCAAACCTTCCGGTATCGGCACAGGATCTTGATGACATGAAACGGATGCTCGACCTTGGCGCGGCTGCTGGCGTTGGTCTTCTCGATCGTCAGCAGCAGCGTCATCATGGGCTGTCGACCATCTTCTTGATGGTGCCACGCTTGGCGGCAACACAGCACCGGAAATCCTGATCGGCCTTCTCCCCGCCCAGGTATTTCCCCATGCCGGTGTAGCCGGCATCGCTGTATACCCGCTCGGCATCGTCACGCACGAGATCGCCAGCCATCGTGACATCAGACGTTGGCCGAGGTGGTGGCGAAATTATCTGTCGAGCCGGTAGCCACATCGACGCCGATATGGGCCTTTAGGCCGAAATACCACTGGTTGCCCTCTTTGCCCTGCTTCATCTCCGGATCACGCTGCTTGGCCTTGTTCTTGGTAGAGGGCACGGCAGCCACGTTGGTGGCTTCGACGATTGTGCCCTCGCGCATGAGCTGGCCCTGCTCAGCCAAGTGGGCGTTGATTTCCTCGAAGATCCGTTGGGTCAGGGCATGCTTCTCCAGCACGTGGCGGAAGCGCAACAGCGTGGTCGCATCTAGCACGCTCTCGACAGACAGGTCGATGCCCAAGAAGTCGCGCATTGCCTGGCTGCCGTGGAACGCATCTTCGAGCGCCTCGTCAGCGAGCGCATGCCATTGTTGTAGGGAGTAGATCCGCAGCATGCGCTCCAAGCCGATGGGCGGAAGGCCGCGCTTGCAGGTCGCGTTCGGGAAGTAGGCGGGCGAAAGAGCATCGATGAGCCGTTGCCAAGACACCAGGGTTTCCATCTGAGGCAGGGACCGCTCGCGGCGGGTGACCTTTTTCTTGTTCTGGTTTTCTGCCTGAGCGAACGAGATCTGTTTCATCGGATGGCTTTGTCAGACAGTGGAAGCAAAACCCGATTCTACCCCGCCGTTGCCGATCTGGCAGCTGCGGCTGGATTTATGCAGCGTTTCCCTTACAGCTGGGCACAATGGTCTAGTAGAACAGCCTTGGCAGCTCCTTACTCGGCACGAGCGCTTACAGGGAGAGCCCCGAGCCGTCAGCTCGGCACACGATCACTCACCAGCATGGCCGCAGCCAGGCGCCCCGCCCTGCGGGGTTTTTCTTTTTTCCACAGTCCTGATTATTTATAAATGAAGATAATTCCCGTTACGACTCTAAACCATATAAGGAAATATCAGAGTTGCAAGTAAAGAAGAGATAAATTCTTCTGATTCCTCCATCAGGTGTTGATCCGATGGATTAGTCTGGTATGATATTAGTCATCTAGGAGAAGAAATAAGATGAACTATGATTTGAAGAATATCGATGTTGCTGACATGACCGATGATTTTAATGCTGAAGAACCCACTTATCTAATAACTGCTGATGTATACGCTGGCGACAATGTTCTGGGTCATGTTGAAGAGTTCGTAAAACAGGGATATGTCTATCGTGAAGGGATGGGGCGAGACTATCAGGGATGGGAGGTTGATACATCTGCCGATAGCGCCTTTGGTGTTGGTAACAATGATCATATCCTCGAGGGCCTTGACTATGAGGACAGGGAAGAATTTATTGAAAAAGTCATTCTGTTGCTTCAAGAAGCGGTGGACAAAGAACTTAATATTGGATACCTAGATCTTTCCCCTGCCCTTCCTGGTGCCCAGGCTATCGCAAAAGAAATCAAGGATTTTGTATTTGAGCCGGGTTGTAATTCTGGACATGGCGAATACAAAGCTGTTATCCAGATTGGGAGTATAGAATTTATCGTTGATGATCTTTTCTACGAATATGGTGAAGACGCCCCCGGTGGGCATGGATCTAAAATAGGAATTATTAGATCTAGTGGTTGTGATATCTACGATGACAGCTGCAAAAAAATACAGATGGCCGCTCAAAGCGTAGGCCTGACTGGTGTAATTGAGCTTGGCGAAGGCGACATTGAAGAAATTATGAACGAGCTAGAAAGCCAAATTGAAGACTTTGTTGAAGAAAATTACGACCAGACAATAAAAGCGATGAGGGAAGCCGAACGATCCATGGAAAAGCACGAAGATATTGGTCAGTGTAGTCAGTGGGGCGATGTTTACGGCATGTAACCCCTAGCCTACCCCGCTGGTACAGCCTGGCGGGGTTTTCTTTTTACGCGCCGAGTGCAGCGGGTACAATACTGCTTTGCTCTCCCTGTACCATGGACCACGTATGGAGGCGTATTAACACCTTGCCTCAAAATGGGAGTACATTCATCTGCGCTCGCTGGAAAACCACAAGATCCAGTTGATTAATAGCGTGTTTCATGATTTTTTCCCACTTGTTCCACAATATCTAACATTTCAGACATACGGTGCTGACCACCCCTATACGTCAGGCCATCCTATCCAGAACGTGTCACTCCCCTGCACACCCAAGACAATCCAAGTGGCCGACTACACGCAGCTCTACAAAAGCGCCCTAAGCCTTGGTGTCAGCGACCAGGCAATGACGTGCAACGAGGCTTTCCTGTGGTACACCGAGCATTGGTACGACATGGATCTCATCTCAATAGAAAACCACGGAAAAGCCTTTCTGAACGAACTGATTTTCGAATTCGGCCCCATACTGCCATCTTTCCACCCCGTAGACGAAGATCAGGTCGGGGAACCCATCGGCAGCGTAGACCGCTAGCAATCCGCTGGGTCAAATGGTCGATGATGTTTTCCCACGCTTCCCTTCAGCCGCTCAAGTGGGTCATCAATTAATTTCTTGACAGCGCCCTCCCATTCCGGACATCGTGGCATGTTGTCCCGAAGCGCTTCTTTGTATAATTCATTTGCCGATCGTATATCAGCGCCTGCCTCGCCAAGCACCTCATTAACAAATTTGGTGTCGTCTCGACACATGCACTTGCTATAATTGCTGCTGACAACTCCGAAATTCCATCGATTTGGGTTGTACCCTCACGCAGTGCAAGCGCAAATTCTTGCTCAGAAAAGATCTCCCCGGTGCATCACTGCTATGCTGAGTCCAGGCATGATGCAGCCCTCTCAGGATAGAAAATCACTTTTTTGAATTGCGATATGACATCCAGGCTGCGAGTGGCACCAATACACTCAGCCCTAAGAGCGGTGATGCTATCAAAACCATTTCGAGGTATTCATTCACGATGCACCCCCTGGAGCTAGATTTCTTTCACTACCCCCTTCACACTACTACTATTTATCTACCATGGTTGCAATAGAGGTAGCTAGAAATGAAGGTTCTTCATGTAGATGGCTTGCCTCCCGATGTCCTGTATGACGACGTGGCATTCATCCATGCAGTCAGAACAGGGATCCCCGGACAGGTTGTACGTAAAACTGTTGAACTGCTGGGTGGGCATCACGAACTGGTAGCGAACCTTGCAGGGGTCCCCCCTGGCAACCTGCACCGCATCTACACAAAACCAGCACTTGGAAAGGCTTCGAGTGAGGGGATCCTTGACCTACTGCGGCTGTTCGCTTATGCCGCTACTATCCTTGATAGCGACGACATCGTCAGAGGGTGGTTCAGTTGCGAGATTCCCGCACTCTCGGGCTCCCGGCCCATTGATCTAATGGACACGTTTCAGGGAAGAGCCATAGTACGCGATGTACTCGGTAAGATCGAGCATGGGGAGTTCAGCTAGAGGGCAGCCACAGGCGCATTTGATCATCCGGGACCCTACAGTTAGCTTAAAAAGTCTTTTCTGGGTCCACGGCTCCCCCCGTTCCTCGCTCGCCTGCATGATGGCTACAACGGCATTACGTGCAAGGATATGAACCTCCGAGCAGATTCATTGGCGGAGGTCATATGCCATCATTGGCCATATCAAGGCAACACATACCCATAACTTTTATTTACGCTTCCCGCCCCCTACAGATAGACCAGGCAAATGAAGAAATCGAAAGATACGGAATCAACATACTATCGCAGTTTTTCTTTAGCCATTAGCTATTTCCCTTATAACCGATTGACTCAGACCCAATCACCAGAATAAAATAGAAACACAATTTGACGATACGACATGACACTTGAAGACCAACTACAGCAGAACATCGTTGAACATCTAACTCACTCTGGATTAGACAGATCTTTGCCTTCATTCAACGAAACTGAGGCTATAGATTTTTTAACTGCTGCAATTCAGTTTGACGGCACACAGTATGATTACACAGATACTCGCGAGATAGCCTTTATCTTCAAGGCAATGATTGATTTTGTAAGGGCGAGGAGGCATGGTGAGATAGCTTTCTATAGAAACCATATGTATTAAAAAAATGATTTTCTACTTGCCCATCTCTTGGGTGCACTAAACGACACTTTGAACAACACTGGTTTCTCGTCCGATATCATCCCTGCCACCAATCCGTAAATCTCCTTGCAGCAGATTCATGAGACGCTGAATACGGACACCATGCCCGCCATTGGGTTGATGCCACTAACGACACGTTCACTCCCTGGCGAGAACAGCTCACGGCGTGGGGACTGAACTACTGTGTGGACGCGCACTTCAATCGCAGAAGCCCGGCGCCAGGTACGGTCCCCCTGCCGTTCCACTGGCCAAAAGTGGGCACCCGCCGACAGGTTGGCAAAAGACTACGAATCATCACCCGATCTCGTTACTGAGACCAGGGGATGGTGACGGATGCGGTGTAAGAAGCGCACCTCCACAGGTTGCCCTTGTCGTCATGACCGAGGTCACGACTACTTTCATGATGGTTCCTGTCTGCATGCAATGCACCTTGAACTTATCCGCATTGTCAATTGCTTAAAATATTTTGCCTGGCTGTCATGGAGACGGATCAGTCGACTCGTCATGCAGTCGCCTGACCCCATGTAGTAAGCTGGCGACAGCCAGCTATCCTGAGAACACTGCAAGACGAACCGGAGTAAGACCTTGGTCAATGGAGACCTAGGGAAGCGACTGTGGGCAGCAGCTGACCAGTTATGGGCCAACACCGGCCTCATGCCCGCTGAGTTCTCAACCCCTGTGCTGGGGCTGATCTTCCTGAAGTACGCAGATAAGAAGTACGCCGCCGCCGAGGAAAAGCTCGGCCCGGTGGGTGAGCTGGACGTGGCGGAGGACTCCCTTCGGTGCTAAGTCCAGCACATGAATGCCACCATCGCCAGCCGCCAGCGCCGCTACTATGAGCTGGTGCTGGAAATGAACCCCGGCGTGTAGTGCCATGTGGATCCTGCGCAAGGTGATGATGATCGGTGGCGAACCGCGCACGGTCTACTTCGTGGTCTTCGTGCTCTCCTACTCGCGCCTGTCCTACGTCGGCGTCATCTTCGCGCCGCTGGAGATCACCACCTTCATCCACCTACACGACGAGGCGTTCCGCTACTTCGGCGGCTTGCACGAGAAGTGCGTCTACGACTAGACCAAGACGGTGGTCATCATCGAACAGTTCCGCGAGCTTGAGGTCAACCAGCGCTACCACGAGTACGCCACCACCGCCGGCTTCCGGATTCACGCCTGCTGCGGCTACGACCCGGAGAGCAAGGGCAGGATCGAAGACGGGGTGAAGTACGCCAAGCTGGTCGCGTTCTACGGCGATACCTTCCACGACGAAGCCGACTTACGGAGGCATGTGTAACAGTGGCTCGACACGGTGGCCAACGAGCGCACACACGGCACCATCGGCCGGCAGCCCAGGGAACAGAGCGGGCTCATCTGCGGCCCTATCTGACACCAGACTTGGCGGAGGGAGGCGACGACGTCCTGGACCCGCGCCAGGACGACGAGACCAGCCTGCTCGCCTGGAAGGCCAACAAGCACTCGGTGCCCATGGCCTACCGGTAGGGCCGCATCAGCGCACAGGAACAAGGCAACACGCTCCAGGTGCATAACCTGGAGAGCGGCGAGGAGATCGCCACCCATGAGCTGCATCTGGGCAAGGGGCGCACCCGGTGCAACGAAAACCACTACCGCTACCATCGGCAGCGTGAGGCCGACCTGGAGCAGGCTTTTGCGCGGCGCCTGGGCGAGCCCTTAGGCCGGCAGCTCTGCACCTACCTGCGAACGACGATGCCGCGCCACTACAAGAACCAGCTGGCCGGCACCAAGCGGGTGCTAGAGGCCGAGCCCGAGCTGGATCGGGCGCTAATAACCGGCTGGGTCATGCGAGAGCGGCTGACGGCCGGGATGCTCAAGGAGCGTCTGGAAGCGACTCGGCAGGCCAGGGCGCGGGGCCGCGATCCCGCCGATGCGGCGCCTGCCGCCGGCAGCATGCCTTCCGATCTGACACCATCCGCCCGACTTGGCCGCTCCAGCGGCTAGCAGGAGGTGACCCATGGGGCAGCTTGAACTGACCACGGGGGGTTACCGCAGCCTACGCCTCGGCTCCATTCCCGATGATCTTGTCGACCTACTGACCCGGGCCGAGGACCACGAGGCCTCCTAAATGACCATCGCCGACATGCTGGTCGAGCATGAACGGCAGCAGCGCGAGGTCAAGCGCATCGACCTCTACCGGCGCCAGGCCGGGTTCCCCAGCGACAAGCAGTTGGAGGCGTTCGACTACCGGCACAAGACCACTAGCACCAAGCGCAAGGTAAACGCCCTGCTCGACTTCGCCTTCCTCGACAACCGCAAGAACCAGGTGTTCATCGGCCCGCTGGGGGTGGGCAAGTCCCATCTGGCCATAGGCATCGGCCAGATGGCCATCGAGGCCGGTTGCTGGGTCAGGTTCCGCGTTGCTGACTTGGGTAATCGAGTCCTTGGGCAATACTCAGGAGCCCTGTATACCGCAGGTGCTGCGTTTATTGCTTGAATTCATGGCCGTCAGGCCGTGTCGCAGTGGTGAGGTTGTCCATGCAGTAGGTCTGATCGAATGCCAAGCGGTGCTTGCTCCCTACATGCGAGTAATTAACCTAGCCTATGATGCGCTATTTGCAATAGCCTAGCCAACACTCTGCAAATTATAATTGGATAGACTTTCAAAAATAAGAAAAGAAATAGAGCAAAAACTTTAGATCAACAACCATACCGACGTTTAAACCAATCCTGAAAAGGAACTTGAATATACACACTTCCAACAACTTCATCCTCCTCTCCATAGGCACTTGTGACTACAATCCCATCTTTTATCTCATAAAATCCTTCAGACTTTTCAACCATAACTTCAACAAGGCCGCATAGCTGATCAAAAAAGCTAGAATTATAAATAAAAACATCGCCTTCTAAACCTTTTGCTTTTTCAGACTCAAAAGGGTATTGGCTTTCTTCGCTCAAACTTGAGTTTTCAATACAGCTTATTGGGGTATTGTTACCAGGCAGGTCTCCTTTCACATTTTTCTCTATATACTTCTTAAGCCGAATATTTTCTTCTTCGATCAACTTAATCTTCAAGTCTAGCGTGAAGTCATCAAGATCTTTTTCTGACTTGGATTTTTTTTCACTCTCAAGCCCAACGTTATCGATATATTTTTTAAGTTCGTACCTATACTCAGGAGTCCTGTATAGTGAACTTTTGCTCATCGCGGATTTTGTATTAGAACCGTTCTCATCATTTAGCTTCACTTCCGAAATGACAAAGTCTGCCAAATGGCTAAATGACCTAAACTCAACTCGAAGTGATTGCGCCTTATGAAGAACATCTTTAATTGCTGATAACCGTTCCTCTTTCTTTTTATCTTGGTACTTCTTAAACCTATTCTCTCCCTTTCTAGCTCCTATTTTTAAGGCATCAATACTGTGCATATCTACTCTTTTGAATTTTTCCTCATCATTAACCATCATACCCCCAGAGAGATCAATTTTTATAAGCCGGCAGTAACTGTGAGCTTTGAAAAGTGCTTTTTTCTAATGCTTTACTTTTGTTATTTTCCAAGAACCTCACCAACTCATCAGGTGTTTTACCTGATGATAAACAAACAGCTCTGACATGATGCCTAAACCCCTCCACTAGATCAAAATCATCATCTTTTCCATAATACTCCTCAAGCCTGACCTTAGATGATACAATCTTTGTTCTGCATCTCAACACATGAGCTTCAAGAGTACTGTTTGCCAAATCCGGATATGTAGTAGCTTCATCACATTCAAGGAGTAACCTCCCCAACCAATCTGATGGTGCACTTTTTTCTTCCACTACCGATTTCAACATTTCAGGTTTATTTACCAAAACCTTATTTTTTAGTTTTTCATAATTTTCTCTAAGCATTTTCTCGGTAAGTGTCCAAGCCGCAAGCTCGCTAGCTACTTTCATATACTGGCTCTGCATTAGCTCAGAGGTCTCAACCGCTCCATTTTTTTCTTTATGCTTTCTCATTACTTTTTTCTTGGAGTCTAGCTCTCGCGCTAGATAGCGGCATTTAGCCTGAATACCAGTCAAATGATCGACTGTTTTCACACTATACGGACATTGACCACACTGTTTCTCCCCTATACTGGTCCGTATACTATTTGGACACTCATTTTCAAGCGGGCATATATGAGTAGGAAGAAAGGCTAATCTACTACGATCCACTCTCTCCATCTCTTCTACGCCCGATATATATTGTTCCCCTGCTTCCATAGAGAAAGAACAGCTTCCAAAATCATTCAGTACTGACGCAATCGAGTCGTTACCATGGGTAAGTAATTTTCTTATCTTAGAATCTTTTCTATCTGCGTTTATTCTAATAGGAGTCATCATTGCCATCACTTTTTCAATTCTACCATCCAGCTCTACAGAATCAATAAGCCCCATTTGCTGCATAGTTTCAATATTAACAACTGTATAATATTTAACAGTATCCACAGAGACATGCCCAGTTATAAACTTCCCAATAATATCAGCAGGAAGCACTGTGGACATTATACTAACAACACTTGCTCTAGTCCCGTGCGGAGTATAACCACTACTAAAATTTTTCAGTTTTCTTAGCGCAAATTCAAAATCTTTTTTCTTATCAAAATTTGGGTTGTCTTTCTCTAGATGCAATTCATCTATAGGATCCTCGCCAATCATTTTCTTAAGAATAGACACGTAAAACATTAATACATTATAATATTCACTTGCGACATGTTCTCCATAAACCTCTTTTTTATCGTAGCGAATGAATATTGGACTTACTCTCCCATGGCGTGTCACGCGTTCATTATTGTAGTTAATAAGAAAGTTAACATGATCTTCATCGAACCATCTATGGCTATCTACTTGTCTTTCCAGTATCTCCAATAGTTTTTTTGAAGTTGGTCTCACCCACGCTCTAGAAACTTTATCAGAATTAACATAAAGGTTGAAATACTTACTTTTAACATCAACTGCACCATGCTTATATTTTCTTTTATCTAACCACCTAACCGTAATGTGCCGCAAGCCAGTTTCTAACGCAGTTACTACTTGATTAATGTTCTGCATTGCCAGAAAGGGCGTATATCGCTTCTTCCCTTTCAGAAGGACTGATACAATTTTTAACAACCTTGTTGGTATAAACCTAATAGGGACCATTACCTCTTTTTCGTCAGAAAGGCGACAATAAGATATAAATGGCACATATCCAAAATCTTCCATATCAACAACACTGCGATTTCTATGCATTTTCAGCATATCTTCGAATAGGTTAGAAAATGCCCTCCTATAAATAATCAAGTTTTTTTCAGTGTTGCTGGTTAAGCCAAGCTCTTCATGCAATACATCTATATTGACTAAATCTTCAACGCTATTTAACCCATTGGCACGAAAACTAGCCCCTCCTTCCAACTCTTCCTCGAAAGCTCCATTTGAAATTACACTATTAATATACCAACTTACTTCACTTATACAGTACGACAGCTCGTAGATAAATCTAAAATCATCTATAGTGAACGTTTTTTTGTTAGTTGTCTGCCTCTTTCTCTCTCTAGGCTTGTCTATATCTAACAACGGATTGTTGAAACCTCTAACATTATCATAAGCCTCTGACACACTTTCTACATGAGTAAAGAACTGATCAAGATTTATGAATAAATTGCCTTTATTTATAACTGAATCTCTTATGCTTGGAACATCAACTCCATCTAAATATTTCCTATCGAAGTTTTTTGGGTACGGGGGCGAGCATTCCTCTTTAGGAAGTATAGAAAATAGATAACGATTTAACTTTGATAACGATTGATTTGCTAATTTTACTTTTCCTTTAGAAAATCCTTTCTCGATTAAATTTATGTATGACTGCTCCAACTTTAACCAAACCTCTTTCTGCCCGGCATAATCAGTTGACGAAGAGAATGTTTCAATTTCGAATCTTAAATCTTTTACATCTCTTTCGGCACGCGGATTGTATTTACTAACCTTGTCAAATTCGAACCTACAGCGTTCGCCATATTTTTTATACAGTACACCTAGAAACCCCGTACTAGACACTGGATATGTTGTTTTTTCTCCAGCCCCTTGCTCAATTCTTTTGGCCATTTCATTGAAGTATTTCTTCAAATCTGTATTATTGACATCTTCAATTACATGCCAATCAGACGCAACCACAGGCTTCCAGTAGTACCAATAAACATTTCTATATGCGGTATGCTTAAGATAAGGAATTAGACTTTTACTTTCATCAACTTCACCTTTCATCCCAGGGGTTCTAACGCTGTAAAGCAGCTCAGAGTATAGCAACCTGCCTGCATCTTGATCCTTTTGTATGGAAGGTAATTTAAATTCCATTGTCAGGAGAACTGCCTTCTTTCTCCATAGACTTAAATAAAAATAACGCATCCCTCTTATAACTGGATTACAAAGAGTTTTAGAAATACTTTCATTAACAAGTCCAGCTAAATTAACCGGATCACCTTCAGAAACATGTCCTCGCCGGCCAGTGCCACATACAAAAGGGTAAAAATTTATTAGCCACTCCTTTGTATGTCGTTTTTTTTGAAATGGCGCTATATATCTAATAAATGCCAGTTCTTTGAACTGATTGTTTCTTCCTGAAGTTATATCATTAGGACTTACATAACCTTCAATCTTATAATTACTTTTTAGTATATCTATGGTTTCCTCTATTGCCTGTCGAATACTTTCACAAAGGCTCTCACCGTCTTTAAGTACAACTATATTGCTAGTAGTGTTTATCATTAAATCACCTCGCTTGAGAAAATTTTATTATGGCTATATACTAATTCTTCAGCCTCTCTAATTCTATCTATTATTTTTTCCTCTTCATATTTTGCATATACATCAGTATTTGTAATATTTACATGACCTATCATTTGGCTAACAATAGCCTTAGGCAATCCGCGCCCCTTTTCTGTCGGGAACTCATTCAGCATATAAAATCCCCATGCATGTCGAAGTGAATGAATAGCTACGCCAACCGGTAGATCAACACCTACAATCTTTGCTCGACGTTTAAAAGCAAATATTCTGTCCTTCCGACTTGTTATAAAATAAGGGCAACCCTTATTCCTTCCTTTCAAAACATGAAAAATATAATTATGAGCGACTCCTCTTACATACTCATACTTAAGATAATTTACTAGCTCTTCATAAAACAATGTCTTCCATGGCTCTATCAAATAGGCAATTTCAGTTGACCTCCCTTTATATTTAAGCTTTGCTATGTCGCTTGTAGACACCCCTTTCCTATACGTACTTCTTGTATATGGATTCACTATTTTAATTGTATCCAATCTTTCACGATAATTTATATCGCATAACTGGAGTTGCAGTGCCTCGTGAGTTCGAATTCCGGAAGCTGCAAGCAACGCGTATAGCGTTTTGTCTCTATGTGTTTGACAAGCGTTTATAAGATAAATAATTTTATCATTCGGGAAGGCGTATTCATCGTCGAGCACCTGAAGCCCTGGTCTTTTTGAAGATATTTTGGTTAAAGTGAATAATCGTGCGCGTCGCCTTTTTATTTTCTTGGCACCACCACGAATTACGCCCCCCAACCAGCCGACTGTTTTTATCCTTGCAGCCTGCCTGGCAGGTATTTTTTCTATCAGCCCTGGTAAATACACACTAAACAGTGAATCTTCCCCTTTTCTTATCATCTGATCATTAGCCACTTCCAGAAAATAAAGCAGTGCAGACTCAATTATTGGAAGTGACTGAGGTGCGCACCCTTTTTTCCTATCGGTATACTCAGCAACCTTTCTCACAAACTCATCATTACTTTCGCCTGCATCTAAAAGATAACTCTGGTATAAGATCATCAAGTTCTCTAAGTTCTGCTGTGTATGCGCGATACCTAGCTCTGAAGCCGCATAAACAAACTCTATGAAAATACCAACGTAGTTTAAATATGCCTCTAGAGTAGTATGACCAATCTGGGGATTCCTAATAAGACTGTTCCGATACTCGACAAATGGTTCGGACACGCTACCGCCAGGGCCGATCAGAATAGCTCTGTCGCCCTTGCCCACAATGCTGAAAAATCTCATTAGACCTCATCCAAACATCCCAATAACATTTGAAATCTAACAGCCAAAGCGGGGGTGTGCAATTTACTATCATGTTTATTAAACAAAATAATCTGAGTTTTGTTATTATCACGTTTATTAAATCAAAATCATTTGGAGTATAAAGCATAGCTTTCCTCTAATGTGGGATCATAGGTGATCAAATGAGCTATAGGATTTATCTTCTGCTGGCAGTCACCTGGCGAGAGATATTTCATAAAAATCATTCAATATCAGATAGATGGATCTTGCCCAGGAGCAATTGACACCGGGTTAAGGCAGGACATTGATATGAGGTGACCCATTGGAAGGCAAGCACCTTCAATGATGGAGACTCGTACCCGTTACTCGCAGGCCTACAAGGACGAGGCACTGGCACTGGCACTGGCACTGGCACTGGCACTGGCACTGGCACTGGCCAACCGTGTCAAAATCAGTGCCACCGTCCAAGAGCTTGGCCTACAGCCCAGCCAGCTCAACCAGTGTCGAGCCAAGGCCCAGCAGCAGCAAAATGCCTCAGCGCGTTAGCAAGCCCTGGCCGACGAGAATGGCCGGCTCAATCGCCAGCTAACCGAGAAGTCAGATAACCTTGAACTCGAATAACAGCCTTGCGCTCAACTGGTCATTGCAACGCCACTGCATAGGAAACGACATGCCAAGACGAGGGCGGCCTGGGGCTCTATGCACGTCAGAAACAGGTGCTGTGAGAGAAGTGGTTACCCGGTCTGTCTTTGAGTCAAATCAGCCGTGCTCTCTGTTACCACCTTGGATCGGTTCATCGCATCTTATCCACGAGCGGTGGCATTGCGCCTCTCACACGCACTAGTTTTGCTTCCCATTTTTCGCTGACTGATATGGAGACGGTCCCTCGGGCCTTGCGGCAGACCTATCATTCAGATGTATTCCTTAGCAGATAGGCCGATCAGCTTCGACGGTTAGTCGCTAGGTCGCGCGGCATAATGAAGCAACCATTATCGGGCTTTTACGGCAGATAAGAATGCCGGGATAAAGCCAAACGACCGAAGGCCTGCCAACTGGCGTCATCGCCCGAACTGCGAAACCTGATGGCCGTGCAACTCGATCTACAATGGTTCTCTAAAAAAATAGCAGGGTGGTTGAAGCTTCGATTCTAGGGGGAACGGCTTATGTACGTATCTCATGAGACGATCTATCGCAGCCTCTACACCCAAGTACTTGGTGTGCTGAAGATGGTATTGATGCAGCACTTAAGGTCACGACGGACGATGCACCGGTCAAAACAATTCAACAGCCAGCCGCGCGGCCAGTTCAGAGATGCAGTTCCGATACGCGAGCGCCCACTGGAGGTTGAAGAACGATCCATTTCAAGACACTTGGAAGGCAATCTGATCACGGGGCGCAGGAACCCACATATCGCTACGCTAGTCGAACGACACTCGTATTTCACGCTTCTAATTAAAGTAGATGGCAAGGATACTTCCAGTTTGATCGCTGGGCTTGTGCGAGAGGTCCAAAAGCTGCCTGATGCCTTGAAGGGGGCGCCGATTCGGGATTTAGGGACAGCGCTTGCCACGCACTAGCTATTTACTGTCGGAACCTATGTCCAGGTCTACTTCTGTGATCCACCGAACCCATGCCAGCAAGGTACCAACGAGAACACGAACGGGCTGATACGGCAGTACTTTCCCAAGGGAACGGAATTCCGCCAGATCACCGATGCCGAGTTGTGCAAGGTGGTCAAGAAGTTGAAGGATTGCCCCCGAAAGCGGCTCGGCTATCGGACACCGGCGCAGGTGTTCCTGGGGGATTACTCAGGAACCCTGGATACCGCAGGTGCTGCGCTTATTGCTTGAATTCAGGAAAGTAAGAGAAATCGAAAGCAGGCCCGACGCCAAGAAATCTCTCTTAAGATATTGATTTTGAATTTAAAATTGGTGGGCCGTACAGGTCTCGAACCTGTAACCAAAGGATTATGAGTCCTCTGCTCTAACCAATTGAGCTAACGGCCCTTAGATTAACCTAAGCTACTATACTACCCAAATACGCAAAGATTCTAAACCCCACATTAGAACCAGCGACCAAGGGATTATGAGTCCCCTGCTCTAACCAACTGAGCTATAGGCCCTATCACAAGCGCCGAGCGGCGCGGCCGTATGATAGCGAAAGCCGATGGGCGAGGCCAGCGCCGCGAGCGATACCATGGTGCTCGAGCGGCCGGCCTCCCCCGTCGCGCGGTTCAGGCGTTGTAATGGTCAGGATGGTGAAGGGCGCCTCGCAGGCGTGGCGTTCGTCGCGCTCATCCACGCTGCCGAGCCCCAGGTGGCGGTCGTTGTCGTAGGCGACGAACAGGCGGTCGTGATCGAGCACGGCGAGGCCCTCGGCCTTGTGCTCGAACTCCAGTGGCGAGCCTTGCGGGGTGGTCACCAGCCGCGGGGTCTCGCCGGCCCGGAACTCCTCGAGGCTCAGCTCCCACAGGTAGCCGCCGATGCGCTCTTCCCCGTCCTGCTCGGTCTCGAAGCTGGTCAGCAGATAGAGACGGGCGTGGCCCTGCTCGCGGATGCCGAACAGCAGCAGGCCGTCGCCGCGCTCGCCGGGGATCGCCGCGAGCCCCTCGATCTTGTAGTAGGGAAAGCCGATGGCGCCGCTGAGCTTGCCGCGCAGCTCGAGCGACCCCTCCACGCCGTCGCGGGGATCGGGATCGACCACCTGCACCTTGTCGGGCTCGCCCAGCGGCCAGATCAGCTCGGGGGATGTGCTCATCACCCTAATCGGCAAACGTCCACCGCGATAGGACATGGGCCGTAACAGTCCGTTACCGCACAGTGGTGAACCCGCACGGCTTCGATCCGTACAAAGAGGATGCGGCGTGACGGCACGCCGCCGAATCTGGCTAAGCTACTCAGTGGACCCGTAGCAACGGCCCTGCCGCCACGCGCCTGCCAATCAGGAGCCCGCGGCAAACCGCCTGAAAGAAGCCTGTGACAAGGAGAGAACACATGATTCACGGAAAGCCCCTGCATCACGCCATCCATACTGCCACCCTCGGCGCCGTGCTCGCCGGAAGCCTGGCGCTGTCCGCCGGCGCCATGGCCGCCCCCCAGGGCCTCTATTCCGCCGACGAGCTGATGGATGCCGATGTCTACTCCTCCACCGGCACCGAGCAGATCGGTGAGGTCGAGGACATCCTGCTCGACAACGACATGCAGGTGCGCGCCCTGGTCATCGACACCGGCAACCTGCTCGACCTCAAGGGGGAGCAGCAGTTCGTGGTCGAGGCCGGCAAGTTCACCGTCGAGACCCAGAACGGCAACAGCCTCGAGGAGATCGAATACCGGGTGAACGTCGACCTGAGCGAGGCGGAGCTCGCCGAACAGCCGACCTACACCAACGACTGGTGGCAGAACGCCCGCCAAGACGCCCATCAGGCCTGGGAGCAGACCAAGGAGGGCGCCGCCAGCGCCTGGGAGAGCACCCAGGAAGGCGCCTCCCGCGCCCTGGATCGCATCGGCCAGGCGCTGGAGAACGTCGGCGAGAAGACCCAGGACGCCGCCAACCAGTAACGCCCTCCCGACAGACGGCGCCGGGCGAGGCCCGGCGCTGCCCTCACGCTCTGGGTCTTACATGCCCGAGACGGCGGCCTGGCGAGCCTGGTCCAGCCAGCTGTCGACCTGGTCACGATGGGCCGCGATCCACTCCTCGGCATGACCCCGGATTTCCTCGGCACTGTCCTCGCCATCGAACATCCTGGCGTTCTGGGCGAAGATGTCGTCCACGGGGATCCGCACCACTTCGAACAGCTTGGTCGCCGCCGGGTTCTCCGCGGCGAAGGCGCTGTTTACCACCGGGCGGATGTCGTTGGCCGGCCAGCCCAGATTGCAGGGATCCTCGGTGCAGCCGACGACGTTCTCGACCACGGTATCGTCCTCGAACGCCTTCTGATCCTCAGGCAGGCTGGCCTCGTCCACCGTGATCCAGACGACGTCCTTGCCTGGTTCGAGCAGCCCTACCGTCCAGTTGGGGGTCCAAGTGTAGAAGAAGATGGCACCGCCCTCCTGGTAACGGCCCAGGGCGTCGGCCATGGAGGCCGAATAGCTCGCCTTGACCGGCTCGACGGTGTCGTTGAGGCCATAGGCCTCGAGCTGATGAGTGATCACCAGCTCGCAGCCCCAGCCGGGCGGACAGGCGACCAGTTCGGCCTTGCCGTTGCCGTCCGAATCGAACAGGGCCGCGACCTCGGGATCCTTGAAGTCCTCGAGACCGGTGATGCCATGCTCGTCGGCGGTCTTCTTGTCCACCAGGTAGCCCTGCAGGGCCCCGCCCTGAGCCACGTAGCCGATCAGCTCGGCACCCTGCTCGAAGGTGGGGCGATAGGTGTTGTGCAAGGGAAACCAGCCGTTCACCCAGAAGTCCACGTCGCCCTGGGCCACCGACTGATAGAAGGGCGGGTTGTCGAGGGTGGTGGGCCGGTCCAGCTCATAGCCCAATTCCTCGAGTAGCTGGCTGTAGACGGCCGCCAGGAACCAGCCGGTATCCCAGGTGGCCCGGGCCGGGGTCACGGTGACGCCCTCTCCGGGCAGATGCTGGTCGGCGGCGACCAAGCCCGGCGACAGGCACAGCGCCAGGGTGAGTCCCGCCGCCTTCAGCACGGATCTAGCATGGAGTAGCGAATGCATACGATGCCCTCCTCTATAGGGCCCCGGAGCAAACCTCGGGGCCGGATCATCAACGGTCATCCCTGTCGGTCCTCCTGACTCCCTTGAACAGCAGGTGCTTGAAGGAACGCTTCCTGCCGGTATCGGCGCGCCCGCCCTCTCCCAGGGCCTGGGTGACGCGATCGAGCAGGATGGCCAGCAACACGATGCCGATGCCCCCCAGGCTCGCCCGGCCGATGTCCAGGCGCCCCAGCCCGGTGAACACCGTCAGCCCCAGCCCACCGGCGCCGATCAGGGCGGCGATCACCACCATCGACAGGGACAGCATCAGCGTCTGGTTGAGGCCGGCCATGATGGTCCGCAACGCCAGCGGGACCTGAATCTCGAACAGCAGCTGCCGCCGGGTCGCCCCGAAGGCCAGGCCGGCCTCGACCAGTTCCCCCTGCACCTGGCGGATCCCCAGGTTGGTCAGGCGAATCATCGGTGGCAGAGCGAAGATGATGGTGGCGATGACGCCGGGCACGATCCCCACCCCGAACAGCATCACGATGGGCACCAGGTACACGAAGGGCGGGATCGTCTGCATGATGTCCAGCACCGGCCGGATCAGGCCGGCGAAACGGTCGCTGCGCGCGGCGAGGATCCCCACGGGCACCCCCACCACGACACAGAAGGCCACGGCCGTGATGATCATCGACAGGGTGATCATGGTCTCCCGCCAGATGCCCAGCAGGTCGAGCATGAGCACCGCCGAGAGCGCGAAGATGGCCACCGGGGTGCCGGCGGCGCGCCAGGCGATCAGCGGCACCACTACCACGAACACCGGATAGGGCAGCCACAGCAGGGCCCCCTCCAGCCCGCCAAGCACCTGATCGATCGGCCACTCCAGGGCCTGGAAGAGCGGACGGAAGTTGGGCACCAGCCAGTCCTTGACCAGCACTTCGATCCAGTCGTCCAGGGGTAGGGTATAGAAGTCGGAGATGCTGTCGGCCATGGTCATTCCTCCCTCGCGGCCAGCGGCGCGACGTCCGCGGCGTGTCGTGGCGTCTCGGCCTCGCCTCGCTCCCCGGCCAGCAAGGCGAAGACCCGCAGGGGGTCGACGCTGCTCTGCAGGCGTCCGGTCTCATCGAGCACGGCGATGGGCAACCCTCGGGCACAGGCGCCATAGAGCTCGATCAGCTCCTGGTCGGCCCGGGCCGCCGGGTAGTCGGACCGCATCAGGTCACTCAAGGCAGCGTCCTCGGCCGATGCCAGGTCCGCGCGCGTCAGGATGCCCAAGGGGCGGCCGTCCGGATCGACCACGTGGAGCCCCGCCACCTGGTGTTCATCACAGCGCCGCCGGGCCGTGGCCGCGTCGTCGCCCGGGGTCACGGTGAGCGCCTCCTGGCTCAGCCGCCCCATACGGAAGACCCGGCCGCGGTCCACGTCGCGGGTGAAGGCGGCCACATAGTCGTCAGCCGGGGCGGCGACGATCTGCTCCGGGGTACCCACTTGCACGAAGCGGCCATCCTTCATGATGGCGATGCGATCGCCGATGCGCAGGGCCTCGTGCAGGTCATGGGTGATGAACAGGATGGTCATGTGCAGCTGCTCCTGGAGCGCCAGCAGCTCATCCTGCACGTCGCGACGAATCAGCGGGTCCAGGGCGCTGAAGGGCTCGTCCATCAGCATGATCTCGGGATCCACGGCGAGCCCTCGGGCCAGCCCGACGCGTTGCTGCATGCCGCCGCTGAGATTGTCCGGTGGTACGTCGGCATAGGCCTCGAGCCCCACCTGCTCCAGGGCGCGCAAGGCCTTCTGGCGACGCTCGACAGGCGGCATTCCGCGCACCTTGAGGCCAAACTCGACGTTTTCCCCGACGGTCTTGTGGGGAAAGAGGGCGAAGTGCTGGAAGACCATGGAAAGCTTGTTGGCACGCAACTCACGCAGGGCATCCGCGTCCATGGCCACCACGTCCTGACCATCCAGCAGAATGCGCCCCCGGGTGGGCTCGATGAGTCGATTGAGACAACGGATCAGGGTCGACTTGCCCGACCCGGAGAGCCCCATGACGACGAAGATCTCGCCCGCACCCACGGTAAGGGAGACGTCGGCGACGGCGGCGACCGAACGGGTCTGGGCATAGATATTGTCCTTGGACTCGCCGGCATCGACTCGGCGAATCGTCGCCGCGGCATCCTCGCCGAAGACCTTGTAGAGGTGCTCCACGACGACCTTCGGGCGACTGGCCGGAACATCATTGCCGTCCGTCATGCCTCCCCCCATGTGGGGCAGGCGACGAGGCGGCGCGGCTTCGAGAGGGCGGCATCTAGCCGGAATCAGGGAAAGTAGCACCGAGCGTCGCCCGCCCGGGCGTTCTGAGGAACTTTCCGGCAGGGCCCAAGGCCCGGAACCGGGATTCCTGCATGGCTGATATTTAAAACACTAGAAGCCGCTCCTCTGGAGCGTCAAGTCGGCCCCCGAAGATATCGAGCGGCTCATGGCGATCGTCGCAGCTTGGCGATGACGGCGGTCAGTGCCTCACGGTACGACGGACAGTCCGACAGACTGCTAGCCTGTCCATGGAACGTCCGGGATCACCGCCACCGAGGGGGACACCGCATGTCGCTATCTCGCCAGTCGCCGACCACCGCCCTGCTGCTCGCGGGTGCTCTGCTCAGCGGTCCGGCGCTCGGCGCGGAGGTGATCGCGGCGCGCCTTTCCACCGAACACCATGACCTGCGCCTGGAACGCCTCGCCTCGGGGCTCGAGCACCCCTGGTCGGCGGCCGAGCTGCCGGGCGGTGGGTGGCTGGTCACCGAGCGCCCGGGACACCTCTCGCGGATCGACACGGACGGCAGCGTGACGCGCCTCGCAGGCGTCCCCGAGGTCGCTTCCGGCCACCAGGGCGGACTCCTAGATGTCGTCCTGCACCCGGACTTTGGCAAAGGTACTGGCCAGGGCGAGGGCCATGACTGGGTCTATCTCACCTGGAGCCAAGCGGGACCAGGCGGCCACGCCACCACTCTCTCCCGCGGACGACTCGAGGGCGACGCCCTGGTGGAGCTGGAGACACTCTTCACCCAGAACCGCTTCGCCCCGACGCGCCACCACTACGGCTCCCGCCTGGCCTGGCGCGCGGACGGCACCCTGCTGATGAGCATCGGTGAACGCGGCCGCCCGCAACGCGCCCAGGACGGCGGCGACCACACCGGCAGCGTCGTGCGTCTCACCGCCGAGGGCGGCGTACCGGCGGACAACCCCTTCGTCGATGACGACGCCATCCTCGATGAGATCTTCACCCTGGGCCACCGCAACCCCCAGGGCCTGACCGTGGCGGCGGACGGCACCGCCTGGAGCACCGAACACGGCCCGCGCACCGGCGACGAACTCAATCGCCTGGTGGCCGGCGAGAACTACGGCTGGCCGGTGGTCAGCCGCGGCAACGACTACGTCACCAACCAGCCCATCGGCCGCGACAGCGCACCGGGCATGCGTGATCCCGTGCATGTCTTTGCGGGCCGCTTCGCCCCCTCGGGTCTGGCCGAGGTGACCGGCGGCGCCTTCCCCGCCTGGCGCGGCGACCTGCTGGCCGGCGGGCTGCGCAGCGAGCGGCTGGTGCGTCTGTCTCTGAACGGCGACAGGGTGGTCGAGCGCGAGGTGATTCTCGAGGGGGAAATCGGCCGCATCCGCGATGTCCGCCTGGCCCGCGACGGCACCCTGACCCTGCTCAGCGACAGCGCCGACGGCGGCCTCTACCGGCTGCTGCCCGCGGCGGCCGACTGACGGCGCCGCGCCCGGATCGGGCGCCGGCCTGCGAAAAAGTGGCGCCCGCCGGCGAGCACATCCGGACACGTTTTTGCTACGCTCAATGGTTTGCTTCCGCCCGTCTGGACACCGCCGAGGCTAATTTTTCTTAGCCTGATACGGGGTTTTATTTGAATGACCGTTCAAATACCGCTAGGGTAGCTCCCACTTCTTCGTCGCTTGATGCCGCGGTCAACGGTACCGCATGGCATAGTTACGTCTTAATTTTACGTCACTTCACTCGACCCTTCGGCCCTTCCCGCCGAACCGACGGGAAGCCGAAATAAGGCAGAGCCAATGAACGAGAATCGAAACGTCAAGATTCGGGTGCGCAACCTGAGCAAGGTCTTCGGCAGTCAGCCCAAGAAGGCCCTCGAACTGCGCGACCAGGGACACAAACGTCCCGAGATCCTCGACAAGACCGGCCAGACCCTGGGCCTGTCGAACATCGACTTCGATGTCTACGAGGGTGAACTCCTGGTGATCATGGGGCTGTCTGGGTCCGGCAAGTCAACCCTGATTCGCTGCCTCAACCGCCTGATCGAGCCCACCGAGGGCGAGATCGTCATCGACGATGAGGATATTCCTCAGTTGGATGACAAGGCGCTGCTCGAGTGCCGGCGTCGACACTTCTCCATGGTGTTCCAGAACTTCGCCCTCTTCCCGCATCGCACGGTGCAGCAGAACGCCGAGTTCGGCCTCGAGATCCGCGGCGTGGAGCCGGCCGAGCGCGCCGACATTGCCCAGAAGGCGCTCAAGCAGGTGGGCCTCGATGGCTGGGAAGACGCCTACCCCAATCAGCTCTCCGGCGGCATGCAGCAGCGCGTGGGCCTGGCCCGGGCACTGGCCAACGACTCCACCGTGCTGCTGATGGACGAGGCCTTCTCGGCCCTTGATCCGCTGATCCGCGGTGACATGCAGCAGGAACTGCTCGAGCTGCAGCACCGCATGCAGAAGACCACGGTGTTCATCACCCATGACCTGGACGAGGCGCTGAACATCGGCGATCGCATCATCCTGCTCAAGGATGGCGAGATCGTGCAGATCGGCACGCCGGAGGAGATCCTCACCAATCCGGCCGACGAGTACGTCAAGCGCTTCATCGAGGGCGTCGACATGTCGAAGATCCTCACCGCCGAGCACGCCATGCGCCCGGTGCGGGCCACCGCCCGCGAGGATGACGGCCCGCGCACCACGCTGCGCAAGATGAGCGAGCACGGCCTCGACTCGATCTACGTGACCAGTCGCGACCGCACCCTGCTGGGCCTGGTGCAGGTCGATGCCTTGGAGCAGGCCGCCCACCAGGGCAAGGAGCACATCCGCGAGCTGATGGTCCAGGACTTCCGCACCGTCGGCCCCGAGGAGCCCCTGCACAATCTCTTCGCCATGTTCAGCGAGAAGAGCTTCCCCATCGCCGTGGTGGATGCCGAGAAGCGACTGCAGGGCGTGGTGGTCAAGGGCGCCGTCCTCGATGAACTGGCACAGGCAGGAGAAAAGTAATGGCTATCGAAATCCCGAGCATCCCGCTGGGCCAGTGGATCGAAGGCGGTCTCGACTGGCTGACCACTGAATATTCCGGTGTGACCCGCGGCATCTCGCGGGTCACCCAGACCGGCATCGACGGACTCAACGACGCCCTGTTCTGGTTGCCGCCCTGGGCGCTGCTGCTGATCATCGTCGGTCTGTGCTGGTGGGTGTCGAGCCATCGCCTGGCCATCGGCGCGGCCCTGGGCATGGCGCTGATCTGGAACCTCGATCTGTGGGACCCGATGATCGAGACCCTGACGCTGGTGGTGATCGCCACCCTGGTCGCGGTGGTTATCGCCATGCCGGTGGGCATCGCCGCGGCGCTCTCCGAGCGGCTCTACCGGACGATCATGCCGGTGCTGGACTTCATGCAGACCATGCCCGCGTTCGTCTACCTGATCCCGGCGATCCCGTTCTTCGGCATCGGCTCGGTGTCGGCGATCTTCGCCACGGTGATCTTCTCCATGCCGCCGGCGATCCGCTTCACCACCCTCGGCATCCGCCAGGTGCCCGTGGACCTGATAGAGGCGGCCGACGCTTATGGCGCCACCCGCCGCCAGAAACTGCTCAAGGTCCAGCTGCCGCTGTCGCTGCCCACGGTGATGGCCGGCATCAACCAGACCATCATGCTGGCCCTCTCCATGGTGGTGATCGCCGCCATGATCGGCGCCGATGGCCTGGGCAGCGAAGTGTGGCGCGCCATCCAGCGCCTGCGGCCGGGCGACGGCTTCGAGGCCGGCATCGCCGTGGTCATCCTGGCCATGCTGCTCGACCGCGTGACCCAGTCTTTGCGTAAGGGTCGCAAGGCGTAACGGCACACCGTTGATGGCAACCACTTGAAACCCTATGGGGTTGCCTCAAGATGTAATCGCACACTTACTGAAGAAGGTAGCTCGATGACCAAGCAACTGCTTAGCCGTCGTATCCGTTTCGCCAGCCTCGCCATGCTTGCCGGGGCCGGCCTTGCCGCGGGTACCGCCCAGGCGCAGGACAAGGGCACCGTCAACCTAGCCTATGTGGAGTGGGCCTCCGAAGTCGCCTCCACCAACGTGGTCCGCGCCGTGCTGGAGCAGGCCGGTTACGAGGTCGAGCTGACCTCGCTCTCCGCCGCCGCCATGTTCCAGGCGCTCTCCACCGGCGATGCCGACGCCATCGTCGCCGCCTGGCTGCCGACCACGCACGCCGACTACATGGAGCGTGTGGGTGACAGCGTCGATGACCTGGGGGCCAACCTCGAAGGCACCAAGCTGGGTCTCGTCGTGCCGGCCTACACCGACGTCGACTCCATTGCCGAGCTCGACGCCAACGCCGACGCCTTCGACGGCACCATCACCGGCATCGATCCGGGTGCCGGCCTGATGAGCCTCACCGAGCAGGTCGTCGAGACCTACGAGTTCGAGGAAGTGGACCTGCAGAGCGGCAGCGGCGCCACCATGACCGCGGCCCTGGACAGCGCCATCAAGAACGAGCAGGACATCGTGGTCACCGGCTGGACCCCGCACTGGATGTTCGCCCGCTGGGACCTCAAGTACCTCGAGGACCCGCAGGACGTCTACGGCGGTGCCGAGCAGATCAACACTATCGCTCGTGAGGGCCTGAAGGAGGACATGCCGGGGGCCTACGCCATCCTGGACGCCTTCGAGTGGACCCCCGAGCAGATGGGCGAGGTCATGCTGATGAACCAGTCTGGCGATGCCGAGCCCTACGAGAACGCCAAGCAGTGGGTCGCCGAGAACCAGGACGTGGTTCAGGAGTGGCTGCCGGCGGAGAGCTGATACGCCGCCGTGTCATCACTACGGTGATGTTCGAGGGGAGAGTCCGACAGGGCCCTCCCCTTTCTTTGGGTCTGACGCTGGCGTTGGGTCTACCTCGGCGCCCACATGACACCGCGGGGACCTCGCAGCCATCGGTACTCCATGGTTATCAGTCGTCTTACACTTGATTACAATGCGCTATGAGAGTCGCATCTGTCGCGTTTCACATACGCTTAATGCACCGATGGTGTAGGGTAGGCGCCGATTGACGGCAAGATACGTTGAAAGCGGCCCATGCCCAAACACCCTTGACCGTCCACACTTGACGTGGAAACCGCCGACCCCATCAGAAGGAGCGCAAGCATGTTCAAGAAGATCATGGTGCCAGTGGATCTGGCCCACCTCGACGTGATCGAGCCATCGCTGAAGATCGTCGCCGATCAGGCGAAGCACTACGACGCGGAAGTCTGTTACGTCGGCATCACGGCCACCACGCCCGGCTCCGTGGCGCGCACGCCGGAGGAGTTCACCCAGAAGCTCGAGGCCTTCGCCCAGGAGCGCGCCAAGGTCCACGGCCAGCCGGTCAGCACCCACACCATCGTCAGCCCCGATCCCATCGCCGATCTCGACGACGACCTCATCGAGGCCATCGACGAGGTCGGCGCCGACCTGGTGGTCATGCCGACCCACCCCCCCAAGCATGCAGACGTGATCATGCCCTCCCATGGGGGCAAGGTGGCGACGCATACCAAGGCATCGGTCTTCCTGGTGCGCCCGAGAGCCGACGATTAACTTCGTCGAAACACACAACCATCGATAACCGCAAGGGAGATGTCTCGTGGCTCAAGACCCTAAAGACAAAAAACCCCAGGAGCCGAATACCGGCTCCGAGGGCATACCCGCCCCCGAGGGGGCGGTAAACCTCATTGATACCGATTATGTGATCGGGCAGGACAACATCACTGCTTCCCCCCTGGGAATCAACGTGGACCTGCACGGCAAGGTCTTCCTGTTCTCCGCGATCGTGATCATGCTGTTCGTCGTCGTGACGCTGGCCCTGCAGGATCAGATGGAGCCGATCTTCAACGCCATGTTCAGCTTCATGACCACCAAGCTGGGCTGGTTCTTCCTGCTCGGTGCCAACGTCTTTATGCTCCTGGCGCTGGTGCTGATCTTCACTCCCCTGGGCAAGGTGCGAATTGGCGGTGCCGACGCCACGCCGGACTTCGGCTATCTCGGCTGGTTCTCGATGCTGTTCGCCGCGGGCATGGGCATCGGCCTGATGTTCTACGGGGTCTCGGAGCCGCTGGGCCACTTCGGCACCGCCATGGGCGGTATCAGCATGGGCGAGGACGGCGTGCGCACCGACTGGGCCCCGCTGGGGGCTGCCGCGGGTGACCAGGCCGGCGCCATCGACCTGAGCATGGCGGCCACCATCTTCCACTGGGGCCTGCACCCCTGGGGGGCCTACGCCATCGTGGGCCTGTCGCTGGCGATCTTCGCCTTCAACAAGGGCCTACCACTGACCATGCGCTCGATCTTCTACCCGATCCTGGGGGAGCGCATCTGGGGCTGGCCGGGGCACGTGATCGACATCCTGGCGGTGTTCGCCACCCTGTTCGGCCTGACCACTTCGTTGGGGCTGGGCGCCACCCAGGCGGCCGGGGGCCTCAACTATCTATTTGGCATACCCAACACCGAAACCACCCTGGTGATTCTGATCCTGGGCATCACGCTGGTGGCACTGGGCTCGATCTTGCTCGGCGTCGACAAGGGCGTACAACGCCTCTCCCAGCTCAACATGGTACTCGCCCTGCTGCTGCTGCTGTTTGTGATCCTCGTCGGCCCGACGCTGCTGATTGCTACCGGCGTGGTCGATAATCTGCTGGGCTATGTGAAGAACCTGCCGGCCCTCTCCATGCCGTTCGGGCGCGAGGATGCCAACTTCAGTCAGGGCTGGACGGCCTTCTACTGGGCCTGGTGGATCGCCTGGTCGCCCTTCGTCGGCATGTTCATTGCCCGCGTCAGCCGCGGCCGCACCGTGCGTGAGTTCCTGATCTCGGTACTGCTGGTGCCGACCCTGGCCTCGGTGGTGTGGATGACCGCCTTCGGTACTACCGCCATCGATCAGGTGATCAACCAGGGCATCACCGGTGTGCAGGATGCCGCCCTGGAGCTGCAGCTCTTCACCATGCTGGAGCACCTGCCGCTGAGTGCCATTACCTCCTTCATCGGTATTGTGCTGGTCATCGTGTTCTTCATCACCTCGTCCGACTCCGGTTCGCTGGTGATCGACTCGATCACCGCCGGCGGCAAGGTGGACGCACCCAAGCCACAGCGCATCTTCTGGGCGCTGATCGAGGGGGCACTGGCCATCGCGCTGCTGCTGGGCGGCGGCCTCGCTGCACTGCAGACGGCCGCCCTGACCACCGGCCTGCCCTTCACCCTCGTGCTGCTGGTGGGCTGCTACGGCATCGTCAAGGGACTGATGAGCGAGCCGCGCAGCAAGTAGCGGCACGCGCCTCCCCCGACGCTCATCGTTGAACGACGCGTCGGGTAACACGAAGAAGGCGGCCCGAGGGCCGCCTTCTTCGTGTCTGCACCTGTTCATAGCGCGCCGGCCGCGACTAGCTCCACAGCTCGCCCACCGGCGTCTCGGGGCCGAAGTGCGTGGCCACCTGGGCCTGCAGCAGCTCGGCAGTGGCCAGGGCATCGACCAGGGCATGATGGCCGGAGTAGACCGGCAGGCCGTAGCGCTCGCGGCTGTCGTAGAGGCGAATGGAGGCCGGCGGCCGCCCGATCCAGCGCTTGAAGCGCGCCAGCAGCGATTGGCGGTGCCGGCGCGCCTCCAGCGACATGGTGTCGATGACCGGAAACATCAGCCCCTCGCCCCGGCGTGCCTTCACGGCGGCGTCCAGGAACGGACGCTCGATATGCCGGTAGTGCACCACCACCAGGCGGCCTGCGATGGCCTCGAGGAGCTCCTCGAGTATCTCGTCGAGGTCGGGGGCACCCACGATGTCCGAGTGGGTGATGTGATGAAAGGTCACCGACTTGGCGCTCAGCGGCCGCGGCGGCCTCAACACCCAGTAGCGCCGCTCGGACAGTCGGATGCGCCCCAGGGTGAAGGGCACCAGGCCGATGCTGACGATGGCATGGCGCCGCTCGTCGAGCCCGGTGGTCTCCATGTCCAGGGCGACCATGGGGACCTCGGCGATGGGCATGTCCGGCGCGGGCGTCCCGGCGGCGAAGCAGCGCGCGAGCAGCGGGTCGCGGGCAAGCTCGGCGCGCTTCGCCAGGTACTCGGGCCAGCCCGGGGCCGGTACTCTCCTGCGTCGGGGAAGGCGCATCTCAGCGTGACCGCGACGGCATGGGATAGCGGAACTTGAGGAACTTCTGGGCGTTGCTCAGCACCTGGAAGGCATCCTTGAGGTTGTGGCGCTCGGTGTCGGAAACGTTCTCCGGCTCGATGTCGTTGTCCGGCTCCTGCTCGTGCTGCAGGTCGATCATCTGGTGGCGAATCCGCGCCATGCTCAGAAACTCGAGGGCATAGCGCAGCCGGTCGCTGACCCCGGGGGCCAGCAGCTGGGTGCGATCGATATCTTCCAGGCGCTCGAAGCTGTTCTGGGCCCGCGAGCCGCAGGCCAGGGCGTGGACGCGGATCAGGTCGACCATCGGAGCGGTACCCCGGCGCTTGAGGTTGATGGTGTTGTTGTGCTTGCCGTCCTTCTCCATCACGAAGGTGCGGAAGAAGCCCAGTGGCGGCGTGCGGTTCAGGGCATTGCGCGCCATGGCGGCGAGAAAGCGCGGGTGCTTGGGCGCCAGCTCGGCGACCAGGTCCTGGAGCTGCTCGACGAGCGAGTTCTCGCCGACGACGCTGTCCAGGTCGAAGAAGATTGAGCTGTGCAAGAGCCGCTCCGGCGTGGGCTGTTCGATCCACTCACGAAAGTAGCCCTTCCAGACCGCGAGCGGCTGACGCCACAGCGAGTTGGTGGCCATGATATCGCCCTTGCAGTAGGCGTAGCCACAGGCGGCCAGGCCGTCGCTCAGACGCGTGGCCAGGGCCAGGAAGTAGGCGTCATGACGGTCGGGATCGAAGTCGTCGGAGAGCACCAGGGCGTTGTCTTGGTCGGTGACGATGGACTGCTCGTTGCGCGCCATGGAGCCCAGCGCCATCAGGCAGTAGGGCACCGGCGGCGGCCCCAGCTCCTCCTCGGCGAGCTCCAGCAGGCGCCGCGACAGGCTGCGCCCGATGGTGGAGAGCGCAATGCCGATCATCCGCGAGTCGGCGCCCTCCTCGACCAGGCGCACGAAGGCCGCGTTGACGTCGGGCGTCAGCCGGGCGAGCCCCTCGCTGCTGGGCTGGTGGAAGATGTTGCTGACCAGGTAGAGGCTCGACTGGGTCTCGTAGCGGATGATGTCGGAGAGGTGGACGATGCCCACCGGCGAGCGACGGTGCATCACCGGCAGGTGGTGAATATTGTTGCGCAGCATGCAGAGCATGGCCTCGTGCACCGACACGTCGGACTGCACGGCGATCAGCTTGTGGGCGATCACCTCCCCCACCGGGGTATCGGCGGGGCGCCCCTCGGCCACCACCCGGGTGCGGAAGTCGCTATCGGTGAGGATGCCCCGAACCTGCCAGGCACGGCCCTCGCTGTCGCGGAAGGTGTAGCGGGGGTTGTCGCAGGGTTCATCGAGCACCAGCACCGCCGAGGCCTGGTAGTCGCTGATCAGCCGGGCGGCCTCCTGGACGGTCGTGGAGGCCTCCACCATCACCGGGTAGCGGGACACCAGCTTGCGCACCCGGGTGATCATCATGTCGTTCTGTTTCTTTTTCTCCTCCACCGTCGACTCGAGCCGCGGGCGCTCCACCTCGACGAACTCGGCGAAGTGTTCGTCCGCCTCACAGAGCTGATAGAAGACCGACTCGGGAATGAAGTAGATCAGGCTGTCTTCCATGGCCTTGGCGGGGAAGCGGGTGCGGCGATTTCGCAGCAGGCTGAAGTGGCCGAAAATATCGCCCTCGCCCAGGCGATTGTAGAGCTCACCGCCGCGGCGATAGACCTCTACCGCGCCGCTGCGGATGTAGCAGAAGTCGTGGACCTCCTGGTCGAGGGTCAGGATATCGCTGCCGGCCTTGAAGTAGGCCACCTCGACCTGGCCGGCCACCTCGTCGAGCAGGTCGTCGGAGATGCCATCGAAGGGCGGGAACCGCCCCATGTGCTGGCGGATTTCCAGCAGTTCCACGTCCATGTCCATGACTCCGAGCGGTGGGGAGGTTACCAGTCTGGAATGGCCCGGCGACGCTGTAAAGCCGCCGCACCCGCAACGAGGAGGGCCGCCCCGTGATGCACGGGGCGGCCCTAGGTCGAGGCTATCGCGGCCGAAGCAGCGGCCACGATCGCAAGGCGCGTGTTATGAGGCCTGGTCGGCTTCGGCAGCGCCGGCCTTGGCCATTTCCTGTACGCGCTGCATCAGCTCGGGATTCTGCTGAATCGCCTGACCGATCGCATTGAAGGTATTCACCTCAAGGCCGCTGTCCTGGACGGCCTGAACCATCTCGTCGTTGGCTTCCTTGCGGACCGCCTGCTGGGCCTCGTCACCTTCCGCCGACTGCAGCTGCTTGGTGTACTCCTGAGAGATCACGGCGATCTCCTTGGAGGCATCGGCGAACTGCTGGAGCTGGGCGTCGGAGAAGTCCTGAGCCGGCGCGGTGGCCTGCGGCTGGTCGGCGCTGTTCTCGGCGGTGTCCTGCTGGGCCTGTGCCTGGGTGGCGACGAGGCCGAGCGAGAGCAGCGCAGCCGAGAACAGTGCGGTCATCCGTTGCATGAATACCTCCAGAATATCTTGAGTGTGCCCCCGGTCAGACGAACGATCGACACGAGGGTTCAGGTTTGTCGTGTAACGGTTTGAAAAGACGACGCTCCCCGAGGAGAGCGTCGTGCATTGTGGCAGTCCTTGGTGCCTCCTAGCCATAGGCCAGGTTGGGCAGCCAGGTGACCAGCACCGGGAACAGGATGACCAGCAGCAGCCCCAACGCCTGGATGCCCAGGAAGGGGAAGGAGGAGCGGAAGATCTGAGCCATGGTAATGTGCGGCGGACAGACTCCCTTGATATAGAACAGCGCATAGCCAAATGGCGGGCTGAGGAAGGACATCTGCATGTTGACCAGGTAGATGACGCCGAACCACAGCGAGACATCGGTGGGATCGACGCCGGGCAGGCCGAACAGGCCGTCGAAGGTAAGCCCCTGGATCAGCGGCACGAAGATCGGTACCGCCAGTAGCAGGATCCCCACCCAGTCGAGGAACATCCCCAGGGCCACCAGCAGCACCATCATCAGCAGTAACACCGCATAGGGGCCGAGGCCCGCGCCGGAGATCAGTTCCTGCACAAAGGTCTGACCGCCCTGCAGGATATAGAAGCCGACGAAGATGCTGGCGCCGAAGATGATCCACATCACCATCGCCGAGGCCACCAGGGTACTCATGCAGGCGGCATGCAGGTTGGGCCAGGTCAGGCGCTTGTGCATGGCGGCTACCACCAGGGCGCCGAAGGTGCCGATCCCGGCAGCCTCCACCGGGGTGGCGATACCGGTGAAGATGACGCCGAGCACCAGCATCACCAGGATGATCGGCGCCAGCATGTTGCGCAGCAGGCGCAGCTTCTCCTTCATGTCGACCCGATCCTCGACCGGCATCGGCGGCGCCAGATTGATGTTCAGGGTGCCGCGCATCCAGCAGTAGAAACCGTACATGAAGGCCAGCAGCAGACCGGGGATCAGCGAGCCCAGGTAGAGCTCGCCCACCGACTGCTGGGCGATCACGCCGTAGATGATGGCCAGGATCGAGGGTGGTATCAGTATACCCAGGGTCCCGCCGGCCATGATCGAGCCGATGGCGATCTCCGGGTCGTAGTGGCGCTTGAGCATCGCCGGCAGGGCAATCAGCCCCATGGTCACCACCGCGGCCCCGATAACGCCGACCATGGCGGCCAACAGCGTGGAGGCAATGATGGTGGCGATGGCCAGACCCGCCTTGAGGCCGCCCATCCACTTGTAGACGACATCGAACAGCTCTTCGATGATCCCCGCCTTCTCCAGCACCGAGGCCATGAAAATGAACAGCGGGATGGCCGAGAGCTGATAATTGGTCATCATCGGGAAGATGCGCGAGGGCATCAGGTTGAGCATGGCCTGGTCGCCGACTGTATAGAGGAAGACCACCCCCAGGCCACCGGTGACGAAGGCCAGCGGCAGACCCGCCACCAGCACCACCATCAGCGAGCCGAACATCACCAGCGTGAGGGTTCCGATGCCGACGGAGCTAAGTCTGTTCTCGATGCTACCCGCCAGACTCTCGTAGTCAGTCACCGCGACGTTGACCATCTCGAAGAGCGTCCAGCCCGCCACCAGGACGGCCATGATCAACAGCACACGGGCAAAGGTCCGGCTGCCATCATGCAGGCGCCAGTGATAACGGAAGGACTGGAAGTCACGGAGCAGCTGCCCGAAACCCTGGAGCAGCAGCAGCAAGGCACCGAAGAAGAGCATGAACTTGACCGGGTAGAACTGAATCGCCCACTCGGTAAAGGAAGTCTCGTTGGCGTAGCTGGTACCGAAGAAGTAGGCATCGCTCACCGACTGAGAGAAGAACTTCCAGCCGGTCGTTAGCAGGGCGAGGGTGAAGATGAAGAAGAAGATCGAGGTCAACAGATCCAGCGCCGCCCTGTTAAGGGGTTTGGCACGCTGGTAGAGGATATCGACACGCACGTGTCCACCCTCGCGCAGGGCATAGGCCCCGGCCACCAGATACTGCATGCCGAACATCAGGGTCATCGACTCATGAGCCCAGTTGGTCGGCGAATTGAAGGCATAGCGCACCAGCACTTCGTAGGTGAAGATGAAGGGGGCGATCAGCGCCCAGTAAGCCACGTAACGGCCTGAAAACCCGGAAATGCGGTCGACGACATTAGTGAACAGATTACCGGGTGGCTGATAGGCGACCTCGACTTCCTGGCCGGCCGGTACCTCGGCGGTGTCGCCCCCGGAGATGGTGCCGCCCCGCCGAAAGCTTCGATCGACGAAGAACATCACCACTAGCGGTAACAGCAGCAGCACCGACCAATAGAGCCAGTGCGGAAGAACGAATTCAATATCAAGATTCATGGACACTCCTCCGCGACGCCATCACTTCCCGGCGATGGCAACGGATCATCGAGTCGACGGGATGCGGGATAAGTAGTGGTTGTCTTACCCAAACCGGGTGCTGCGGCCCATGGCCCACAACACCCGGTCTGGTCGTGCAGGTGGATCAGACGTTGAGTTCGTAACCCTTGACGTCCTCCTCGGTGAGCAGCGCCACCGCCGGGTCCATCATGGTATCGAGGTGCGCCTTGAAGAGACGCGCGGCATCCGGGTCCTTGTTGGCCCACTTGAACCACAGTGGGATGGCGGCCTCGCGGAAGCGGTTGCCGTCTTCCTCGGTGAGGTGGATGATCTCCACGCCCTTCTCGCGATACTTCGGCCAAGCCTCGGCGTTGGCCTTCTGGATCGCCGCGTAGTGCTCGCGGGAATAGGCGGCCACCAGGTCATGCATCAGGTCCTGGGTCTGCGGGGACATGCGCTCGAAGATGCGGCGGTTGACGGAGATGTCCATGAGGTCGACGGCCTGGTGCAGGCAAGGCGTGGAAGGCGGCCCCATGATGATATAGTCGGCGACCTGCCAGAAGCCCAGCTCGAAGTTGACTGCGGCGCCGACGTAATCGGCGGCATCGATGGTGCCCTTCTCCAGTGCTGGATAGACCTCGGACCCCGGCAGCAGGGTGGTCTGGGCACCGATGGAGGCGAAGGTCTCGGCGACGATCCCGCCCGGCATGCGAAGCTTGATCCCCTTGAAGTCGTCGAAACTGCGCAGCGGCTTCTTGGAGTGGATCAGGTTCATGTCGTGGTGGACGTAACCGAGCAGCTCCTGGCCCTGCTTGCGATAGAGGTCCTTGGCGATGCCGAAGCCCCCATAAGCGCCGAACATCATGTCCCACTGGTGGGGCACGGAGAGACCCATCGGATAGGCCGTCAGAAATACGCCGGCCGGCATCTTGCCGGGCCAGTAGACGGTAAACCAGTTCTGGCCGTCGAGGACGCCGTTACGCACGGCATCGGCGACTTCGAAGGCCCCGGCCACGGCGCCGGCCGGGAAGGGCTCGATGCGTACCTCGCCCCCCGTCGCTTCGGCGACACCGGCGGCCCACTCCTCGAAGATCTTATAGCCAGTGGTGCCCGGCTGCCAGGAGGACTGCATGCGGATACGGATGCCCTCCTGGGCCTGGACGTTGCCGATCCAGGGGGCCGCCACGGCCGCGGCAGAACCGACGGCCGCGGCCTTCAGGAAGTTACGGCGATTGGGGGTCTTGAACGCGTCCTTGACGCCTTCGCTGTCGACGGAAGAGGTATATGACGGCTGCTTGTCGTCCTGCATGGCATGGACTCCTGATTGGGTGGCCCGCTCGCACATGCAAGCGTCGGCCGGATCTTGTTGTTGTCGTCCCTGGGCCTTCGGGGACTGCCGATGATCTGACGATCGACCCGCAGACCGGCCTCACCATCCCGGTGGACCTTGAGCATAGACCTTGAGCGTGGATCTTGATCATCCAGCTTAAGAAGAAGACGCTGATATGGAAACACCTTCCACAGCCAAACCTAGCGAAAAGGGTGCGCGAGTCCAACAAGGCGTTTCAACGCAAACCGGCCGACTTTACTGGTCAGACCAGCGAGCAAGACGAGACAATTGTCTGCCAGTACAGGCAAAACTCTGGTCTGACCAATTTTCCAACGGCGCACCGCCTACGACCAAAGCACGAGCCCCGCGATTGGCGTCACGCTCCCTCGCCCGGGATGATGCTCGTTCTCGCCCACCCTCTCACCCCCACCTCCGGACGATCTTTCATGACCTCGGAACGTCACCGTCAGGCAGCGCTGGCTGCCATGCCCATCCTCTTCGTGGCGCTATGGAGCACGGGCTTCATCGGCGCCAAGTTCGGCCTGCCCCATGCCGAGCCTTTCACCTTCCTGTTCGTGCGCTGCGTGCTGACCCTGACGCTGCTGGTGCCGCTGATCCTGCTGATGGGGGCCGACTGGCCACGGGGGCCGCGGCTGTGGGGCCACATCGCGGTCTCGGGGCTGCTCGTCCACGGCGCCTACCTGGGGGGCGTCTTCTACGGTATCTATCAGGGCATGCCGGCGGGCCTGACCGCCCTGCTGGTGGGACTCCAGCCGCTGCTGACCGCCGCCCTCGCCGGGCCGCTGCTGAACGAGCGACTGGGCAAGGTACAGTGGCTGGGGCTGGTGCTGGGCCTGGCTGGTATCGCCCTGGTGCTGGGCGGCAAGCTCGATCCGGGCGAGACGCTGTTCCAGGGCTTCGGCATCGGCGCCCTGGCAAGCGTCTTGGTGGCGCTGGCGGGCATTTCATTGGGCACGCTCTACCAGAAGCGTTTCTGCACCGGCATGCCGCTGCTCTCCGGCACCGTGGTGCAGTACCTCGCCACCGGCGCGCTGGTGGGACTCGGCGCGTGGCTGTTCGAGACGCGGGAGATCGAGTGGACCCCGACCTTCATCCTGACCCTGGGCTGGCTGGTGCTGGTGCTGTCGATCAGCGCCATCCTGCTGCTGATGGCGCTGATCCGGCGCGGGGAGGCCTCGCGGGTGGCGAGCCTGTTCTACCTGGTGCCGCCGGTGACCGCCCTGGAGGCATGGTGGCTGTTCGACGAGCGCCTGCCGCCGCTGTCACTTGCCGGCATGGCCATTGCCATCGCCGGAGTGGTGCTGGTGGTGCAGGGACGCCGCTAGGGGAACGCCCCCCTCGCGGCCGGCCGGCATGATCAGTAATCCACCACCACGTCACCCTTGGGCTTGCTGCAGCAGGAGAGGATGTAGCCCTCGGCGACGTCCTCGTCGGTGATGCCCCCATTGTGGTCCATCTCCACCTCGCCGGAGGTCAGTTGCACCCGGCAGGTGCCGCAGATGCCCATGCCGCAGGCCTTGGGAATGTGCAGCCCCAGCTTGGCGGCGGCGGTGTGCACCGTCTCGTCGGGCTGGATGCGCACGCTCTTGCCGGTAGCGCTGAACTCGACGCTGATCAGGTCGGCGGCGTCGACCTCCTCGGCCTCGGCCTCCGCCTGCTCGGCGTTCTCGAGCACCTCCTCCTGGACGTCCAGCGGCGTGGCACCGAAGGACTCCTCGTGGTAGTGGCTCATGTCGAAGCCATTTTCCTTGAGCAGGTGCTTCACCGCGTTCATGTAGGGCGTCGGACCACAGCAGAAGATCTCACGATTCATGAAGTCCGGCGCCATGAGCTCCAGCATCGCCTGGCTGAGGTAGCCTCGGAAGCCCGACCAGGCCTCCCCCAGCTCGTCGCTGCGCTCGCAGACGATATGCAGCTTGAACTCGGGAATCCGCGAGAAGATGTGGTCCAGTTCACGGTGGAAGATCACGTCCCGGGGCGTGCGGGTACTGTGTACGAACTCCACGTCCACGGCCGCGTTGGTGTCGAACAGCCAGCGCACCATCGACATCAGCGGCGTGATGCCGACGCCGCCGGATAGCATCAGCAGCTTGTCGGCGGGATAGTCCATGACGTTGAAGTTGCCCACCGGGCCGTGCACCGCCAGTTCGTCGTTGACCTTGAGGTTGTCATGCAGCCAGTTGGAGACCTGGCCGCCCGGCATGCGCTTGACGGTGATCGAGAAACTGTAGGGTACCGACGGTGAACTGGAGATGGTGTAGGAGCGCATGACCTGCTGGCCGTCGATCTCCAGCTCCAGGGTCACGAACTGTCCCGGCTTGAAGAAGAACATGACCGGCTGCTCGGCCATGAAGCAGAAGGTACGGGTATCCGGGGTCTCCAGGATCACCTTGACGCAACGCACCAGGTGACGACCGTTGGTCCAGGTCTGGGTAGTAACGGGGTTCAGGAAGCTCATTGTCATGTTCTTGTCGCCTGGGCTGCAGCATGAAGGTCTCCGACCGCGGTGCCACCGCCTGCCGTTGAACGAATTCTGCGCACCCCCGCCGCCTGCCACTTGTCTGTCTACGACATGGGCATATCCATCAGGTCCAGCCCCGACACTTTTTGTTGCCCCCCTCGTCGCTTCTGTATCAAACCGCGTCGCCAGCAGACAACTGTTCCAGAGGGCGCTGTTACACACTCGCCGCAACCCGCCACGGCTCACCCGCTGGGCGGTCCCACACTCGGCAGTATCGAACAATTCCAACGCCGCCGCTGCGGCCCTGCAAGAGGAAGTGCCTTCATGGATCCGCTGTCTTCCGCTCGTCTGGATGATCCCCTGACCCCGGCCCGCGAGGCCACCGTGGAGATGCTGCAGCAGCGCCGTCGCCATTTCTCGCTACCCCAACCGTTCTACAATGACGAGCGGCTGTTCCGCCTGGAAATGCAGGAGATCTTCGAGAAGGAGTGGCTGTTCGCCGGCATGACCTGCGAGATCCCCGCCAAGGGCAACTTCATCACCCTCGAGGTGGGCGACAACCCGGTGGTGATCGTCCGCGGCAACGATGGTGATGTGCACGCTTTCCACAACGTCTGCCGGCACCGTGGTTCACGGCTGTGCGTCACCGACAAGGGCAAGGTGGCCAAGCTGGTCTGTCCCTATCACCAGTGGACCTACGAGCTGGACGGCCGCCTGCTGTTCGCCGGCAGCGATATGGGTAAGGAGTTCGATCTCTCCGCCCACGGCCTCAAGCCGGTTCACGTGCGCACCGGCGGCGGCTTCATCTTCGTCAGCCTGGCCGACGAGGCCCCGGAAATCGACGGCTTCCTCGAGGCGCTGGATCACTACCTGGCACCCTACGACATGGCGAACCTCAAGGTCGCCGTGGAATCCAGCATCGTCGAGCAGGCCAACTGGAAGCTGGTGCTGGAGAACAACCGCGAGTGCTACCACTGCAACGGCGCCCACCCGGAACTGCTCAACTCCCTGCAGGAGTTCGACGACACCGACGACCCCCGCGCCACCCCCGCCTACAAGGCCCTGGTCGCGCGCAAGCAGGCCGACTGGGAAGCCCAGGGCGTACCCTTCACGCTCACGCGCCTCGAGCGTCGCAACCGCCTGACCCGCACCCCGCTGCTGGACGGCGCGGTGTCGATGACCATGGACGGCAAGCAGGCCTGCCAGAAACTGATGGGCAACCTGCAGAGCGCCGACCTGGGCTCGCTACGCATCCTGCACCTGCCCAACTCCTGGAACCACTTCATGGGCGACCATGCCGTCGTGTTCCGGGTCATGCCCCTCGGCCCCCAGCAGACCGTGGTGACCACCAAGTGGCTAGTCCACAAGGACGCCATGGAAGAGGTCGACTACGTCCCCGAGCAGATGCGCAAGGTATGGGACGCCACCAATGACCAGGACCGGCGCCTGGCCGAAGAGAACCAGCGCGGCATCAACTCCAAGGCCTACCAGCCGGGCCCCTACTCCGAGACCTACGAGTTCGGGGTGATCGACTTCATCGACTGGTACAGCGAGCGCATGCTGGAGAACCTGGGCAACACCGCGCCGCAGCTCCGCCTCGCCAAGGGCTAAATCACCGTCCGCTCACACGAGGCCCCGCCATCGGCGGGGCCTTTTTCGTGTCGCTGACCAGGCGCACCCCATGTCAGGACGTCGCACCCCCGACGCCCGCCCGCGAGGCGAGCGGGTGTCGGGCGGAGCATGAGCTCAGCGCAGATCAGGCAACAGAAAGCGCTCGATCGCGGCACGCACCGACGGCAGCATGACATCGGTGCGCGCCATCAGTTCGCGCACCAGCTCCTGCAGGCCCGGCACCCCGACCTCCATGTGCTTGAGCCGCGCCATGCGCGCACAGGTCTCGGGGCAAGCCCCCTCCGGGATGCGGATGCCCAGGGCGACCAGCCGGTCGCGGAAGTCATCCCCATCGATGAGGTCGACGATCATCATGGTGGTTTCCTCTATGGTCCGTGCCGCATTCAGGTCAGCGCCTCAACAGCCGCCGGCGCCAGCCGGCAGGCGGCATACTTGAACTCGGGAATCTTGCCGTAGGGGTCCAGCGCCGGGTTGGTCAGGATGTTGGCGGCTGCCTCGGCGTAGCAGAAAGGCACGAACACCATGCCCTCCGCCATCTGCGGATCGACCCGCACCCGCAGCGAGATCTGGCCACGCCGCGTGGTGATGGACAGCCACTCTCCCGGGGCCAGGCCCAGCCGGCGCAGCTCGCCCGGAGCCAGGCTGGCCACGGCGTCGGGCTCCAGGGCATCGAGCACCCGGGCCCGGCGCGTCATCGAGCCTGTATGCCAGTGCTCGAGCTGACGACCCGTGGTCAACACGGTGGGGTATTCCCGGTCGATCGGTTCGTCCGGCGGCAGCGGCAGGGTCGGCGAGAACGTTGCCTTGCCCGAGGCGGTCGGGAAGGCCTCGCTGAACACCACGTCCTCGCCCGGGGCGTCGTCCGCCGGGCAGGGATAGGTCACCGAGCCCTCGCGCTCGAGACGCTCCCAGGTGATGTGATCCAGCGAGGGCATGCCTTGCTCCATCTCGGCGAAGACCTCACGGGGATGCGCGTAGTCCCAGGGCAGTCCGAAACGCTTGGCGATCTCCTGGATGATCCACCAGTCGGGCCGGGCATCGCCGGGCAGCGGGACGGCCTGGCGTCCCAGCTGCACCTGCCGATTGGTATTGGTCACGCTACCGTCCTTCTCCGGCCAGGCGGAAGCCGGCAGGATCACGTCGGCAAACTGGGCGGTCTCGGTAACAAACAGGTCCTGCACCACCAGGTGCTCGAGCTTGGCCAGCGCCGCGCGGGCGTGATCCAGGTCCGGGTCGGACATCGCCGGGTTCTCGCCCTGGATGTACATGCCTTTGATGGTCCCCGCCGCGATGGCGTCCATGATCTCGACCACGGTGAGGCCCGGCCGCTCCTCCAGCGGGGTAGCCCACAACTCCTCGAAGGCGGCGCGCACCTGGGCGTCGCCCACCGGCTGGTAGTCCGGCAGGACCATCGGGATCAGGCCCGCATCCGAGGCGCCCTGAACGTTGTTCTGGCCGCGCAACGGGTGCAGGCCGGTACCCGGACGCCCGGTCTGGCCGCAGGCCAGGGCTAGCGAGATCAGGCAGCGGGCGTTGTCGGTGCCATGCACGTGCTGTGAGATGCCCATACCCCAGAAGATCATGGCGCGCTCGGCGTTGGCATATTCCCGGGCCACGGCGCGAATCTCCTCGGCGGGCACGCCGCAGCTCTCTGCCATGGCCTCCGGCGTCAGGTCGCGGACATGGTCCTTGAGCGCCTCGAAGCCTTCGGTATGCTCGCGGATGTAGGCCTCGTCGTAGAGTTCCTCGGTCACGATCACGTTGAGCATGGCATTGAACAGCGCCACGTCGGTCCCGGGGGTGAAGCGCAGAGTCTGGTGGGCATAGGCACCGAGGGCCTGGCCCCGGGGATCGATGATGATGATCCGGGTTCCCTGCTTGGCGGCCTGCTTGAAGAAGGTCGCCGCCACGGGATGGTTCACCGCCGGGTTGCAGCCGGTGAGGATCACCACGTCGGCCTCGAGGGCCTGCATGAAGGAGGCCGTCACGGCGCCCGAGCCGATGCACTCCATCAGCGCCGCCACCGAACTGGCGTGGCACAGCCGGGTGCAGTGATCGACGTGGTTGGAGCCGAAGCCGGTGCGCACCAGCTTCTGGAACAGCCAGGCCTCCTCGTTGGAGCACTTGGCGCTGCCGAAACCGGCGAGGGCGTCGGGGCCATGGGCCGCCTTCAGGTCGACGAGCCCCTTGGCCGCCAGATCCAGGGCCTCGTCCCAGCTCGCCTCACGAAAGTGGGTAGTCGGATCGGCCGGATCGAAGGCCGGGTCGAGCCCCTTGGGGACCCCGGGCTTGCGGATCAGCGGAGTGGTCAGCCGCGAGGGATGGCGCGGGTAGTCGAAGCCGAAGCGCCCCTTGACGCACAGCCGGTTGTGGTTGGAGGGCCCGTCACGGCCGGAGACGTGCAGGATCTCCTCGTCCTTGATGTGATAGGTGAGCTGACAGCCCACCCCACAGTAGGGACACACCGAATCGACCTGGCGGTCGGCGGCGGCCGAGTCGCCGCGCCCCGCCTCGTCGACCAGGGTGGCCGGCATCAGGGCACCCGTGGGACAGGCCTGGACGCACTCGCCGCAGGCCACACAGGTGCTGTCGCCCATGGGGTCGTCGAAATCGAAGACGATCTTCGACGCCGCCCCACGGTTCGCCAGGCCGATGACGTCGTTGACCTGTACCTCGCGACAGGCCCGCACGCAGAGGTTGCACTCGATGCAGGCATCGAGGTTGACGGCCATCGCCGAGTGGGAGCGGTCATGCACCGGCGAGGTGGCCCGGTCGGGGACGTGATGGACGGTGGGCGCCTCGCGCTCCTCACGCCGCGGCAGCCACTGGCGTACAGCGTCGGCGTCGATGGCAAGCTGGTCGGCCATGTCCCAGAAGTGGCTCGAGCGGTCGGGACCGGTATCGCGGTCCGGCTGGTCGGCGACCAGCAGCTCCATCACGCCCTCCCGGGCGGTGCGGGCCCGCTCCGAGGAGGCGCTCCTGACCACCAGGCCGGGGCGCGCCTCACGCAGGCAGCTGGCGGCCAGGGCACGTTCGCCCTCGACCTCCACCATGCAGGCCCGGCAATTGCCGTCGGCGCGGTAGCCGTAGGCGTCCTTGAAGCACAGGTGCGGGATGGTCTCACCGGCCCGCTTGGCTACCTGCCAGAGGGTCTCCCCGGGATGGGCGCTGACGTCCACGCCGTCCAGGGTCAGGGTAAAGCTGTCGTTAACGCCTTCGTGGGTCGCCATGGTGTCTCTCCCTACCCTTTCACGATCACGTTCTGTGCGGCGAGTTCGTCGCGGAAGTCCCGGAGCAGTCCCAGCACCGGGTTCGGCGCGGCCTGACCGAGGCCGCAGATGGAGGCGTCCATCATCACCCGAGAGAGCCGCTCGAGGTCCGCGGCCTGCCAGGTGTCACGCTCCAGCAGGGTCAGCATCTTCTCGGTGCCCACCCGGCAGGGCGTGCACTGGCCGCAGGACTCGTCGGCGAAGAAGGCCAGCAGGTTGGTGGCAGCGGCGCGCAGGTCGTCCTGATCGGAGAGCACGATGATGGCCGCCGAGCCGATGAAGCAGCCCTCGGCCTGCAAGGTATCGAAGTCGAGGGGAATATCCGCCTTGGAGGCCGGCAGGATGCCACCGGAGGCGCCGCCGGGCAGGTAGGCGGCCAGCCGGTGGCCCGCCGGTAGGCCGCCGCAGTACTCCTCGATCAGCTCGCCCAGGGTGATGCCCGCCGGGGCCAGGTGGACGCCGGGGCGATTGACCCGGCCGGAGACCGAGAAGCTGCGCAGCCCCTTGCGCCCGTGGCGCCCCTGGTCGGCGAACCAGGCCGCGCCGCGGGCCCAGATCGTCGGGATCCAGACGACGGTCTCGACATTGTTGACCAGGGTCGGGCGGTCGAAGAGTCCGCGCTGGGCGACGAAGGGCGGACGGTGGCGGGGCTTGCCCGGCTTGCCCTCCAGCGATTCGATCATCGCCGACTCCTCGCCGCAGATGTAGGCCCCGGCGCCACGGCGCATCACGATGTAGCCCGGTGCGACCAGGCCGGCGGCCTCCAGCTCGGCGATCGCCTCGTGGAGCACCCGGTGCAGGCCGGGATACTCGTCGCGCAGGTAAATGTAGAGCGCCTCGGCCTCCACCGCCCAGGCGCTGACCAGCGCGCCCTCCAGGAAACGATGGGGCTCGCGCTCCAGGTAGTGGCGATCCTTGAAGGTGCCGGGCTCGCCCTCGTCGGCATTGATCGCGCAGTAGCGCGGCCCCGCCTCGGCGCGTACGAAGTGCCACTTCTTGAAGGTCGGGAAGCCGGCGCCGCCCAGGCCACGCAGGTTGGCGGCCTCCAGGGTCTGCATCAGGCGCTCCACGCTCACCTTGCCGGCCCGGCAGTCGGCCAGCAGGCGATAGCCGCCGGCGTCCCGATAGGCCTCGAGCCGCTGCCAGAGGATCGCCTCGGGATGGAAGTGGCCGGTATCCACTACCGCCTCCACCGCCTCCTGGGTGGCATGGCTGACATGGCGATGGCCCACCTCGACCACCGGGGCCATGTCGCAGCGGCCCATGCAGGGCGCCCGCAGCACGCGGACCCGCGCCGGGTCGGCGCCGGCCTCGAGCGCATCCTGGAGGGTGGCGGCGCCGGCCAGCTGGCAGGACAGCGAGTCGCAGACGCGCACGGTGATCGCCGGCGGCGGCGCCTGGTCGTCGTGGACCACATCGAAGTGGGCATAGAAGGTGGCGGTCTCGTAGACCTCCGCCATCGGCAGGTTCATGTAGGCGGCCAGCGCGCACAGGTCGGCCAGCGCGAGGTGCCCGCGGGCATCCTGGAGCACGTGGAGATGCTCGATCAGCAGGTCACGCCGGCGGCGTTTGGGCTCCTCGCGCTCGTCACCCAACAGCCGCCGCAGCGAGTCGAGCGCGGCGGGGTCGAGCTCACGGCCTCGGGGCTTGCCGCGGAAGCGGCGCTTGGGGGTCACGGTCTGAACGGTCATGGGGCACTCGTTGTGATCTTTGTCGGCATGCTTATCGCATGTTGGCACCACCCCCGAGGACTGACAACGCCGGGAGTGACTCCCGGTGTCGCCAATGACATGCCGATGTCGCAATCGGCTAAGCGGGGGCGACAAAAGACGACGGCGCCCCCGGGAGGACGCCGTCGCTGGGCCGCGCGGCACGATCAGGCGGCGATGCCGCCGTGGGAGGGGGCGCCGCGCCGTCCGTGCTTAAGCAGCGACGCTGCCATGGGGGTCGATAACGAATTTCTTCGCCGCCCCGCCGTCGAAGTCGGCGTAGCCCTTCGGCGCCTCGTCCAGGGTGATCATCTGGACGTTGACCGCATCGGCGATGTTGACCTTGCCGAACAGGATCGCCTGCATCAGCGGCCGGTGGTACTTCATCACCGGACACTGGCCGGTATGGAAGCTGTGCGACTTGGCCCAGCCGAGCCCGAAGCGCATGCTCAGCGCCCCCTGCTTGGCCGCCTCGTCGGCCGCGCCCGGGTCTTCGGTCACGTACAGGCCCGGGATGCCGATCTGGCCGCCGGCGCGGGTCAGCGACATGGCGGAGTTGAGCACGGTGGCGGGCGCCTCCTTGCCGTGGTTGCAACCGCAGGCGTGGGCCTCGAAGCCGACGCAGTCGACGAAGGCGTCGACCTCGCGCTCGCCGAGGATCACCTCGATCCTGTCGGCCATGTCGCCGTCCTGGGTCAGGTCGAGGGTCTCGCAGCCGAAGCTGCGGGCCTGTGCCAGGCGCTCCTCGATCATGTCGCCTACGATGACGCAGGCCGCCCCCAGCAGCTGCGCGGACACCGCGGCGGCGAGGCCGACGGGGCCGGCCCCGGCGATGTAGACGGTGGAACCCGGGCCGACGCCGGCGGTGACGCAGCCGTGGAAGCCGGTGGGGAAGATGTCGGACAGCAGGGTCAGGTCCTTGATCTTGTCCATGGCCTGGTCGGCGTCCGGGAACTTCAGCAGGTTGAAGTCGGCATAGGGGACCATGACGTACTCGGTCTGCCCGCCGACCCAGCCGCCCATGTCGACGTAGCCGTAGGCGGCGCCGGGACGCGACGGGTTGACGTTGAGGCAGATGCCGGTCTGGCCGGACTTGCAGCTGCGGCAGCGGCCGCAGGCGATGTTGAACGGCACCGAGACCAGGTCACCCGGGCTGAGGAATTCGACGTCGCGCCCGCACTCGACCACCAGGCCGGTGATCTCGTGGCCCAGCACCAGACCGGAGGGCGCGGTGGTGCGGCCACGCACCATGTGCTGGTCGCTGCCGCAGATGTTGGTGGTGACGACCTTGAGGATCACGCCGTGTTCGCACTTGCGGTTGCCCAGGGCGAGTTCCGGATAGGCGATGGATTCGACGGCGACCTCTCCCGGGCCCTTGTAGACGACGCCGCGGTTGGCTGTGCTCATGGCTGGCTTCCTTCGATGTTGTTGTAGGGGGCGGGGCTGCGCCGCCGCACTCCGACGATATACCCTTCCCTCGGCCGGAATGTTCCGAGCGAGTCATCGCCATGCCAATTCGAGACATCGCCAGCACCCGCTTGACGGCGACGCCACGGCCCCAGACGCGAAAGCCCCGGCACCAGGCCGAGGCTTTGCGTTGCGGTGCGGGACGCCGCGCGCCTAGCGCAGTACGCCCTCCTCCTTGAGCAGCTTGAAGATGGCCTCGGCCCCCTCCTCCGGCGTGACATCGGTGAGCACCTGGCCACCGCCCCCCTCGGCCTTGGCCGCGGCGGCCTTGAAGCGGTCTCGGGCCGAGGCGGCCTTGACGATCTTCAGGCGCTTGGGCCGCTTGCGCGCCGGCTGGGCCTGCCACTCGGCCATGTCGGCGTCGTCCATCACCGGGGCCGCCTGCACGTCCAGGCGACCCCGCCGGGCCGGGCCGTAGGCGCTCTGGCGCGGAGCCGGTGCCGCCGCGTCGACGGTGACGATGGCCGGCAGGCGCACCTGGAGCCGGCGACGCTGGCCCCGGGGCAGCGCCTGCAGCAGCGTGGCGACGCCCCCCGCGACCTCTTCCACGGCCGCCAGGCCACTGACCAGTGGCCAGCCCAGGCGCTCGGCGAGCAGGTAGGGCAACAGGCCCGATCCCTCGCCCTGCTCGGCCCGCTCGCCGGCGATCACCAACTGCGGCCCCGCCGCCTCCAGGGCCTCGGCCAGGGCGGGCAGCACGTCGGCCCCGGCGGGTTGCTCGAGCAGCGAGAGGGACTCGAAGCCCATGCCCAGGTAGCCACGCAGGGCCGCGTCACTGCCCTCATCGAGGCGGCCGGCATGCAGCAGTTCGACCTCGGCGCCTGTCAGGGTATGCGCCAGCTCCACCCCGCGGGCATCCTGATCGGCGCGCCGGCCGCGCCCGGTCAGCGGATGCCGCCCCACGGAGACCAGCACGGTCACCGCGAGTGATCCGTCGTGATGAGACTCAGGCCGCATTGCGCTTCTCCTCCCTTGACTGTTCCACCAGGGCGACCAGGGCCTCCAGCACCTTGGCCGAGTCACCGATCACCGCCAGGTCGGCGCGTTTGATCATGTCGCAGCCGGGATCCATGTTGATGGCCACCACCTTGTCGCAGGTCTGGATGCCCTGCAGGTGCTGGATGGCCCCGCTGATGCCCACCGCCACGTAGACCCGGGCGGTGACCCAGGTGCCGGTGGCCCCGACCTGCCGATCGCGAGCCATGAAGCCATCGTCCACGGCCACTCGGGACGCGCCCTCCGTCGCCCCGAGCACCTCGGCGGCATGATGGAAGGCCTCCCAGTCACGCACGCCGTTACCGGCGGAGAGGATGAACTCGGCCTCGGACAGCGCCACCCCGGCGGGGTCGACCGCCACCTGGCCGAGGTCCTGGATGCGCGCCAGCTGCGCGGGCAGGGCCTCGGGCAGCACCAGGGGCTCGGCGGCATGGCGCGTCTCGCTGACCGGTTCGGCACACTCGGCCAGGGCCAGCACCAGACGGGGCATGGCGCGTTGGAAATCCAGGGTGCCCGCCGCCCCGCGGGCGGCGCAGCGCCAGCCCAGGGGCGCCTCGCCGTCGGCCTCGACCTGCCAGACACCGGTGGCCGGACGCTCGCCGAGCCGGGCCGCCAGGCGCCGCCCGAGGTCGGCTCCGCCCAGCTTGGAATCTGGCAGCAGCCAGTGCCGCGGGTTCCAGGCCCGGTCCATGGCGACCAGCGCGCCGAGGCGGGCCTCGGGGGCGAAGCCGTCGACCTCGGACCCGGTGATGTGCAGTAGCCGGTCGACACCGGCCTCCCCGAAGCCGTGCTCCTTCAGCTCGCCGTCTCCCTCGCGGTTGTGCCCGCCGAAGACCACGGCCAGCACCGCCCCGCGGGCCGCCGGGTCGGCATCCGCCAGCTGGCGAGCCAGCCCCAGCAGGTCGCGGTCGTGACCGGTCAGGCGACCGCCGGCCATGTCCGGCACCACGGCCACCAGGAAGGCCGGCGCCTCGATCTCGACCAGCGGCTTGCTGGCGGCGGCCGAGGCCCGGGCCCCACCCGTGCGCTGACCCTGCTGCGCCCCACTGCGGTCGATGCGCTTCACGCCATTGGGTCCGATGAAACCCACGGCATGGGGGTTCCGGCGGATCAGGCCCTGGGGCCCCATCCATTCGCTGGCTGCCCCCTGGCCGGCACTCCTTCCCAGTTCCGCCAGCACCTCGAGGTGCTGGGGATGCAGGCGATTGCGGGCGATCCACTCCTGGCGGGGATCGCGACGTCGGATATCGCTCATCACACTACCTCCTCGGCCAGCGGACGGGCCGTCTGCGCCTGACCCTTGCCATGCTCGGCCGGCAGCTCGACCAGGGCGTCGGCCACCAGCTCAGCGATATCGCGGACCTCGGCGGCGCTGTCGACCACGCCTTCCAGCATGGCGGTGCACTGGGGGCAGCCCACGGCCACCAGCTCGGCACCGGTCTCGCGCACGTCACCCATGCGCATGTCCGGAATCCGCTGCTTGCCGGGGATGTCGGTGATCGGGGCCCCGCCACCGCCGCCGCAGCACCGCGAGCGGAAGCCTGAACGCTCCATCTCGGCGACCTGGATGCCCAGGGCGCGCAGGACATTGCGTGGGGCCTCGAATTCGCCGTTGTAGCGGCCCAGGTAGCAGGGATCGTGATAGGTCACGCTGCCGCCCTTCCAAGGCCGGAAGGCCAGGCGACCCGCCTCATGGAGCTCGGCGATGAAAGTGCTGTGGTGATAGACCTGGTAGTGCCCTCCCAGCTCGCCGTACTCGTTGCCCAGCACATGGAAGCTGTGCGGGTCACAGGTGACGATCTGCTGGAAGCGGTACTTGGCCAGGGTGGCGATGTTGCGCCTGGCCAGGCTCTGGAAGGTCGCTTCGTCGCCCAGGCGCCGGGCCACGTCGCCGCTGTCACGCTCCTCGTTGCCGAGCACGGCGAAGTCGACGCCGGCGGCGCGCAGCACCTTGACCAGCGACCGCAGGGTGCGCTGGTTGCGCATGTCGTAGGCCCCGTCGCCCAGCCACAGCAGCACGTCGACCTGCTGCAGGTCCGCCATCAGCGGCAGCTCCAGGTCGGCGGCCCAGTGCATCCGCGCACCGGGGTCGAAACCGCCGGGGTTGTCGGTGGCGATCAGGTTGTCGAGGACCTCGGCGCCCTTGTTGGGCGTGTTGCCGTGCTCCAGGGTCAGGAAGCGACGCATGTCGACGATGGCATCGACGTGCTCGATCATCATCGGGCACTCCTCGACGCAGGCACGGCAGGTGGTGCAGGACCACAGGGTCTCGGCGTCCACCAGCGCCTTGCCTTCGCGCGCCACGATGGGCCCATGGGCATCGCCCTGGTGCTCGCCCACCGGCTGGCCCGGATAGGGGCTGCCGGCGTAGTTGGCGTCGCTGCCCCCGGCCATGCCCACCACCATGTCTTGAATGAGCTTCTTGGGGTTGAGCGGCTGGCCGGCGGCGAAGGCCGGGCAGACCGCCTCGCAGCGACCGCACTGCACGCAGGCATCGAAGCCGAGCAGCTGGTTCCAGGTGAAGTCACTGGGCTTCTCGACGCCCAGGGTGGCGTCCTCGTCGTCCAGGTTCAGGGCTTTGAGACCGGTGGAGCGATTCCCCTCGCCGAAGCGCTCGGCCCGGCGATGGAAGGCCAGGTGCAGGGCGCCGGCGAAGGCGTGCTTCATGGGCCCGCCCCAGGTCATGCCGAAGAACATCTCGCCCAGGCCCCAGACCAGCACGGCGCTCAGGGCCAGCGCCAGGACCCAGCTGCCGAAATCCTGGGGCAGCAGGCCCACGGTGGGCAGGGTGATGGCGAAGACGCTCAACGAGAAGGCCATCAGGCTCTTGGGCAGGCGCATCCACGGGCCCTTGGAGAGTCGAGCCGGTGGGTTGCGGCGCCGGCGCGCCACGAAGCAACTGCCGACGAACATGGTCGCGCTGGCCGCCAGCAGCAGCCAGCCGAGGATGCCTTCGGCGGCCTCGGAACCCAGGCCCAGCCCGTGCACTAGGATCATCAGCACGGCCGCGGCGACGAAGCCGCCGGCGGTGGCCACATGGGTGTTGGACATCGCCTTGTCGCGGGCCACCACATGGTGAAGATCCACCAGGTAGCGCCGCGGCATGGCGGCGAGCCCCTTGAGCAGGGGGACCCGGGCGGAACGCCCCTGACGCCACAGGCGGACACGCCGCCCGGCGCCGATCACCGCCAGCGCCAGGGCGGCAAAGATCAGGATCGGCAGGAGGATATCGAGCATGGTACTCACCTCTCCTCGATGAGGAGCTGTAAGCCTTAAGCTGTAAGCGGTAAGTTACCCCCTCTTGGAGGTCCTTCCCAAGCCGGTCAAGGAGATGAGCCGTTCCAGCGTTCATCTCACCAGACGTCCGGAAAGGGGTTCTTACAGCTTCCGGCTTACAGCTTATGGCTGGGGTTAAAAGTCCTTGCAGATACGCAGGGCATCGTAGATCGCCGCATGGGTATTGCGCGGCGCGCTGCAGTCGCCCAGACGGAACAGCAGGAAGCCGTCGCCGTCCTCCGCCAGGCAGGGCTGCGGCTGGATCGCATAGAGCGCCTCCAGGTCCACCTGCCCCTTGTTACGCGACTGCCCTTTGAGGGCGTAGTAGAGGGCCTCGTCGGGCCGCACACCGTTCTCCACCACCACCTGGTCGACCACGCGCTCCTCCTGGGCGCCGGTGTACTCGTTCTCGAGCACCGCCACCAGGGCGTCGCCCTCGCGGTAGACCTTGTGCAGCATCAGGTCGGAGGACATGATCACCTCTTTCTCGTAGAGGCTGCGGTAGTAGGTCGGGAAGGTGGTGCCGCCCACCGCCGCACCCGGCTTGATGTCGTCGGTGACGATCTCGACCTTGGCCCCCTTGTCGGCCAGGAAGTCCGCCGCCGAGACGCCGGAGAACTCGCAGATGGCGTCATAGATCAGCACGTTCTTGCCCGGCGCCACGCGGCCGCTGAGCACATCCCAGGTGCTGACCACCAGGCTCTCCTCGGGATTCTCCGAGTAGCCCCACTCCTCGTGCTGCTCGAGGAAGGGCTGGCCGCCGGTGGCCAGCACCACGATGTCCGGGCGCAGATCCAGCAGGGTCGCCTCGTCGGCCCGGGTGCCCAGGCGCAGGTCGACGCCCAGGCGCGAAAGCTCGAGCTGGTACCAGCGGGTGATGCCGGCAATCTGGTCGCGTTGGGGTGCCTTGGACGCGATGGTGATCTGGCCGCCCAGCTGCTCCGCGACCTCGAACAGGGTGACGTCGTGGCCCCGCTCGGCGGCCACCCGGGCCGCCTCCATGCCGCCGGGTCCGCCGCCGACCACTACCACCTTGCGCTTGGCACCTTCGGTCTTCTCGATGATGTGCGGCAGGCCCATGTATTCCCGCGAGGTCGCGGCGTTCTGGATGCACAGCACATCCAGGCCCTGGTACTGGCGATCGATGCAGTAGTTGGCGCCCACGCACTGCTTGATCTGGTCGATCTGTCCCATCTTGATCTTGGCGATCAGGTGCGGGTCGGCGATATGTGCCCGGGTCATGCCTACCAGGTCGACATAGCCGCCCTCGAGGATGCGCTCGGCCTGATTGGGATCCTTGATGTTCTGGGCATGGATCACCGGCACCTTGACCACTTCCTTGATGCCCGCTGCCAGATGCAGGAAGGGCTCCGGCGGATAGGCCATGTTGGGAATGACGTTGGCCAGGGTGTTGTGGGTATCGCAGCCCGAACCGATCACGCCGAAGAAGTCGACCTGGTCGGTGGCATCGTAGTAGGCGGCGATCTGCTTCATGTCTTCATGGGACAGGCCGTCCGGGTGGAACTCGTCACCGCAGATGCGCATGCCGACCACGAAGTCGTCGCCGACCTCGGCACGTACCGCCTTGAGCACCTCCATGCCGAAGCGCATGCGATTCTCGAAGCTGCCGCCCCACTGATCGGTACGCTTGTTGACCCGCGGGCTCCAGAACTGGTCGATCAGGTGCTGGTGCACGGCGGACAGCTCGACGCCGTCCAGCCCCCCTTCCTTGGCCCGCCGCGCAGCCTGGGCGAAGTCGCCGATGATCCGCCAGATATCCTCTTCCTCGATGGTCTTGCAGGTCGAGCGGTGCACCGGTTCACGGATGCCGGAGGGCGACAGCAGGGTCGACCAATCGTGGCCGTCCCAGCGCGAGCGCCGCCCCATGTGGGTGATCTGGATCATGATCTTGCCGCCGTGCTTGTGCACCGCGTCGGCAAGGTTCTGGAAGTGCGGGATGATCCGGTCGGTGGCCAGATTCACCGAGCTCCACCAGGCCTGGGGACTATCGATGGACACTACCGAGGAGCCGCCGCAGATGGAAAGACCACAGCCGCCCTTGGCCTTCTCCTCGTAGTACTTGACGTAACGGTCGGTAGTCATGCCGCCGTCGGTAGCATGCACCTCGGCATGGGCGGTGCTGACCACGCGGTTGCGGATGGTCAGGTTGCCGATCTGGATCGGCTGGAAAATCGCGTCGAAAGCCATGGTGATGTCTCCTCAGGCCTGCCCGGTGGTGGAGAGAGCGTCGAGCGGACGAGTCACGAAGATCCCGACGTCGCAGCCTTCCTCGGCGCCGCTCTGCGTCTGTTCGGCGACGGTGCGCACGTCGCTGCCGCGCGCGGCGAGGATCTGGTCCATGGCACCGGCGAACCAGCCGGTGAACATGTACTCGACGCGGCGACCCACCTTGCCCAGTTGATAGACGAAGGCACTGTGCTCAAGGCGCACCCGGCAGGTCCCCGCCTCGAGGTCGATGCCCTCGGTGATGAACAATCCCCAGCCCCGCTGGGAGAGGCGCTTCATGTAGTGCTCGAAGACGTCAACGCCCTCGAGGCCATGGCACTCGGCCTCCTTCTCGCACCAGTGCCAGGCGCTCTTGTAGCCGGCGTGATAGAGAATCTCGGCGTACTTCTCGGCACCCAGCGCCTCTTCCACGGCCACATGGTTGTTGATGAAGAAGTGCCGGGGCACGTAGAGCATGGGCAGCGCATCGGTGGTCCAGACGCCGGTCTCGGCATCCACGTCAATGGGCAGTTCGGGGGCCATCTTGGTCACGGTGTCACTCACTCGAATTGTTATTGGATGCATGGTCAGGGGTAGGGGCGGTCATTCGCCCCAGACATCGCGCAGCACGCGGACCCAGTTCTCGCCCATGATCTTGCGGACCTGGGATTCACTGAAGCCACGGCGCGAGAGCGCCTCGGTGAGGTTGGGGAATTCGCCGATGGTGCGAATGCCCTCGGGGTTGATGATCTTGCCGAAGCGAGTCAGGCGACGGGCATAGCCCTTGTCGTGGGTCAGCCACTCGAAGAAGTTCTGATCGTGGCCCTGGGTGAAGTCGGTGCCGATGCCGATGGCATCCTCGCCGACGATGTTCATCACATACTCGATGGCCTCGACGTAGTCGTCGACGGTGGCGTCGACGCCGGCACGCAGGAAGGGGGTGAACATGGTCACGCCGACGAAGCCGCCATGGTCGGCGATGAACTTGAGTTCCGCGTCGGACTTGTTGCGGGGATGATCCTTGAGGCCCGAGGGCAGGCAGTGGGAGTAGCAGACCGGCTTGGTGGAGGCCTCGATGACCTCGGTGGAGGTCTTCTCGCCGACATGGGAGAGGTCGCACATGACGCCCACGCGGTTCATCTCGGCGACGATCTCGTGGCCGAAGCCGGACAGGCCGCCGTCACGTTCGTAGCAGCCGGTCCCCACCAGGTTCTGGGTGTTGTAGCACATCTGCACGATGCCCACGCCGAGCTGCTTGAAGATCTCGACGTAGCCGATCTGATCCTCGAAGGCATGGGCGTTCTGGAAGCCGTAGATGATGCCGGTCTTGCCCTCTTCCTTGGCGCGGGTGATGTCGGCGGCGGTCCGCACCGGGCGCACCAGGTCGCTGGACTCGGCCATCAGGGCATTGCTCCTGACGATGTTGTCGACGGTGGCCTGGAAACCTTCCCAAACCGAGACCGTGCAGTTGGCGGCGGTCAGGCCGCCCCTGCGCATGTCCTCGAACAGCTCGCGGTTCCACTTAGCGATAACGAGGCCATCGATGACGATGGCGTCCTGGTGCAGCTCGACTGGGGTCATGGCGGGGCTCCGGAAGAATGCATGAACTTGCCGGCAGCATATCCCCCGCCCCCCGGAGTTCGGCGCCTGGAAGCGACCGGGAAGATTCCAAAAGCGTCATGGCCGTCGCGATCGCGACATGGCGGAACCGACAAGGAGCCTGCTGGGCGTGAGCGGTCGTCACGAGAGGCACGGGGGGGGGGGGGGAGTCAAGCTCACCGATCGATGGAAGCGAATAGCGCGCTATTCATAGAAAGGGATCGAATAAGGTCGGCGGAAAGGCGGGACGCCGTCGCTCAGTACTACGTCCGGCAGGCTCTAGAGCCGATCGAGGTAAGCAGGACCGCCCAGGTTGTGCATCTGGCGACGAATCCAGACGCTGCGGCGCAGCACATGGCCCCCGGGACGCGAGGCGCTCCAGCCGCGGGGGTTGGGCAGGATGGCGGCCAGGCGACTGGCCTGGACGACGCTGAGCTGCGATGCGGAGACGCCGAAGTAGTGGCGGGACGCGGCCTCCAGGCCGAAGACGCCGTCATCCCACTCGGCGATATTGAGGTAGACCTCGAGGATCCGCTCCTTGGGCCAGAGCATCTCGATGAGCAGGGTGAACCAGGCCTCCAGGCCCTTGCGCACCCAGCTGCGGTCGGTCCACAGGAAGAGGTTCTTGGCGGTCTGCTGACTGAGGGTACTGGCGCCGCGCAGGTCACCGCCGTTGAGACGGGCGGTGACGGCACGACGCAACTCGACCAGGTCGAAGCCGTGATGCACGGGGAAGCGCTGGTCCTCGGCGGCAATCACCGCGAGCTTGGCCTGGGAGGACAGCGCATCCCAGGAGCGCCAGTCCTGGCGGATATCCAGCGACTCGCCTGCGCGCCAGGCCTCCACCTTGCGCTCGAACATCACCATAGAGCCGCCCAGCGGCACCACCCGTAACATCAGCACCAGCAGGACCGACAGCCCCACCCAGCCCAGCAGGGCGAGTCCCAGGAAGCGCGCCGCCCGACGCCCCCAGTTACGCATCAGGCCTCGCTCATATTCTGAGCCGCACGCTGGCATAGGTGGGCTCTCCCCGGGCCTCGGACAGAGCGTTCAGGGCCGCGGACACCGGCTCGATGACCGGCTCGTAGGAGGCGGACTGGAGCAGGGCCGCCGCCTCCTTGCCCAGGGACACGGGCACCAGGTCCACGGGACTGCTGCCCAGCCGCTCGTCCCGGGGCGGGATGCCGAAGTACTCCCGGTAGCACTTGGAAAAGTGCGGCGTAGAGACGAAGCCGCAGGCGGACGCCACCTCGATGATCGACATCGCGGTCTGCTTGAGCAGCTGGCGGGCCCGGGTCAGGCGCAGCTTGAGGTAGTAGCGCGACGGCGAGCAGTGCAGGTTCTTCTGGAAAAGCCGCTCGAGCTGGCGACGCGAGACGTTCACGTAGTCGGCCAGCTCGTCGAGGCTGATGGGCTCCTCCAGGTTGGCCTCCATCAGCGCGACGATCTCCAGTAGGCGTGGCTGGGTGGTGCCCAGCACGTGCTTGAGCGGCACTCGCTGCTGATCCTGCTCGTTGCGTACCCGGTCGTAGACGAACATCTCGGAGATGCCCGCCGCGAGCTCGCGCCCGTGGTCGCGACTGATCAGGGTCAGCATCATGTCCAGCGGCGCGGTGCCGCCGGAGGAGGTGGCGCGATCGCGGTCGATGGAGAACAGCCGAGTGGTGAGCGCGACCTTGGGGAAGGCCTCCTGCATGGCGGCCAGACATTCCCAGTGCACGCTGGCCTCGAAGCCGTCGAGGAGCCCCGCCCGGGCCAGGGCCCAGGTCCCCGTGCACACCGCTCCCAGGCGACGCGACTGCCGGGCCTGGGACTGCAGCCAGGTGACACACTCGCGCTGGACGCTGCGCTGGGGCCCCACCCCGCCGCAGACGATCACCGTGTCCAGCGCCAGCGGCACGTTGGTGGCGGCATCCGGGGTGACCTGGAGGCCATCGCTGGCCTTCACCGGGGCGCCCTCGAGGCTCAGGGTGAACCAGCGATAGAGCTCGCGGCCGGCTAGCTGGTTGGCCATGCGCAAGGGCTCGATGGCCGAGGCCAGTGAAATGAGGGTGAAGTTGTCCATCAGCAAAAAGCCGATGGTCTGGGGGATAGCGGCAATGCGTGAGGCCTGGGGAGCGGCTGTCATTCGGGTACTCCAGCGCAAGTATCTTTATGCCCTGTTCGTTTGGAATTGCTCCTTAGAATGAGGGCGTTGGGCATGACGGCCGCGTCAGGCGTCGCTGTCAGACATGCTCACGAAGGAATGTACCCCAAGTGTCGTTTTCTGGCATGTCAAATTTCCCTATCAGGCGGCTGTTCCTGGTGGACTGGGACGATCGCGACGCGTGTGAGCAACATCATGTCGCCCCGTGACACGCATCCACCAGGCGGCATGTCGCACCGGCGGGCGACATGCCCCGTCGCCCCCTCAGCGAGTCGCGTGCAGGTGCCTGGCGTGGTAGCGCAGGTGCTCCTCGATGAAGGTGGCGATGAAGTAGTAGCTGTGGTCGTAGCCCGGCTGACGGCGCAGGGTCAGCGGGTGATCGTGCTCGGCGCACACGGCCTCGAGGCGCTCGGGGCAGAGCTGCTCCTCGAGGAAGTCGTCGGCCTCGCCCTGATCGATGAATAGCGGCTGGCTCGAGGCCCCGCGGGCCACCAGCTCGCAGGCATCGTACTGGGTCCAGAGCCCGCGATCCTCACCCAGATAGCCGGAGAAGGCCTTCTGCCCCCAGGGGCACTCGCTGGGATTGACGACGGGGGCGAAGGCAGAGACCGCGCGATAGTGGCCGGGCCGACGCAGCGCCAGGATCAGCGCGCCGTGTCCGCCCATGGAGTGGCCACTGATCGACTCGCGGCCGTTGACCGGGAAGTGCTGACGCACCACCGAGGGCAGCTCCTCGGCCACGTAGTCGTACATGCGGTAGTGCTGCTTCCAGGGCTCCCGGGTGGCGTTGACGTAGAAGCCCGCGCCGCTGCCGAAGTCGTAGCTGTCGTCCTCATCCGGCAGGTTGGTACCGCGAGGGCTGGTGTCCGGGCAGACGATGGCGATGCCGAGCTCGGCCGCCACCCGATGCGCGCCGGCCTTTTGCATGAAGTTCTCGTCGGTGCAGGTCAGGCCGGAAAGCCACCACATCAGCGGCACGCGCTCGGTCTCCGCCTGGGGCGGCAGATAGATGGCGAAGGTCATCTCGCAGTCCAGCGCCCGGGAGCGGTGGCGATAGCGCTTGTGCCAGCCGCCGTAGCTCTTGTTGGCCGAAACCAGCTCGAGATGTTCGGTCATGGTCATGGAGTCACTCTCCCTGTCGGGGCGATCCCCCTCGCGGCGCGCCCGACGTCCGGGCCTGCGCGCCGCGAGGAAGCGTCATCAGTAGTGGAGGACGGTGCGGATGCTCTCGCCCCGGTGCAGCAGCTCGAAGGCCTCGTTGATCTTCTCGAAGGGCATGTCGTGGGTGATGAAGTCGTCGATATTGATCTCGCCCTTCATGTAGCGATCCACGTAGCCCGGAAGCTCGGTCCGCCCCTTGACGCCGCCGAAGGCAGAGCCCTTCCAGACTCGACCGGTGACCAGCTGGAACGGCCGCGTCGAGATCTCTTCGCCGGCCCCGGCGACACCGATGATCACCGACTCGCCCCAGCCCTTGTGGCAGCACTCCAGCGCCTGGCGCATGACGTTGACATTGCCGATGCACTCGAAGGAGTAGTCGACGCCACCGTCGGTCATGTCGACGATCACCTCCTGGATGCTGGCGTCATGCTCCTTGGGATTGACGAACTCGGTGGCGCCGAACTGCGCGGCCAGATGGAACTTCTCCGGATTGACGTCGATGGCGATGATACGGCTGGCCTTGGCCATCTGCGCGCCCTGGATCACCGCCAAGCCGATGGCGCCCAGGCCGAAGACGGCCACCGTGGCGCCCGGCTCCACCTTGGCAGTGTTCATCACCGCGCCGATGCCGGTGGTCACGCCGCAGCCGAGCAGGCAGATCTTGTCCAGCGGCGCCTCCTTGGAGACCACTGCCAGCGACACCTCGGGCAGCACCGTGTACTCGCTGAAGGTCGAGCAACCCATATAGTGGTGCAGCGGCTTGCCGTCGAGCGAGAAGCGCGAGGTGCCGTCCGGCATCACGCCCTTGCCCTGGGTGGCGCGCACGGCACCGCACAGGTTGGTCTTGCCGGAGAGGCAGAACTTGCACTGGCCGCACTCGGCGGTATAGAGCGGGATGACGTGGTCGCCGGGGCGCACGCTGCTCACGCCCTCGCCCACCTCCTGCACGATGCCGGCGCCCTCGTGGCCCAGCACCGCCGGGAAATTGCCTTCCGGATCGGCGCCGGAGAGGGTAAAGGCATCCGTGTGACAGACGCTGGTGGCGGCCATTTTCACCAGCACCTCGCCGGCCTTCGGGCCCTCGACGTCGATCTCGACCAGTTCCAGGGGCTTGCCGGCTTCCAGGGCAACCGCAGCGCGAGACTTCATGGCATCTTCCTCGTTCGGTGTGTGATGAACCTGACCACAGTCTAGGCAATTCGCCCCGCTAGGATAAACTGCATCAAATGCAGGACATTATTGTCATACAGCAACAATCACGTCGACGGGAGGCATCATGCAGCGCTGGGATCGGGTCGAGGCCTTCGTCGAGGTGGTGCGCCTGGGCGCCTTCAAGGCCGCGGCCGAGCGGCTCAAGGTCTCGAGCTCCCACGTCAGCCGGCTGGTCAGCCAGCTCGAGAATCAGCTCGGCACCACCCTGCTCTATCGCACCACACGGCGGATCCGCCTCACCGAGGCCGGCAGCGTCTACTACCAGCACTGCCACCACCTGGTCGAGGGCTTTCGCGAGGCCGAGGCCGCGATCAAGGACCTCCAGGCGAGGCCAATCGGCCTGCTGAGCCTGACCTGCGCCACCACCTTCGGCGAGCGCTACCTGGCCCCGCTGGTCAACGACTTCATGGTCCAACACCCTCAGCTGGAGGTGCGCCTGCACCTGACCAATCGTCAGGTGGACATCATCGACGAGGGCTTCGACATCGCCATTCGCATGGGCGCGCTCGAGGACTCCTCATTGGTCGCCCGCCGGCTCTGCGAGCGCCGCGAGTACGTGGTCGGCTCGCCGACCTACTTCACCCATCGCCCCCAGCCCCATGCGCTCTCCGAGCTCGCCCACCAGCGCTGCCTGATCGGCTCCCGGGATCACTGGCGCTTCGCCGTGGAGGGTGTGCGTCGCGAGGTACGGGTCGCCGGCCCCTGGGAGAGCAACTCGGGACCGGCGCTGCTGGATGCCGCGCTCAAGGGCCTGGGACTGGCCCAGCTGCCGGACTACTACGTGGAGCCCTACCTGGCCAGCGGCGAGCTGATCAGCGTGCTCGACGCCTACCGCCACGACGACAGCGCGGTCTGGGCGGTGACCCCGCACCATCGCCACCGCTCGCCGAAGATCCGCCAATTCATCGACTTCCTGGTCGAGCGCCTTCCCGCGCGGCTGCCGAGGCGGCGCTGAGCCATGCCCCATGAAGCGCCACCCGGCCCTTCCGACTGGTCACCGGTCGCGTCTGGAAGGGGTCGGCCCTCGGCCGAGTAAAGGGAAGATCACCCACGACATGCCCTTCGAGAAGATCAATGCGGCCCTCGAGCTGCTGCATCGGGGTGAGCGCATCCGCACCGTTCTACACTACTGACAGTGGGGAAACCGACAGTTACCGCCTGGCCCACCACGACTCAGGTAATCGCCATGCTGACAAGACGACAAGAGGAGCGGAAGCCCATGAGCCTGATGAACACCTTGAAGCGCTGGTTCGGCGGCCAGGGGGCGACACCCTCGACGACGCCTCAGCAAGGCCGTGACCGACCCGAGCCCCCCGCAGCGACATCTTCCCCAGCAGCCACCACCCAGGGAGCCACCACCATGAGCGACATCAGGATTCATCCCGCCGTGGATAGCGGTGTGCGTGCCGGCAGCAACAGCTTCGACGGCGGCACCCTGCATTGCCACTGCTCCGACACCCCCGTCGAAGTGACCGTCAAGGCACAGTGCGCCCACAATCATGTGTGCGGCTGCACCAAGTGCTGGAAGCCCGAGGGTGCCCTGTTCTCGATGGTCGCCGTGGTGCCTCGCGAGAGCCTCAGCGTCACCGCCAACGAGGACAAGCTGGAGGTCGTCGACACCTCGGCCGCCATCCAGCGCCATGCCTGCAAGGAGTGCGGGGTTCACATGTTCGGCCGCATCGAGAATACCGACCATCCCTTCCACGGCCTGGACTTCATCCATACGGAGCTATCCGACGACACGGGCTGGGCGTCGCCGGAGTTCGCCGCCTTCGTCTCCTCGATCATCGAGTCGGGCGCCGACCCGGACAACATGGACAAGGTTCGCGGCCGGCTCAAGGAGCTGTGCCTGGAGCCCTACGACTGCCTGTCGCCACCGCTGATGGATGCCATCGCCATCCATACGGCCAAGGCCAAGGGCGTGCTATGACGCCGGCCATTGCTGCGGATCACGCACCAACGCTATCGGGCGCCCCAAGGGGCGCCCGATAGCGTTCTGGCCGGCTTGGGCCTACTTGAAGTTCTTGCGCACCAGCTTCTGGATCTCCCCGACGATGCCGCTGCGAAAGCTCAGTACGCAGATCACGAAGATCGCGCCGAGGATCACGCTCACCCAGTTGCCGATGGGCGACTGCGCCAGCTGGGTCTGCAGGCTGACCACCAGGCCCGCGCCCACCACCGGACCGAACAGCGTGCCCACTCCGCCCAGCAGGGTCATCAGGATCACCTCGCCGGACATATGCCAGTGCGCATCGGTCAGCGAGGCCAGCTGGAACACCACCGTCTTGGTGGAGCCGGCCAGCCCCGCGAGGCCCGCCGAGATGACGAAGGCCACCAGCTTGTAGGCATCCACGTTATAGCCCAGGGATACCGCCCGGGGCTCGTTCTCGCGGATCGCCTTGAGCACCTGGCCGAACGGCGAGTGCACGGTGCGCTGGATGATCGCGAAGCCGATCACGAAAACCGTCAGCACGAAGTAGTACATCGGCAGGTTGTCGGAGAGGCTGATCAGCCCGAACAGCTCCCCGCGGGGCACGCCGTGCAGACCGTCCTCGCCCCCGGTGAAGGGCGCCTGGATGAAGAAGAAGTACACCATCTGCGCCAGCGCCAGGGTCACCATGGCGAAGTAGATCCCCTGGCGGCGGATCGACAGCACCCCGAAGAAGGTACCCAGCACCACCGCCGCCAGGGTGCCGATCAGGATGCCCGCCTCCGGCGTCAGGCCCGGGTAACTCGAGAGCATGATCCCGGTGAAGTAGCCGCCGGTGGCCAGGAAGGCTGCATGGCCGAAGGAGAGCAGCCCGGCAAAGCCCAGCAGCAGGTTGAAGGCGCAGGCGAAGAGTGCGAAGCACAGCACCTTCATCAGGAACACCGGGTAGATGGCGAGCGGCGCCAGCAGGGCCAGCCCCAGCAGCACCAGGTAGAGCATGTTACGCCGCATCCGCGCGCTGCGCTGGCGCTGCATGGCGGGGGTCAGGGAGTGAGTCGTGGCCATGGCGTCATGCCTCCTTACCGAAGAGACCCGCGGGGCGCAGCAGCAGCACCAGGATCATCACCAGGAAGATCACGGTGTTGGCCGCCTCGGGGTAGTAGACCTTGGTGAGGCCCTCGATCAGCCCCATGGCGAGGCCGGTGATGATCGCGCCGAGGATCGACCCCATGCCGCCGATCACCACCACCGCGAAGACCACGATGAGAAGGCTCGAGCCCATGGTCGGCGACACCGGGTAGAGCGGCGCCGCGAGGACGCCGGCGAAGGCGGCCAGCGCCACGCCAAACCCGTAGGTCAGGGTAATCAGCTGCGGCACGTTCACGCCGAAGGCCTGCATCAGCGCCGGGTTCTCGGTGCCGGCGCGCAGGTAGGCCCCGAGGCGCGTGCGCTCGATGATGAACCAGGTGCCGCCACAGACCACCAGCGCCGCCACCAGCACCCAGGCACGATAGGTCGGCAGGAACATGAAGCCGAGGTTCAGGCCGCCCTGGAGGGCCTCAGGCGTCGGGTAGCTGGACCCGGACACCCCGAAGATGTTGATCAGCGTCCCTTCCAGGATCAGCGCCAGGCCGTAAGTGAGCAGCAGCCCGTAGAGGTGGTCGAGGTGGGCGATGCGCCGCAGGATCAGCCGCTCGATCACCACCCCCAGGGTCCCCACCACCAGCGGCACCAGCAGCAGTGCGGCCCAGTAGTTGATGCCCAGGTACTCCAGGGCCAGCATCGCCACGAAGGCGCCCAGCATGTACTGGGCGCCGTGGGCGAAGTTGATGATCTTCAACAGTCCGAAGATCACCGCCAGCCCCAGGCTCAGCAGGGCATAGAAGGCACCGTTGATCAGGCCCAGCATCAGCTGACCCATGAACACCGCCAACGGCACCCCGAATATTATCGTCATGTCACGTTCCTCCCGTCAGAGGGGCGGCGGCCGTGGCCGGCGCCCTGCCTCGACTCGCTCAGTTCTGCACCAGCTTGCACTGGCTCTCGGCGAGCGGGCGGTAGGCCTCGTCGGCGGGGATGGTGCTCTTGATCTCGTAGAGGTCCCACTCCCCGGTGGATTCCTCCGGCGACTTCACCTCGGCGAGGTACATGTCGTGAACCATGCGGCCATCCTCGCGGATGCGACCGTTGCGGGCGAAGAAGTCCTCGACGGGCGTCTCGGCCATCTGGGCACGGACCGCCTGGGCCTCGTCGGTGCCGGCGGCCTCCACGGCGTTGAGGTAGTGCATGGTGCTGGAGTAGACGCCGGCCTGGACCATGGTCGGCATCTTGCCCACGCGGTCGTAGTAGCGCTGGGCCCACTCGCGGGACTGCTCGTCCATGTCCCAGTACCAGCCGGTGGTCAGCAGCAGGCCCTGGGTGGCCTCGAGACCCATGGCGTGGACGTCGTTGAGGAAGATCAGCAGGCCGGCGAGCTGCTGGCCGGACTGCACCAGGCCGAACTGGCTGGCGGTCTTGATGGCATTGACGGTATCGGAGCCGGCGTTGGCCAGGCCGACGATCTTCGCCCCGGACCCCTGGGCCTGAAGGATGTAGGAGGAGAAGTCGCTGGTCGGGAAGGGGTGACGCACCCCGCCGATGATCTCGCCGCCATTCTGCTCCACCACTTTGGTGACATCGGCCTCCAGGGCATGGCCGAAGGCGTAGTCGGCGGTGAGCATGAACCAGGTATCGCCCCCCTGTTCGACGACGGCCTTGGCCGTGCCGTTAGCCAGCGGATAAGTATCGTAGACCCAGTGGATGTGGTTGGGGGTGCAATGCTCGTTGGTGATGCTCGAGGCCGCGGAGCCGGAGATGATGGCCAGGCCCCCCGCCTCTTCCAGCACCTTGCTCACGGCGATGGAGACCGAGGAGGCCACCATGCCGGCGACGAGGTCGACGTTCTCCTGATCCACCCAGCCACGCACGGTGTTGGCACCGACGTCGGCGCTGTTGCGGTCATCGGCGCTGAAGACCTCGATCGGCACGCCATTGACCTCGCCGCCGACGTCCTCGACGGCCATCTTCAGGGCCTCGAGGCCACCCGGGCCGGCCAGGTCGCGGTAGGTGCCGGACATGTCGGCGAGGTAGCCGATGCGCAGCTCGTCGTTGCTCATCTGCGCCTGGGCGCCGCTGGCGACCAGGGCGGTGGCGGCGAGGGCGATGCTGCTGGCGAGGGTCTTCCTGTTGAAGATCATGTTCATCTCCGTGGCCCGGTGGGCCGTTTGTTGTTGTCGATACGGATGATTGTCGATGCGGATGCTTGCGGTGCACGAGCCGATGGCGCGGCCGTCACACCCCCAGCAGGGTGTTGAGGTGCTCGCGCCGCGAGGGAAGCTCGGCGGCGCTGATCTCCTCGATGATGCGGCCGTGCTCCATGACGAAGTGACGGTCGGCCAGGGGGGCGGCGAAGCGAAAGTTCTGCTCCACCAGCACGATGGTCATGCCCCGTTCCTTGAGCTTGACCAGCACCTCGCCCAGCGCTTGGACGATGACCGGCGCCAGCCCCTCGGTGATCTCGTCGAGCAGCAGCATCCGGGCCCCGGTGCGCAGGATGCGGGCCATGGCCAGCATCTGCTGCTCGCCGCCCGAGAGCCGGGTACCCTGGCTGCGGCGACGCTCGTAGAGGTTGGGGAACATCGCATAGATCTCATCGATCCCCATGCCGCCGCTGCGCACCGTGGGGGGCAACAGCAGGTTCTCCTCGACGTCGAGGCTAGCGAAGATGCCGCGCTCCTCGGGGCAGTAGCCCACGCCGAGCCGCGGGATACGATGCGGCTTCATGGCCAGGGTCTCGGTGCCGTTGATGACGATGGAGCCGGTGCGCCGGCCGACCATGTTCATGATCGCCTTGAGAGTGGTGCTGCGTCCGGCGCCGTTGCGTCCCAGCAGGGTCACCAGCTCACCGCGCTTCACGTCGAAGTCGACGCCATGCAAGATGTGCGACTCGCCGTAGAAGGCATGCAGGTCGCCGATGCGCAGCATCTCGGCGCCATCCCGCTCAGGGTACTCGCCGAGCGTCTGTGCGGCCTGGCTCATGCGCTGGCCTCCTCTTCTGTCTCGGCATCGCTGCCCATGTAGGCCTCGCGAACCCGCGGGTCGCGGGAGACGGCCTCGTAGTCGCCCTCGGCCAGCACGCTGCCGCGAGCCAGCACGGTGATGCGGTCACACAGGCGGCTGACCACGCTGAGGTTGTGCTCCACCATCAGCACGGTGCGGCCCTTCGAGACCCGCCGGATCAGTTCGACGATACGGTCGACGTCCTCGGCGCCCATGCCCTGGGTCGGCTCGTCGAGCAGCATCACCGTGGGATCCAGCGCCAGGGTGGTCGCCACCTCCAGTGCCCGTTTGCGCCCGTAGGGCATCTCCACGGTGAGCACGTCGGCGTACTCCTTGAGGCCGACCTCGTCGAGCAGCTCGATGGCCCGGTCGTTGAGGTGCTCGAGACTCTTCTCGGACTTCCAGAAGTGAAAGGAAGTGCCGAGGCGGCGCTGCAGCGCCACGCGCACGTTCTCCATGGCGGTCATGTGGGCAAACACCGCCGATATCTGGAAGGAGCGCACCAGGCCGAGCCGGGCGATCTCGTTGGCTCGCATGTTGGTGATCGGCTTGCCGCGATAGAGAATCTCGCCGCGGGTGGGGGGCAGGAACTTGGTGAGCAGATTGAAGACGGTGGTCTTGCCGGCCCCGTTGGGGCCGATCAGGGCGTGGATGTGCCCTTCCCGGACCCGCAGATTGACGTCGTCCACGGCGGTGAAGCCGCGAAACTCCTTGGTCAACCCGCGAGTTTCCAGTATGAACTCCTGGGTCATGGTGGGTCCTCTCTGGATCGCTGGCGCGATCCGCCGTGGATGCTGTTGTCGTTGTTGTCGGCCGTTGTCGTTGTTGTGGCGGTGCCGGCATCGAGGGCCCGTGATGCACCATCACGCGACCCCGGAGAACACTCTACACTTTACGTTAACGTAAGCTAGAGGAGCGAAGGCGACAGGGCAACAGGAGAACGCCGGAACTCGACCAATGGTGTAGACGCCCGCGCTATCAATAGCTTGCAAACCATGTCGGGCAAAAAAAAAGCGCGATGCCCCCTCCGGGGCATCGCGCCTGATCTGCTCGGCGGCCCGCCGGGCCGCACCGTTCACGACATCGTCGCGTGTCGAGGGTCGTCAGCACTCGATGGCGTTGACCGCGAGACCGCCCTTGGAGGTCTCCTTGTACTTATCCTGCATGTCGGCGCCGGTGTCGCGCATGGTGCGGATCGCCTTGTCCAGCGAGATGAAGTGGTTGCCGTCGCCGCGCAGCGCCATCTGGGCGGCGTTGATGGCCTTGACCGAGGCGATGGCGTTGCGCTCGATGCAGGGCACCTGCACCAGCCCGCCGACGGGGTCGCAGGTGAGCCCCAGGTTGTGCTCCAGGCCGATCTCAGCGGCGTTCTCCACCTGGCCCGGCGTGCCGCCCAGCACCTCGGTCAGTCCCGCCGCCGCCATGGCGCAGGCCGAGCCAACCTCGCCCTGGCAGCCGACCTCGGCGCCGGAGATGGAGGCGTTCTTCTTGCACAGGATGCCCACCGCGGCGGCGGTCAGCAGGAAGTCGACCACGCAGCGCTCGTCGGCCTCGGGTTGGAACTTCATGTAGTAGTGAAGCACCGCCGGGATGATGCCCGCCGCGCCGTTGGTCGGTGCGGTGACCATGCGCCCGCCGGCGGCGTTCTCCTCGTTGACCGCCAGGGCGAAGACGTTGACCCAGTCCATCGCCGAGAAGGTGGTGGCGATCAGGCTGCGGTCGTCGTCCATGGCCTCGAGGCGCCGATGCAGGGCGGCGGCGCGGCGCCGCACCTCGAGCCCGCCGGGCAGCACGCCCTCGGCGGCCAACCCCTGATCGACGCAGGCCTGCATGGCCTCCCAGATCCGCCACAGCTCGGCACGGACCTCGGCCTCGCTGCGCCAGGCCTTCTCGTTCTCGAGCATCAGCTCGCTGATGCGCAGGCCGTGCAGCCGGCACAGCGCCAGCAGCTCGCCGGCGCTGTTGAAATCGAAGGGCAGCACCGTAGTGTCGGAGTCCAGCTCGCCACTGGCGGCCTGCACCTCGTCGATCACAAAGCCGCCGCCCACCGAGTAGAAGACGTTACGGTAGAGCTCCTCGGCATGACCGTGGGCCACCAGGGTCATGGCGTTGGGGTGGTAGGGCAGGCTCTCGTCGTGCCACTCGAGGTCTCGGGTCCAGCGGAAGGGGATCGCCAGGCGGCCGTCGAGCATCAGGGCCTGGGACTCGAGCAGCTCCTCGATGCACGGCGAGACGATCGCCGGGTCGATGTGCTGGGGACGCTCGCCCATCAGCCCCATGATGATGGCCCGGTCGGTGCCGTGCCCCTTGCCGGTGGCGGAGAGCGAACCGTGCAGGTGCACCTCGATGCGCGCCACGCGCTCGAGCAGCTCGCGACGCTTGAGCACCTGCACGAAATCGTAGGCGGCCTGCATGGGGCCGACGGTATGGGAGCTGGACGGACCGATGCCGATCTTGAACAGGTCGAAGACGCTGATTGCCATGATGATGCCTCGTGTCTGGGCCGGGCGTTCCGGCGTTCCGGCGTTCCGGCGTTCCGGCTTTCAGGGCCTGCGGCCGCCTGATCGTTCATCAGACAGTTAAACTAAAGCCACTCGACGCCTGCCGATAGATGGCCTCATCATGGCGGCGAAGTGGCGCACCGACAATCGAGAATATCTGGTCCGCGATATAGAATGACTAAACCATGAACCCGAATCTTAACGCTCAGACCCACGCCGGGCTGAAGGTCTTCGCCGTCAGCGCTCGCCACCTCTCCTTCACGAGGGCGGCCGAGGAGCTGCACGTGACCACCGGCGCCGTCAGCCAGCAGATCAAGCAGCTCGAGCAGCGACTGGGGTTCAAGCTGTTTCTCCGCCGGCCGCGTCGACTGGAGCTGACCGAGGAGGGGCGGCGCCTGGCGGCAGTGGTCGACGAGGCCTATCAGGCGGTGGGGCTCGAGGTGCGGCGGCTGCGCAGCGGGGTGATGAGCGGGGTGATCCGGCTGCGCTCGGTGCCCTCCTTCCTGCACAAGTGGCTGATGCCGCGCCTGCCGCGGCTGCAGGCGCGCTTTCCCGATATCGAGCTGCACGTCACCGCCGAGGACAGCAGCGTCTCGCTGCGCGACGGCGACTTCGACCTGGCGCTGGACCTTAACGACGGCCACGCCCCGGGGCTTGCCATCACGCCGCTGATGGAGGAGCGGATCTTCCCGGTCTGCGCCCCCGCCCTGCTGCGGGGACGCCCGCCCCTGCGCCATCCCGCCGACCTGGCCTGGTACCCGCTGCTGCACGACGTCACGGCCTGGCGGGGAAGTCACGAGCACGCCGAATGGGAGCGCTACCTCGAGGCCATCGCGGCGCCGCCGCTCAACCTGCGCCGGGGCTATACCTTCAACCGCCACCACCTGACCATGGCGGCGGCCATCGCCGGCATGGGCGTCGCCATCGCCCGCCAGACCCTGATCCGCGGAGAACTCGGCAGCGGCGCCCTGATCGCGCCCTTCGCCCAGCGCGTAGCGACCGGCATGCACTACGGCATCGTCCATGCACCGGGGGCGCTCGACGATCGCCGGGTCGCCGCGGTGCACGACTGGCTCGTCGAGGAGGCCCGGCGAGCGCCGGAGGGGGCGGAGATAGACGCCGTGGAATTGACGCTTCGTAATCGATAGGCAGCCGCGGGCGAGCCGGGTATCATATACATTCACCAATGAATGTGATTCACCCCGAGACACCCATGCCACGTCATCTCCCCCCCGAAGTGCCCACGCCCATCGACTTTCGTGCCACCAGCCTGCGCGCCCTGCTCTATATCATCTTGATCGGCCTGCTGATGCAGGGCGTGATGATCGAGGCGCTGGGGCTCGAGGGCCAGCGATTCTCCGAGCGCGGCTTCGTCGAACCTGCCCAGTCGCTGCTGCTCGCCGGCAGCACCGGCCTGGCGCTTTACGTGCGCCTGACGAGCCCGCGGCTGACGCACGTCTCCCTGCTGCTGCTGGCCCTGCCGCTGGCCTCGCTGATTCGCGAGCAGGATGCCTGGCTGGATGCCTGGGTGTTCGATGGTGCCTGGCAGACGCTGGTCGCGCTGCTAGTGCTGCCTGTTCTTTTCGTGGTGATCCGCAGCCGCCACGCCTTCGCCCGCGAGTTCGAGCGCTACGCCAACAGCTTCTCGTTCGGCCTGTTCGCCGCGGGCTTCTTGACCACCTACGTCTACTCGCGGCTCTTCGGACGCAGCGAGATGTGGCAGGCGATCCTCGGCGAGGCCTACCTGCGCACCTTCAAGGACGCCGCCGAGGAGGTCACCGAGTTGTTCGGCTATACCCTGCTGTTCTTCGCCATGATCGAGCTGGTGCTGCTGGTGCGCCGCTGGCGCCGCCTCAGCGCCGACTGAGACGCGACCGGACCGGATTGCCGGCCCCGCATGGCACTGGCGCCGCCGCTGCCATACCACGATGCTTGCTTGTGACATCGCCTCGCCACGCCCCCGACAAGGTGCCCCACACACGACGACGCCCGCAGCCGATGGCTGCGGGCGTCGTCGTTCGGGCGGGCGCCAGCGGGTTACTCCGGCAGGTTACTCGTCGAGGAAGGAGCGCAGCGACTCCGAGCGCGACGGGTGACGCAGCTTGCGCAGCGCCTTGGCCTCGATCTGGCGAATCCGCTCGCGGGTGACGTCGAACTGCTTGCCGACCTCCTCGAGGGTGTGGTCGGTGTTCATGTCGATGCCGAAACGCATCCGCAGCACCTTGGCCTCGCGGGCGGTGAGGCCGCCGAGCACGTTGCGGGTGGCCTCGATCAGCCCCTCGCCGGTCGCCGAGTCGATGGGCAGCAGGATGGTGCCGTCCTCGATGAAGTCGCCCAGGTGGGAGTCGTCATCGTCACCGATGGGCGTCTCCATGGAGATCGGCTCCTTGGCGATCTTGAGCACCTTGCGGACCTTGTCCTCAGGCATCTCGAGACGCTCGCCGAGCTCCTCGGGCGTCGGCTCGCGACCCATCTCCTGCAGCATCTGCCGCGACACGCGGTTGAGCTTGTTGATGGTCTCGATCATGTGCACCGGAATACGGATGGTGCGCGCCTGGTCGGCGATCGAGCGGGTGATCGCCTGACGAATCCACCAGGTGGCATAGGTCGAGAACTTGTAACCGCGGCGGTATTCGAACTTGTCGACGGCCTTCATCAGGCCGATGTTGCCCTCCTGGATCAGGTCCAGGAACTGCAGGCCGCGGTTGGTGTACTTCTTGGCGATGGAGATCACCAGACGCAGGTTGGCCTCGACCATCTCCTTCTTGGCCCGGCGCGCCTTGGCCTCGCCGATGGAGAGCCGGCGATTGACCTCCTTGATCTCGGTCACCGCCAGCTGGATCATCTCTTCCTCGAAGGCGATCTTGCGCTGGGAGCGCTGGATATCGCCGCGCAGCGGCTCCAGGCGCGCCGCGTACTTCGGGTTGGCGGCGCCGAACTCGTCGAGCCACTCGGGACGCGATTCGCTGCCCGGGAAGGCCTTGATGAAGGTCTTGCGCGGCACCTTGGCCTTCTTCACGCAGAGCTGCATGATGGCCTTTTCCTGGGCGCGCACCTGCTCGACGCTGATGCGTACCTGGCCGACCAGACGCTCGAAGTGCTTGGGCACCAGCTTGATCGGCGAGAACAGCTGCGCCAGGCGAGCGAGCTCTTCCTGAGCCGCCTTCGAGGCGCGACCGTGGGCCTCGATGGCCGCCTGGGCCGCGGCGTTCTGTTCGCGAATCTGCTCGAAGCGGGCACGCGCCTCCTCGGGATCGGGGCCGCCGACGCTCTCTTCCTCCGCCTCGGCATCGCCCTCGGCGTCGCTCTCGGACTCGTCGCGGGGCTCCTCTTCGCGCACTTCAGCTTCCGCGACGCCGGGAATCCCCTCGTCGGGATCGATGAAGCCGGAGAACAGGTCGGAGAGACGACCGGGCGCCTCCTCGTCCTGAGTAGCATCGTAGGCGTCGAGGATGGAGTCGACCGCACCGGGCAAGTAGGCCAACGCCGACATTACCTCGCGGGTGCCCTCCTCTATGCGCTTGGCGATCTCGATCTCGCCCTCGCGGGTCAGGAGCTCGACGGTGCCCATCTCGCGCATGTACATGCGCACGGGGTCGGTGGTGCGACCCACGTCACTCTCCACCGCGGCGAGCGCGGCGACGGCCTCTTCGGCGGCCGACTCGTCGGCGGATTGATCCGACATCATCAGGGTATCTTCATCGGGGGCTACCTCGACGACGCTGATGCCCATGTCGTTGATCATGCCGATGATATCTTCCACCTGATCCGGGTCGGCGATATCCTCGGGAAGGTGGTCGTTGACCTCGGCATAGGTCAGGAAGCCCTGTTCCTTGCCGCGCGCGATCAACTCCTTCAGACGTGACTGCTGCTGCGCATTTCCAGCCATAGAAACCCTATCTCGACGAAGAAGAATGAAGCACCTGAAGTACTGAGGCGGTGAAAACTCGATAAGCCGGACAGTATAGCGGGTAAGGCCACCTTCCTGCCAGTTCGGTGTGTTTGCGCGGTCATTCAGGTGTGTTAGGTTGTGAGGTTACGCCTTTCGAAGGCAGCTTCCTCGTATGTGGTGATAGTGGCAGAAAATTCAACCCCCGCCACGACGAGCCCTTAGCTCTTTAGCTCCATCAACAGTTCATTCAGCCGCTGACCCTCTTCCTTCGACAGCCGCTCCCCTGCCTGCATTCGCGACAGCAAGGCCTCATACTCTTCCAAGGGCGACTGCTGCTGGCGATGGCGCTGGAAATAGGCCACCCAATTGTCCAACTCGGCGCCTCGCACACCCCGGGGGACCAGCGGCTCCCGGCGCGCCAACTCGGCCAGCCGCTCCCCCTCGGGGGTGCCGTGGAAGTGGGCCAGCAGCACCTGGGCGCTGCGATATCCGCCCGCCCTGAGCAGCCGCACCACTTCGCGACATAGCCGCGCCTCCGGGTCCGGCTGGTCGCACCAGTCGTCGTCTTCGGGCAGGCGCTCCACCAGCCGCGGCTCGTGCACCAGCAGCTGCAGGACGCGCCCCATCAGGCTCAGAGCCTGCTGCCCCTTACCCGGCACCGGGCGCGCCTCGCGCCCCTCGTCCTCGGGGCGCCACTCAGCCTCCGGTGCCAGGGGCGGCTCGCTCGATAGAGCCTCGACGGGCGCGACCAGCGCCTCGAAGCGCGACTGATCGACGCCGGTGCGCCGCGAGAGCTCCCCCAGCAGCAGCGACTTCAGCACCCCCTCCGGCAACTTGCCGATGGCCGCGAGCACCTGGCTGGCGAAGCGCTCGCGCGCCTCGATCGTTCCCAGGTCGCGCCCCTCGGCCGCGTGATCGAAGAGGAACTCCGACAGGGGGCTGGCGCAGGTGATGCGATCCTCGAAGGCCTCCGGCCCCTCGCGGCGCACCAGGGTGTCCGGGTCCTCCCCCTCGGGGAGGAACATGAAACGCGCCTGGCGACCATCGATCATCTGCGGCAGCACCGTCTCCAGCGCCCGGGTCGCGGCCTGGCGGCCGGCGCGATCACCATCGAAGCAGAACACCACCTCGCCGACCATGCGGAACAGCCGGCTCAGGTGCTCTTCGCTGGTCGAGGTACCAAGCGTCGCCACGGCATTGCGGATTCCGAACTGGGCCAGTGCCACCACGTCCATGTAGCCCTCGACGATCACCACCCGCTCGAGCCGCGAATTGGCCTGGCGCGCCTCATAGAGGCCGTAGAGCTCGCGCCCCTTATGGAACACCGGCGTCTCGGGGGAGTTGAGGTATTTGGGCTTGGCATCGCCCAGCACGCGACCGCCGAAGGCGATGGTGCGCCCGCGGATATCGCGGATCGGGAACATCACCCGGTCGCGGAAGCGGTCGTAGGTGCGTCCGCTGTCCTCGTGATGCACCAGCAGGCCATATTCGATCTGCACCGCCTCGGCGATGCCGCGCTCGGAGAGGTGGCGCTTGAGCGCCTCCCAGCCGGCCGGCGCGCAGCCGATGCCGAAGGTCTGCTGGACCTCCGGCGACAGCCCCCGGTCGGCGAGGTAGCGACGGGCGCTGTCGCCCTCCGGCATCTTCAGCCGCTCGCGGAAGTAGCTGGCCGACAGCTCCAGCAGGTTGACCCCCTCCTTGCGCTTGCGCTCGCGCGCCTGGGCCCGCGGATCGTCGGCGCCCTCGCGGGGCACCTCCATGCCGAGCCGGGCGGCCAACTGCTCCACGGCCTCGGGAAAGCGCAGCTTGTCGTATTCCATCAGGAAGCGCAGGGCATTGCCGTGGGCGCCGCAACCGAAGCAGTGATAGAACTGCTTGTCGGCACTGACGGTGAATGACGGCGACTTCTCCTGGTGAAAGGGACAGAGCCCGGAATGGTTGCGACCGGCCTTCTTGAGCTTCACGCGCTCGCCGACCACCTCGACCACGTCGACCCGGGCCAGGAGATCATCGAGGAAACGCTGGGGGATCTGACCGGACATGCGGACAACCTGCGAGGAGCGGGAAAGCGAACGGGAGGCGACAAAAACAAGCGGCCACCGTTAGGCGGCCGCTTGGCGTCCCTCTTGAGACGGCATGGGCCGGATGCCCTCACCGACTCCAGTACGGATCAATAGAGCCGTTCGAAACGCTTGCGCTCACGCTGAAGCTTCTTGGCATGGCGCTTGACGGCCGCGGCCGCCTTACGCTTGCGCTCTGCGGTCGGCTTCTCGTACTGCTCGCGACGACGCACTTCCGAGAGGACACCGGCCTTTTCACAGGAACGCTTGAAGCGACGCAACGCGACGTCAAACGGCTCGTTATCACGTACTTTAACAGAAGGCATTAAGCACTCACCTACCTTGGGTAACTTGAGTTCGGTTTGTACGCACACCGGCGGGGTCTGTTACCACCACGAAACACGCTCCGAGATCGCCAGGCGAACCGGAACGATGCGTGAATACGCGGGGAATGGCCCCTGGGTGCACGACCCAGTCTTACAGCGGACAACATTCTAGTCGTCCGACCGAGCTCGTGCAAATCGTTTCCCTGCTGCCGACAGGGGGCAAAATGCGTAGAATGCCGCCATCCACGCATTACCGAGCCGATATCATGCGCGTACTGGGCATCGAGACCTCCTGCGACGAGACCGGCGTCGCCATCTTCGACACCGGGACCGGGCGCGGCCTCGTCGCCGACGCCCTCTACAGCCAGATCGCCATGCACGCCGAGTACGGCGGCGTGGTGCCGGAGCTCGCCTCCCGCGACCACACGCGCCGGCTGCTGCCACTGATCCAGCAGGTGCTGGACGACGCCGGCCTGTCGCGCGGCGAACTCGACGCCATCGCCTACACCGCCGGCCCCGGCCTGGTCGGCGCACTGATGGTCGGCGCCAGCACCGCCCACGGCATGGCCCGGGCGCTGGACATCCCGGTGCTCGGCGTCCACCACATGGAGGGCCACCTACTGGCGCCCATGCTGGAGGACGCGCCGCCCGGCTTCCCCTTCGTGGCGCTGCTGGTCTCCGGCGGCCACACCCAGCTGGTCGAGGTGCGGGGGCTGGGCCGCTATCGCCTGCTCGGCGAGTCGGTGGACGACGCCGCAGGCGAGGCCTTCGACAAGGCGGCCAAGATGCTCGGGCTCGCCTACCCCGGCGGCCCCCAGGTGGCGCGCCTGGCCGAGCAGGGCGACCCCGGTCGGCTCCGTTTCCCGCGGCCCATGACCGACCGCCCGGGGCTGGACTTCAGCTTCTCGGGGCTCAAGACCCACACCCTGACCGCCATCCGCCAGCTGGAGCGCGCCGACGAGCTCGACGACCAGGCCCGCGCCGACGTGGCCCGCGCCTTCGAGGAGGCGGTGGTCGACACCCTGGTGATCAAGTGCCGCCGCGCCCTCGACCAGACGGGCCTCAAGCGTCTGGTGGTCGCCGGCGGCGTGAGCGCCAACGTGCGGCTGCGCGAGCGGCTCGAGCGCGAATGCACCAAGCGCGACGCCCGGGCCTACTACCCGCGCGGCCGCTTCTGCACCGACAACGGGGCGATGATTGCCTATGTGGGGGCCCAGCGCCTGCTGGCCGGCGAGCGTGACGAGACCGGCATCATGAAGGCGGTGCCGCGCTGGCCCATGGACACCCTTCGGGAGCCGTAAGCTGGAAGCTGGAAGGCAGCACCATGATGTCACCAGCCTTGGAGTCAGGGTTTTTCTTCCTGCTTACAGCTGAAGGGTTTCAGCTCCGGGCATAGCCCGGCTCTTCAAGCTTCCAGGAGCGAAGCGACGCTCTTCAAGCTTCCAGCTTAGAGAGGCGGCTCACTGCCGCGCCCGAGCCGGCGGATATTGAGCACGTGGCGCCCGAACACCAACAGCGTGAAGACCATCACCACCCCCACGAACTCCGGCGCCAGCCAGATGCTGGCCAGCGGCGCCATGGCGGCGCTGGCCAGCGACGCCACGGCCGCGGTACGCACCCGCCAGGCCAGCAGGGTCCAGAGCCCGGCGCAGCAGAGCGCCACCCAGGGTGTGAGGACCAGCATCACGCCGAAGGCGCTGGCCACCCCCTTGCCACCGCGAAAGCGGTGCCAGGCCGGATAGGCATGCCCCAGCAGCACGCCGAGCCCGACGAGCCCCAGCCCCCAGGGCGGCAGACCATACCCCATGGCGAGCCACAGCACCGGCATGCCCTTGATCACGTCGACGAGCAGGGTGGCTAGGGCGAGGCGCGGGCCATGCAGGCGCAGCACGTTGGAAAACCCCGGATTGGCCGAGCCGGCGAGCCGCGGGTCGCCCACGCCGGCCCACCGACACACCGCGAGGGCGCCGAGCCAGGTGCCGCTGAGATAGCCGATCGCCATCAGCGGCAGGATGAGGTCGAGTGGCACCTCCACGGGCGGGCTCCTCCGGGATAATGCCTCGATTCTGCCAGCCAGGGGCCAGGGACGACAGGCCTGCCGCTCGCGGTGTCGCCCGGGAGCGCGCTGGCGTACAATCGGGCGCCAGCAGGCGGAGCCTCGCCTATCCTGTGCGCATCAACCAGGTCCGCCACCACCACCGACCGGGGAGCCCCGATGGATCTTGTGCTGATCGACGCGCTCGAGGTAGACACCGTGATCGGCGTCTACGACTGGGAGCGCACCATCACCCAGACGCTGCGCCTCGATCTCGAGTTGGGCACCGACATCCGCCCCGCCGCCGCGGGCGACGACATCGCCCAGACCCTGGACTACGCCGCCATCAGCAAGCGTATCGCCGGCTTCGCCGGGGAGCATCAGTTTGCCCTGGTGGAGACCTTCGCCGAGCGCCTAGCCGAGACCCTGCGCGCCGAGTTCGCCATCGCCTGGCTGCGCCTGACCGTGCGCAAGCCCGGGGCCGTGGCCGCAGCCAGCGCGGTAGGTGTCGCCATCGCGCGCGGCTCCCGACCAGGAGACGCCTGATGGCCCGGGTCACCGTCAGCATCGGCAGCAACATCGAGCGCGAGCATCACGTCCTGGCCTGCTTGGACGCGATGGAGGAGGCCTTCGGCCGGCTCGCCATATCGCGGATCTTCGAGAGCGAGCCCGTGGGCTTCGAGGACGGCCGTAACTTCTACAACCTGGTGGTAGCCTTCGAGAGCGAACGCTCGGTGGGCGAGCTGCAGGCCTGGTGCAAGCGCCTGGAGTTCGCCCACGGCCGGCGCAAGGACGTGCCCAAGTTCAGTCCGCGAACCCTGGACATCGACCTGCTCACCGTGGGCGCGCTCAGCGGCCACCATGACGGTGTCGAGCTGCCCCGCGGCGAGATCCTGCATCACGCCTTCGTGCTCCAGCCGCTGGCCGAGCTGCTGCCCGACGCACGCCACCCCCTCACCGGCGCGACCTATCGCGACCACTGGGCTCGCTTCGCGTCCGGCGAACAGCGCCTCTGGCCGGTGGATTTCACCTGGCAGGGACGGTGGCTTTCCCGCGCGGAGAAGTAGCCCAGCCCGCCCGGGTCATGCCCCGGGGTCGGCGAGCGCCCCTTCGATGGCCTCCCAGCGTCGCCGTGCCAACTCCTCGCCAAGCTCGCGCCCCTGATAGCCCTCCGCCACCAGCGCCTTGGGCAGGATCTGCGCCGCCAGCCGCCAGGCCAGGGCCAGGTCCTCGGCCAGCGACGGGGCGTCCAGGCTCACCAGGCTGATCAGCGGCGCCACCCGGTCGCCGCGGCGCCACGCATCGATGCCGTCGAGCCAGCGCATCACCTGCGCCCCGCATAGTCCGTTGGTCGCGACCCGTCGGCACAGGGCCCGGGTTCTGGCCGCCTGGGTGGCCAGCTCGCGATGCGCCCGCGGCAGGCGCAGCCGTTCGGACAGCGTCCCACGCTCGTCGTCGCCCAGATGCTCGACCAGGCGTGCCCAGCGCCAGCGCACCTGTGCCTCGGCCTCGATGTCCTCGGGCAGCCGATGCAGGCGCCCCAGCGCCGCATCGAGGTCCGCGTCATCCTCGGCCAGCTCCGGCATCAGCACGGCGAGCGCTCCGCATGCCGCCAGCACCTGAAAGTAGACCTCCGGCCAGGGCTCGGAGAGCGCCTTCTCGGTCTCCGTCCAGACTCGCTCAGCCACCAGGTGCTCAAGCTCGCCGCTCGCCGCCAGCGAGCGCATCAGCGTGCGAGTCTCCTCGGCGATGACGAAGCCGAGCCCCGCATAGCGGGCCAAAAAGCGCGCCGTACGCAGCACCCGCAGCGGATCCTCGACGAAGGCCGGCGAGACGTGGCGCAGCCGACGCGCCTCAAGGTCGGCGAGCCCCCCGTAGGGGTCGACCAGCGCGCCCTCGGGGGTCTCGGCCATGGCGTTGATGGTCAGGTCGCGCCGCGCCAGGTCATCCTCGAGGGTGACCTCGGGGCTCGCATGCACCACGAAGCCGGTGTAGCCGTGGCCCGACTTGCGCTCGGTGCGCGCCAGGGCGAACTCCTCATGACTCACTGGGTGCAGGAAGACCGGGAAGTCACGCCCCACCGGTTTGAAGCCCCGCCGCTGCATCTCCTCGGCGGTAGTGCCGACCACCACCCAGTCGGTGTCCTTGACCGGCCAACCCAGGCGGGCATCGCGCACCGCCCCGCCGACGCGATAGACCTCGAGACCCTCGAGGTGACGGTCGTCGCTCGCGCTCATGGCTCAGCGCTCCACGCGGTCGGGGTGGCGATGCTGCCAGTCGGTGAAGCCGCCATCGAGGCTGTAGACCTCGGCGAAGCCCTGGCCGGCCAGCCAGGCCGCCGCCTGCTGGCTGGAGTGGCCGTGATAGCAGATCACCACCAGGGGGGGCTGGCGCGGGGCCTCGCCGAGGAAGGCCTCGACGGTATCGTTGCCCAGGCGCTGGCTGCCGGGCACGCGCCCCTGGGCGAAGCTCTGGGGGTCGCGGATATCGACCAGGGTGAGGGGCGAGTCGCCCTCGAGCCAGTCGGCCAGGGCGGGAATGTCGAGGTGGTAGAAGGGAGCGGTGGTCATGACAGGTCTCTCGTCGTCGGGGATCGTCTCGATCGGTTCACTGCCGGCTCGGCACGCTGATGCGCCGGCCGCTCTCGAGGTCCAGGGCGGTCAGCCGGCGACCCCAGACGCAGCCGGTATCCAGCGCCTCGGCGCGCACGCGGCTATCGGGCGTCTCGCCCTCGAGCGCCGCCCAGTGGCCGAACAGCAGCCAGGGATCGTCCTGTCGCGGGTACTGGAACCAGGGGGCGAAGCCCGCCGGGGCGCGGTCGAGCCCCTCCTTGGCGGCGAAATCGAGGCAGCCCGCGGCGTCGAGGAAGCGCATGCGGGTGAAGACGTTGACGATCATCCTCAGCCGCGGGATACCGTCGAGATCATCGCGCCAGCAGGCCGGCTCGTTGCCGTACATCGCCTCGAGGAAGGCGCCGGCCCCCTCGCCAGCGAGGCGCGCCTCGGCCTCGACAGCGAGGCCAGCGGCCTGCTCCACTGGCCACTGGGGCAGCAGGCCGGCGTGGGTCATGACGGTCTCGCCCTGCGCCGCGGAGGTTCGACGCACCAGCAGCGGGCGCGTCTGCAGCCAGTCGAGCAGGCGCTCGCGGTCCGGAGCGCCGAGGATCGGCGCCAGGGTGTCCTTGCGGTTCTCCCGGGCACCGCCCCGGGCCACCGCCAGCAGGTGCAGGTCGTGGTTGCCGAGCACGACGCTTGCGGCCTCGCCCAGCGCCATCGCCTCGCGCAGGCAGGCGAGCGACCCCGGGCCGCGGTTGACCAGGTCGCCGGCGAGCCACAGCCGGTCGCGGCGCGGGTCGAAGTCGAGCCGCTCGAGCAGGGCGACGAACTCCGCGTGGCAACCCTGCAGGTCGCCGATGGCATAGGTAGTCATGTCGGCTCCGTTGCGGTGCGTGTCACGGGATCTAGTGTACCTGGTTGGGCCCGGCCAGTCGGAAGGGAGAGACCGCCACCTCGAAGGGGCGCTGGCTGGCGGCATCGACGCAGGTGTAGGCGCCCTCCATTACCCCCACCGGGCCGTCGAGAATCGCCCGGCTGGTGTAGCGGAAGCTTTGGCCGGGGCCGATCAGCGGCTGCTGGCCGACCACCCCCTTGCCGCGCACCTCCTGCACCTTGCCGCTGCCCTGGGTGATCTTCCAGTAGCGGGCGAGCAGCTGGACGCTGTGGTCGGAGGCGTTGTGCACGGTGACGGTATAGCTGAAGACGAAGCGCTGCTCGTCGGGGTCGGACTCGTCCAGGCGGAAGTCCGGCGCCACGTCGACGCGGATGGCCTCCTCGAGCCCCTCGGGCATCGTCGGCGTCATGAGACTTCTCCTTCCCCGGCCGCGGCCAGGTGGTTGGCGATGCGCACGAACTCCTCGACGTCCAGCGTCTGGGGGCGCCGCCCCGGGTCGATGCCCAGCGTCTCGAGGGCCGCGGCATCGATGCGCCCCTTGAGGTTGTTGCGCAGGGTCTTGCGCCGCTGGCCGAAGGCCTGGCGCACCAGGTCGAAGAGCAGCGCCTCGTCGCGGGCCGGATGAGGCAGAGTCTCATGGGGCGTGAGGCGCACAATCGCCGAGTCGACCTTGGGCCGGGGCACGAAGGCCTCCGGCGGCACGGTGAACAGGGCGTCGACGCGGCAGTGATACTGCGCCATCACCGACAGCCGCCCCCAGTCGGGGCCGCCCGGCGCGGCGGCCAGCCGCTCGACCACCTCCTTCTGCAGCATGAAGTGCATGTCGGCCACGGCCTCGCCGGCCTGGAGCAGGTGGACGATCAGCGGCGTGGAGATGTTATAGGGCAGGTTGCCCACCACGCGCAGCGCCGGGCCGTCGCCTCGCAATTCCCGGAAGTCCACCTTCAGGGCGTCGCCCTCGTGGATGATGAAGCCCGGCTTGTCGAAGAACTGCACCCGCAGCCCGGGGATCAGGTCGCGGTCGAGCTCGATCACCTCGAGGTGGCCGTCGGCGGCCTCGAGCAGGGGCTCGGTCAGGGCGCCCTGGCCCGGGCCGATCTCGACCAGCCGGTCGCCGGGACGAGGGCCGATGGCACGCACGATGCGCGAGATGACGCCGTAGTCGCGCAGGAAGTTCTGGCCGAAGCGCTTGCGGGCCTGATGAACCGGGGGGCGGGATGCCATTCGGGGTGTCCTTATGTCTCTTGAGATTCTCACTGTCGCATCGCCGCCGTGTCGGGGCTGACCCGGCGATAGACCGTTTACGGAGGCGCTGTGGAACCCTCCCTGTACGCTACCGATGCCTTCCCTGGCATCGGACCTCCGCCTCGGTCTATCCCCGGCGCCCCTCGAACGGCTGGACGTCTCGTCTAGCCACGGCCGCCGCGACTCGCCATCTCGGCGGCCAACGCCACGGCGACCCGCAGGCTGCCCGGGTCGGCGACTCCGCGGCCGGCCAGGTCCAGCGCGGTGCCGTGATCCACCGAGGTGCGCACCAGCGGCAGCCCCAGGGTGATGTTGGCGGCGCGACCGAAACCGGCGTACTTAAGCACGGGGAGGCCCTGGTCATGATACATGGCCAGCACCGCGTCGACGCCCTCGAGATGGCGCGGGGTAAACAGGGTATCGGCCGGCAGGGGGCCGTCAAGGGTCAGCCCCTCGGCGCGCAGGGCCTCGAGGACCGGGATGATGGTGTCCAGTTCCTCGCGCCCCAGGTGACCGCCCTCCCCCGCATGGGGGTTGAGGCCGCAGACGGCGATGCGCGGCGCATCCACGCCGAACCAGCGTTGCAGGTCATCGTGCAGGATGTTCAGCAGGCGAGCCAGGCGCGGGCCGGTGATGGCATCGGCCACCTCGCGAAGCGGCAGGTGAGTGGTGGCCAGCGCCACTCGCAGCGCCGCCCCGCCCTGCCCGCTCGCCTCGCGGGCATGCAGGGCGCTGTCGGTGGCCAGCATCATCACCACCTCGTCGACCCCGCAGGCGTCGCGCAGGTACTCGGTGTGGCCGCTGAAGCCAGCATGGCCGGCGTCGAGGATCACCCCCTTGTGCAGGGGCGCGGTGACCATGCCGACCGCGCGGCCGGCGCGACAGGCGGCCAGCGCCACGTCGAGGGTCTCGAGCACGTGGGCGGCGTTGGCGACATTGAGCTCACCGGGACGCGCCGGGGCGCGCAGCGCCACGGGCCACACCGGCAGCACGCCACGGCGCGGCGCGGGCGGCGCCTCGTCGCGGGCGAGTTCAAGGATCTCGACCTCGCGACCGATCATGGCGGCGCGCTCGGCGAGCAGGGCCGGATCGCCTACCGCCACCACCAGTGCCGGGGGGACCACGTCGGCGGCCAGCATCACGGCCAGCTCCGGCCCGATGCCCGCCGGCTCGCCGCAGGTCAGAGCCAGCACGGGCGCGTCCGCCGGCGACATCAGCGCGCCTCGAGGCGATCGTCGACGAAGGCGCGGCTGCGGATCTCCTGGACCCACTCCTCCATCTCGGCATTGACCTTGCGCTGGAACAGCGCCTGACGCGCCTGGTCGCGGCTGACGCCCTGCTGCTCCACGAAGCGATCCACCTCACGCTCGGAGAGGTCGACCCGGCTGGCGACCCGGCGCTGCTGCAGCTGGCGCATCAGCAGTTCGCGGCGCACCTGGTCACGCACCACGCCGAGCGACAGGCCATCGGCCTCGAGCGCATCGGCGAACTGCTCCAGGGTCATGCCGTTGCCCTCGGCGATGGCCCGTACCTGGCGGTTGAGCTCGGTATCGTCGACGCTCAGGTTGGCCTCACGGGCCATCTGCAGCTGGATCTCCTCGACGATCATGCGCTCCAGCACCTGCTCGCGCAGGACCGCGTCGGGGGGCGTCGCCTGCCCGCCGCCCTCGAGCTGACTGCGGACCTGGGCGACGCGGTTCTCGAGCTGACTGGCCATGATGGCGCCCTCGTTGACCACCGCCACGATGCGGTCCAGCGGCTGACGGCCCGCGTAGGCCGACTCCTGGGCCAGCCCCGTCGGGGGCAGGCCGGTCAGGCACAGGGCCAGCGCCAGGGTGGCGATACGTCGGCTGCGCATGTCTCTCTTTCCTCTCGTCGATGTCGAATGTCTCACAGGCGGTCCAGGGACGCGCTCCGGTAGCCCGGAATCGCCTGCTGGAAGTAGCCATCGGCGTCGCCGCCGACGCCGCCCAGCCCCTTGAACACGAAGCGCAGGAAGATCCCGCGATCGGTCTGGTCGTCCTCGATGGTGTTGGCGGTGTCGTTGTCGTCGATCCACTCACGCCAGACCAGCTGCAGACCATAGCAGCAGTCGTTCCACTGGACACCCGCCAGCTGCTCCAGGGCCCGGTCGTTGGTATTGTCGTAGAGCAGCCGGCCGATCAGGTCGACCTGCCGGCTGGCCTTCAGGGCGAACGACAGGTCGACCTCCTCGCGGTTGTAGGTGACCACGTCCTCGTCCTCTTCGGCAGGGTCGAAGCCTTCGATCTGCCAGCGATAGCCGAGGTTCAGCACGTGGCCGGCCGGCGCCCGATACTGCAGGTCCAGCGAGGTGCTCTCGGTGCGATCCAGGTGGTCGTCGTAGAGCCACTGCCAGCGGGTGCGCCACTCCTCGGTGATCTGCCAGTCCGCCCGAGTGACTAGCGGCGAGCGCTTCCGGGTGGCTCGGTAATAATCGTTGAAGCTGGCATAGTCTTCACGCTCGGACTTGTCGGGATCGCCATCCATGTCGATGCTGCGATCCTCCAGGTAGTAGGCCTGCCCCAGCCCGATGGAGACGCGCTCGCGGCCGCTCTCGTCCGCCAGCAGCCGCGACTCGAGGCCCAGCGAGACGCGGTTCAGATCGCCCACCCGGTCGCTGCCGCTGAAGCGGAAGGGCGACCAGAGCTGGTTCCAGGAGAAGGCGCGCTCGGCGGTGTCGAAATCGGGAAACTCGGTCTGGTCCCGTGCCGGCACGTAGGCGTAGTTGATCCGCGGCTCCAGCGTCTGGCGGTAGTCGCGCCCGCCGAGGGCGAGCTCGCGCTCGAAGACCAGGCCGCCGTCGACGCTGGCCACCGGCATGCTGCGGGTGAGGCTCTCGTCGCGGTCGGTCTCGCGCTCGCCGTAATCCAGCTGGTAGGCGGTGGCGAGCCACTCGACGCGGGGCTCCAGGTAGCCCCAGCTCTCGTCCCAGCGCCAGCCGGTGGCCGGTGCCAGGTGCAGGCGGGTGCCGTTGGCCGACTCTCGATCGAAGCGCTCCGTGTCGGGCAGTGCCGCTTCGTCCACGTCACGCCAGAAGTAGGTGACGTTGGAGCGCCACTGCTGGTAGAAGCCGCTGTCCTGGAACCAGCGGGCGTCGGCGGTCAGGCTCGGCAGGCGGTAGAAGGGCTTGTCACGATCGAGCAGCGGATCATCGAGCTTCTGGTAGCCCTGGGCCTTGGCCTGCAGCCGCCAGGTATCACCGCGATGATCGATCTGGGCCAGGCGCGCCATGTAGGCGGTGTCGCCCTCGCCGAAATCGCGCCCGAAGTCATCGAAGTAGCTGCCGTCGCTGGCCGCCCCATAGCGCAGCCGATAGCGCGTGCGGGCATCCAGGCGTCCGGCGTGCCGGTAGTCGAGATACCAGCGATCTTCGCCCTCATAGCTCGGCTCGTCGTCGGGATCGCCGTCGTCGTCGGCCAGGTAGGCGCCCTCGATCTGGCCACCGTGGTTCTCGAAGAGATACCGGTACTCGCCGCCCAGCAGCAGGCCGCGATCGCTGATAACGCGCGGCGTGATCGTGGCGTCCTGGTCCGGGGCGATGTTCCAGTAGAAGGGCTGGGCATAGTCGAGGGAGTCGGCGGAGAGCCCCAGCAGCGGCCACAGGAAGCCGGTCTGGCGACGCTCGTCCAGGGGGAAACGCACCCAGGGCCAGTAGAAGACCGGCACCTTGCCCACCTCGAGCCGGGCGTGCTTGGCGGTGCCGACGCCGATCTCGCGATCGAGCAGGATGTCGTTGCCGACCAGGCGCCACAGGTCGCTGTCCGGCTCGCAGGTGGTGAAGCTCGCCTCGGTGAGGCGGTAGCGCTCGCCGTCGAGGCGGGCCAGGCGCACGGCATCACCGCGCAGGCGCTGCTCATGGGCCACGTAGTGGGCCGTGTCGATGCTCGCGGCGTCGCTGTTCAGGGAGAACTCGGCGGCGTCGCCCCGCACCAGCAGGTTGCGGTCGCGCAGGGTCAGCGGCCCCTCGGCGTAGGCGGTCTCGCGGCTGGCGGGCACCCGCACCCGTGGCGCCTCGAGCTGGGCGTCGCCGCGGCGCAGCAGCACCTCGCCGTCGAGGCGGGTCTCGCCCTCCTCGCCCGAGGCGACCCGATCGGATTCGCTCGCCACCTTCTCGCCGGGCGGCGGCGGCAGGCGGTAATCCGGCATCACGTAGCGGCCGCGGCACAGGGCATCCGCGGGGCGTGACTCGCCCCAGGGCTGCCAGTCCAGCTGGGCCGCCGGCAGCGACTCGGGGGGCGCCGCCGAGAGGGGCCCGCTCGCCAGGCCGGCGCCGGCCAGACCTGTCAGGGCCGTCCATGTCCACGAGTGTCGCTTGCCCATGCTCCACGATGTCCTTGGCGGGGTGAATCGGTATTATACAGGCCGCACCCGGCCTGTGCTGCCGGCGCGAGCCCTGCCATCGCCGACGATGTCGGGCGCTCAGCATGCGGGGCCCCCACGGGGCCGTCAACCGTACCCGCCCCCTCACAAGGAGCCAGACGACGATGCCCGAGGCCACCGATTCCACGCGAACACAGCGGCTGCAAGCCTGGGCGGCCAGGCGCCACGGCCTCTCCCCGCAGGCCGTCAGCCTGCGCTTCGCCGCCGGCGACGCCAGCTTCCGGCGCTACTTCCGCCTCGAGCTGCCCGATGGCACCACCCGCATGCTGATGGACGCCCCGCCCGACCGGGAAGACAGTAGCCCTTTCGTGGCCATCGCCGAGCAGTGGGGAGCCGCCGGCCTGCCGGTACCGGCGCTGCACGGCGTGGATCTCGACGCCGGCTTCCTCGAGCTCGACGACCTCGGCGATACGCCGCTGCAGGACCGCTTCGCGGGCGACGATGATCCGGCGACCCTGGCCTGGCACGAGCGTGCCCTCGACCTGCTCCACGAGCTGCAGAACCGCGCCCCGGTGGATGGCCTGCCGGCCTACGATACCACCCTGCTCGGCCGCGAACTCGACCTCTTCCCCGACTGGTGCCTGGGCGAGTGGCTGGACCTGACCCCGCCGCCGGGCTGGGCGACGCTGCGCGAGGCGCTGATCGCCTCGGCACTGGCGCAGCCGGTGGTCGCGGTGCACCGCGACTTCGACGCCATGAACCTGATGGTGAAGGATGATGCCCTCTACCTGATCGACTTCCAGGACGCCGTCGCCGGCCCGCTCAGCTACGACCTGATCTCGCTGCTGCGCGGACGCTACTGCCGCTTTGCCCCGGCGCGCTTGGCCGCCTGGACCGAGGCCTTCCGCGTCCGCGCCATCGCCGACGGCCGATTGGCCGAGGACGTCGACGCCGCGACCTTCCTCGCCCGGGTCCAGGCCATGGCCGCCCAGCGCTCGCTCAAGGTGCTCGGCATCTTCTGCCGGCTGACCCTGCGCGACGCTCGCCAGGGCTATCTCGAGCGCCTGCCGCACTTCCTCGGCCACCTGGAGGAGAGCCTCGCCGGCCTGCCCGACCACGCGGCGTTTCGCAGCTGGCTCGCCGAGACCTTCCGTCCGGCGCTCGCGGCACGCCTGGAGGCCTGTGCATGAAGGCGATGATCCTGGCCGCGGGTCTCGGCACCCGCATGCGCCCGCTCACCGACCACTGCCCCAAGCCGCTCCTCGAGGTGGCCGGCCGCCCGCTGATCGTTCATCACCTCGAGTGCCTGCGCGCCGCGGGCATCACGGAGGTGGTGATCAACGTCAGCTACCGGGCACAGCAGATCATCGACGCCCTGGGCGATGGCTCAGCCTATGGCGTGTCCATCGCCTGGAGCCGCGAGGCGAGCCCCCTGGAGACCGGCGGCGGCATCCGCCAGGCGCTGCCGCTGCTCGGCGACGCTCCCTTCCTGCTGGTCAACGGCGACGTCTGGTGTGACCTCTGCCCGTCGTCGCTGCCCGCGCTGGGCGACGACCTGGCCCACCTGGTGCTGGTGGACAACCCCGACCACCACCCGGAGGGCGACTTCCACCTGGACCCGCGCGGCCGGGTGCATGCCGAGGGGGCGCCGCACCTCACCTTCGCCGGGGTGAGTCTGCTCGACCCGGTGCTGGTGGCCGATGAAGCACCCGCTGCCTTCGGCCTGGCGCCGCTGCTCCGGCGCGCCATGGCCGAGGGCCGCGTCGGCGGCACCCACCACCGCGGCGCCTGGGTCGACGTCGGCACGCCGGCACGGCTGGCCGAGCTCGACCGCCGCCTCGGGGGCTGAGCCGCCGCCCGGCAGCTGCTATGCTGACCGCTTTTTCCCGATCACCCTTATCGCAGCCTACCAAGCGAGGGGCACCACAACGGTCCCGAGCTGGCTGCCGAATAGTCGAATTAAGGATACCTGCACTATGAAAGCCAGCGTGAAGTGGACCGATGGACGCCAATTCGTTGCCGAGAGCGGCAGCGGCCACAGCGTGGTCATCGATGGCCCGCCCGACCACGGCGGCCGCAACACCGGCCCGCGCCCCATGGAGATGCTGCTGATGGGCATGGGCGCCTGCACCTCCTTCGACATCCTCAACATCCTCGAGAAGGCCCGGGCCGACGTGACCGACTGCGTGGCGAGCCTCGAGGCCGAGCGCAGCGACGAGGTGCCGAGCGTCTTCACGAAGATCCACGTGCACTTCACCGTCAGCGGCCGCGGCCTCAAGGAGAAGCAGGTGGCGCGTGCCGTGGAACTCTCCGCCGAGAAGTACTGCAGTGCCTCCATCATGCTGGTCAACGGCGGCGTCGAGATCACCCACTCCTTTACCATCGTCGAGGAATAAGCTGGAAGCTGGAAGCTGGAAGGCAGAATGTTGATGTTGCCATCAGTCTCCTAATCAGGGAGCTTCTTCCAGCTTCCAGCCGCGGAGCGGCGCTCTTCAAGCTTATAGCTTGTAAACGCTGGTGGTCATCACCTTCGACATCAGCTTCATTCCCAGCTTGACCGGCGCGGGGAAGCGGCTGCCGCCCGCCTCCAGCGCCAGCTGGGCGTGGTGGGCCTCGTCGATGGCCATCTGGCGCAGCACGGCGCGGGAGCGATGATCGCCCGCCGGCAGCGTGACCAGGTGCTCCTCCAGGTGATGGCCGACCTGCTCCTCGGTGGCGGCCACGAAGCCGAGGCTCACCCGGTCGCCGACGGCGCCCGCCGCGGCCCCCAGGCCAAAGGAGGCCGCATAGAACAGCGGATTGAGCAGGCTCGGGCGATCGTCGAGCTCCTGGAGGCGTTCATCGCACCACGCCAGGTGGTCGATCTCCTCCTGGGCGGCCTGCTCCATCTGGCCGCGCACCTCGGGCAGCTTGGCGGTCATCCCCTGGCCCTGATAGAGCGCCTGGGCACACACCTCGCCGGTATGGTTGATGCGCATCAACCCCGCGGCGTGACGCCGCTCCTCCGCACTCATCGGCTCATCGTGCACCGCCGGAGTCGCCGGGGAGGCCCGCGAGGGGCTCGCCGCGTGGGGCACCAGGGTCCTCAACACGGTATCGAACTGGTGGATCAGGTTGTCGGCACGGGTCAGGGAGCGGGTCATGACGGAATCTCTCGAGAATGCACCTGATGCGTCGTACGCCGGGTCGCGCGCGGCCTCGGCCGCAGGGCGCCGGCTAGCCAGCCGGCCAAGTAAAGCGACGACCGCCCATCAGGTGCATGTGAATATGATAGACGGTCTGGCCGCCGTGGTCGTTGCAGTTCATCACCACCCGGTAGCCATCCTCGGCGAAGCCCTGCTCGGCCGCCAGCCTGGCGGCGGTGTACTGCAGGCGCCCCACCAGCGCCAGGTCGCCGTCCTCCTGGATGTCGTTGAGGGTGGCGATGTGGCGCTTGGGCACGATCAGCATGTGGGTCGGCGCCTGGGGATTGATGTCGTTGAAGGCCAGCACCTCGTCGTCCTCATAGACGATGTCGGCGGGAATCTCGCGATCGATGATCTTGCAGAACAGGCAATCCATGGGCGGTTCTCCTTGCGTAAGGGTCGGGCCGGCGTCAGCGAAAGCGCCGCTGGGCCAGCAGGTGGCGCACCAGCGGCCCCAGGATCAGCTCCATGGCCAGCGACAGCCGCGAGCCCGGCACCACCAGGGTGTGCGGGCGGCTCATGAAGGCATCCTGGATCATCGCCAGCAGGTAGGGGAAGTCCACCGTGGCCGGGTCGCGGAAGCGGATCACCACGAAGGATTCGGCATCGGTGGGAATGTCCTGGACCTCGAAGGGGTTCGAGGTATCCACCGTAGGCACCCGCTGGAAGTTGATGTGGGTACGCGAGAACTGCGGCTGGATGTAGCGCACGTAGTCGTCCATGCGCCCCAGGATGGTGTCGATCACCGCCTCCTGGGCGTAGCCGCGGTGGCGCATGTCGCGATCGATCTTCTGGATCCACTCCAGGTTCATGGTCGGCGCGATCCCCACCAGCAGGTCGACGTGGCGGGCGATGTCGAGCTCGGCGGTGACCAGCCCCCCGTGCAGCCCCTCGTAGAAGAGCAGGTCGGTGCCGCAGGGCAGCGACTGCCATTCGGTGAAGGTGCCGACCTGGTAGCCGGCCTCGATCATCTGCTTGTCTTCGGCATGGATATAGTGCCGGTAGGAGCCGTTGCCGTGCTGGCCGTACTCCCGGAACAGAGCCTCGAGCCGGTCGAGCAGGTTGGCCTCCACCGCGAAGTGGGAGAGCTCGTCCTTGCGATCGGGCTCGTCGAAGAGGATCTGCGCCAGCTCCTGGCGGGTGTAACGGTGGAAGGCATCGCCATCGACGAAGGCGGCGTGCACGGCCTCCCGGGCGAACATCCGCTCGAAGGTGCGCTTCACCGTGGTGGTACCGGCCCCGGAGGAGCCGGTGAGGGCGATGATCGGATACTCCCGAGACATCAGCGCGCTCCCGCCAGGGTGTCGCGCAGCGCCTCGGGGATCGCCACCGGGCGGCCGGTGGCGGGGTCGACCAGCATCAGGTTGATCCGGGCGGTGGCCACCGTGGCGTCGTCGGCATCGCGCAGGATCCGCTGGTAGACGCCGATCGCCTTGCGCGCCGGCGCCGGGATGGCGGTCTCCACTACCAGGGCGTCGGGCCAGCGCGTCTCGGTCTGGTACTGCACGGCGAGATCGGCCGCGACGCAGGGAAAGCCGCCGAGATCCCACTCCTGAAGCCCACGGGAGGCCAGCGCGGCGACTCGCGCCTCGTGGAGCAGCGAGATCAACGCATCGTGGCCCAGATGGCGACCGTAGTTCATGTCGGTGATGCGCACCGTCAGCGGGTGACGGTGCATCACCTCATCGACGGGAAAGCTCAGTCGCACACGCTCCATCCTCGCTCCTGTCATTGTTGTTCGGAGTCCTTCGTCGTCAGGCGTCGCCGCGCTCCCGGGCAATGGCCCGGTGGGCGATATCGCGGCGGTAGAGCACCTCGGGCCAGGCGATCTCGGCCACCCCCCGGTAGGCCAGGTCGCGCGCCGCCTCTACGTCGTCGCCCAGCGCCGTGACGCAGAGCACCCGGCCGCCGGCGGTGACCACCCGGCCGTCATGCTCGGCCGTGCCGGCGTGGAAGACCTTGCAGCCGGTCGCCTCGGCGGCCTCGAGCCCCTCGATGGCGTCGCCCTTGCGGTAGCTGCCCGGGTAGCCGCCGGCGGCCAGCACCACGCCGACCGCGGGGCGCGACTCCCAGTCGCAGGCCAGCCCGGCCAGCTCGCCGCGCGACCCGGCTAGGCACAGCTCGGCCAGGTCGGAGCGCAGCCGCAGCATGATCGGCTGGGTCTCGGGGTCACCGAAGCGGCAGTTGTACTCGATCACCTTGGGATTGCCCTCGGCGTCGATCATCAGCCCGGCGTAGAGGAAGCCGGTGTAGGCATGGCCTTCCTCGGCCATGCCCTGCACCGTAGGGCGGATCACCCGCGCCATGATGCGCTCGAAGACGCTGTCGGTGACCACCGGCGCCGGGGAGTAGGCGCCCATGCCACCGGTGTTGGGGCCGGCATCGCCATCGAAGGCGCGCTTGTGGTCCTGGCTGGTGGCCATCGGCAGGATGGTCTCGCCATCGACCATGACGATGAAGCTCGCCTCCTCGCCCTGCAGGAACTCCTCGATCACCACTCGGGCGCCGGCATCGCCGAAGGCGTTGGCCTCGAGCATGTCGCGCACCGCCGCCTCGGCCTCCGCGGCGGTCATCGCCACGATCACGCCCTTGCCCGCCGCCAGGCCGTCGGCCTTGATGACGATGGGCGCGCCCTTCTCGGCCAGGTACTTAAGGGCCGGCTCCACCGCGGTGAAGGTACGATAGTCGGCGGAGGGGATGGCGTGGCGGGCCAGGAAGTCCTTGGTGAACGCCTTGGAGCCCTCGAGTTGGGCCGCCCCGGCCGTGGGACCGAAGATCGCCTGGCCCGCCTCGCGGAAGCGGTCGACCACCCCCTCGACGAGCGGCGCCTCGGGGCCGACGATGGTCAGCGCGACACCCTCTTCCCGGGCGAAAGCCACCAGGCCCGCCAGGTCGTCGACACCGATAGCGACGTTCGTGAGCCCCGGTTCCCGGGCCGTGCCGGCGTTGCCGGGGGCCACGAAGACCGTCTCCACGCGGGGTGACTGGGCGACCTTCCAGGCCAGGGCGTGTTCGCGGCCACCGCCGCCGATGATCAGGACCTTCATCCGCTGTACTACCTCAGAACCGTGCGAGAAACGTCGCGGCATTATGTCAGAAACCGACACGCGGCGCCGCTCACGGCTTGCCATTTCCCGAGTCATCGTCGCTGGAGCTGCCGGCCTGCGTGATGGTCTTCTGCCAGAACTTCATGTTCTCCTCGGCCATCTCGCGCATCAGCTCCATGGGCGAGTGGCGCATGGCCTGCTGCCACTGATCCTGCATGCGGTGCTGCTGTTCGAGCATCAGCTTGGTGCCCTGTTCCAGATAGCGCGCCAGGGGCAGCGGCTGGGCCATGTCGTAGACCCGGATGAACTGCGCCAGCAGGTCGTTGGAGAACACCTGGGCGTCGCCGTCGGCCTGCTCCTGCTCGATGATGATCGACAGCAGGATGGTGCGGGTCAGATCCTCGCCGCTCTTGGCATCCTCGACGCGGAAGGGCACCTCGTCGATGATCAGGCCACGCAGATCCTCGAGGGTCACGTAGCGGCTCTGTTCGGTATCATAGAGCCTGCGGTTGGCATACTTGCGAATCACGCGCACGGCGCTGCTCCTTGTTCTGTGCGGGGCGGCTGCCCCGTAGCGCTATTGTGCACCGCGACACCATCCATGCAAGACATAGCCCCCATTCAGTCTCTAACGCGGCGAGGCGCCATGAACCTGATCCTGCTCTCCCCCGAGGACATCGAGAACCACCGCCTGGCCCGGGTCCGCGACCCGCGGCGACTGGCGCACCTGCGCGAGGTCCATCGCGCTCGTCCCGGGGACACCCTGACCCTCGGCATCGCGGGGGGAGCGCTGGGGCGCGGCGAGCTGCTGACCCTGGACGACGACGAGGCGTGCTTCGATGTCTCCGCGCTGGACCAGCCGCCACCGCCGGCGCTGCCGGTGCATCTGGTGCTCGCCCTGCCCCGCCCGCGGATGCTGGCGCGCAGCCTCGAGCACGTCACGGCGCTCGGCGTGAAGCAGATCACCCTGCTCAACACCCGCCGGGTCGAGAAGAGCTACTGGCAGTCGCCGGAACTCGATGACGAGAAGATCCACCGCCACCTGGTGCTGGGCCTGGAGCAGGCGCGCGACACGCGGCTGCCCGAGGTGACCCTGGCCAAGGGCTTTCGCCCCTTCGTCGAGGACCGCCTGCCGGGGCTGCTCGCGGGGCGGCGCGGCCTGGTGGCGCATCCGGGCATGCCCGACGACTGCCCCCGCGGGCTCGACGAGCCGGCGCTGCTGCTGGTGGGGCCGGAGGGTGGGTTCATCCCCTGGGAGGTGGAGCGACTGCTGGAGGCCGGCTGCCAGGGCATTCACCTGGGGCCGCGCATCCTGCGGGTAGAGACCGCGGTCACCGTCCTGCTCGCCCGGCTCTCCTGAGCCGACGCCCTTGCGTTCAGCCCCCTGCCCTCCTCGCGACCGCCCCCTTTCCTAGGCCGGCCGCCAGGAGGAGACGACGGCGGCGCTACTCCGCCTCGTCGGGATCGTGGGCGACGGAGGGGGAGTCCGCGTCGCAGTCGGGCTCGGTGAGGAAGGTCTCGCGGACGTCGAGCAGGCCGAGGTGGCCGATGGAGCGGCGCCCGAGCAGCAGCGGATAGTTCATCTCCTCGCGGTCGCGCAGGCTGAACTGCTCCTCATAGACGGTATCGCCCAGGCAGACGTTCATCAGCACCACCGGCCGCTCGTCGACCCCGCCGGCGCCACGCACCCGAAGGTCGCGGTAGAGCGGCAGCTCCATGCGCTCGGTGAAGGTCTCGCCGCTGGCTTCATCCTCGAGCTTCAGGCGAAAGCGCACCCAGGCATCGCCCTCCTTCTCGAAGGTCTCGATATCGCGGGCGTCCAGCGACGAGGTCAGCGCGCCGCTATCGAGCTTGGCCTTCACCTCGACGCCCCAGGGCTCCAGGGTCGCCTTCTCCACCCAGCCAAACACGCCAGCGTGGTCGTCGCCGGCGAAGGCCGCCGACGCCGCGCTCGAGAGCAGGGCCGCCAGCAGCAGCGGGCGGTAACGTGTCGAAATCATGATCACCTCCTAAACGAGGCTCAGCGCCGCAGGCGCTCGAGCAGGGCGAGGGTCGCGAAGCCATCCGGCGTGACGCCGATGGCATCCTGAAAGGCGCGCAGGCCTCGACGGGTATTGGGGCCCATGATGCCATCCGGCGCGCCCACCTCGAAGCCACGCGCATTGAGCAGGCGCTGCATCTCGCGCAGCTGGCCGCGGCTCAGCGGCTGCTGCTCCCGCGGCCAGGCCTGCACCACGCCCTCGCGGCCGGCGATCTCGCCGGAGAGCACACCCACCGCCAGGGCGTAGCTGGTGGCGTTGTTGTAGCGCAGGATCGCCCGAAAGTTGCGGCCGACCAGGAAGGCCGGCCCCTCGGCGCCGGCGGGCACGATCACCGCGGCGGCGGCGAAATCGGGCAGCGGCGCGCCGGTCAGGGTGCGTACGTCCTGCTCGGCCCACTCGGCGCTCGAGAGGCGCTGGGCCAGCTCGGTGCGCGCGTAGTCGAACCCCTCGGGGAGGCGCACCTCGACGCCCCAGGGCTCGCCCGCCTGCCAGCCGGCGCGGTCGAGATAGTGGGCGGTGGAGGCCATGACATCGGGAATGCTGCCCCAGATATCGCGGCGCCCGTCACCGTCGCCATCCACGGCGTAGGCCACGAAGCTGGAAGGGATGAACTGAGTGTGTCCCATGGCGCCGGCCCAGGAGCCGATCATGCGCTCGGGCGAGATATCTCCCGCCTCGAGGATGCGCAGCGCCGCCAGCAGCTCGGTCCGCGCGAAGTCGCGGCGGCGGCCGTCATAGGCCAGGGTGGCCAGCGCCTCCAGGGTCGAGAAGTCGCCGAAGTTGCCGCCGTAGTTGCTCTCGATGCCCCAGATGGCAACGATCACCTCGGCCGGCACCCCGTAGCGACGCTCCATCTCGCGGGCCGTGGCGCGATGCTCCGCCAGCCGTTCTCGTCCTGTGGCGACCCGGGTCGCCGAGACGGCACTGTCCAGGTATTGCCAGATCGGCCGCACGAACTCGGGCTGGGAGCGGTCGAGCTCGATCACCCGCGGGCGATAGCGCAGGCCATCTAGGGCTCTCGCCAGCGTCGACTCGGTGATGCCCTCGGCGCGCGCCTCGCGCCGAAAGCGCGACAGCCAGTCCTGGAAGTTCGCCGCGGCGGCCGCCGGCTGGGCGGCGTCGGCCACGGCCACCATGGTCGCCGCGTCACGCGCCTCCGCTGGAACCATGCTGGGCGGGGCCGCCTGGCAGCCGGCCAGCAGGGCCATCAGCAGAGGGGGGGTCAGCATCCGTTTCATCGTTGCTCCTGCAGGAGAGGTCCATCAACCGGCCGATCATCGCCCAGATCCGGGCGTCAGGAAAGCCCGATCAGGCGCCGGCGAGCCGCCAGATCACCAGGCCATGACAAGCCAGCACCACCAGGGTCAGGAGCGTGCGCAGGGATTGATACCAGTCGGGCAGCTGCGTCCGGCCGTCACGGGAGCACTCATGGAAGCGCACCAGCACGAAGCCCGCGACCAGCACCCAGGCACCGGTGAGCGGATGCAGCAGCAGCGCCGGCCAGGCCAGCAGGCTCGGCACCATGGCGAGCAGCATGCGCGCTCGGAACGGTGTCTCGCCGGGGCGCTCCCGGCACATGGCCACGCCCCACTGCACTCCGCCCAGGAAGGAGAGGATCACTGCGGCGTAGCCGAGAAAGGCGCGGATGGCAACGACCTGCCAGGCGATCGGCGCCAGCCAGGTGGCCGCGGCGGTCGCCACGAAGGGAATCAGGCCGGCCAAGCCCAGCATCCAGGGCAAGCGGGGCGCGGCGTTGAGTCTCATGTCGGCTCCTTGTGCGAGTGGAACGCGAGAGCCTCCCGCGTTCGCCGGCTAGTCCTCCGCCGCGCCCCGGGGCAGCAGCCAGTCGCCCCAGCCAGACACTTCCACCACGGGCGAGGCGAAGCGCGTGGGCGCTGCCCGCCAGGGCTGATGTCGGGCCTGGCCGGGCGGCAGCTCGGCGAGCTCGGGCTGCCAGTGGGCGACGTAGTGACCTGCGGGGTCGTAGTCCCGCGCCTGCTTGAGGACGTTGAACCAGCGGTCGCGGGTGTCGCGCCCCACGCCGGCCACGTAGCGCCAGTTGCCCCAGTTGCTGGCCACATCGTAATCGACCAGGCAAGCCTCGAACCAGGCCGCCCCCAGGCGCCAGTCGACCGCGAGCTCGTTGACCAGGAAGCTCGCCACGTTCTGGCGCGCGCGGTTGGAGAGCCAGCCAGTGGCGGCCAGCTCGCACATCGCCGCATCCACGAGGGGCACCCCGGTCCGGCCCTCACGCCAGGCGCGAAAGCCGTCGTCCGGCGCCGGCAGGCGACGCTCGCCAAAGAGCGCCGCGCCCTCCTGTCGCGCCGCCCAGTGGAAGTACTCGCGCCACAAGAGCTCGAAGACGACCCAGTAGCTCGACTCGTTGGCCCCGTGCCGGGCCTCCCAGGCGTCTACCGCATCGTTCACCTGGCGCGCCGACAGGCAGCCGTGGGCCAGCCAGGGGGAGAGCCGGGTGGAGAAGTCGGCGCCGACCAGGCCGTTGCGGGTCTGCTTGTAGCGGGCGATGGCACCGCTCTGCCAGAGGTAGTGCTCGAGGCGCGCCCGGCCCGCCGCCTCGCCGCCGGCAAAGGCAAACCCGCCGCGGGCATCCGGGGCCCAGGCGGCCGCCCGGGCGCACACCTTGTCGAGGGGCGGAAAGCCGCGTGGCGCAGCCTCCGGCCACCCGGGCAGGGTCACTGGCGTCGGGGCGGCATCGGGGATCGACCCGGCGCGCTCGACCCCGCGGCGAAACGCCGAGAAGCTGGCCGGCAGCTCGTCGAGCGGTGTGGGCAGCAAGGCCTCGTCGAGCAGGGTGCCAGTGTCGAAGCGGTTCAGCGTCACCCTCTCGCCCAGCCGCGAGGAGAGCTGCGCGACGGCCTGCTGCTCGTCCCAGCCGGGATCGGCACGCACCCGCACCTCGTCGATGGCGTACGCGTCGACCAGCGCCGCCACCGCCTCGACGGGATCCCCGATGCGCACCAGCAGGTCGCTGCCGCGCTTGAGCAGCTCTCCACGCAGCGCGATCAGGCTCTCCCACAAGAAGCGCAGGCGAGCCGGCCCGATGCGCGGGGTCTCGAGCCCGGGTCGTGGCTCGAGCCAGGCCTCATCCAGCGCAAAGACGCAGAGTAGCGCCTCCGGAGCGGTGGCGAAGGCGAACAGCGGGTTATCGGCCAGGCGCAGGTCACCGCGCAGCCATATCAGTGTCCGGCTCATAGCGATCGCTCCCGGCGACGGGCCTCACGACGGCAGCGTTCGCTGCAGTGGCGAACTTCCCCCCAGCAGCGTGCCCACTTGCGTCGCCAGGCGAAGGCGCGCGCGCAGTGGGCGCAGACCTTGTGCGGGAGATGCGGCTTGCGATGCATGGGAGCAGCCTCATAGGTGGACAGAGGTCTTTAATCGTACAGTATTTGTACAGATAAATACTCTCTGCGACCACCATCGAGGCGTTCAACGCGCCCCACGTCCAGGGCTGACGTTCAAGACTCGACGACCGCGGCCATCGATCTAAGGCCCAACGAAAAGGAGCCGCCCGAAGGCGGCCCCATAGCGATCGAGGCGCATCGGGCGGCGAGCGCGTGCCTCAGGAGGCGTCGAGGTCGTCGGGGGGGCGGCGCTCGTGCTCCTCGGCCGGCGCGCCGCTCCTCAAGTCGCGGGTCAGGGGGTCGAAGTGCGGCTTCAGCTCGTCCTTGACGGTGCCCGCCCACAGCCGGGCACCGACGATGTAGCCCGCCCGACCGATCACGTGGGCCGCCACCGGGGCGGTCATCATGATGAAAAGAATCACCCCGAAGGCGCGCGCCACCACCGCCACTTCGGCGAAGTGTAGTGCCACCGCCAGCATGATCAGGGCGGTGCCCAGGGTCGCCGCCTTGGTGGTGGCGTGCATGCGGGTCAGCAGGTCGGGCAGACGCAGCACGCCCAGCGCCGCCAGGAACATGAAGAGTGCGCCGGCCAGGATCAGGCCGCTCTCGATTACGTCAATCATCGCGCGGTCCCCCGCGCTCCAGGAAGCGAGCAAAGCCAATGGTGGCCATAAAGGCCATCAGCGCCATGACGATCGCCACGTCCAACAGACTCGGCACGTCGGTGGCGATGGCGACCACGCCGATGATGCCGACGAGGATCGACGAGAAGAGCTCCAGGGCCACCACCCGGTCCGGCAGGCTGGGGCCGCGAAACAGGCGCACGAAGGCCAGGCACAGCGCCAAGACCATCACCGCCAGGCTCACAAGGATCACGGGGGACACCGAGTACCTCCTTTATGCGCAACGAAAACGGGCATTCGCTAGTGAAACAGGGCCAGCGCCCGGCGCTCGAGCTCCGCCAGGCTGCGCCGGAGCGCCGGCTCGTCGTCCAGGAACATGGCATGAATGTAGAGCACGCGGCGGTCGTCGGAGACGTCCAGGCTGAGGGTGCCCGGCGTCAGCGAGATCAGGTTGGCGACGAGGGCGATCTCGAACTCGGTGGTGGCCCGCAGCGGCATGGCGATCACCCCCGGCTTCATGTACCAGGTCGGGGTGATGATGTCGTAGGAGACCTTGAGATTGGCCATCACCAGCTCCTTGAGGAAGAAGCCGATGAAGCGGACCAGCCGCGGCAGGCGCTGGGCATGCCCGGCCAGTGCCGGCACCTGGGGCTGGATCAGCGCCAGCACCAGGTAGCCGAAGAGCAGTCCGGCCAGCAGGTTGCGGCCGCTGAAGTCGCCGGTCAGCACCACCCAGGCGAAGCCGAGCATCAGGTTCCAGGTGGCTCCGATCATGGCGTCCCCTCCCCCGCCACGCCGAGCACGGCCTCGATGTAGCGCTCGGGCGCCAGCAGCTGGCCGGCCGAGGCCTCGGCCAGGGCGTAGATCGGTTCGGCATTGAGGCCAATGAACAGGGTGCAGAGCGCCAGGCCCGCCACCGTCGTCGACATCAGCCACATCGCTCGCGGCTCGACCGGCGGCATGGCATCGAGCTCCTCCTCCGGCGCCGCCTTCCAGAACACCTCGGCCCAGATCTTGATCATCGAATAGAGGGTGAGCAGCCCCACCAGCAGCGCGATGAAGGTCACGCCGTAGGCCTCGGCCTCGATGCCGGCGCGGATCACGATGAACTTGGCGAAGAAGCCCGACAGCGGCGGCATGCCGGCGAGCGACAGCGCCGGGATCAGGAACAGCACGGCAAGCCAGGGGTGGCTACGGTAGAAACCGCCCAGCGAGGCGAGCTGGTAGGTGCCGCGCAGTCGATGGACGATGCCGCTGATCAGGAAGAGGTTCGTCTTCACGATGATGTGGTGAATGATGTAGAAGACCCCGCCGATGATCGCCAGGGGGGTGAACAGCGCCAGTCCCAGGATCATGTAGCCGATCTGGCTGACGATGTGAAACGACAGGATGCGCCGGAACTCGAACTGCGCCGCCGCGCCGAGCACCCCGGAGAGCATGGTGAATCCCGCCCCCCACAGCAGGATCTCATGGGTGTAGCCGGGGCTATGATGGAAGATCAGCGTGAACACCCGGTACAGCGCATAGACCCCGACCTTGGTCAGCAGGCCGGCGAACAGCGCCGAGACGGCCACCGGCGGCGTGTGGTAGGAGGCCGGCAGCCAGAAGAACAGCGGGAAGGCCGCCGCCTTGATGCCGAAGGCCACCATGAACATCATCGCCAGCACATCGACCATGCCGTCGTTCTCGAGGGGCGCCAGGCGACGGGCAATATCGGCCATGTTGAGTGTGCCGACCATGCCGTAGAGCAGCCCCACGGCGACCAGGAAGGTCACCGAGGAGACCAGGTTGAGGGTGACGTACTTGATCGCCCCTTCCATCTGGGCCTTCTCGCTGCCCAGGATCAGCAGCGCGAAGGAGGCCACCAGCATCACCTCGAACCAGACGTAGAGGTTGAAGATGTCGCCGGTGAGGAAGGCGCCGGCGACCCCGGCCAGCAGTAGGTGCATCAGCGGGAAGTAGCCGTAGGCCTCGTGGCCGCGCCCGACCGTGGCCAGCGAGAAGAGCGCCACGGCGAAACCGATGATGCCGGTGAGCACCACCATGATCGCGCCCAGCAGGTCGGCGACCAGGCTAATGCCGAAGGGCGCCGTCCAGCCGCCCATGTGCATCACCTGGATGCCGTCGCGATGGACCGTGGCCAGCAGCCACAGGCTGGTCAGCAGCAGGCTGGCGGTGCCGGCCACAGCGATGAAGCGCTGCATGCTGCGGGAGCGCCAGAACAGCAGCGACACGGCCCCCGCCAGCAGCGGGATGATGATGGGCAGCGCGATCTGGGGCGTCACGTGTCGGTATCCCTCATCTTGTCCAGGTCATCGGCGCCCACGATTTCCCAGGCGCGACGCACCAGCACCACGGCGAACGACAGCACCCCGAAGGCGATGACGATGGCCGTGAGCACCAGCGCCTGGGGGAGCGGGTCGGCCACCGCGCCCGCCGGTGCCGAGAGGCCCTCGGGCACCAGCGGCGGGGCGCCGCGCACCATGCCCGCCGTGGCGAAGATCAGCAGGTTGGCGGCGTTGGAGAGCAGCATCAACCCGATCACCAGCTTGACGATGGAGCGACGCAGCATCATGTAGACGGCGGCGGCGAAGAGAATGCCGATCGCGACGGCTATCAGGGGTTCCATGGTGCCTCCTCAGCGTTCGTCATCGTGCTGGTCGGTCTTGACCAGGGCGGTGATCGCCGTGAGCACCGAGCCCACCACCACCAGGTAGACCCCGATATCGAAGATCAGCACTGTCGAGGCCTTGAAGTCGATGATCGGGATGGTCCACCACTGGGCCGTGAAAAAGGGCTCGCCGACCCACCACGCCGGCAGCGTCGAGCCCACCCCGAGCAGCAGCCCCATGGCCACCAGGTCGCGGGGCGACACCGTGAGCATCCGGTTCAGGGGGCGACGCCCGAAGGCGAAGAGGTAGAGCGCGAAGGCCGCCGCCGCCACCAGGCCGGCGATGAAGCCTCCGCCCGGCTCGTCGTGGCCGCGCAGCAGCAGGAATAGCGAAAAGAGCAGCTGCAGCGGCAGCAGCAGCTGCGCCGCGGCATTGAGGATCAGGGTGCCCGACCTAGCCATCGTCGCTCTCCTTCGTCGGCGCGGTGCGCTGGGCCCGGCGATGCCGGGCATGATCGTCCCGGGCATGGAAGCGCAGCATGGCATAGACGCCGACGGCCGCCAGCGCCAGCACGAACATCTCGCCCAGGGTATCCAGCGCCCTGAAGTCGACGAGGATGACGTTGACGATGTTGTGGCCGTGGCCGAGCGGCTGACTGTTGGCGACCATGTACTCCGAGATGCGCGGCAGGCGCTCCCCGGAGAGCACCGCGAGCATCAGCAGGGTGATCAGACCGCCGGTGAGGACGGCCACCGCGAGGTCGCGCAGCCGCTCGAGGGGCGTGGAGAGGGTGGCGAAGCGCGGCAGGCGGAACAGCACCAGCACCAGCAGGATGACCGTCAGGGTCTCCACCAGCAGCTGGGTGATCGCCAGGTCCGGGGCGCTGAACAGCACGAAGAACAGCGCGATGGAGAAGCCCATGGTGCCGAGCGCCGCCACCGCCGCCAGGCGCGAGCGCATCACGCAGGCCGCCACGGCCCCGGCGACCATCAGGCCGGCGACCACGGCCTCATGCAGGTAGAGATCCAGGGTGAGGTCGAGCGCGAGGGAGTGTCGAAAGAACAGCGCATGGCCGACCAGGCCGACCAGCACCAGCAGGGTCATGGCCAGGTAGTTGCGGATGTGCCCGTTCTGCAGCAGCCGCGTCTGCCAGCCGGCGACGGCCACCATGCCGGCCATCAGCGCCTCATAGCCGGCCTCGGGGCCGCGCGCCATGAGCGGCGCGAGGCGTGACAGCCGCGCCCGCAGGCGATCCCAGTGACGGTAGGTCAGCAGCCCCAGCGCCAGGCTCGCCAGCGACAGCGCCAGCGGCAGGTTGAGTCCGTGCCACAGCGACAGGTGCACGTCGGCGGCGGGCGCGCCGATGCCGGCCAGGGTGGCGGCCACCAGCGGGTCGAGCAGGCCCGGCGCCAGGCCGAGGGCGAGCGACAGCACGGCGAGCAGCGCCGGTCCCGCGAGCATCGCCGAGGGCGCCTCGTGGGGCGTCTTCGGGGTCTGGCGCGGGGCGCCGAAGAAGGGGCGCAGGGCGACGATGGCCGCGACGGCCAGGGTCAGGAAGGCCGCCGTGAAGGCGAGCAGCAGGATCATCGGCCGCCAGGCGGAGGCCTCGAGCACCGAGGCGAGCATCGCCTCCTTGCCCACGAAACCCAGCAGCGGCGGCAGCCCGGCCAGCGACAGGGCCGCGACGCCGGCGACGACGGCGGTGCGCGGCATCGCCCGGCGCAGGTCGCCCATGGCGGTGACGTCTTTGGTGCCGGTCTCGTGGTCGAGAATGCCGGCCACCATGAACAGCGCCCCCTTGTAGAGCGAGTGGGCCAGCAGGAAGACCACGAAGGCGGTGAGCGCCTGGGGGGTACCGAGGCCGAGCAGCAGGGTCAGGGTGCCCAGCGCCATCACCGTGGAGTAGGCCAGCAGCATCTTGACGTTGGTGTGGTGGATCGCCAGGAAGGCGCCGGTGGCCATGGTCACCGCCCCGACGAGCGACAGGCTGATAACCCAGAGCTCGGTGCCACCCAGCGCCGGATGCAGGCGCGCCAGCAGGTAGATGCCCGCCTTGACCATGGTCGCCGAGTGCAGATAGGCCGAGACCGGCGTGGGGGCGGCCATGGCGTTGGGCAGCCAGAAATGGAAGGGGAACTGCGCCGACTTGGTGAAGGCGCCCAGCAGCACGCAGAGCAGCAGCGGCGTGTAGAGCGCATGGGCGCGCAGCGCCTCGCCGCGCTGGACGAGCTCGTAAAGCGACCAGCTGTCGCCGGCGCCGGCGAGCATGACGAAGCCGGCCAGCAGCGCCAGCCCGCCCCCCACGGTGACGAAGAGCCCCTGCAGGGCCGCCTTGCGGGCGGCGGGGTCGGTGTGATGGAAGCCGATCAGCAGGTAGGAGGTGACGCTGGTGAGCTCCCAGAACACGAAGAGCGTGACCAGGTTGTCGGCCAGCACCAGGCCGAGCATCGACATCATGAAGGCGGTGATCACCACCAGAAAGCGCGGCAGGTCGCGATGGCCGCGCAGGTACTCCCCGGTGTAGAGCAGTACCAGGGCGCCGATCCCGGTGATCAGCAAGGCGAACAGCCAGGCGAGGCCATCGATCAGGAAGGTCAGAGTGATGTCGAGCCCCGGCACCCAGGCCCACTCCAGCAGCAGGACCTCGCCGCCGGCGATCGTCGGCCACTGGCCGATCAGCCAGGCCGCGATCGCCGCGGGCAGCAGCGCCATGAGACGCGGCGTTCGGGCCCCGAACCACTGGTGCAGCAGCGGGGCCAGGCACGCCATCACGAAGCCTCCTAGCACGGCAAGTTGCATCGGCCACCCTCCTTGTGACGATGGAGCGCGCAACAGCGGCGTGCCCCCTCGATAAGGTCCATCCACTCTAGAGAGACAAAGAGTTGAAAGGCAAGGAGGCAGCGAGGGAATTCGCTTTGCGGTAAAGTGGCAAGGAGCCAAACCATGGGGGGCCTTGACCCAGGGACGGGGGGCGATGGCGTATCGCCTGTCTCATCCTGTTCCCCGGGCGCGTGATCCAGACGGCCCTCCCCGTTTCCGAACCCGCGCAGGATGACCGATCGATGACACTGCTGTGGATAGCCCTGCTGCCCCTGCTGGGGGTGCTGGTGCCCGCGTTCACCGCGCAACGTGGACGCCGCTTCTGCTCCCTGGCCACCGCACTGCTGCCCGCGCTGGCGCTGCTGATGACCCTCGGCCAACTGCCGACCCTGGCGGCCGGCGAGACACTGCGTTTCGCCGTCGACTGGGTGCCTACCCTCGGCCTCGAGCTGGCCTTCCGCCTGGACGGCCTGTCGGTGCTGTTCAACCTGCTGATCATGGGCATCGGCCTGCTGATCCTGCTCTACGCGCACTACTACCTGTCGCCGGAGGAGCCCTTTGGGCGCTTCTACGCCTACCTGATCCTGTTCATGGCCTCCATGGTCGGCATCGTGATGGCCGACAACCTGCTGCTGCTGTGGCTTTACTGGGAGCTGACCAGCCTCTCCTCCTTCCTGTTGATCGGCTTCTGGTCGCACAGAAGCGACGCCCGCAAGGGGGCGCGCATGGCGTTGACCGTGACCGGCGCCGGCGGCCTGGCGCTGCTCGCCGGCCTGCTGCTGCTGGGCGACATGGTCGGCAGCTACGACATGCAGGTGGTGCTCGAGAGCGGCAGCGCCATTCTCGCCGACCCGCGCTACCCCTGGATGCTCGGGCTGGTGCTGCTCGGCGCCTTCACCAAGTCGGCGCAGTTCCCCTTCCAGTTCTGGCTGCCCCACGCCATGGCCGCCCCCACGCCGGTCTCGGCCTACCTGCACTCGGCGACCATGGTCAAGGCGGGCATCTTCCTGATGGCGCGCCTGCACCCGGCCATCGCCGGCAGCGAGCTGTGGACGGTGGTCGTCTCGCTCATCGGCATGGCGACGATGCTCTATGGCGCCTGGTTCGCGCTGATGAAGACCGACCTCAAGGGCATCCTGGCCTTCTCCACGGTGAGCCATCTCGGCCTGATCACCGTGCTGCTGGGGATCGGCAGCCCCATGGCGGTACTCGCCGCCCTCTTTCATATCCTCAACCACGCCACCTTCAAGGCGGCGCTATTCATGTGCGCGGGGATCATCGACCACGAGACCGGCACCCGCGAGCTCAAGCGGCTGGGCGGGCTCAGGCGCGCCATGCCGATCACCGCCCTGCTGACCACCCTGGCCGGCGCCGCCATGGCCGGGGTGCCGCTGTTCAACGGCTTCCTCTCCAAGGAGATGTTCTTCACCGAGACCCTGGAGACCCCGGTGCTCGGCGGGCTGAGCTGGCTGCTGCCGGTGCTCGCCACCCTGGGCGGCGTCCTCTCGGTGGCCTACTCGCTGCGCCTGGTGCATGCGGTGTTCTTCAAGCCGGCCCGCGAGGCGCCGCCGAAGTCCCCCCACGAGCCGCCCTGGCTGATGCGCGCCCCGGTGGTGGTGCTGGTGGTAATCTGCGTGCTCGTGGGGCTCGCGCCGGTACTGGCCGAGGGCCTGCTGGGGCTGGCCCTGACGCCGGTGCTCGGCGAGACGATGAGTTTCCACCTGGCGATCTGGCACGGGTTCAACCTGCCGCTCGCGATGAGCGGGGTGGCGCTGGTCGCCGGCGTGGCGATGTACTGGCGCCACCCCGACCTGCAACGCTTCCTCAAGGGCTTTCGCCCGGTGGACGCACGCCTGGTATTCGAGGGCGCCATGCAGCGGCTCTCCGCCTGGGCCGAGGCGACGCTGCGCGGCATCGACAACGGCTCCCAGCAGCGCTACGTCGGCCTGCTGCTGCTGGCCTCGCTGGTCGTGGTGGGGTTCGGCCTTTCCGGTATGCCGCTGCTCACCGGCGATCAGGGCAACCAGCCCGTCGACGGCGTGCTGCTGGTGGGGGCCGGGCTGCTGATCTTCGGCGGCATCGCCACGGCCGCCACCCACCGCTATCGCCTGATCTCGCTGCTGATGCTCTCGGTGGTGGGACTGGTGGTGTCGCTGACCTTCGCGCGCTTCTCGGCGCCCGACCTGGCGCTAACCCAGCTGTCGGTGGAGGTGGTGACCATGATCCTGCTGATGCTGGCGCTCTTTTTCCTGCCCCAGCACACCTCCCGCGAGACCTCGGCGCCGCGCAACGTGCGCGACATCGTGCTGGCCAGCGCCTTGGGCATGGCGGTGGCCAGCCTCAACTATGCGGTGCTGACCCGCGACACCACCAGCCTCTCGAGCTTCTTCCTGGAAAACAGCGTGTCCGGCGGCGGCGGCCACAATGTGGTCAACGTGATCCTCGTCGACTTCCGCGGCTTCGATACCCTGGGCGAGATCACCGTGCTGGCCCTGGCGGGTCTCGCCATCTTCAAGCTGCTGCGACGCCTGCGCCTGTTCATGCCCCATAGCGACACCGAGGGCCGGCTGTGGTCGCCGGACCGCTACCCGTCGATCCTGACCTCCATCTCCATGGCCCTGCTGCCGCTGGCGCTGCTGGTCTCGGCGTTCATCTTCCTGCGCGGCCACAACATGCCCGGCGGCGGCTTCATCGCCGGTCTGGTCACCGCCGTGGCCATGATTCTGCTCTACATGGCCCGCGGCGTGGAGTGGGCCCAGGAGCGGCTGCAGTTCGAGTACCAGCCGGTGGCGATCGCCGGCGTCGGCATCGCGACCCTGACGGGACTCGGCAGCTGGCTGTTCGGCGAGCCGTTCCTGACCTCGGCCTTCGGGCACTTCCACCTGCCGCTGATCGGCGACTTCGAGCTGGCCACCGCCCTGCTCTTCGACCTGGGGGTCTACCTGGCGGTGGTCGGTGCCACCCTGATGATCCTGGCCAACCTGGGCAAGGTCACCACGCCTCACAGCCCGGCCAAGGGGGCCCCGGCCAGCGACGAGAACCTGTCCCGTTCCAGCAAGGAGAAACACTGATGGAAAGCCTCTACGCCATCACCACCGGCGTGCTGACCGCCTGCGGGCTCTACCTGACGCTGCGCGGTCGGACCTTCCCGGTCGTCGTCGGGCTGACCCTGCTCTCCTATGCGGTCAACCTCTTCCTGTTCTCCATGGGAGGACTGACGACCGGCGGCGCGGCGATCATCGATGGCCAGTCCCATTTCGCCGACCCCCTGCCCCAGGCGCTGGTGCTGACCGCCATCGTGATCGGCTTCGCCATGACCGCCTTCGTGGTCATCCTGGCCATGCGCGCCCGCAGCGAGCTGGGCAATGACCACGTCGACGGTCGCAAGCGAGAGGAGCCTCACCGGTGATGCAGCACCTGATCGTACTTCCCGTCGTCCTGCCGCTGCTGGTGGGACTGATCCTGCTGCGCAGCCGACACGGCGCCATGCGTACCCACCGCCGGGTGGGCGTCGCGGCGACCGCCCTGCTGGTGGTCGTAGCGACGGTGATGCTGACCCGGGCCGCCGGCGGCGAGGTCACCTACTACGCGCTGGGCGGCTGGCAGCCGCCGTTCGGCATCGTGCTGGTGCTCGACCGCCTCTCGGCACTGATGATCATGGTCACCTCGGTGCTGGCGCTGGGCTGCGTGATCTTCGCCTGCGCCGGCGACGACGAACGCGGCAGCAACTTCCACGGCCTCTTCCAGCTGCAGCTGATGGGCATCAACGGCGCCTTCCTGACCGGCGACCTGTTCAACCTCTTCGTGTTCTTCGAGGTGCTGCTGCTGGCCTCCTACGCGCTGCTGATCCACGGCGGCGGCAAGTCGCGAATCCAGTCGGCGGTGCACTACGTGGTGCTAAACCTGGTCGGCTCGTCGCTGTTCCTGATCAGCGTCGGCGTGCTCTATGGCGCCACTGGCACCCTCAACATGGCCGACATGGCCGTGCGCCTGGGGGAGCTGCCGGCCGAACGCACGGGCCTGGTCGCCGCGGGCGGCCTGATGCTGCTGGTGGTGTTCGGCCTCAAGGCCGCCATCCTGCCGCTCTACTTCTGGCTGCCGCGGGCCTATGCCGCCGCCCCGGCGCCGGTCGCCGCGCTCTTCGCGATCATGACCAAGGTCGGCATCTACGCCATCCTGCGGGTCTATACGCTGATCTTCGGCGAGCAGGCCGGGGGCCTGGAGGCCCTCGAACGCCCCTGGGTATGGTGGCTGTCGCTGGCGACGATGGTGGTGGCCGGCATCGGCGTGCTGGCCGCCCGCGACCTGCGCCTGATGGTGGCCTACCTGGTGGTCATCTCGGTGGGCACGCTGCTGGCCGGCATCGGCATGGGCTCGCCGGAAGCCGTCTCCGCCCTGCTCTACTATCTGGTGCACAGCACCCTGATTACCGGCGCACTCTTCCTGCTGGCCGAGATGATCGGCCTGCAGCGGGGCAAGGCGGGCACACGACTGGTCAAGGGGCGTCCGCTGCGCGACGGCCGCCTGCTGGCCGGACTGTTCTTCGTCGGGGCGATCGCCGTGGCCGGCCTGCCGCCGCTGTCGGGCGCCATCGGCAAGGCCCTGCTGCTCGACGCCGCCGCGCCCTGGCAGCAGCCGTGGCTGTGGCCGATCCTGCTCGGTACGGGCCTGGCCACGCTGATCGCCCTCTCGCGCGCCGGCTCGACGCTGTTCTGGCGCAGCCATGACGGCGAGGCCAGCGGCGAGGCGCTCTCGCGCTCGCGCTGGCTCGGCGCCGGCGGACTGCTCGCCGCCTCGCCGTTGCTGGTCGCCCTGGCGGGTCCGGTCAGCGACTACACCCGCGCCACCGCCGACCAGCTGGCCGATCCGGATGTGCTGGTGCGTGCCGTCCTGTCTGATGCCGGAGAGTCCCCATGATCACGCCTCGTCGCTGGCTCCCCCTCCCCCTGCTGTCGATCCTGCTGCTGGTCGTCTGGCTGCTGATGGCCCGCAGTATCGCGCCGGGACAGATCCTGCTGGGCGGGGGGCTGGCCCTGCTCATCCCGCTGGCCACCTATCGCTTCTGGGACGCGCAGCCCCACGTGGCACGCCCCGGGTTGCTGCTGCGCTTCGTTGCGCGCGTGCTCGGCGACATCCTGATCGCCAACATCCAGGTGGCCTGGCTGATCATCAATCCGCGCCAGCGCATGCGCCCGGCCTTCGTTGTCTATCCGCTGATGCTGGAGGAGCGCTTCACCATCACCCTGCTGGCTAGCACCATCAGCCTCACCCCGGGCACGGTATCGGCCAACCTGCGCATGGACGGCAAGTCGCTGCTGATCCATACCCTCGACATGGAGGATGAGGACGCGCTGATCGAGACGATACGCGAGCGCTACGAGCGGCCGTTGAAGGAGATCTACGAATGCTAGACATTGCCCTGAAGATCAGCATCACGCTGGTCCTGATGTCCATCCTGCTCAATGCCTATCGCCTGACGGTCGGGCCCGACATGCCCGACCGCATCCTGGCGCTGGACACCATGTACGTGAATTCCATCGCGCTGATCGTGCTGATGGGTCTGTGGCTGAATACCAAGACCTATTTCGAGGCGGCCCTGCTGATCGCCATGCTTGGCTTCATCAGCACGGTGGCGGTCTGCAAGTACATCCTGCGCGGCGACATCATCGAATAGGCCAGCAACGTCGGAGCCACCATGAATTTCTTCGTCATTCTCGAGGGCGTCATCGCCTTCTTCCTGATCGCCGGCGGCATCTTCGCCTTCATCGGCTCGCTGGGCATGGCCCACCTGCGCGACTTCTACATGCGCCTGCACGGCCCTACCAAGGCGACCACCCTGGGGATCGGCTGCATCCTGATCAGCTCGATGCTCTACTTCTCGACCATCCAGAGTGAACCCGTGGTCCAGGAGATGCTGATCACCCTGTTCCTGTTCATCACCGCGCCGGTGAGCGCCCACCTGCTGGCCAAGACGGGGCTTCACCTCAAGCTCAAGCACGTGCCCAAGACCCGCGGCAAGCCCGTGGAACTCCATCGCGAGGAGGTCGGCGAGAAGCCCGTCCCGCACCCGGAACAGTGACCGCGATCATCGCTCCGGCGCGCCGCTAGATCCAGCCGCCGAGCTCGTTCTCGATCACCGAGAGCAGCGCGGCGATGTGGTCGTCGCGATCGTTCAGGCAGGGAACGTAGGTGAAGGTCTCGCCGCCGGCCGCGAGGAAGGCGGCGCGGATCTCCTCCTCGATCTCCTCGAGGGTCTCCACGCAGTCGGCCGAGAAGGCCGGCGAGACCACCGCGATGTGCTTCTTGCCCTGGCGGGCCAGCTCGGCGACGTGCTCCACGGTGGCCGGCCCCACCCACTCCTCGGGACCGAACTTCGACTGAAAGGCCGTCTGGATGGACGGCTCGTCCCAGCCCAGGCGTTCGCGCAGCAGGCGCGTGGTCTTCTGGCACTGGCAGTGGTAGGGGTCACCCTCCAGCAGGTAGCGCTTGGGCACGCCGTGGTAGGAGGCCACCAGCACCTCCGGGGGCGTCTCGGCGGCCTCATAGGCCTCACACACCGAGTTGGCCAGGGCGTCGAGATAAGCGGGATGCTCGAAGTAGGCCGGCACGGTGCGCAGGGACGGCTGCCACTTGAACTTCATCAGGGAGCGGAAGGCCTGATCGTTGGCGGTGGCCGTGGTCGGCGAGGCGTATTGGGGGTAAAGCGGGAAGAACAGGATCCGCTCGCAACCCTCGGCCTGCAGGCGGCGCAGCACGCTGTCGATGGAGGGATTGCCATAGCGCATGCAGAAGTCCACCACCACCCGGTCGCCGTGGCGCTCGCCCAGCCCCTCGGCCACCTTGCGGGTCTGCTCCCGAGTGATGGTCAACAGCGGGCTCTCGTCGCGCTCGGTGTTCCAGATCCCCCGATAGGCCTCGCCGGACTTGAAGGGCCGGCGCGAGAGGATGATCAGCTGCAGCAGCGGCTGCCACTTCCAGTCCGGGTAGTCGACCACCCGCTTGTCGGAGAGGAACTCGCTCAGGTAACGGCGCATCGACCAGTAGTCGGTGGCATCCGGCGTGCCCAGGTTGGCCAGCACCACGCCGACCTTGCCCCTGGGCACGGCGGGATGATCGGCGGGGGCATGGGGCGGACGATCCGCCCGGGGCTGGTCGTGGTCGGAGGCGGCGAGCGGCGTCTCGGGGGCGGCCATGGAGTCATCCTTGTGGAAGCACGAGTGAACAGGGTGTCGCTAAGTGCAAGGCAGGCTAAAGCCTACCATCGACAGACGCCATCGCGGAATCTAGTTATACTATAAAAACCATTTGTATAACTTCTGGTCAACTCATGCCCAAACCGCTGATCCTGGTCCTCGGCGACCAGCTGAGCCACGACCTCGCCAGCCTGCGCGACCTGCCGGACCAGGCGGTGATCGCCCTGTGCGAAGTGGGCGCCGAGACGAGCTACGTGCCCCACCATCCCCAGAAGATCGCGCTGATCTTCTCGGCCATGCGTCACTTCGCCGAGGAACTCCGCGAGCGCGACCACTTCGTGCACTACTGCGCCCTGGAGGACGACGACAACGCCCAGGATCTGATCGCCGAGGCAGAGCGTCTGGCCGCGGACTACGGCTGCGACGAGATCCGTGCCGTGCGCCCCGGCGAGTGGCGGCTATGGCAGGCGATGCACGAGCGAGCCGAGGCCGAGGTGCCCTGGCGGCTTATCGAGGACGATCGCTTCTTCAGCACCCCCGAGGCGTTCGAGGCCTGGGCGCGGGGCCGCAAGGCCCCACGCCAGGAACACTTCTATCGCCTGCTGCGCCGCCGCACCGGGCTGCTGATGGAGGGCGACGAGCCCGTGGGCGGGCGCTGGAACTTCGATCACGACAACCGCGAGCCGCTGCCCGACGCGATACACCCGCCGGCGCCACCCGAGCACCGCCATGACGCCACCACCCTGGCGGTGCTCGATCTCGTGGCCGAGCGCTTCGACGATCACTTCGGTCGCCTCGAGGGCTTCCACTGGCCGGTGACGCGTGACCAGGCGCTGGACGAGCTGGGGCATTTCCTCGAACACCGGCTGGCCCAGTTCGGCCGCCTGCAGGACGCCATCAGCGACCGCGAGCCGTTCCTCTACCACTCGCGGCTCTCGGCGGCGCTCAACCTCGGGCTACTCTCGCCCCGCGAGGTGTGCGAGGCGGTCGAACGCGAATACCACGAGGGGCGCGCACCGCTGAACGCCGCGGAGGGCTTCATCCGTCAGGTGCTGGGCTGGCGGGAGTACGTGCGCGGGCTCTACTGGACGCGCATGCCCGACTACAAGCGCGGCAACGCCCTGGGCGCCCGGCGCGGCCTGCCGAGCTGCTTCTGGGACGGCGAGACCGAGATGCGCTGCCTGCGTCGCGCCATCGAGATGACCCGCGACCACGCCTATGCCCACCATATCCAGCGGCTGATGGTCACCGGCAACTTCGCGCTGCTCTGCGACGTGGCGCCCGAGGCGCTCTGCGACTGGTATCTCGCCGTGTACGCCGACGCCTGCGAATGGGTGGAGCTGCCCAACACCCTGGGGATGGTGCTGCACGCCGACGGCGGGCTGATGGGCTCCAAGCCCTACTGTGCCTCGGGCAAGTACATCGATCGCATGTCGGATCACTGCCGGCACTGCCGCTTCGACCCGAAGCAGGCCACGGGCCCCGACGCCTGCCCCTTCAATAGCCTCTACTGGGACTTCCTCGAGCGTCACGCCGACACCCTGAGCGCCAATCCGCGCATGAAGCTGATCTACGCCGGCCTGTCGCGCATGAGCGATGCCAAGCGCGCGGCCCTGCGCGAACAGGCCGGGGCCTTTCTCGAGCGGCTCGATGCCGCGCCCGCCTATTCACCGGCCCATGGCCAGGGCGAACACCGGGCGGGCTACGGTACCGCCGAGGAGACACCGACATGACCCGACGCGCCACGCTTTCCGCCCGCGCCCCGGTGACCCTCTTCCACGACGGCCACTGCCCGCTGTGCCAGCGGGAGGTCGCCTGGCTGGCGCAGCATCCGCGCCGCGAGTGGGTCAGGCTGGTGGACATCCAGGCGCCGGATTTCGATGCCACACACCTCGACAGCAGCTTCTCGGCGATGATGGGCCGGCTGCACGTCCGCGACGAGGACGGGCGCTGGTACGTGGGCATGGACGCCAGCCGCGCGCTCTATGCGGTGCTGGGCTATCGTCGGTTGGTCTGGCTGAGCACCCTGCCGGGGATCGGCGGGATGATGGATGCGGGGTACCGCTGGTTTGCCCGCCGTCGTCTGCGCCTGGTCGCTGGCTCGCACGGCGGGGGAAGCGCTAGCTCAGGGAAGGAACTCGCTCACAAGCGCTGGTTCAGAAGACCAGCGGCATGCGCGAGGTCAGCGGGTCCTGATAGTGCGTCTCGCGCCCGATGACCTCGTCGTGGGGCACCTGCTGAACCAGGTAGGCGCGGTGGATGCCCGCCCGGCTCAGCTCGAGGTAGACGTCGTCCAGCGAGCGAAACAGGATCGGTTTGCCGGCGCGGGTCAGCATATGGCGGCCACCTTCCACGTCCTCGAGTTCGACCTGGTAGAAGCGGCTGCCGGCATGACCGATCACGCGCATCTCGAAATTGTCGTGGTGGGCCACGAAGGCCTTCAACGCCTGGAAATCCATGGGCCATCCTCCTGATGTCCGGTCGGTGATGTCGGTACACGCTCGGGACAGCCTGAAGCGCCCCGATGACGATCACGTGTCGCCGATGTGTCCTTCCAGTGACCCTGCCCCCCGCGCGAGGTTCCAGGCCTACTGATATTCGGAGGGATCGATGGCCTTGCCCAGGGAGTTGCGGTCGACCCACTTGCCGGCTTTGGTCTCCTTGTAGCGGAACACCACCTTGTCGCCGACCTTCACCGGGAGCTCGGAGTCCTCGGTCTGATAGCTGTAGGCCTCGCCATCCACCTGCAGGTGGTAGCGATAGAGGTCGGGCATCCCCAGCCACTCCTTGAAGGGACCTTCACGCTCCATCGACTGGAGCTCGCCGCGCCCCTCGAGTTTCGGGGTCCGCTGGCGATTGCCGCGTCGAAATCCGCCTGCCATGGTGTCTCCTGCTTGTGCGATTCAAGGGAACGGCATTATACGGGGCCGTCGACGGGACTCAAGGACGCCGTCACTCGCCGAATGCGTCGCGATAGCTGTCCGGCGCCAAGTCCTCGAAGCGAGTGTACTTGCCGATGAAGGCCATGTGCACCGTGCCGATGGGACCGTTACGCTGCTTGCCGATGATCACCTCGGCCAGCCCCTGATTGTCGGGATTATCCGGATTGTAGACCTCGTCGCGATAGACGAAGCCGATGATGTCGGCGTCCTGCTCGATGGCCCCGGACTCACGCAGGTCCGACATCACCGGTCGCTTGTTGGGACGCTGCTCGAGGGAGCGGTTGAGCTGGGAGAGCGCCACCACCGGGCAGCCGAACTCCTTGGCCAGGCCCTTGAGGGAGCGCGAGATCTCCGATATCTCGCCGGTCCGGTTCTCCGAGAAGCCCGGGATCTGCATCAGCTGCAGATAGTCGATCATGATCAGCCCCAGGTTGCCCTGTTCGCGTACCACGCGGCGGATGCGCGAGCGCATCTCGCTGGGCGAGAGCGCCGCGGTGTCATCGATGAACAGCTGCTTGTCCTTGAGCAGGTTGACCGCCGAGGTGAGGCGCGGCCAGTCCTCGTCCTCCAGCTGGCCGGTGCGCACCCGAGTCTGGTCGATGCGGCCAAGCGAGGAAAGCATACGCAGCATCAGCGACTCCGCGGGCATCTCCATGGAGAACACCATCACCGGCTTGTCGCTCGAGATCACGGCGTGCTCGACCAGGTTCATGGCGAAGGTCGTCTTGCCCATGGAGGGGCGCCCGGCAATGATCACGAGGTCTGAGGGCTGCAGGCCCGAGGTCATCTCGTCGAGGTCGCGAAAGCCGGTCGAGAGGCCGGTCATCTCGCCCTGCATGTTGAACAGCTCGTCGATGCGGTCGACCGCCTTGGTCAAGAGCTCGCTCATACCGATGGGGCCGCCCGACTTGGGCCGCTCCTCGCTGATCTGGAAGACCAGCCGCTCGGCCTCGTCGACCAGCTCGTCGGCGGGGCGTCCCTGGGGGCTGAAGGCGCCGTCGGCGATCTGGCTGGCCGCGCGGATCAGCTTGCGCAGGGTGGCGCGCTCGCGAACGATATCGGCGTAGGCGCGGATGTTGCTGGCCGAGGGCGTGTTGCGCGCCAGCTCGGCGAGGTAGGCGAGCCCCCCCACGGTATCCAGCTGGTCGCGCCCCTCCAGGGCCTCGGAGAGAGTCACCACGTCCAGCGGCCGCCCCGACTCGGCCAGGCCCGCCATGACGTTGAAGACCAGCCGATGCTCGTAGCGATGAAAGTCGTCCGCCACCAGGCGGTCGGCCACGTTGTCCCACGCCTGGTTGTCGAGCATCAGCCCGCCGAGCACCGACTGCTCGGCCTCCACGGAGTGGGGCGGCACCTTGAGGGCGGCGGTTTCCTGGTCGATGGCGGCGGGTTCGTTCATGGTGCGCGGACCTTCAGGAGGGAAAGGGGCAGGCTCATTCTACCCGATGGCGGGCAAGGCAAGAAAAGGGACAAAAAAGGGGCGAGGATTCGCTCCTCGCCCCCTCTTGTCGCGGCATGCCCCGAGGCGCATGCCGTCAACAGCGGCCTTACTCGGCCACCACCACCACGCGCACGGTGGCATCGACTTCGGCATGCAGGTGCAGGTCGATGTCGTACTCGCCGGTCTGGCGGATCGGGCCCAGCGGCATGCGCACTTCGCTCTTGGCAACCTCGATCCCGGCGCTGGAGATGGCCTCGGCCAGATCGCGCGAACCGATGGAACCGAACAGCTTGCCCTCGTCGCCGGCCTTGGAGACCAGAGAGAGCTCGATGTCGTTGAGCTGTTCGGCACGCGCCTCGGCCTCGGCCTTGCGCTCGGCGGCCTGGGCCTCTAGCTCGGCACGCTGCGCCTGGAAGGCCTCGATGTTGTCCTTGGTGGCCGGCACGGCCAGGCCGTAGGGCACCAGGTAGTTGCGGCCGTAACCGGGCTTGACGGTGACCTGGTCACCCAGACCGCCCAGCTTGCCAATCTTGTCGAGCAGAATGACGTCCATTCTCGTAAACCTCTTGTCAGTGGCTGCGGGCCAGTCGTCCACGGAAGTCCGCGAACGTGTCGATGAAGGCCATGAGCAGCACAATGAGAATCATGGGCCAGGTGGTGATCAGCAGCACATAGAAGGCGACCAGCCACAGCCCGTTCATTCCCTTCAATCCGATAACACCATGCACCAGCGCGATGCCGGCCACCAGCAGCGGCACCCAGGCCAGCATGCCCAGGGCAGGGAGCCCCAGCACGCCGCCGAGCACCCCGAGCATCACCAGCATGGCGAGCTCGCGGGGCAGCAGGCGCAGCGCGTGGAACTCCTCGCGGAACCCGCCCGGGTTGTAGAGCCCGGCCTGCCAGCCACGCGCCAGGGCCAAGCAGGCCACGGCGGCGAGCAGCACGATCAGCGCGGTCACGCCGCTGATCATCAGGCCGGCCAGATGCTCGGTATCCATGCCCTGGGCCGAGAGCTCGCTGAGCATCGCCGCGATATCCGGCGACCCCTGGCGCAGCTGCTCCAGCACGAAGGCAGCCCCGCCCGGTGGCAGGAAGATGCCCAGCTGGATCATACCCGCCCCGGCCAAGGTGCCGGCGATGATGGCCTCACCCCAGCTCAACCGGGCGCGCAGCACCACCGCCATCAACGTCACCAGCAGCACGCTGGCGAGCGGGATGACGTCTCCCTGGGTCCACCACAGGCCGGCGGGTGCCGCCGCGGCGAGAATCACCGGCAGCGAGGCGGCCATGCCCTGGCGCAGCGTGACCAGGCCCACCACGGCGGCACCCAGCCAGAACAGCCAGGGAATGGCGGTGCCCGCGGCGGCCCCCAGGGCCGCGTAGGGCGTGCCGCGCATCAACCAGCGGGCGACGGGCAACATCACGCGCCGTGCTTACTGGTGGCTGTCGGTGTAGGGCAGCAGCGCCAGGTAGCGTGCCCGCTTGATGGCGGTGGACAGCTGGCGCTGGTAACGGGCCTTGGTCCCGGTGATACGGCTGGGAACGATCTTGCCGGTCTCGGTGATGTAGGCCTTGAGCGTGTCCAGATCCTTGTAGTCGATCTGCTTCACGCCTTCAGCGGTAAAGCGGCAGAACTTACGGCGACGGAAAAAGCGTGCCATGGGAAGACTCCTTCAGAGGTGCGATGGGTGTGCTCAGGCGGATTCGGTGCTGCGCGGCTTCTCGTCGCGGCGAACACGCTTTTCTTCCACCGGCTTCATCATCGGAGAGGCCTCGGTGACGGCTTCCTTGGCGCGAACCACCAGGCTGCGGATGATGGCATCGTTGAAACGGAAGATGTTCTCGATCTCGTCGAGGGTCTCGCCGCTGCACTCGACGTTCATCAGCACATAGTGAGCCTTGTGGATCTTGTTGATCGGGTAGGCCATGTGGCGACGGCCCCAATCTTCGAGGCGATGCACGGTGCCGCCGTTCTCGGTGACGAGGCCGGTGTAGCGCTCGACCATGGCCGGGACCTGCTCGCTCTGGTCCGGGTGGACCATGAAGACGATCTCGTAGTGACGCATGGGATCTCCTTGCGGTTTGGCAGCTTCCACAGTGACGACCTCGGGTCGCTCAGGGGAAGCAAGGAGTGATTGTCATAAAGACAGGAATGCCCGCTCGCAGGACGAGCGGGCGCAGGTATTCTAAAGAGTGCGCGCCGAAGGCGCAAGCGCCGAGCGCCGAGCGCCGAGCGCCGAGCGCCGAGCGCCGCAGGATGATGCCTGCACCACTACGGTCATCAACAGGACCCCCGCCGGGCGCATCGCTCGACGAGGTGTCTCATGCCATCTTCGACACTTGCCGCCCGCTGCCAGTCAGCAGGGCGCTAGGCGCTTGTATCTCGGCGCTGCCTGACCGCCTCGAAGAGGCAGATTCCAGTGGCCACCGAGACGTTGAGGCTGGAGACGCTGCCGGCCATGGGCAGCTTGACCAGGGTGTCGCAGGCCTCACGGGTCAGCCGTCGCATGCCCTTGCCCTCGGCGCCCATCACCAGGGCCGCGGGGCCGATGAAATCGGCCTCATAGAGGCTCGCCTCGGCCTCGCCGGCGGTGCCGGTGATCCATACCCCGAGCGCCTTCATCTTGGCCAGCGTCCGCGCCAGGTTGGTGACCTGGTAGACCGGCATGCTCTCGGCGGCCCCGCAGGCGACCTTGCGCACCGCGGCATTGAGCGGTGCCGCCTTGTCCTTGGGCACGATGACGCCGTGGACCCCGGCGGCATCGGCACTGCGCAGGCAGGCGCCGAAGTTGTGCACGTCGGTGACGCCGTCGAGCACCAGTAGCAGCGGCGGTGCCACATGGGGCCAGCCCTCGAGTCGCAGCCAGAGCGACGCCTCGCCCTCGAAGGCGAGCGGCGTGGCGAAGGCGATGATGCCCTGGTGAGAGGCGCCCTGGGCGAGCTGGTCGAGCTCGTCACGGGAACGCGACTGCAGGCGTGCGCCCCCCTGGCGCGCGGCCTCGACCAGCTCGGCCAGGCGGGCGCCGGCGCTGCCCTCCTGCACCCAGACCTCACGGGGCGTCTCGCCGCGATCGAGCAGCGCCCGCACCGCGTGGACGCCGAACACGGCCTCGAGCCCGCCGGGTGTCGACGGCGCCCGACGCGGCGCCCCGCGCGACGCGCGCGGCTTCCTGTGCCCTGCCGCCATCAGCCGCGGCCCTTCGACCGCCGCGGGCCACGGCGACGCTTGCCGCCCTTGCCCGACTTGTCATCGCCGACCTTGTCGGCGCCGCCGCTGCCGCGAGGCTTGCGCGGCTGACGCTTGGGGCGCGGCTTCTCGTCGGCCAGCTCGAAGTCGATCTTGCGATCGTCCAGGTCGACGCGGGCCACCTGCACCGAGACACCATCGCCGAGGCGATAGCTCATCCCGCTGCGCTCGCCCTTGAGACGATGCTTCTCGGGCTCGTAGTGGTAGTAGTCGGAGGGCAGCGAGGTGACGTGCACCAGCCCCTCGACGTACACCTCGTCGAGGCGCACGAAGATGCCGAACTGAGTCACCGAGGCGATGCTGCCGTCGTAGACCTCGCCGAGCTTGTCGGACATGAACTCGCACTTGAGCCAGTCCTCGACGTCGCGGGTGGCATCGTCGGCGCGGCGCTCGGTCATCGAGCAGTGCTCGCCGAGCTCGAGCATCTGCTCGAAGGTATAGGGCGACCACTTGCTCGGCGGCTCGACCGCGGCGTCCTCGGCGCGCAGCACGGTATTGGTCTGGCGTGGCCCACGGATCACCGAGCGGATGGCGCGGTGGACCAGCAGGTCCGGATAGCGGCGGATCGGCGAGGTGAAGTGCGCATAGGCCGGATAGGCCAGGCCGAAGTGGCCGTCGTTCTGCGGCGAATAGACCGCCCGGCTCATCGAGCGCAGCATCACGGTCTGGATTACGTCGGCGTCATCGCGGCCCTTGATGGCCTCGGCCAGGTCGCGATAGTCCTGCGGGCTCGGGTCATCGCCGCCCGGCAGCGACAGGCCCAGCTCGTTGAGGAACAGGCGCAGCTTGTCGAGGCGCTCCGGCGAGGGCTTCTCGTGGATGCGATAGAGCGCCGGCAGGTCGTGCTTGTCGAGGAAGCGCGCCGTGGCGACGTTGGCCGCCAGCATGCACTCCTCGATGATCTTGTGGGCGTCGTTGCGGCTGCGCGGCACGATCTTCTCGATCTTGCGCTCGTCGTTGAAGACGATCGCCGTCTCGGTGGTCTCGAAGTCGATGGCCCCGCGCTCCACGCGAGCCTCGCGCAGCAGCCGATAGAGCGAGTGCAGGTTCTTGAGCGACGGCACCAGCTCGCTGTACTCCTCGCGCAGTGCCTCGCCCTGCTCCCCCTCGTCGTCGAGGATGTCGGCGACCTTGTTGTAGGTCAGGCGCGCGTGGGACTGGAACACCGCCTCGTAGAAACGGTAGCGGCTGATCGCCCCGCTCTGGGAGATGTTCATCTCGCAGACCAGCGCCAGGCGATCGACGGCCGGGTTCAGCGAGCAGAGCCCGTTGGAGAGCAGCTCCGGCAGCATCGGCACCACCTGCCCCGGGAAGTAGACCGAGTTGCCGCGGGTGATCGCCTCCTGATCCAGGGCGCTACCCGGACGCACATAGTGGGAGACATCGGCGATGGCCACCAGCAGCTTCCAGCTGCCCGACTTGGTCTTCCAGGCGCAGACGGCGTCGTCGAAGTCCTTGGCGCTCTCATCATCGATGGTCACCAGCGGCACGTGACGCAGGTCGATGCGATTCCCCTTGTCCGCCTCGGCCACCTCGGCCGACATGCCGGCGATCTGGTCATGGACCTCTGGCGGAAACTCGGCGGGAATCTCATAGCTGCGGATGGCGATATCGATCTCCATCCCCGGGTCCATGCGCTCGCCGAGCACCTCGAGCACCTCGCCCACCGGCTGTACCCGAGTCTCGGGCTGCTGAGTGATCTTCGCGGAGATCACCTGGCCATCCTGAGCGCCACCGCAGGCACTGTGGGGGATGATGATCTCCTGGGTGATGCGCGAGTTCTCGGGGATCAGCACCCCGAATTCCGGGGTGTTGGCCCGGTAGACGCCGACGATCTCCTGGGTGTTGCGCGCCAGCATCTCGACAATGGTCGCCTCGTCACGCCCGCGGCGATCGCGGCCGCTGACCCGCACCAGCACGTGGTCGCCGTGGAAGACCCGCCGCATCTGGCGGGGCGGCATAACCAGATCCGGTTTCTTGCCGTCATCGCGCAGCAGGAAGCCGAAGCCGTCACGATGCCCCAGCACCTTGCCCTTGATCAGGTCGAGCTTGTCGATCAGCGCATAGGCGTTGCGACGGTTGCGCAGCACCTGACCATCGCGCTCCATCGCCGCCAGGCGACGCCGCACCGCCTCCTGGAGATCCTCATCCTCGAGACCCAGTTGCTGGCTCATCGCCTCGTGGGTCAGCGGCTTGCCGGCCTCTTCGAGGCGCGCCAACAGGTATTCTCGGCTGGGTGCAGGCTTGTCGTACTTGTGAGCTTCGCGTTTCGCGTGCGGATCGTCGCTGAGCGTCCAGTGGGTCATGCGGAGGGCATCCTTGGCGGCATCATGAGCAGCGTGATCGAAAGGGCGCGGGGACGGCGGCGTCCAGCGCGTGTCATCTGGCGTTTCAAGTAGTTTATCATGCGCGCAGTATAGCGCTGGCGCCCCCATCACCCAAGCATGGCGGCGTCACGAACCCCCGGCCGGCAACAAAAAAACCGCCTTTTTCACCCCCCGGGCGCTTGCATCGCCGAACGAATCCGGTACCATACGCCTCGCCTGCCCAGATGGCGGAATTGGTAGACGCGCTAGCTTCAGGTGCTAGTGTCCTTACGGACGTGGAGGTTCAAGTCCTCTTCTGGGCACCATCGATATCCCCTCGCTCGCCGATCGGATATCCGGGAGTTCTCTCCCACGCTCTTTGTCAGCTCGAGTCACTCGTGTTCGCCCAGGTGGCGGAATTGGTAGACGCGCTAGCTTCAGGTGCTAGTGTCCTTACGGACGTGGAGGTTCAAGTCCTCTCCTGGGCACCATCGCTCACGCGATGATCCCGAACACGACGACAGCATGATGCGCCCAGGTGGCGGAATTGGTAGACGCGCTAGCTTCAGGTGCTAGTATCCTTACGGATGTGGAGGTTCAAGTCCTCTCCTGGGCACCACTACTCGCGTCATGCAAACGAGACTTACATCGATGCCATAAAGGAAACCGCGACACTGGATCGCGGTTTTTTTGTGCCTGTCGTTCTGTCTCTCAGACGCCCTTTCCTCGGATATGCCCCCTCCTGGGATAACCGCCACCGGGAGCGTCGACCGCTCAGAAGCGCCCGGGCAGCCTGGCCACCGCCTCGAGGCCCCAGCCGGCGGTGTCGACCCGCCCCTCCAGGGCCTCGGCCGCCGCCGGCGCGAGCCGCGGCAGGAAGTCCAGGCCGGTGCGCACCTCCACCTCGTCGATGCTCACCAGGAAGTCGTCCAGCGGCTCGTCGCCGGAGACCCGCTGCGGCATGATGAAGGCCAGCGCCCGGGGCTCATCTCCCGGCACCACCAGGATCTTGTAGAAGGCCTCGGGCACCTCCACCAACCCGACGCGGTTGAGCACGTTGTCCTGGAAGCGCTCGGGGAAGATCGGCCCGGTGATCACCTGCAGGGCGGCGAAGCGCGGCACGAAGTGATCCATCACCACCTCCTCCAGCCGCTGCCAGAGGCGCCGATTGAGCGCGGGCCGCTGGGGCGACATATTGCTCATTAGGAAGGTATCGCGCTGGGCCCCGCTGCCATGAACCGCCGCGATGGCATAGTTGGGCGCGAGATGGCCGCGGTCGTAGCCGCTGCCGAAGTAGCTCTCCGTGGAGATCGGCCAGAGCGCCCGCCAGTCGCGGCGAAAGCCGGGGCGCGGCCCGGCGGCAGGATCCTCGACTCGGCGCAGCTGGTAGCCGACCCAGAGCGGGTTGACGCGAACATCGGACCAGCCCACCAGGAAGCCGTCGTTGCGCAGCACGCGATGGAAGGTCAGCGGAGTGAGATCCTGCCAGGTAGTGACGCCCTGCCAGCTCAGCTCGTCGCGAAGCTCACGCTCCTGGAGGTGCCACAGCCCCGTGGCGACCGCCAGGAACAGGGCCGTGATGCCGAAGCGACGCACCCGATGCCGCCAGCGGTGGCCACCGCGCCCTCGTCTTGCTGCCATGTCTGCACCGCCCCTGTTCGTTCACGACGAGTCCTGCGGCCGCCGGGCCTCCCCCGCGCCCCTCACCAGCCCAGCGAGAACATGGTCTCCAGATCATGGCGGGAGTGAACCTGCATGGCGTTGAGGGTCTCGGTGTCGCGGATGCCCTCGACGGCATTGAGGCGCCCGGTGACCAGCTCAGCGAGGCTCTCGAAGTCGCGGGTTCGCGCGATGGCCACCAGATCGTAGCGACCGCAGGTGGAATAGACCTCGCTGATCCCCTCCACGTCGGCCAGCCGCTCGGCCACGGCCTTGACCTGGCCCTGCTCGGCATTGATCAGAATCACGGCATTCTGCATCGCACTTCTCCCTGCTCAAGGCGCTGTCGCGCGCATAGGTTCCGGTCGGCCGGGGGCCACCGCAGCTGGCGCGAGTATAGCAGCGCCGGCGCGGGCACTGCACCGACGCCAGGCCGACCGTCGACTCACGCGTTACACCCACGCGGCCGCGCGGCGGATTGCCGCACTGCCCCCAAGCGATTCGCGATGCCTCATTCAGTTGACTACCATGGAGCGGTCGAACTCCACCGGCGAACGCCGGTCGGAACAGGGGTGGTGCAACGCGCCATCCGTCGCGCCAGACGCGACACGCAAGACCCGAGCGGCAAGACTCGGAAAGCAAGCCACAGAACAGACAGTGCTCGAACCTAAGAGCCTGCTAGAAGCGCGGGCACCAAGCATGCCCCGCCACGATTCGTCCCTACCGTGATGACAAGGAGAGACCATGGCCGACCGCAATCGTCGTGACTTCATGCGTAACAGCCTGCTGGGCCTCGCCGCCCTGCCCCTGGGTGCCGGCATCCTGTCGAAGAGCGCCTTCGCCCAGGACCTGCCCGCCCTGGACCCGAGCGCCGAGCAGGCCAAGGCCTTGAACTACGTCAAGGTCGCCAGCGAGGCGAGCGATCACCCTGCCTACGAGGAGGGCGAGGAGTGCCAGAACTGCATGTTCTACCAGGCGGATAGCCAGGGCTGTCAGCTGTTCCCCCAGAACAGCGTCGAGCCCGGCGGCTGGTGCCAGTCCTGGACGGCTCAGGCCTGATACCTCGCCGTCCGCCAACACCCCAAGACCCGCGCCTTGGCGCGGGTCTTTTTTGTTCAGGCCCACTCGTTCAAGGACCGTTCACTGCCGGGCCGTGGCGCGTGTCGGTGCAGAGACCCGAACGCCGGCCGTCAGTCGCGGCGTTCCTCCTCGGCCAGGGGCCAGTGATAGCGGCGCACCACCTCGTCGTCTTCCACGGACTCCAGCCGAATCGGGAAGCCCCACAGCTGGTGGAGGTGACGGATCACCGGATAGACGCTGCGCGCCAGCGGACGCCGACTGTCCTGGACATGGCGCAGGGTCAGCGAGCGGTCGCCGCGGATATCCGCCGCGTAGATCTGGATATTGGGCTCGCGCACGGCCAGGGCGTACTGAGTGGCCAGGGAGTCGCGAATGCGCCGGTAGCCACGCTCGTCGTGGATCGCCGCCACCTCCAGCATCTCCTCCTGATCATCGTCGACCACCATGAACAGCTTGAGGTCGCGCATCACCTTCGGCGAGAGGAACTGCTGGATGAAGGACTCATCCTTGAAGTTCTTCATCGCGAACTCCAGGGTCTCGCGCCAGTCGCTGCCGGCGGAGTCGGGGAACCACTCGCGATCCTCCTGAGTCGGGGCCTCGCAGATGCGCTTCAGGTCGGTGAAGATGGCGAAACCCAGCGCATAGGGGTTGATGCCGCTGAAGTAGGGGCTGTCGAAGGCCGGCTGCTGGACCACCGAGGTGTGCGACTGCAGGAACTCCAGCATCAACCCCTCGTCCACCAGCCCCTCGTCGAAGAGCCGATTCATCAGGGTGTAGTGCCAGAAGCAGGCCCAGCCCTCGTTCATCACCTGAGTCTGGCGCTGAGGATAGAAGTACTGGGCCAACTTGCGCACGATGCGCACCACCTCGCGCTGCCAGGGGGCCAACAGCGGGGCATTCTTCTCGATGAAGTAGAGCAGGTTCTCCTGGGGCTCGGGAGGATAGCGTCCGCCCCCATGCAGGCCCAGCGGGTCCTCCTGGTCGACCATGCCGGGCAGGGCATCCGCGGGCAGCTGCCCGGGAATGGTCCGCCACAGCATGTTGACCTGGGCCTGGAGATGCGCCTCACGCTCCGCCTGTCGGCGCGACTCCTCCGCCGCGGAGATCGGCGAGGGCCGTTTGTAGCGATCGACCCCGTAGTTCTGCAGGGCGTGGCAGGCATCCAGCAACTGCTCCACCGCCTCCACGCCGTGACGCTCCTCGCACTCGCTGATGTACTTCCGGGCGAACACCAGGTAGTCGACGATGGAGGAAGCGTCCGTCCAGGTACGGAACAGGTAGTTACCCTTGAAGAAGGAGTTGTGGCCATAGCAGGCGTGGGCCATGACCAGCACCTGCATCATCAGGGTGTTCTCCTCCATCAAGTAGGCGATGCAGGGGTCGGAGTTGATGACGAGCTCGTAAGCGAGCCCCATCTGGCCGCGGCGATAGGCCTGCTCCACGGCCAGGAACTGCTTGCCGAACGACCAGTGGTGGTAGCCCACCGGCATGCCCACGCTGGCGTAGGCGTCCATCATCTGCTCGGTGGTGATGACCTCGATCTGGTTGGGGTAGGTATCCAGGCGATACTCATCGGCCAGGCGAGCGATCTCGTGCTCGAAGGCGTCGAGGATCTCGAAGTTCCAGTCGGAACCGGTGGCGATGGGCTGACGTCGGGTCATGCTGCCTCCTCAGGCCGCCTCAGAAGGCGGCTCGGCGCTTGAACAGCTCGCGGAAGACCGGGTAGATGTCGCCGGCCTCGACGATCTGGCGCATGGCGAAGCGGGCGTCGTACTCGGCCTCGACGCGCTCGTACTCCTCCCACAGCGCCTGGTGGGCATGAGGCGTGATCTCCACGTAGGTGAAGTACTGCAGCCGCGGCATCAGGCGCTCGACCAGCAGCTTGCGACAGGTGACGGAGTCGTCGTCCCAGTTGTCCCCGTCCGAAGCCTGGGCCACGTAGAGGTTCCACTGCCCAGAGGGATAGCGCGCCTCGATGATCTCGTCGACCAGGGTCAGGGCGCTGGAGACGATGGTGCCGCCGGTCTCCCGAGAGTAGAAGAACTCCTCCTCGTCGACCTCCTTGGCCGCGGTGTGGTGGCGCACGAAGACCAGCTCGACTTTCTCGTAGTTGCGCTCCAGGAACAGGTAGAGCAGCAGGAAGAAGCGCTTGGCGATGTCCTTGTGGGCCTGGGTCATCGAGCCCGAGACGTCCATCACGCAGAACATCACCGCCTTGCTCGACGGCTGGGGCTGGTCGACCAGGTTGTTGTAGCGCAGGTCGTAGGTGTCGATGAAGGGCACTGCCTCGAGGCGCTTCTCCAGCCGCTCGATCTCCTCCTTGAGGGCGTTGATGCGTGCCGGATTGCGCAGCACCGGGTCCTTGCGCTCCTCCTCGGCCAGCGCCTCCATGGCCTCACGCAAGGCCCGGCGAATCGGCGCGCGCATGGCGATGCGCCGCGCCTGAGCCTCGCGCATGGAGCGCACGATGTTGATGCGCGCCGGCGTCCCGTCCCGGGAGACCCCCGCCCGCACCTGGCGCACCTCGTCGAGGTCCACCAGGTTCTTGCGCTCCAGGTGGGGCAGCTCCAGGCCGTCGAAGACGAAGTCGAGGAACTCCTCCCGCGAGAGGGTGAAGGCGAACTCGTCCATCCCCTCACCCTGGTTGGAGGCGCCGCCCTCCCCCGAGCCGTCGCCGCCGCCTCCGCCGCCGGGGCGACGCAGCCGGTCCCCTTCGACGAACTCCTTGTTGCCGGGAGCAACGATGGTGCGCTTGCCCCCAGGGCCGTGCTGAAAGACCGGCTCGGAGATGTCCCGCGTCGGGATCGAGACCTTCTCGCCCCGCTCCATGTCGGTGATCGAGCGGCGATTCACCGCCTCCTCGACCGACCGCTTGATATGGGTGCGGTAGCGGTCGAGGAAGCGCTGGCGGTTCACCGCGCTCTTGTGCTTGGCATTGGCTCGTCGATCGATGAAATAGGTCATGGCGACCTCCTCGCCCTACTGCGACTTGCGCACCCGCAGGTACCACTCGGAGAGCAGCCGCACCTGCTTCTCGGTGTAGCCACGGTGGACCATCCTCGCCACGAAATCCTCGTGCTTCTTCTGATCCGAGGTCGAGGCCTTGGCATTGAAGGAGATCACCGGCAGGAGCTCCTCGGTATTGGCGAACATCTTGTGCTCGATCACCCCCCTGAGCTTCTCGTAGGACTGCCAGCTGGGATTCATGCCGTTGTTCTGGGCACGGGCCCGTAGCACGAAGTTGACCACCTCATGACGGAAGTCCTTGGGATTCGAGATGCCGGCCGGCTTCTCGATCTTCTCCAGCTCCTCGTTGAGGGCTTGGCGGTCGAGGAACTCGCCGGTCTCGGGATCGCGATACTCCTGATCCTGGATCCAGAAGTCGGCATAGGTGACGTAGCGATCGAAGATGTTCTGGCCGTACTCCGAGTAGGACTCGAGGTAGGCGGTCTGGATCTCCTTGCCGATGAAATCGACGTAGCGCGGCGCCAGGAACTCCTTGATGAAGCGCAGGTAGCGCTCGAAGGTCTCCCTGGGCAACTGCTCCTGCTCCAGGCGCTGTTCGAGCACGTAGAGCAGGTGCACCGGGTTGGCCGCCACCTCGTGGTTATCGAAGTTGAACACCTTGGAGAGAATCTTGAAGGCGAAGCGCGTCGAGAGCCCCTCCATGCCTTCGTCGACGCCGGCGCTGTCGCGATACTCCTGGATCGACTTGGCCTTGGGATCGGTGTCCTTGAGGTTCTCGCCATCGTAGACCCGCATCTTGGAGTAGATGCTCGAGTTCTCGGGCTCCTTGAGCCGCGAGAGCACCGTGAACTGGGCGAGCATGCGCAGGGTATCCGGGGCGCACGGCGCCTCGTTGAGCGACGAGTGCTCGAGAAGCTTCTTGTAGATGTTGATCTCTTCGGTGACCCGCAGGCAGTAGGGCACCTTGACCATGTAGACGCGATCGAGGAAGGCCTCGTTATTGCGATTGTTGCGGAAGGTCTGCCACTCGCTCTCGTTGGAGTGCGCCAGCACCACCCCGTCGAAGGGGATCGCGCCCATGCCCTCGGTGGGATTGTAGTTGCCCTCCTGGGTCGCCGTCAGCAGCGGATGCAGCACCTTGATCGGCGCCTTGAACATCTCGACGAACTCCATCAACCCCTGGTTGGCGCGACACAGCCCGCCGGAGAAGCTGTAGGCGTCCGGGTCATCCTGGGAATAGAGTTCGAGCTGGCGAATGTCCACCTTGCCGACCAGCGAGGAGATGTCCTGGTTGTTCTCGTCGCCGGGTTCGGTCTTGGAGATGGCGATCTGGTTGAGCCGCGAGGGGTAGAGACGCACCACCCGGAAATGGGAAATATCACCGCCGCTCTCCTTGAGCCGCTTGGCGGCCCAGGGCGACATCACGCTCTTGAGGTAGCGCTTGGGAATGCCGTACTCCTTCTCCAGCAGCTCACCATCCTCCTCGGGGGAGAACAGCCCCAACGGCGACTCATAGACCGGAGAATCCTTTATGGCATAGAAGGGCACCTTCTCCATCAGCAGCTTGAGGCGCTCGGCCAGCGACGACTTGCCGCCGCCCACCGGCCCCAGCAGGTAGAGGATCTGCTTGCGCTCCTCCAGCCCTTGGGCGGCGTGACGGAAGTAGGCGACGATCTGTTCGATGGCCTCCTCCATGCCGTAGAACTCGGCGAAGGCCGGATAGCGGCGAATCACCTTGTTGGAGAAGATGCGCGACAGCCGCGAATCCTTGGCGGTGTCGATCACCTCCGGTGCGCCGATGGCCTCCAGCATCCGCTCGGCAGCAGTGGCATAGGCCACCGGATCTCGGCGACAGAGTTCCAGATACTCCTGCAGGCTCATCTCTTCCTGCTGGACGCGAGAGAAGCGGTTCTGCACATGGTCGAAGATGCTCATCGATACCTCCTTAAAGCCCGATTCCCCGGCAACGACGACATGGTGATGATAAAGCCGGGATGGGGTCTCTTAAGCGTAGACAGCATCAGCGGATAACGGTTTAGCTCACCAATCAACGCTCCCGAGCCCTCAACACTGAGAGCCCGCGAGCGTCCGTCGGTTCATGAAGATTGTCGAGAGATTAAACGCTGCAACGACGCTGGCCGCCGGCGGCATCGGCGGCCAGCGGACAGGGATCGACGCGGGGCGCCGTTCGGGGGCGGGGTGAGAGGTACGACGCGAAGCGCGGCGGGAGGCTCACCATCGTGGGTGCCGCTCGCCGCCTCAGAGTCCCGCGGCGAGGCGAGTGCCCTGGGCGATGGCCCGCCGGGCATCCAGCTCGGCGGCCTCGTCGGCGCCGCCGATCACATGCACGCCCACGCCGGCCGCGCGCAGCGGCTGAAGCAGTTCGCGCACCGACTCCTGACCGGCACACACCACCACGGTATCGACCTCGAGCCGGCGCGGCTCGCCCGCGATGCGCAGTGCCAGGCCGTCGTCGTCGATGCCGACGTACTCGCAGTCGGCGATCGCCTCAACCCCGCGGTGAGCCAGTGAGGCACGATGCACCCAGCCAGTGGTCTTGCCGAGCCCCTTGCCGGGCCGCGAGGCCCGGCGCTGCAGCAGGAAGACCCGGCGCGGGGTCGCGGGCGGGCGCGGCGCCTTGAGCCCGCCGCGATCGGCCATGGCCAGGTCGACACCCCATTCATCGCACCAGGTCGCGACATCCCGCGAGGGGTGACCGGCATGCGTCAGCAGCTCCGCCACGTCGAAGCCGATGCCACCGGCGCCGATGATCGCCACCCGCGCGCCGACCCGTTCGGGATGGGTGATGGCCTCGGGGTAGCTCATCACCATGGCATGATCGATGCCCGCCAGCGCGAGTCGGCGGGGACGCACGCCGGTGGCCAGCACCACGGCGTCGAAGGCCCGCAGGTCCTCGACATCCGCCTCGACGTTCAGCCGCACCGCCACGCCGTGCTTGTCGAGCATCGTCCGATAGTAGCGCAGGGTCTCGTCGAACTCCTCCTTGCCGGGGATGCGCCGCGCGTGGTTGAACTGGCCACCCAGTTCACCGGCCCGCTCGAAGAGCGTCACTGCATGGCCCCGCTCGGCGGCGGTCACGGCCGCGGCGAGCCCCGCCGGGCCGCCACCCACCACGGCGACGCGCCGCACGCGCTCGGTCGGCGTGACGACGAGCTCGGTCTCGTGGCAGGCGCGAGGATTGACCAGGCAGGAGGTGAGCCGCCCCTCGAAGACCTGGTCCAGGCAGGCCTGGTTGCAGGCGATGCAGGTATTGATCTCGTCGTCTCGCCCGGCGGCGGCCTTGCTCACCCAGGCCGGATCGGCCAGGAAGGGGCGTGCCATGGAGACCATGTCGGCATGCCCCTCGGCCAGCACCCGCTCGGCCACCTCGGGCATGTTGATGCGGTTGGTGGTGATCAGCGGCACGCTGAGTGCTTCGCGCATGCGACGCGTCACCTCGGTGAAGGCGGCGCGCGGCACGCTGGTGACGATGGTCGGCACCCGCGCCTCGTGCCAGCCGATGCCGGTATTGATCAGGTCAACACCGGCGGCCTCAAGGGCACGCCCCAGGGCCAGGACCTCCTCGAAGGTACTGCCCTCCTCCACCAGATCGATCATCGACAGCCGGAAGATCAGCAGGAAGTCGCTCCCCACCGCCTCACGGATGCGCTTCACGATCTCCACCGGGAAGCGCAGGCGATTCTCGAAGCTGCCGCCCCAGGTATCGTCGCGATGGTTAGTGCGCGGACAGAGGAACTGGTTGATGAGATAGCCCTCAGAGCCCATCACCTCGACGCCGTCGTACCCGGCCTGCCGGGCCAGGGTCGCGCAGCGCACGTAGGCCTCGATGCGCTCCTCGACCTCGTCGGTGGTGAGCGAGCGCGGCATGAACGGCGTGATCGGCGACTGGATCGCCGACGGCGCCACCAGCTCCGGGGTATAGGCATAGCGGCCGGCATGCAGGATCTGCAGGCAGATGCGTCCGCCGGCCTCGTGCACGCCCTCGACCACGCGGCGGTGATCCGCCAGCTGATCCGACCGCTCCAGGGTCGCGGCACCCTGGAAGACGGCGCCTTCGGTGAGCGGCGCGATGCCGCCAGTAACGATCAGTCCCACTCCCTCCCGGGTCCGTTCGGCATAGAAGGCCGCCAGCCTCTCGAAGCCGCCGGGGGCCTCCTCGAGGTTGGTATGCATCGAGCCCATCAGCACCCGGTTGGGGAGCGTCAGATGGCCGACCCTCAAGGGGCGGAACAGCTGGGGGTAAGCACTCACGGCGGGATCCTCATGGTCGAAACGGCGACGATTTCAAACAACTGTATGATAGTCACGGCGCAGGACGCAAAGGCTCATCGCAGGTTCTTGCGAAAAGCATGCAAAACGACGAGGGAGGAGAAGACGAAAAAGAGGACGTCGGAAAACGACACAGCCCCGAGGCCGGAAAGGCCTCGGGGCTGAAGAATTCGTGTGCAGATGGCGGACCGGACGGGACTCGAACCCGCGACCTCCGGCGTGACAGGCCGGCATTCTAACCAACTGAACTACCGGTCC
>NZ_VBUI01000109.1 GCF_005780185.1 Halomonas urmiana | reverse complement strand
CAAGGTTTTGCTTTTGTGAATACAGCTTTCAAAAATTCTTCAAAATATGGAATTTCTAGTAAAATTAATCTCGCTTTGCTCAAAATAAGACAGCAGTTACAGAGAATTTTAGAAATTTTAGATTTATTGGTCATTAATAAAGATTCTGATGTTATTGAAAAGTCTAAAAAATTAGTTACCAGTATTTTAGAATATAAATCTCACCGAAACAATATTAGAGATTTGGTGTACGATAGTACTACTTTGATGTCTCATCTTA
>NZ_VBUI01000108.1 GCF_005780185.1 Halomonas urmiana | reverse complement strand
GTGACGGCTTCAGCTGCAACCGAGATACAACTCTCACCGCGTAGCATGGCTTCAAGGACCTGTTGAATCACCTCACTTCGCGCTTCGGTGAACCCTGTCTTACTCAGTGGCGACTGCTGAATAAACTGACTCCAACGCGTTAACCATGTGTCTACCACGGTAGCCTGATCAATACTGGCTTTACGAACATTTTCCACACGGTTATCCTCAAAGTTATCCACAGCTTAATTCTTTGTTTATGAGTGACTAATTTCACTTAA
>NZ_VBUI01000107.1 GCF_005780185.1 Halomonas urmiana | reverse complement strand
CCTGCGCCTTGGGCATCTACTACTGGGGCGCCGCCACCGGCGTGCCCGCCCACTTGGTGCGCCTGGAGCAGGAAGAGGACGAAAGCGAAGCCGTCAGCGACGCGCACTACAGCGCCCCACTGTCCCCGGCCACCCACTGATGGAGCGCCTTATGAAACGGCTGCACGTGATTGACTCACACACCGGCGGTGAACCTACACGCCTGGTCATGAGCGGTTTCCCCGCGCTGGTTGGCGACACGATCGCCGACCAACTGCACCA
>NZ_VBUI01000106.1 GCF_005780185.1 Halomonas urmiana | reverse complement strand
ATCGTCGAGGCCGACTTGCTCCACGTTCAGCACCGCGCACCAGATGGCAGCCAGGCTGTGTTCCAGCTCACTGCGGGGCGCCACGTAGGCTTGGCGATTGGCCTCTGGGTCCGGCTCCGGCAAGGCGCGGCGGTCGAGCTTGCCGTTGGCGGTGAGTGGCATGCTCTGCAGCACGATCAAATGCGCGGGCACCATGTAGTCCGGCAGTTGGGCCTTGAGGTGCGCCTTCAACGCATCGCGCAAGGCGGCGGGCTCGGCATC
>NZ_VBUI01000105.1 GCF_005780185.1 Halomonas urmiana | reverse complement strand
TTACCCTAACTGCAACTGCTACAGATGGTGATGGTGATGCGGTCACCAGTGATCCTGTTGCGGTAGGTGATCGTTTTATCTTTAAGGATGATGGGCCATCAATTGGTTCTGCGCCAGCAGTAACTTCTGTAGATGAAAAAGGTCTAGCGACAGGAAGTGAACCAAACACATCGTTACTCACCGCAGAAGGCAATTTGAGTGTGAGTTATGGTCAGGACGGTTCAGATAATGGCGGTGGTTTAAGCTTTGCTGCAAATCAAA
>NZ_VBUI01000104.1 GCF_005780185.1 Halomonas urmiana | reverse complement strand
ACCATCTGCCTGGGCAAAAGCACCTATGCGCGCTGCGGCATCATCGTCAACGTCACACCGTTCGAGCCCGAGTGGGAAGGCTACGTGACGCTGGAGTTTTCCAACACCACGCCACTGCCTGCGCGCATCTATGCGGGCGAGGGCTGCGCCCAGGTGCTGTTCTTTGAAAGCGATAAGGACGACGTCTGCGAGGTCAGCTACAAGGACCGCGGCGTCAAATACCAAGGCCAGGTGGGCGTGACCTTGGTATTTGCCGCCGCGGT
>NZ_VBUI01000103.1 GCF_005780185.1 Halomonas urmiana | reverse complement strand
AAGATCCTGGAAATGTCGGGACATTGCTTCGTTCAGCAGCCGCGGCGAATATAAAACAAATCATTTGCACCCAAGGTTCAGCATCTCTTTGGTCTCCACGTGTGTTGCGTGCAGGTATGGGCGCTCATTTTAGTGTTAACTGTTTTGAAAATTTTCAGTTAACCGACATTCTTCCAAAATTTGAAATCCCTGTTTTTGTAACTAGCTCACACCGATCAACAAGCCTTTATTCAAAAGATTTAACTCAAGCCTGTGTCTGGATCTTA
>NZ_VBUI01000102.1 GCF_005780185.1 Halomonas urmiana | reverse complement strand
ATTATTAACTTTTAATAAAGAAACTACAGCACTAGTGTTTGGACCAGTTCCATAGTAAGTTTTAATATTGGTTAAATACCAACCTGTATCTACAAGTCCTGAAGGAATATTCCTATCTTTAAATATTTTCCCATTATTATTTATTTCATTTTGAGTAGCTACATCTGGAGTTCCTGCACTTAAAAAGTAACCTATAGTTGGTTGATTATTTCCTTCATAAGTACTAAATTCAATATAATCTGAACCACATATACATACAATATTACCTA
>NZ_VBUI01000101.1 GCF_005780185.1 Halomonas urmiana | reverse complement strand
CGCTGATAGGTGCCGCAGCGGCACAGATTGCCGCTCATGGCGTTGTCGATGTCGCCGTCCAGCGGGCGCCGGTTGGTGCGCAGCAGCGCGACGGCGCTCATCACCTGGCCGCTCTGGCAGTAGCCGCATTGCGGCACGTCGTGGCGCACCCAGGCATCCTGGACCGCCTTGCCGACCGGGTCGTCCTGCATCGCTTCGATGGTGGCGATCGCCTGGCCCGCGACCGCCGCGATCGGGGTGACGCAGGCGCGGATCGGGACGCCGCCCAG
>NZ_VBUI01000100.1 GCF_005780185.1 Halomonas urmiana | reverse complement strand
GAATTTCTGGAAGAGGGTCGTCGGTTGCTAGACTCCGAATTTGTCGACTCCGCTCTGATCGTCCTCAAAGACCCGCGGATTTGCCGTTTTTTCCCATTATGGTAGACGCTGCTGTCGGAGGTAGGCTATCGGACGGTAGTTGTGTTTCCGCTACGATCGCCGGTCGAGGTAGCTGCCTCGCTTACTTCACGCAACGACATGAATGAGGTGGAGGCGCTTCGCCTGTGGCTTCGCCACGTTCTTGATGCAGAGCGCGCTAGTCGCGGTTAT